>NZ_DATCSC010000074.1:0-68916 GCF_036568685.1 Chitinimonas sp.
GTAAAGCGGTCACCGGCAGCCGGCGCGGCGGCGATCTGCACCGTCCAACCGTTGTAGGAGATGTTGCCACCAGCGACATAGGCCTGGTTGGCTACCAAGGTGTTGCCGGTCGCAGTGTCGCGAATGTCGTAGGTACCCGCCGCCGTGAAGACGATGTCCACCTTCTTGGCCGCAGCCCCACCCAGCGCGGAGAGCGAGGCGGTAATGGTGGTAATCGTACCGGTACCGGTATTGTTCGGGTCGCCCGCGCTGACGACATGCGCGGTATCACCAGTCGTACTGATCGGTGCGGCGGCGGCAATTTCTGCCGTGTCGGTGATGCCGACGGTCATATTGTCGGCAAAGCCGCGGGTGGGCTGGATGGTAAAGCGGTCACCCGGATTTATCGTGCCGCTGTTGATGCGGAACTGCATGCCGTCGACCTGTACCGGCGGGTTGGCCCAGGCGGCGGCGTTGATGTTGAACACCGCACCATCGTCCTTGCGCACTACGCGATAATCCGGGCCGTCATAGATGAACTCGTAGTCGCTGGCCGTCAGCTGGTTGGTATTCGAGATCGAAACCTGCAGATTGGCGTTACCGGTATTCTTGGCGTTCGGAATGATGTTGGACGCGGCAGGCAGGAAGCTGACGCCGTAGTTCCTTCCGTTTGCGATATTGGCACTCAGCTGGAAACGAACGCCAAAAGCTACAAAGCCGGGGGGCGTGGTCATGGCACCGCTGGCCAGCGATACCGTGGCGGTCTGGCCGTCAGTCAGCCGGGTAATGGTGTAGTTGGTACCGGTGGCATCCAGCGCGACATTGAAATCGCTCTTGATAAAAGGCTGGGTATTGGTCAGCTGCGCCGTCAGGTTCGTGCCGGCAACACCGCCCAGGTTGTACTGGGCATTGGTATTCTCGACCGGGAACTGAAAGAAGTTGCCGCCGTAGTTGCCATTGAGGTCCTGACCCTTGCGATGCTGGTCGTTCACGGTCTGCGCCAGCGTGATCGCGACGCGGCCGAGTGAATTCTGTGCCACATCGAGCACATTCTTGCGGAAGTCCAGTACGCCGCCGAGCGAACCGCCTGTGAGCATCTCTGAGGGAATGACCGCCGTGGTACCGAACTGCTGGTAGGCCACGTCCAGCCGACCCGGGTCGTCCGCGGCCTGTACGGCGCCCAGCGTAAAGGCATTCTTGCCCACCACCAGATTCTGACCGTTGCCGATAAAGATGTTGTAGCTGCCGTCCGACTGCTTGATGACCGTGCTCTTGACGTACTTGTTCAGGTCCGTGACCAGTTGATCTCGCTGGTCCAGCAAGTCGTTGGGCGGGTTACCACCACCGGCGCCGGTGGCCAGGATGATCTGATCGTTCAGATTGGCGATCTGGCCGGTGATCGAATTGATATTGTTAACCGTGGCCTTGATCTCGGTGTTGACGTCGTCACGAAGCGTCTGCATCCGGTCGTTGACCGTGTTGAGCTTGGTGATCATGGACTGCGCCAGGCCCAGCAGCGCCTGCCGGGCAGGCACGTTCTGCGGGTTGTTGGCCACCGTCTGCACGCCGGTGAAGAAGTCCTGCAGCGAGGGCGAGAAGCCGGCCGAAGGGTCAGCCAGCAGGTTATCCAGGTCCGACAGATGCGACTGCAGGTTGCTGAGGTAGCCATCCTGTGCGGTCGCAGTCTGCACCTGGCGAGCCATGAACTCGTTGTAGATACGGGTAATGGTATCGACTTCGACGCCACGCCCCTGAAAGCCCCCACCCGTGGGGAACGGCGTGACCGCACTCTGCACGATCTGCTGGCGGTTGTAGCCGGGAGTATTGGCGTTGGCGATGTTGTGGCCGGTCGTGGTCAGGCCGATCTGTGCCGCCTTCAGACCCGATACCGCAATGCCGTAGATACTGTTACCCATGATGTTCCATCCTCACCGCACAGGGCGGCTTTGATTTCTTGCTGTCTGTTGCTCAGCTCATCGCGCGGTAGGCGCGCAGAGCGGGATGTTCGGCCACCCGGGCCAGCTTCTTGGCGTAGGCCGGGTCAGTGGCGTAACCACCTTCCTGCAACTCATTGGCGAAGGTCTTCGCGTCGCTGCCGGCCTGGGCAGCATCGCCGTAGCGCTTGCTCAAGAGGCGGGCATAGTCGGCGAAGGCATCGGCATAGCTGTCGTAGGCGCGGAATTTCTCGACCCGCTTCTGGGCAACACCATCCACATACTCGGTAGTGGTGATGTCGGCGGTCTTGCCAGTCCAGTCTCGGCCGGCCTTGATGCCGAACAGGTTGTAGGTGTTGTTGCCGGCACTGTCGGTAATGGGCTTCTTGCCCCAGCCACTTTCCAACGCGGCATGGGCCAGCATCAGGTGGGGCGAGAGGCCCAGCGATTGCGCAGCGCCCACGGCGGCCTGGCCCAAGGTACTGACGAAGTCGCTGGCCGAGCCTTCTGCCTTGCTTGCGGCAGCAGATGGCGTGGCAGCACCCGCGGAGGTGCCGGTCCTGGCTGCCTTCAGGTCGAAGGTATCGCGCGACGGACGATGCAGCGGCACCTGCAGGCTGGCAGGGTTGTTCATGCGCTCGACCTGGGCGGCGATCACATCCGCCAGGCCCAGTCCCTTGCCGCTGGTAATGGTCTGAGAGAGCTGCTGGTCATACATTGAGCGGAACATGCCTACGGAGTTGCTTTCCAGCTCGTCGAACTTGGGCGTCGCCTCCCGCATGGACTTCATGACCATGTCGAGAAACATCTTCTCGAACTGGCCAGCCACTTCGCGTGCCGCACCCTTGGGGTCGCGGGCAGCGCGCGAGCGCAGGTCGCCCACGGCCTGCGCGTCGATCGCGAGGCGGGCGTTCAGGCTGGCATTGCTGGTAGCGGAAGAAGTTTGCATGGTGTACTCGGGCTGCCGATCAATCTCGGACAATCCAAAGCACGTTACATGCCAACAATCAAGCTATTGATTTATAAGTAAAATACAAGAAAATCTTCAGCCTACGCCTCAGCAGCGGCAAGGCAGGCGGCAAAAATCTCCGCCGCCGCTACGGGCAACAAAAAAGGGTGCCGCAGCACCCTTTTTCCATATCGCGATTCGCGATCAAATCACTTCCAACTCGGCCTGCAAGGCACCGGCCGACTTCATGGCCTGCAAGATCGCCAGCAGGTCTTGCGGCGTAGCACCTATCTGGTTGAGGGCGCGCACCACCTCATTGAGCGAGGCACTCTTGGGAACGGCGGTCACGCCGCCCTTCTCCGCCTTGATATCCACGGTCGCATTTTGCACCGGCTTGGTCTTGCCGCCGGAAAGTGCATTAGGCTGGCTGACCTCGTTCTTGGCCGAGATCGTGACCGTCAGGTTGCCGTGTGAAATGGCGCAGGGCTCCAGCGTTACTGCCTTGTTCATGACCACCGAGCCGGTACGGGCGTTGATGATGACCTTGGCTGTGACATCCGACGGCGTAACCGTCAGGTTCTCCAGCTTGGCCATGAAACTCACGCGCGCGTCCGGGTCCTGCGGTGCCTTGACCTGAATGGTACGGGCATCCAAAGCGCGCGCCGTGGTCGCGCCCATGCCGGTGTTCACCGCCTGGGCAACCTTGCTGGCGGTACTGAAATCGGCATCATTGAGCGAGAGGGTGATGAAATCGCCCTGCCCCACCCCACCCGGCACTTCACGCTCCACCGTAGCCCCATTGGGAATGCGCCCTACCGCAAGCTGGTTGACCGTGGTACTGGAACCCGCCGCCGAAGCCCCGGCACCGGCCACCACCAGATTGCCCTGGGCCACCGCGTAAATTTGGCCGTCTGCCCCCTTGAGCGGACTCATCAGCAAGGTGCCGCCACGCAGGCTCTTCGCATTGCCGATGGAGGAGACAGTGACGTCTATGTTCTGCCCCGGCCGCGAAAAAGCGGGCAAGGAGGCGGTCACCGTCACTGCTGCGACGTTCTTAAGCTGCAGATTGGTACCCGGCGGCATATTCACACCGAGCTGGGTCAGCATATTGACCACGCTCTGCACCGTGAATGGCGTCTGGGTAGTCTGGTCGCCACTACCATCAAGGCCGACAACCAGCCCATAACCGATCAACTGGTTGCTACGCACCCCGCCGATACTGGCCAATTCCTTGATTTTTTGGGCGTAAACCGCACCACTACCGGAGATCAGGAGCACACAGGCGATCAGTCGGGCGGTGCGGGATAAGGTCATTGCTTAGAACGGTAGGAAGCTGAAGAAGAAGTTTTGTAGCCAGCCCGCCTTATCGGCGGCCGCCACGGTGCCGGAACCCATTTCTTCGATGCGGGCCTCGGCTACCTTTGTCGAGGATACCACATTGCCTGCCTGTATATCGCTGGGGTTCACGATGCCCGAGACCCGCAAGTAGCTGATTTCGCCACGGATATTGACCTGCTTCTCACCACCGACCACGAGGTTACCATTGGGCAGCATGTCCATCACCTGGGCGGTGATCGCGCCATTGAAGCTGTTGGTCGAGGTGGTGGTGCCGCTGCCGTCGTGCTTGTTGTCCGAGGTGATATTCATATTGATACCACCGAGGAGCTTGCTGAGCGTGCCCGAGGTACCTGCCGCAACGCTGCCAGAGTTAGTGGTCTTGCGTTCGGCGGTGTTGCCCGACTTGGCCGAGGCGTTGACCTGCTCCTGGATCTGGATGGTGATGTTGTCGCCGATATGCCGCGCCATGCGGTCCTCGAAGAGGAGCCGTGCATTGGCCATCTGGTAGATCGAGCCGTTGGCGACCACCTCTGGGCGCTGCGCCGAGGGCCGGATGCTGGTGGGCGCAGTAACGATGGTACGCGGCACGCTGGTGGCACAGGCGCTGAGCAGTGCGGCGATCAGGCCAGTTACGAGCAGTCGGGACATGGTGGGCTCCAGGGCGTCTAGGTTCGCGTCGGTCTTACAGCTGCGTGAGCTTCTGCAGCATCTGGTCCGAGGTCTGGATGGACCGGGAGTTGATCTCGTAGGCCCGTTGCGCCTGGATCATATTGATCAGTTCTTCGGTGATGTTGACGTTGGAGGTTTCCACGTACTGCTGGTTGAGCACACCCAGGCTGTTCTGGCCCGGCGTGCCGACCTGCGGTGCCCCGGAGGCCGAGGTCTCGAGGTAGAGGTTCTCGCCCACGCTCTTCAGCCCTTCCGGGTTGATAAAGGTGGCAAGCTGGATATTGCCGATCTGGGTGGCCTGAGTCTGGCCAGACTGCAGGGCGGTCACGATGCCGTCGCGGCTCACGCCGAACTGGATGGCGCCCTGCGGCACAGTGATGTTGCCAGAGAGCGGATAGCCCTCGGAAGTAACAATCACGCCCTGGTTGTTCAGGTGGAAGGCACCGTCGCGGGTATAGCCGATGGTGCCGTCTGGCAGGTCAACCTGGAAGAAGCCCTGACCATTGATCGCCAGATCATAGGGATTGTCGGTGAGCTGCAGATTGCCCTGGGTGTGGATGCGCTCGGTCGCCACCGGCTTCACACCGGTGCCGAGCTGCAAGCCAGTCGGCAGCTGGGTCTGCTGGCTGGTAGTGCCACCCGGCTGGCGCAGGGTCTGGTACAGCAGATCCTCGAACACCGCGCGGCTCCGCTTGAAGCCATTGGTATTGACGTTGGCGAGGTTGTTGGACACGACGTCGATGTTCATCTGCATCGCGTCCATGCCGGTCTTGGCGATCCAAAGCGAGCGCATCATGGCGGCAATCCTTTCCGTTTATTCCTGTCGTTGTCTATGCGCTGCTATATCAGCTGAGCGTCATCACTTGCGCGGCAGCGCGGGCATTCTGGTCTGCCGTTTGCAACATCCGTACCTGCAGATCGTAGTTGCGCTGGTAATCGATCATTTTCACCAACTGATCCACCGCGCTGACATTGCTGGCCTCCAGCATGCCGTTGCTCATCTGCACGTTCGCGTCCACCTGGGCCGGCGTGCCGTCACGCAAGCGGAAAAGGCCGTCGTTACCCCGGTCAAGCTGTCGCTCGTCCGGCTTCACCAGCTTGATCCGGCCGATCTCGTTGCGCTGGGCTGGATCGTTGAGCGGGGAGGCACTGATGGTGCCGTCCTTGCCAAAGGTCAGTACGCTGTTCTCGGGCACCGTGATCGGCCCCGCATCGCCCAGCACCGGGTAGCCGGCACGGGTCTTCAACAGGCCGTTCTCGTCGATCTGCAAGCTGCCGTTACGGGTGTAGGCCTCGCCATTGCCGGTCTGCACCGCAAACATGCCCTCGGTAGTGACGGCAATGTCCAGCTCGCGGCCGGTGGTCTGCAGCGTGCCGGGGGTGAAGTCCGACCCCAGCGTCTGTTCGAGCGTAAAGGTCCGGGTGGCGTAGCCGGTACCACCCACGGCCTGCACGGCGCGTGAGGCAGCCAGCTCCTGCTTGAAGCCTGGCGTGGTGGCGTTGGCCAGGTTGTTGGCAACGGTGGCCTGTTGCAGGGCAGCATGCTTTGCCCCGGTCATGGCCACGTAGATAAGCCGATCCATTTGCTATCCCTCTGTACGGGTCGCGGTTATGCGTCGAACAGATATAAGCAGCAAGTGTGCCAGCCTTAAAAGGCATGCAAAAACCGGCCATTGCGGGGCAATGGTCGGTTCTGGCGGGGGCTTGGCGGCAAGATTCGCCGCCGGCGGCAAGACTTAGCGGAGGTTGACCAGGGTCTGCAGTACCGAGTCCTGCGTCTTGATGGTCTGCGCGTTGGCCTGGTAGCTGCGCTGCGCGGTGATCATGTCCACCAGTTCCTTGGTCAGGTCGATGTTGGAGTCTTCGACCGCACCGGATTGCAGGGTACCGAAGTCACTGGTGCCTGGCGTTCCCTGACGGGCCTGGTTGGAGGCGAAGGTCTCCGCCCAGCGGTTGTCACCCAGGGGCTGCAGGCCTTGCGGGTTGGCAAAATTATAGAGCGTGATCTGGCCGATGGTCCGGTTCTGGCCATTGGAATAACGGCCCAGGATGATGCCGTCCTTGCCAATGCTGAGGCCGGTGATATTGCCATCCGCATAGCCGTCCTGATTCAACTCGTTGACCCCGAACTGGTTGCCGAACTGGGTCGTCCCAGTGAAATAGGTCGTGAAGGCCAGCGGGGTCTGCGCACCGCTGGGCGATGGGATCGGCGAGGTGTAGGCCAACTGGCTACCACCATTCATCTTGCCGGCGGCGTCGAAGGTGATGTAGCCGGGCTGGGTGACTGGGGTCGCCCCGTCAAAACTGGTCTGCACCTCCCAGGCATTCACGCCCACCTTGGTAAAGTACGCCGTCAGGGTGTGGCCAATGCCTTGCGAATCGTAAACCGTGGCCGAGGTCGAATGGGTGTAGGTCGTCGGATCGGAAGGAATCACACTAGGCGTGCTGCGGACCTCGATAGGTGCAGAAGTAAAAGCCGCCGCCTTCTGCGTGATGCCCTGCAGACTGATATTGAAATTGGTACCGCCGGCAGCACCGGTAATCGCAATAGGCGAACCAGTCACCAGCAAGCCCGCGTTATTGAAGCTGACCGCAGTCGGCGCCGGCACGATGGGGAAGGCGGCACCATCGACCGCAAGGGTGGGCGTCCAGGTATTCGCCGCCGCCTTGGTCAAGGTGATATCAACCGTGTGGGGGGCGCCCGTGCTGTCCAGATAGGTACCCGAATAGGTATGGGTTGCACCAACAGGATCAGCTGCATCCAGATTGGAATTGGCAATCGACATAGTCAGGTTCTGAGCCGCGGTGTCGTTGACGTTGATCGTCCCCGGTACCGTAGGCGTCGCTACCTCGGTCGCGCCTGAGAAGTTCACATTGACGTTGAACGGTGTTGTTCCATAGGCCGGGGCCGGGGAAGACAGGTTGTAGCTGACCGCAGCCGGGGAGCCCGACTGCAACTGCCCAGATGCGTTGAAAACCAACGGATTGGCAGCCGGAGTAAACGTACCGGTGTTATCCAGATCGGTAGCCACGCTCCAGGTATTCGCCGCCACCTTGGTCAAACGGACATCCATGTCATGGAAGCGACCAGCTGAGTCCGTTACACGCAACTGGTAATTCACTTGCGTGTTATTGGGCGCCGCATTGTTCAGTTGCAGACCATTGACCGACACCGTGCTGGTACCACGGTTGACAACGGGACTACGCGCATCAAAGTTCATGCCCAAAGTCAGGCCGGCGTTGGCCAACGATGAACCACCGGTTGCCTGCGCACCAATATTGGAGGTCTTGATCTGCAACGCAGAGGGTGTTGCACCGGTGATCAGTTGGTTGGTAGAGGGATTTACACCAAAGCCCGCCAGCTTCTGGCCGTTGTTGACGATGTAACCATCGCGGTCCAGCTGGAACTGACCGTTACGGGCGTAACTGTAGGAGCCAGCCGGGTCGATCATGCGGAAGAAGCCGTTGCCCTGGATGGCAATGTCGAGCGGATTGCTGGTGCTCGTGATATTGCCCTGGGCAAACTGCTGGGCCACGTTCGAGGTGCGGCCGCCGATACCCACCTGCACATTGGTGCTGGCCAGGGTGTTGGCGTACACGTCGGCAAATTCCGCGCGCGAGCCCTTGAAGCCGACAGTGTTGGCGTTGGCAACGTTGTTGCCAACCACGTCGAGGAACTTGGATGCGGAATTCAGACCGCTCAGACCCTGTTGGAAACCCATTTTAATTCTCCTACCGAATATGGCCGTAACTGGATGCGATGGATGAGTTGCGACAGGGTGCTTACATGATGCTGCTTATCTTGCTGTAGGGCAGGACCCGGCCGTCGGAGAGGCTCAGGTTGACCGTGCCATTGTCGAGCGCGACGCTCTTGACGCCCACATAGGTGTAGGTCGGCAAAACCTTGCCGGCACCGGTAGGCTGGTCAGCCGTGGCAGAGATGTAGTACTTGCCGGCTGGCAAAGTATTGCCGCTGGCATCCTTGCCGTCCCAGCTCACCGACTGGCGGCCAGCCTTCTGGTCGCCCAGGCTGATCTCGTCGACCTTCTGATTGTTGGCGTTGTAGATGGTGACCGTCACACGTGCGCCACCGTCCGGCACATCCAATTCACCAGTGACCTCGGTCTTGCCGTCGAACTGCATGGTGTCGCCTTCGGCCAGCACCTGCTTGCCGATCAGCGCGGCAGCCTGGTAGGACTGGCCGGCGTTGAAGGTGGTCATCATGCTGGTGATGGAGGCATTGAGGTTCTCGATGCCGGTGACAGTGCTCATCTGCGCCATCTGGCTAGTACTCTGGGCGTTGTCCACCGGGTTCATCGGATCCTGGTTCTGCAGCTGCGTGATCAGGAGCTTGAGGAAACGGTCTTGCGTCTCCTGTGACTTGCTCTTGGTATCCCGCGCCTGATTGAGGCTCTCGAACAGGTCCGCACTGCTCTTGACGTTGCTAACCGAGCTCATCTCATCTCACCTCAATCAAGCCTGGCCCAGCTGCAGCGTGCGCTGCAGCAGGGTCTTGGCGGTATTCATCATGTCCGCATTGGTCTGGTAGGAGCGCGAGGCGGAGATCATATTGGTCATCTCCTCCACCACGTTCACATTGGGCATGGCGATATAGCCGTTACCGTCCGCCAGCGGATTCTTGGGGTCGTACACCAGCCGGGGCGGCGCCTGATCCTCGGACACTGCCGCCACCTGCACGCCCACCGCCTGCGGCTGGTTGGCGTTCAGCTGGGTGGCGGCAAACACCACCTGTTTCGCGCGATAGGGCTGCCCGGTCGAGCTGGTCGCGCTCTCGGCGTTGGCCATATTGCTGGCGGTCGCGTTGAGGCGGATCGACTGCGCGGTCATGGCCGAGCCGGCAATATCAAATACGCGGAACAATGACATGGTGTGACTCCCGTTTCCCGGTTACTACGGCTTATTGCGATTGCAGCGCGGCACGCATGCCTTCAATGCGCTTTTGCATGAAGGTCAGGCTGGCCTGATAACGGATGGCGTTATCGGTAAAGTTGCTCATCTCGATATTCATATCCACCGTGTTGCCATCGATGGAGGGCTGCACATCGTTCCGGTACAACAAGTCGGCCTCTAGGGCGCCGCCGGTCTTGGCAGACAAGTGTCGGTCGTCTGTCCGTGCCAGGCTCATGCCTTGCTTGATCCCCTTTTGCGCATCCAGTGCCTTGCCAAATGCCTCGCCGAAATCGAAATCACGCGCCTTGTAGCCGGGCGTGTCCGCGTTCGCGATATTGCTGGCGATCACTTCCTGACGGGTGGCCCTGAGTTTCAGGGCGGCTTCGTTGGAAGCGAAGTAGTTGTTGAGACTGGAGAGCATGGTGTTCTCGCTGGCGATTTTTCTGTTGTACTGGTCCTGTCGAGACAGACCAAAGCACAGGTTGTGCCAGTCTTAGCAGAGGCTGATAGATCAAGCCCGGTACCCTTCACAGTCCAAAGTAGGACGAGACAGGCGGCAAGCTTTGCCGCCCAGAAAAAAGCCACCGGCAAGGCGGTGGCTGATCGGGACTGACAAGGTCAGGCGGGCTGGGCGGCGGCTTTCACACTCTGGTAGGTGCGTTCCGCATACTTCAGCCACTTGCGCTTCTTCCAGCGCCGGTACATGAGCAGGCCACGCAGCCATTCGTCGAGCGCGAAGGCGATCCAGACCCCAACCAGACCCAGGCCCAGGACGGTACCGAGCAGCCAGGCTCCGAAGGCCATCACCCCCCACATGGACACGGCACCGATCATCACCGGGTAGCGGGCATCGCCAGTGGCGCGTAGCGCATTGATGACGATCAGATTGAAGACCCGCCCCGGCTCCAGGACGATACCGATGAACATCAACGTCACCCCCATCGAGATAATTTCCTCGTTATGGGTGAACCAGCCCAACAGCCAACGAGAAGCAATGGCCACGAGCAGCACAACGACAATGGCCGCCGCAAAACCAACCCGCAGACTGCGCAGCAGCTGCCGATAGACCTCGTCGAACTCCCCCGCCCCCACCAGATGGCCGATCATGATCTCGGTCGCAAGGCCTATTGCCACGCTGCAGAGTACGACGATCCATACGAGTTGCATGGCGTAGGACTGGGTCGCCAGCGCGGTATCGCCCATGCGCGCGGTAAAAGCCGTCACGGTCATGAAGGCCAGGTACCAATTGACCTGCTCGCCGGCCGCCGGCAGGCCGATGTGCAGGATGCGCGCCAGCCGCTCGCGCGAGAAATTGAAGAAGTCGCGCGCCCTAACCTTGAGGTGGGTGCGGTACTCCAGTAGCGCCCACATCACGAGGCAGGCCACCAGCCGGCTGAAGATGGTGGCCAAGGCCACGCCGACCACGCCCATCTTGGGCGCACCGAACCAGCCAAACAGCAGGATGCAGTTGCCCAACAGGTTCAGCACGTTCTGGCCCAGCGTCACCAGCATGGGGTCGCGGGTGTGGCCATGGGCGCGCAGCACGGCCGAGATAGCCAGATTCATGGCCTCCAGGAACAAGGTACCGCCCATCAATGCCAGGAAAGGTACGGCGTACTCAAGCAGGTGATCGGACAGCTGCATCAGCCGCAGCATGGGCTCGGCCAGAAAGTAGACCGCGATACTGATGATCAAGCCGAACCAGCTATTCACCCCGATGGCGGTCGAGGCAATCTGGTCCGCCCCTTCCCTGTCGCCACCACCCAGATGATGGGTGACCACCACGCTGGTACCGATGCCGATAAAGCCGAACAAGATGACGAACAGCACCACAATCTGGTTGGCCGTCCCCAGCGCCGCGACCGCGTCGTCCGAGATATGGCTGATCATGAAGGTGCCCATCATGCCGGTTGTAAGATGCAGCAACTGCTCGATGAAGATGGGCCAGGCGAGCGAAAGCAGGCGCTGTTTGGGGGCTGGAGATGGAGCGGACATGCGGGACTTTCGGCTAGGAGGCAGTGTAACCGTAGGTCATGAAAACGATTTCATGACAGACCGTATTATGGACCAAAATCGCTACGCTGGGCGCAACCGCCCGGCGTGCCCAAAAGGAAACAGGCCGGTACTTGCGTACCGGCCTGCCGTGACCCGACCACTGCGCAGACTTACTTCGACAGCAGTTTGCTGATATCTCTCGCCTCCCAGTGCGGGAAGTATTTGCGCACCAGGGCATTGAGTTCCAGTTCGAAGGCCCGCAAACGGGCCAGTTCATCCAACTGGGCATTGTCGCCAGCATCCGCTACTGCGGCACCTTCAATCATGCCGGCACCGGCCGTGGCATTGCTGAGCCGGTCGATGATAATCAGGCTGCCGGTACCGCGGCATTCACGGTAGGCATCGAAGGCAACCGGCGCGTTGACGCTGATACGGCACAGACCAATCTCGTTGAGCGCCAGTTGCTCTGCCTCGGAGCTCGCCAGGCTGTTGACGTCCACGCGGTGCAATATGCGTTGCACCTTGCCGAACACCTGCTTGCCAGCCAGCTTGAAGGCGTACTCCTTGCCCACCATCAACGGCTGTTCATTCATCCAGACGATGTGGGCTTCAAAGCTGGTCGAGACATTGGGCCTGGTCTCGTTGACGCGGACCAACATATCGCCGCGCGAGACGTCGATCTCGTCCTCCAGGGTCAGCGTGATGGCCTGACCGGCGTGGGCCGAATACAGCTCGCCCTCGTAGGTCACGATAGCCTTGACCCGACTTTGCTTACCCGAAGGCAGGGCCACCACGGCGTCACCCGGCTGGATGCGCCCTGCGGCAATGGTGCCGCAGAAGCCGCGGAAATCCAGATTGGGGCGGTTGACGTATTGCACCGGCAGGCGGAAGGCGTCGAGATGCACGTCGCCTTCCACTTCGATGGACTCAAGCAGGTGCATCAGAGTCGGGCCCTGGTACCACGTAGCCTGCGTGGAAGCGTTGACCACATTGTCACCACGCAACGCCGAGATGGGCACGAAGCGGATATCGGCTATCCCCAGTTGCTCGGCAAAGGCCAGGTATTCAGCCTGGATGCGCTCGAACACCGCCTGATCGAAGTCCACCAGGTCCATCTTGTTGACCGCCACGATCACATGCTTGATGCCCAGGAGGCTGACGATAAAGCTGTGACGACGCGTCTGGGTCTGCACACCATGGCGGGCGTCGATCAGGATGATGGCCAGGTTGCTGGTGGAGGCGCCGGTTGCCATATTGCGGGTGTACTGCTCATGACCCGGGCAATCGGCAATGATGAACTTGCGCTTGTCGGTACTGAAGTAGCGGTAGGCCACATCGATGGTGATGCCCTGCTCCCGCTCCGCCTGCAGGCCGTCGACCAGCAAGGCGAGGTCGATCTCGTCCTCGGTAGTGTTGTACTTCTGCGAGTCCCGCTGGATGGCAGCCAGCTGATCTTCAAAGATCAGCTTGGAGTCGTGCAACAGGCGGCCGATCAGGGTCGACTTGCCATCATCCACGTTGCCGCAGGTGATAAAGCGCAGCATGTCCTTGTTCTCATGCTGCTTGAGGTAGGCCAGGATGTCGCTGGCGATCAGGTCAGATTGGTGCGACATCAGAAATACCCTTCCATTTTCTTCTTTTCCATAGACCCGCTCGAATCGTGGTCGATCACCCGCCCCTGCCGCTCGCTGGTGGTGGTCAGCAGCATTTCCTGAATGATTTCGGGCAGGGTTGCGGCGGTGGACTCCACCGCCCCGGTCAGCGGATAGCAGCCCAAGGTACGGAAGCGTACCGACTTGGTGGCGATGCTGGCTTTCTGCTCAGGGGTGAGGTACTGCAGGATACGGTCGTCGTCGATCATGACCAGGGTGCCATTCAGGTTCACCACTGGCCGCTCGGCCGAGAAATACAGCGGTACGATCTCGATGTTCTCGAGGAAGATGTATTGCCAGATATCGAGCTCGGTCCAATTCGACAGCGGAAAGACACGAATGCTCTCGCCCTTGTCGATACGCGAGTTGTAGATGTTCCAGAGTTCGGGCCGCTGGTTCTTGGGGTCCCAGCGGTGGTTGCGATCACGGAAGGAATAGACCCGCTCTTTGGCGCGGCTCTTTTCCTCATCGCGACGGGCACCGCCAAAAGCCGCATCGAAGCCGTACTTGTCCAACGCCTGCTTGAGGCCCTGGGTCTTCATTACGTCGGTATGCTTGGCACTACCGGCGGTAAAGGGGTTGATGCCGGCTTTGACACCCTCTTCGTTCACATGGGTGATCAGCTTCCAGCCTTCGGCTGCCTGTTTCTCCCTGAGCTTGTACATATCCTGGAACTTCCAGGTGGTATCCACATGCATAAGCGGAAACGGGGGCTTGCCGGGCGCAAAAGCCTTCTTGGCCAAATGCAGCATCACGGCGGAATCCTTGCCGATGGAGTAGAGCATCACCGGGTTGTCGAATTCGGCCGCCACCTCCCGGATGATGTGGATGGATTCGGCCTCCAGCTGCTTCAAATGAGTCAGCCGTGCGTCGGAAATCGAGGTCATACGCTGGTATCGCTTTTGTCGGGGAGCAACCGGCAAGCCGGCTTCTTGGAGCTTATGTTTTACCAGAAGGTTGTGGCGATCCGAAAAACCGAATTGGCATAAGGTTATCCAGGCACGTATCGGCCGTTCGGCAAGCAGGCCGCCAAAGGGTAAAATCCATACTTGACCCAAACAGCCGGCCACCATGCTCAGCTACCGCCACGCCTTCCACGCCGGCAACCATGCCGACGTACTCAAGCACTATGTGCTTGCCAGCCTGATCGACTACCTGAACCAGAAGGACAAGCCCTACTGGTATATCGATACCCACGCCGGCGCCGGCTGCTACCAGCTCGACGCCGGCTACGCGGCCAAGAATGCCGAATACACCGGAGGTATAGCCCGGCTGTGGGACCGCAAGGATCTGCCTGCTGCCCTGGCCAGCTATGTGGAACAGGTGAAAGCGATGAACGCCGACGGCGCCATGCGCCTCTACCCCGGCTCTCCCCTGGTGGCTCAGCCGCGATTGCGCGCCGAGGACAAGCTGCGCCTGTTTGAGCTACACCCGACCGACTTCCCCTTGCTGGAAGAGAACCTCGCCAGCGCCGGCCGGCAAGCCAAGCTGGTAAAGGGGGACGGTTTTGCCGGTCTGAAGTCGCTGTTGCCGCCCGCCCCTCGGCGCGCCCTAACGCTGATCGACCCACCCTACGAGGAAAAGAAGGACTATCAACGCGTGGTGGATACCTTGGCCGATGGCCTGACCCGCTTTGCCACCGGCGTCTATATGGTCTGGTACCCCCTGCTACAGCGCAGTGAACCGCGCCTGATGATCGAACAGCTCAAGCAGCTGCCGGTAAAGGGCTGGCTGCATGCCAGCCTGACTGTGCACAAGCCGCGTAGCGACGGCTTTGGCATGCACGGCAGCGGGCTATTCATCCTGAACCCGCCCTGGCTGCTGCACGAAGAACTGCAAACCACCCTGCCCTATCTGCGTGACGCCTTGGCACTCGATGCCGGCGCCAGCTACCAGCTCGAGCAGCAGGCCAGTTAGCCTGCCATTCTGCACTCACCACAGCGCAAGCGCCCGACCATGGCCGGGCGCTTTTTCTTTGTGGCTCGCCCCCCCCACAGCGGGAGACGTATGCAAAAAAGCCAGCGGTGTTAACCGCTGGCTGAAAGGACTGCTGCACAGTATCCGGGGGCTTAACTACGCAGCAGCGACAGGACCTGATTGGGCAAGGCATTGGCTTGTGCCAGCATCGCCGTACCCGCTTGTTGAAGAATTTGCGCACGCGTCAGGTTGGCAGTTTCCGCGGCGAAGTCGGTGTCTTGGATACGCGAGCGGGAAGCCGAGAGGTTTTCCGAGGTGACCTGCAGGTTGGTGATGGTCGCCAGAAAGCGGTTCTGCAGGGCACCGAAGGCGGCACGCTGACCGTTCACGGTAGCCAGCGCGCTATCCACGATGCGCAGGGCCTGCGTGGCACCATCCACCGTGCTGATGTCCAGCGTGTTTACCGCCTTCAGGTTCGAGCCCAGGCTGGTACCCGAATTCAGGAACAGACCCGAGGTCGCATTGAGCGTGCTACCCGAGGATGCCACGGTACCGCTCTGGAAGCCCATGCTGCTGGTGGAGATCGAGTAGCTCTTGTCCGAGTCCAGAGTCACTTGGCCACCGATACGCAGTACCGAGCCCGAGGTAGCGGTTGCACCACCTGCAGCACCGCCGGAACCGTTCGCGGTGATGGTAAAGGCCTGGCCCAGCGGCGTGCCACCCAGACCACCGGTCGACAGCGAAATCGTGCCGCACACCGTGCCGTTCTGCGTGGTCGAGACCGATTGCAACATGATGTCGCTGCCATCGTCATTGGTCAGGATGATGCCGTCGGCCGTATCGTTCAGGCGGGCAGTGATGCCGGTCTGCGAGGAGCGATCGTTGAAGGCCTGGACCGCTTCCGAGAGACCGGCGGCCGTACGGCCATCCTTGACCTGGAAGGTTACGTTCACCGGAACCTGGTTTGCACCGGTCACGTTGATCGAGTAGGACAGGCCCGTGGTATTGGCAAACTGGACGTTGGCCTGGTTGCGCGCCGTGGCGCGCACACCGGTGTTGCTAGCATTGATCGCTGCAGCCAGGTCGCGAGCGGTCGAGGCCGAGGTCAGCGTGCTGATCGATGCGCCACCGTTACCGCCGTTGATTGCCAAGCTGCCAGAGGCACCACCGGAACCAGCGATCACGGTACCGCCGCTGGCCAGTTGGCCACCGAAAGTGGTACCGGTGAGGCTGCCGGTCACGGCGTAGGTTGCGAACTGCGTGACGTTCGAGATCTGGTAGGTACCGTAGTTATTGGTACGGAAGTTGGCCGTGGTGGCGGTAATGGTCTGGTTGGCGTTGGCGCCAACCTGATAGATCGCCGCGCCGTAGCTACCGTCGAACAGCTTGAGGCCGTTGAAGTCGGTGGAGACGGCGAAACGATCCAGTTCCGCGGTCAACTGCGACACTTCAGAGTTCAGCGCCTGACGATCTTGCGGCGAGTTGGTCGCGTTGGCCGACTGTACTGCCAGCTCGCGTACCCGTTGCAGCAGATCGCCCATCTGCGACAGTGCGCCTTCACCGACCTGCGCCAGCGAAACGCCGTCGTTGGCGTTGCGGCGGGCTTGGTCCGAACCGCGGATCTGCGTCGTCATACGCTGCGAGATCGCGAGGCCGGCCGCATCGTCGCGCGCCGAGTTGATACGCAGACCCGAAGACAGACGTTGAAGCGACGTCTCGAGACTGCCTTTAGAGGTATCCAGATTCCGTTGCGCGTTGAGCGACGGAATATTGGTGTTGATTACTTGCATGATTGCTCTCCTTCGCCGTGTGCCCTGGGTAGCAGGACGCGGTCAATGACGATCACCGAATGGAAACGTTGGCTTTTCGCTTTTTCATTTCCCCACGGTTGCTACCCATGCCCCCGGGCAACAAACCGACTACACAAGACGCAGAGGTTCGACTAGGTCGATGCTCTGCGCGGGGAGTAAGGTCGCTAATGTGCATCCATACCCCACCCCGCTTCTGCGTCCCGTCCAAGCCCCATCGCACCGGCATGGCGGCGCGTACGGCGAAGCTCCTGTAATCGTTTCGGTCTTAGCATGGTCTTTCCCAACGCTCTGACGGTTTGGACGGAGGACTATAAGCATTAGGTGTGCCAGCTTTTGAAAATGCCAATTTTTCTCTGATTGACACACAAAATAGGCAATGCAAGAGATATACCGGCAACAGACGGCAATAATTTGCCGCCATAGCGGCAAGATATTTCGTCAAAAAAATGAACTACGGCAAAGACTTCCACCGCTTTGCCGGTGACGGCAAAGTGGGGCGGCAAAGGTTTGCCGGTACTTGCCGGCAAACCTATGGCCAACAGACGGCAAAAAGCCGGTCAAGCGACCGGCTTAAAGGAAGAAATGGACGGGTGGACTCAGGATTTGCCGGCTTCGGCCACAGGCAGGAGGGACTTCAGGTCGAATGCGGGTGCTTCATCCGCCGCACCGCGCTCAAGGAAGTGGATAAAGGCCAGCAGTTCAGCCACAGCGCGGTAGAGCTCAGCGGGTATATGGTGATCCAGATCCACCTGCATGAGCAAAGCCACCAACTCTGGTGACTCATGCACGTAGACACCGGCCTCGCGTGCCTTCTCGATGATGGTTTCAGCCAGAACACCACGTCCCTTGGCCACAACCCGAGGGGCGACAGCCCCTTCCCGATAGGCCAGGGCAACCGCTTCAGGTGGAGGGGGTCGACGCAGCTGCTTAGCCAAGGTCTTCCTTCTCCGTGACCAGCGTTACCTGATTGGCACGCAGATCGAGACCAGCCGCCTCCAGTTGCGCCTGCAGCCGCGGCTGGGCGTCACGGATCTTGGCGGCAGTATCACTCTGCTTGACGCGGAAACCGACTTCCAGCCGGCTGCCATCCATCAAACTGATCAGCGCCTCCACGCTACCCAGGTGCGGCAAGGTCAGATGCAGCCGGGTGCGCCAGACCTTAGGTCTATCCGCCTCTTCCCCGCTGCGCCCCTGGCCATCTTCCTCGATCTCCCAGCGCAAGGGCTGGCCAGGCCAGGCCTGGCCCTGCCAAACCACCTGCCGCTGATCAAGCACCTGCAACTGCTGTTGCACCAACTGCCTGGCCGTGGCCGGCATATTATCCAGTTCCTGCGTGTTGCCATCGAGCAGACCGGCACCCAATGCTTGGCTGGCGCGTTCGGATACTTGACGGTCCTTGTCCGCCGGAAGCATCACATCAGACGCCCTCGCCTCCACCGCCGGCCGGGCATTCTTGCCGGGCTCGGCAGCCGTTGCCGGCCGCTGTTGCTCGATCTGCTGGCGCAATAATTCAAACGCCTTGGCCTGCGGCTCGGTCAGCAGCTGCTGCAAGGTACGCTCACCATTGCTCCATTGGGCAAGATGAGACTCATAGAACAGTCCGCTCTCACTCAAGGCCTGTTTGAGGGCATCTGCCAGCTTGACGGTATCGGGCGCGGCGGCAAGGGTAGCCATCAGAGGCTGGGTCAGCACCTGGGTCCGGGTCTGTACGGGGGCTTCCTCGCCGGCAGATTCCGCCAACAGATTGCCAAGAAAGCGTGCGGTCTCGCTTAGGTCCACACTGCTGGAAGTATCAGGTGGTGCTTGCTGAGGCTGCGGCAAAGGCACGTTGCCCGGCTGGCGCTCAAGCAGAAAGGTCAGGCGCGGCGAATTGGCCAGCACCCGCATGTCGAGCTGCTCGCCCTCTTCGGTATTGCGAGGGAGATTGAGGTCCAGCAACTGGTCTTTGACCAGTACCGAATAGCGACCACTGGGCAGCTGCCCGGTCACCTGGGCCCGGACCTGCTCACCGATGGTAAACAGCTGCTGGATTTCCTGCAGGGCATCAACCACCTGCACCAGCGGGATGTCGGCGGTACGGATGTAATTCTGCAGCGAGGCTACCAGTGCGTTGGCGGGAATCATGACCGCCTCCCGGTTCAGGGGCGCTGAGAAGCGCGGTAGAGCGCGACGATCAACTCGGCCTCACCACGGGAAATACCGCAACCGGCCGCAACCGCAGAGGAATCCAGCCCCTGCCGGGCCAGACGAATGGCTTGCGAATAGGCCGTCTCGGCCTCTTCGACCGGCTGGGCTTGTGGACGAGCGGCATCGGCAATACCAGCAAGCTCTCGTCGCACCGCTACCAGCTGATCTTCCAAGGATTCGACACGCTCAAGCAATTGCCGAGCTGCTTGGCGGTCCTGCGCGGCACGGCGCAGCAACACCACCATATAGCCCAGACAACTGGCAAACAGAACCAGGCTTGTCAGCCACTGCCACCCACTGGAAAACCAAGCATTCATGTTCGCTGTCCGACGAAGAAACTATTCAAGCACCATACGCACGGCTGATCTTTTTGCCATTGGCGCGGGTCATGTCGATCTCTTGAAGAATAGTCGAAACTTCGTTCTGCCATGCAAGCAAACGAGTCACCAGCTCCTCGTTGGCTGCTTCGGTCTGCTCGATCAGGCGCTTCAAACTGTCCTGCGTGCTCGCATCCAAGCCACCCACCCCGCTCGCTTGCAGCCTGGCAAAAGCAGCGCGCTGTGCAGGCATGGCTTCCAGCAGACGGTCCCATGACTCTTCACGAGCCAGATGCAGCAGGGCCAAGGTTGCTTCCAGCAGGCTCGCTTGCCCCGCGAGCAGATCTTCAGACTCAGACACGGCCATAGCTCAATGGTTGCCGACCGGACTGAGGCTCGGCCGAAGCACTCGCAGCCGGTTCCGGTTCAGCGGGTTTGTTGATCGATTCCCAAGCGTCCTTCAACTGAGACAACAGCTGCTGCACTTCGTCGATCATCGCAACATCGTTACGGATATTCGCTTCCAGCAGGCGCCGGCTCATGTAGTCATAGAGCGCATCCAGGCTGGCGGCGATCTCACTGCTCTGTTCGGCGGCATCCAGGCTGTTGCGCAGCCCTTCTTCAATGATGGCGATCGCCTTGGAGATGGCCACGCCCTTGGGGCCGATCTCCTTGTTCTGCATGTGCAACTTGGCCATGAACAGCGCCTTGATCGCCCCTTCATACAGCATGCAGATCAATTTGTGGGGCGAGGCATGCTCCACGTCGATTTCGACACTGCTTTGCCCATAGGCATTCAGGGCATTCTTGATATTGGCGGCCACGAGCCATCCATCCTTACTTAAGAACTGCTAGCCCCCGGCAAGGCGGCCAATTGCTGCGAGAGGAAACTACTGGTGTTACGCAAGCTGGAAATGGTTACATCCAACGCGGTGAACTGGGCACGGTAGCGCTTTTCCAGATCATCCATGCGTGTGCTCAACTTGTCCAATTGCTTGGTCAGGTCATCGAGCGAATTGTTCAGCGAATCTTGCCGGCCAGTCAGCGCACCCGTCTTGGCCGTAAGCGTCGAGATAGCATCGTCCAACTGCATGGCAAAGCCACGGTTATACGTAACAGTACCGCGGCTACCGGCAGAGGAGCCGTCGATCAACAGCTTGAGCCCCTGGGCGTCACCCACGCCGGTCAAATACTGCCCGCTGCCCGTGGCCACGGCATTACCGATCGTACCGGCCACATCCTGGCCCGCGACACCGGCATCGCTCGTCGAAAGGCCCAGGGCAGTATTGAGATCGCTGCTGATGGTATTGACCGCCACGCTCGAGGTCGAGCCATAGCGGTTGGACGTAATCGAGAATTTGCCGCTCGTGTTATCGAAACTGACCGAAACGGAAACACCGGCCGCCTTGAGCGCCGCGTCACCATTGATCTTGGACTGCAATTCCAGGGCCAGGTCACCACCGGTGGCATAGTTGTTCGCGGCGAGGGTGATGGTGCCCGAATTGGTACCATCGATCTTGAAGCTCAGGGTATTGGTGGTAGCGGTCAGATCGATATTGGTAGTAGACGAGGCGGCCGCACCAGCAGTCAGGGCACCATGCGTGGCCGCCTGGGTAATACTGATCGCGTACTTGCCCGGCTTGGTCCCACTACCGGAGCTGACATAGCTGACCTGATTGTCCGTGGCGCTGCCGTAGCTGCCAAACAAAGAGGCAACAGACGCCGCATCCTTCTGGATTGCGCTGGAAAAGACGCCCTGGTTAAAGAGCATATTCCCCGTATCTTTTTCGAAGCTTATACCAACATCGTTCAAGCTATCGAACGTACCGCCGGGCACTACGCCATTGAGCACCGAGCGCACCTGGGACTGAATGGTCCGGATCACGCTTTCGCCTTGCAAAGCACCCGCGCTCTTGGTCTTGGCGTCATAGTAAGACACGTCGCTCAAGGTCTTCTGCAGGTCGTTGTAGGCTTTGGCAAAAGCGCTGATGCCCTTGGCGGCGCTGGTCGCGTCACGCCCAAGGGACAGATTCACCGGCGAAGTCGTGGTTTTGAGCAGGTTGAGCGTGATCCCCGACAGGATATTGGAGGGAGTATTGGTCTCGGTCGTAACCGCAATGCCGTCCACATTGAGCTTGGCACTCTGGCCAGCCTGCACCTGGGAAATGTTCTGCCCTGCACCTGCGGCACGGGTCACGTCGTAGGCCAGTTGAGAAAGGCCGGTCGTGTCGGTACTACCACCAGCGTCATCGCTGACGGTAATCCGCATCGAATTGGACTCGCCCGAATCGGTCGAGGACAGGACCAGGCGATAACCAGAGCCATCGTTCACGATGGATGCGGTAACCGGCGCACCGGATGCATTGATCGCATCCTGGATGCCCGCCAGCGTATTGTGCTGGGAATCGATGGTGATCGACACCGAACCCTTGGTCGAGTTGGTGGTGAACTTGGCATCGGTATTGTCGTAGATGCCGCTCGCGTTCGGCGTTGCCGGGGTGCCGTCGAGCTTGGTGATCTTGCCAAAGTCGATGACCAGCTTGCCAGAACCGACGACGGTGTCGGTCGTGGCGAAAGAACCCGTGGTCAGCCGTTGGTTTTGAGCCAGCTGCGATACCGAGATCACATGATTCTGGATCTTGGCGGCAGAAGAGGCAGTGGCAGAGATACTGGCGGAATCGGAGGAGCTGACAACCGGTGTCAGATACTGGGAAGTCGTCTCCAGGGACCGTGCCGCCGCCTGGAACGCCGCCAGGGCACCACTGACCTGGCCCAGCGCCGAAACCTTGGCGGTGATGGCGCTGCCTTTGGTCTGAATCTGCTTCGTGACTGGATCGCGTTCTGCCGCAACCAGCTTGGAAACCAGACCTTCTACGTCGAGCCCAGAGCCCAACCCGGTAGATGTGATCGCCATCTTCCTACCCTCCATTCCACGGCAAGACTTGCCGCCCTGCCGGCCTACATCAAGCCTTATCGCTCAACAGCAGGCCCTGCAACTTATCGATTGCCTTGGCAATATCGACCACTTCCTGGGACGGAATTTGACGGATCACTTCCTTCGAATTCACATCCACGACCTTGACGATATTGAGGCGCGTATCTGAGTCAATACTGAACTGCAGGCTACGGTTGAACGTAGCGATGGTGTCGTTCAGCTTTTTGACTGATTCCTCAACGCTGGGTTGCTTCTCGGTCACCTTTTCGGGCTTGCCGGCTGCTGTGACGTGTGTCACACCATCCTGGCTCACCACCGGAGGCTGCTGCTCACCCAACACCGCAACCCGCACAGCCTGCGGATCCACGTGCGTGGTACCACTGGACTGAACTGGCGCAACACCAACTGCTTGCACTTGCATGATGGCTTCTCCTAGGCAAAAGCCCCGGCTCGCCTAGAGGCGCTGCCGGGGCACACTGTCTCTCTACGTTAATCTAGCTGATTAACCGCGGAGCAGAGAGAGGACCTGGTTCGGCAGCGCGTTGGCTTGGGCCAGCATCGCAGTACCAGCCTGTTGCAAGATCTGTGCCTTGGTCAGGTTCGCGGTTTCCGCAGCGAAGTCGGCGTCCTGGATCCGCGAACGCGAAGCCGAGATGTTTTCCGACGAAGTCTGCAGGTTGGCGATAGTCGCGTTGAAGCGGTTCTGCAGGGCACCGAACTTGGCGCGCTGGCTGTTGACCACCGACAGCGCGCTGTCGATGATGCGCAGGGCTTGGTTGGCACCGGACACCGTGGACACGTCCAGCGAGTTAACCGCGCTGAGGTTGGAGCCCAGAGTGTTGTTGGTGGTACCCGAACCCAGTGCCAGACCGGAGATCGAGCCCGGTTGGGTACCGGAGGTCGAGATCACACCCGAAGCCAGTGCAGTACCGGATTGGGCAGTGATCGAGTAGCTCTTGTCCGAGTCCAGGGTCACCTGACCACCGATCTTCAGCACGGCGCCCGACGATTGGGTTGCGCCACCAGCAGCACCGCCCGAACCACCGGCCGTGATGAAGGCTGCGGATGCCAGCGGCACACCGCCTTGACCACCGGTCACCAGGGACACGGTACCACCGGACTGCAGGGACACCGTCTGCATCATGATGTCGCTACCATCATCGTTCGACAGGATGATGCCGTTCGAGGTGTCGTTCAGGCGTGCGGTGATACCGGTTTGCGAAGAACGGTCGTTGAAGGCCTGGATCGATTCAGCCAGACCTGCGGCGGTCAGTTCACCCACGCTGAAGGTCACGTTCACCACGGTGGTGTTCGAACCGGTCACGTTCAGCGAGTAGGTGGCGCGGCCCGAGGCAGCGATCTGGGTAGCAGTGAAGTTGGTGAATTGGATGTTCGCGTCGTTACGTGCGGTAGCACGAACACCGGTACCCAGGGCATTGATCGAAGCAGCCACTTCACGGGCGGTCGAACCGGAGGTCAGCGAGGTGATCTGGCCACCGCCGTTGCCGCCGTTGATCACGATACCGCCGGACGTACCGCCCGAGCTACCGATCGCGTTCACCACGGCGCCGCTGGCACCGCTCAGGGTGGTACCGGACATGCTACCGGTCACGGCGAAGGTGGCCAGGTTGATCTGGTTCTTGATCTGGTAGGTACCGTAGCTGTTGGTACGGAAGTTGGCAGTGCTGGCGGTCACCACTTCGTTGGCGTTGGCGCCAATTTGGTAGGCCGCAGTGCCGAAGGAGCCGTCGAACAGCTTTTGACCGTTGAAGTCGGTGGTCACGGCAAAGCGGTCCAGTTCCGACGACAGTTGCGAGACTTCCGCGTTCAGCGAAGCACGGTCGGTCGAGGTGTTGGTACCGTTGGCCGACTGCACGGCCAGTTCGCGAATACGTTGCAGCAGGTCGCTCATCTGACCCAGCGCGCCTTCACCCACCTGCGCCAGCGACACGCCATCGTTGGCGTTGCGACGGGCTTGATCCAGGCCGCGGATCTGGGAAGTCATACGCGAGGAGATGGCCAGACCAGCGGCGTCATCCTTGGCGGAGTTGATGCGCAGGCCGGTGGACAGGCGCTGCAAAGAAGTGCTCAAGGCGTCCGACGTCTTGCTGAGATTACGCTGGGCGTTGAGCGACGGGATATTGGTGTTGATGACTTGCATGATCTCGTCTCCTGCTAGGGGCTGAGGTTAAATTAACCAGGCGGTCAACGCCTTGCTCCCTATATCGACGAGGACTGATGGAACTTTAGGGGCGACCGGCAAATTTTTTTGCCGCCTGGCAAAAATTGCCGGTCGCCCCGGTTCCCAAAGGCCTTAGAACTCGAACCAGGCCGACATCCACTCCGGCAGACGGTTCTGCAGCAGCCAGTGGTCGATCACATGCTGGCGCAGGGCATCCCCACGACGAGCAGCCTCGTCCAGATCATTGACGTGCTCCCGGATTGCCTTCACCCACTCCTCGGTCGTGTTGTTCACCAAGGTGATCGGGTAATTACCCTGGTAAGGCGTGTGGTTGGTCGCAATCATCGGGTAGCCGAGCACACCGTACTCCAGCACCCGCAGATTGCTCTTGCACTCGTTGAAGGCATTGAGCTCCAGCGGTGCGAGCGCCACATCCAGGTTCAGGCTGGCCAGATTGGCCGGATAGTCCTTGAAGGGTACGCCGCCACGGATATCCGCAAGATAGGGCGCGATGGCATCCGGTGCCATGCCGAAGAACACCCATTCGACCTCATCAGCCAGCTCACGAACCACATCGTAGATCAACTCCAGGTCACCGCCGTGGCTGACCCCGCCTGCCCAGCCGACCCGAGGCTTCTTACCGACCCGGCGCTTGGGCTTGAGCTCACCCCAGATATCAAAGTCGATGCTGTTGGGCACGACCCGGATATCTTCATGCATATCGCGGAAAGCTTCCTTGAGCGGCTCGGTCGTCACGATAAAGCGGTCGCAGAAGGCCAACGCACGGCGCATCTTGTCCGCCATATCGCGCGGCAGGTCCGCCCGGTGCAGGCTCTTCTTAGGCACCGCCGTCATGAGGTCGTCCGCCTCGAATACCAGCCGGATGTTCTTCTGGTGCTTGTACTCGCGCAGGAAGGGCAGCTGGTGGTCCATGATCTGCCGCTGCAGGACGATGGTGTCAGGCTCCATCCGACCAATTTCGACCATCAGATAATGGTCGAATGACTTCCAGCCCTCGAGCAACCCTGCATTTACCGCCGCCATATGCGGCTGGATGATCCGGTAGTTACCGCAACCCCAATCATCGCCGGGAATAGATAGCAGTCGTGGCAACGGCTTCCACGGCAAGGCCTGCTTGGTCAGCTGCGGTCGGGGTTCGATTTCGAATACACCGCCCTGCAGGATCAGGTTGCTGTTGTAGGCCGGATCAAACGAGAGCTCACGCAACCAACGCTGGTAGAGCTGCGCTTGGTTGGCCCGCTCCCGCTCCTCACGCAGCGGTGCCGGCAACACGGCCTCGTCGACCAGGCTCTCGCCGCGGGTGTGCAGCAGGTTGGCATAGGGTGTCCAGACGATGCGCTGGCCATGCTTGGTCACGCGCAAGCAAAGGTCATGATCCGCCTGGTTCTGGTCGAATGCCTCGTCGAGGCCACCAACCGACTGGAAGACCGAACGACGGATCAACAGGCAGCTGCCAGACACCGCGGAATAATTCTGCGTCGTCTGCAACCGGCCGTAGTAGCCGGGTTCATCGAAATGCAGCCCGAGGAAGGGACTTTCCGCCACGCCCAAGAGGCCCAGAATGCGGCCGGCATCGTCCACCGAGCCGTCCTGACGGAGTAGACGGGGACCCACCACCCCAACTTCGGGACGCTGTGCCTCCGACATCATTTCAGACAGCCAGTCAGCATGTAGCGGCGTCGCACTGTGATCCAGGAACAGCAGGTATTCACCGGTTGCCGAGGCGGCAGCCTGATTGCGCAGTTTGGCAAGGTTCGGCTCACCGGTGACGCGATAGACCCGCAAACGGTCCTCACCCATACCATCCAGCGCAGCCAAATAGGACAGAGTCTCCTGCGACTCGCTGCCCATATCGACGATCAACAGCTCATAGTCGGGCCAATCCGTACTGTTCAGCACACCTTCCAGGGTCGTCTGCAGCGAGACCAGGTGCTCACGGACCAAGATGATGATGGAAACACGAGGCCGATCTGCGTGCTGGTAGTGGATCCGGTAGGTCCCAGGGAGATTGCCGCTACGAACCTCGGCATCAATGCCCCGGCGTCGCAAGGAGTCGGTCAGGGCGACATGGCCTGCGGCGATGCTTTCCTGCGTCGGCAGCGTGTCAAGGCTGCGCTTTTCGGCACGATGGTAGAGTACGTCGGCAATGTGGCCGAACACCCCCTCCCCGCCTAGCTCCAAGGCCCGCAACAAGAAATCGAAGTTGCTGGCGCCCAGCGCCTCTGGCGCGAACCCACCCAGTTGCGCAAAGAAATCGCGACGAACCAGGAAAAAGTCGCCGATATACGGAATCGACTGGAAATAGTCCAGGCAGAAGTCCGGTTTGAAGTAAGGGCTGCCATAGGCCCCGGCCTCGTCGCGACGATCTTCGTCGGTATAGATGACGCGCCAGTCCGGGTGGCTGTAGGCGGACTCCATGGCATACAGCAAGCCATGGGGGACCAGCTCATCGCCGGCCTGCAGCACGGTGATCCATTCGGCATCGCTGCTGATCAGGATCTCATTGATGGCATTGTTTGGATGGCCTTCATACACCCTCCAGGACACCCTATCGCTCAGCCCAAAGCCATTTGGAACGTCCACCGGCGCCAGAATGGTGAAGCGGACAGCGTAGTAGAGCTGGTTGGCCAGGGACTGGATCGAAGCCGGCAGGTTCGCCAATGCCTCCTGGCTGGCGACCACAACCACATGCACCATGGGTTGCTTACCCCATTGTGCAATCCGCTTCTCGTAATGTCCCAGCTCGACGGCGGTGAGCAGATGGGAATGCAGGAACTGCTTGTAGGTCTCCGCCGGCTGGACCACCGCCGGTGCAATCGGGTTGTAGTCGGTCAGTGGTTCGGCCCCAAGCTCGGCCACGGTATAGAACTGGATGGAACACAGCTCACCCAGCTCCTCCAGCGTTACGCCCTTCAGCACCATCTTGCCGCAATCGATGTCGCAGGGCACCTTGGGCGCAAATATGTCGTACAGGTTCTTCAGACGCGGATCGATACCATTGACCGCTTTGGTGATGCGATACCCGGTTTCGTGGAAGAAGCGCTTGATTTCCTTATACGTAAAGAAGCGGATGTGCGTAATGTCGAGCAGGCCCCAGGCATCGTAACGCCAGTAGCCGCGCGCCAGATCTTCCATCAGGCCGGCATTGCGGGTGTTGGGGATACTAGTGACGATCTGCCCTTTGGGCGACAGCAGCGGCTTCAGCCGCACCAACACGTCCCAAGGGTTGTACATGTGCTCCAGGACGTCGGCGATGATCACGGCATCAAGCGTGCCGGGCTCGATTCCCTCCAGGACAAGATCGAAGTCCTCAAACTTGCCGCACAGCACCTTGTCGAGCCGGGTCGCCGCCTTCGCAGCCGCCGCTTGGTTCAGCTCGATACCCCAGACCTTGGCATGGGGGTATTTCTGCTTGAAGGCCAAGCCGGTACCGCCAGCCGAGCAGCCGATATCGAGCAGCAAGCTAGGCTCATTGCTGAACATCTCCACCAGGTCAGGCCGACGGCCATCGTGGTAACCGGTGGCATCCATGTGCTCTACGTCGAGCAATTCCTGCCAGATGTAGCCACTGGCCTGCTTGGCCTTGAGAAGTTGCCGCATCAGTTCTGCAGCGCGCTGATGCGCCAGGCCATCAACCCCGATGTTGTATCGAGGCGCTGCCGCCTTGAGCTTGTCGCCCAGATGGGCGCGGGTTTCGGCATTGGTCGCCAGATGGGCCAGTATCGGGGCAAGCTCGTCGGGCGACGCCTCGATGACGCCAGAATCCGTGTCAAAGCTCGGGCCGAGCCGGACGCCAAACCAATTCATCAGGTTCACAACCGGCGTACCGGCGATCATGGCCTCGACCTGGATATTCGAATCGGTGCCAATGACCACGTCGCCAGCGACGACCCATTGCTCCGCGCTGGCCGTGCTATAGCAATAACTCCCTTCGGCCAGCCCCAGGTCCGCGGCGATCTTGCGCATCACCGCTTCCGATTCAGCATGGGTGCCGGGCCGGTCCTTGATGATGAACTCGGCATCGATGCCCGCCTCGCGCAGGTCGCGCACGGCAGTGAGGAACTGCTGTACACCCTGCTCGAATGCGAGCGGGTTGCCGACGGCGGTCAGGTAGGCGGCCCAGGTCGTCGCAAACAACACCCAGGGCTTGTCTTTGGACAAACCATGCGCCTGCGCCAGTTGATCCCTATAGACGTCTCGCGCGGATAGATGGGCCGGGTAGTGGTCCCAGGCGGGATTGCCGGTGACATAACACCGTTGCGGGTCGACACCGATGTCGAGGTAACTTTCGAGGCCACGCTGGCCATACACCGCCAGATGGTCGGCAAACAACGCGCCATGCACCGTGTAGGGCTTGCACAAGGCCACGCCGTGCATCAATTGCAGGCTGGGAATGCTGGCACGCTTGGCCCAGATGACCGCCGTTTTGGACTGGGAAGTCAGATCTTCGCTGGCCACCAGCAAACGGACGTCATACTGGGCCTGAGCCGCCTCAAGCGACTGCAGCAGATGGATCATGGCCGGCACTTCCGCGTCGGCACGTTGTTTCAACAAGGGCTGGAAGCGCGATTCGTCGAGCTCCAGCTGGGCACAACCGTCTTCCCAGCCGGTAGTGGTGAAATAATGCGCCAGCTTGCTCAGATTGGCGTTGACCGACTCGTGGATACGTTGCTCACCAGCTTCATCGACCAGGCTCTCCAGCTCCAGCAACTGGCTACCGAAACGTTCCAGGCTGCGAGCCAGCTCCGGGCTGAAATGGGCACGCGGGGTCAGAATGACCAGCCCCGGCTCATTCGCACAAAATGCCTCGATCACATTATGGTAGCGAGGCCACAACAGGGAGACGACAGCTCCTTGTTTGTTATTCATTATTCTTCTCCCTGGTAAAACACGTTCAGGTAATCGACCAGTACGTCACGCACGAGGTTGTATTCCAGGCCGGGTCCCAATGGCACGCCACCGTGCTCGAACTTGGCACCGAAATCCCCATTGCGGCGCCATTCACCCGCTACCCGGAGTGCGTATTGGTCCAGTTGTTCCTGAAGCTGCCAATCCTCGAACAAGGCGGAAATCTCTGCCGGCAGATAGGCTGCAAGCGGCAGCGCCGGGAAGTGCTGGCGTACTACCTTGAGCAACTCAAACAGCAGGAAGCTATTGCGCGGGTGCGATAGATGCTGACGCAGCGCCGCTGCCTGGTTGTCCGCCAGCGGTGGGAAGACCGCGGCAACATCGCCTGCACGCCAGGAGGCGTTCAAGCGCTGCTGCTCGGCGAGCCAGGCCGCATTGGCAGCAGGATCCGCCACCTTATCCAACACCACCATGAAACGGCCGGTGGCCGTACAAGGCAGCTTCCAGATCACCTCGGTTTCCAGCCACAGCGCGAAATCGAACAGCTTCTTATCGGTCGTCATCCAACCCAGCAAGCGATTCCACCAATGCTTGGTTTCCAGGCTGGCGAGCCAATGATTGCGGGTACTGACCACAAAACCACCGACCGCCGTGATCGCTTGCACACGGTAGCCATGCATATCTGCCCACTGGACAAGGTCGCCAGCTCGCGCCAGGGACATATAGCTGCCAAAGGCCGCCTCGCCTTCAGCCACCATGCGCTCGGTTGCCTCTCCCGCGCCATACACGGCCTCGAGATGGTCAAGCGAGTGGATATCAAACAGGATGCGACCACCAGGTTTGAGCACCCGGTCCCACTCAAGCAGGATCTCCCGCCAGTGCGGGAAGTGGACCACCACATTGAGCGACAGCAAGAAGTCGAAATTGGCGCTGGGTAGCGGCAGATTGGCCACATCGCCCGGCATCAGGGTCATGGGCGTCTGGCCGGCCAAGCGACGGGTCTCGTCAAGCATGGCTTGGGAGCTATCGATACCCGTCACGTCCATGCCACGCTGAGCCAGGGGGATAGAGCCACGGCCGGTACCAATACCTACGTCCAGCACCCGCGGGCCGGTGGCATAGCGCTCGATGTAGCGCATCTCGAGCTGGTGTTTGAGTTGGTTGGTGCCCGTATTCTCGAACATCCGCTTGGAGTACCAGGCCACCATATTGGCGTCCTTCCAGGCATCCGTCTTCCAGTCGATCAAGGCTTGTTTATTGTCACTCATGGTGCATTCCTGTCTCTGGGTACTTATTGTCTATCACAACCATTGTCTTGCACGCCGGCTACGCCGCCTTGAACTCGTTGCGTAGCACGGCAAATTCGATCACGTCCACGAAACGACCATCCTTCCAGGCCGCCTCCACACGCCTACCCTCTTCCCGCATGCCCAGCTTACGGGCCAGCCCGATCATGCCGGCGTTGTCGGCAAAGGTGCCGCAGTGCACCCGGTGCAGGCCCAGGGCATCAAAACCATGTTGCAGCAGCAAACGGCCAGCCTCCTCACCCACCCCCTTGCCCCAGGCGGAGCGGTCACCCAGCAGGATGGCAAACTCGGCCGAGCGGTGGCGGGCGTGGATCTGGTTAAGCGAGATATTGCCGACGTGGCGTTGCTCGACAGTCAGCATGATGGCCAGTGTCAGGCTGTCCTGCCGCTGCCGGCTGGCGCGGATGAAGTCCAAGGCCGCCTCGCGACCGTAAGGGAAGACATGGTGGCTGTTACCAGCGCAAACCTCCGCATCGTTCAGCCAGCCCGGATAGGCACCATCGGCATCGCTATCTGCCAATGCCCGCAGGTATATACGAGGGCCTTGCAAGAAGGCGGGTAGCGTCATGCCGCTTCCTCTCGCAGACGGCCGATCTGGCCCAGCACCTTTTCCCAGGCATCGGCCACGCTGTCGACATCGGCCGTACTGAGGCTGGCATGCACATAATCGGCGTACAACAGCGACTGGAAGTGCATGTGCTCGGTTGTCGGGCACAGGCCACGGGCATAGTCCAGCTTGCCCTGGTAGGCCGGATGGTTGAAGGGGAAGCCATCGCGGCCGATGGCGATCTGCTGCTGGTACATGGGCTGCAGGTAGAGCGGCTCGACGTAGCCCTCGCCCACCGGAATCCCCTCTGCTCGCAAAGCCTGCGCGAGCCGCGCGCGCGGTACGCCGGTCGCCGTAGCGTCGTACTTGATGGCGTAGACATACCAGCCGTGCTCAACCTCAGGCTGCACATGGGGTACGGTGACACCCGGCAGACCGGCAAGGCGGCGGCTAAGATGGGCGGCATGGCTTTGCCGCTGAGCCAGCAGCGCCGGCAATTTTTTCAGTTGCTCGGCGGCAATCGCCGCCTCGATCTCGGTCATGCGGTAGTTGAAGCCGACCAGATTGACGAGGTTGGTCTCTCCCTTGGCCTTGACCACGGCCTCGGCATGGTTACGGATCAGGCGCATACGCTCGGCGAGGTCAGCATCGTCGGTAACGGCTATGCCACCCTCACCGCAGTGGATGGTTTTGTGATAGTTGAGGCTGAAAACGCCGATATCGGCCAGAGTGCCACTGTAGCGGCCCTTGTAGCGGGCACCGGGGCCCTGGGCGTTGTCTTCGATCACCTTGATGCCGTGCTGGCGTGCCAGAGCCATGATGGGCTCGAAATCGGCCGGCTGGCCAAAGATATCGACCACGATGATGGCCTTGGTACGCGGGGTGATGCGCGCGGCGATCGTAGCGGCAGACAGGCAGAAGGTATCCGGGTCGATATCGGCAAAGACCGGCGCGGCACCATAGACCACGGCAGCCACTGCGGAGGCAGACATGGTGTAGGGCGACACGATGACCTCATCGCCGGGACCGATGCCCAGCGCGCCGACAGCGGCATACAGGCAGGAGGTGGCGGAGTTCATCGAGACGGCGTGGGCGACCGAGAAGTGGCGCTCCCAGTCGCGCTCCAGCGATTGAACGCGGTCACCGCCGTAGAAGTCGGGCGTCCAGGCACCCAGAAAGCGCGACAGGACCGCGCTATCGAGTACCGCGTTGACGGCGGCCCGTTCCTCCGGACCAAGCGTGTTGTAGGCGGGTAGCGGCGCCTTGCGCACCGGGGATCCGCCGAAGAGGGCGAGTTCTTGCATCATGCCAAATACCGTCCAGGCACATCTCGTTCAGCCCTGCAGCGCATGCATGGCGTCCAGCACACGCTGCGCAGCCTGACCATCGGGACTGGGCGGTACGGGCGCCGGGCCATCCAGCAGTTCGGCGATCGCCCGGGCCAACCCGGCGGGATCGTCGCAGCGCCGGCTGAGGCCTGAACGATTTGAGGGTAATGGGTCGCTATCCCAGCGGCCGGGTTGGTAACTCAACACACGGCAACCAAGATAGCACGCTTCCAGCAGCAGCATCGAATGGATGCCAACTACGATATCGGCACATTTAAGCAAATCATGAGCCAGGGCGTCCGGTGCCAGTCTGCTATTGGCCCAGACCTGGCCCAGGGCGGCAAAATCGGCAGCGTTTTCACGGGGATGTGGTTTGACCCGCAGGGCGATGGGGCGGCCCAGTTCGCGCAGGGCCGCTTCAACATCCGCCAAGGCGGCCTGCTCGTCTATCCAGCGGTGCTGCCCCAGCTGCTGCGCCAGCATGCGTAGGGGTTGGGAAGCAAACAGCAATAGCTGTTCCGCTTCGCCGACACCACAGGCTGCACGCAAAGTGGCGCGACGTGCCGGGCTCAACCCGCCGGCATGCGCCAGCTTGTCCAAGGCCGGCTGACCAGTTACCAGCAGACAGCTGGCGGGGAAGCCGTCCCGCAGCATCTCTTGCCGCGCCAGCTCATCGGGTACCGCAATGCGGTCAGGCAGACAAAGCGCCGCCCCCATCAGAAAGCGCGCCCGGTAGTTGCTCCAGAAATCCAGCAGCGCCAGGCTGGCCACGCCGGCCTGGCGTGCCGCCTGCAGCCAACGCAGCTCGAACATATGCTCATTGACCGAGGTAGCGCACAACAGGCCCGCACAGCCCTCCAGGTCAGGTAACTCGGCGTCTGCCACCACCCAGCCACGCTCGCGCCAGGCATGGGCGGATTGGGCATAGGCAAACAGCCGGCAAGGCAGGCCTTGCTGCTGCATCTGCGCCACGACCGGCGCCAAAGCACTCCCCCCGCCAGGGTCGCCGGCGACGATGGCCCAGGGCTTCATACCACCGGCTCCGGCTTGCCACTCAGCATGGAACGGCAGGCCGCATCGGCAGCGCAAAGTGCCAGCAGCCCGTCTTCGGCATCGCACCGCGAAGCAGTACGTTCCAGGACGGTATCTCGGAGGTTCTCGACCGCGCCCAGCAGGAGATCACGCATACCGCTGGTATCGGTATCGGTCAGCACGGGCAAGCGATAACCGGCGTAGTAAGGGCTCTCCGCTGCGGCATACCACGCTATGCAGTGGCCGCTCTCGGTGATGCGTACCCTGCCCTGTTCAGCCACGATATCCATCTCGAACAGGCTGTAGTGCAGATGATCCGTGCCCAGCAGACTCGCAGTGACGCCGCCAGCCAGGGTGATGCGCAGATCGGGCGTGGGATCGCCCTCATAGTCGCTGGCCTGGCTGGGCCAGGCCTGTACGGAAACCAAGGGCCCCAGCAGATAACGCAGCAGGTCCAGCCAGTGGCCGCCGTTATGTTTGACGCCCTTGCCGTAGTAGCCGGACACCTGCTGAATACGCCCCAGCCTACCCTCGGCGAGTGCCGTCTTGAGCTTGGCGTGGGCAGGACAAAAGCGACGAGAGTAGTTCACCACCACGGCCAGACCACGCGCCTGCAACTGGTTCAGCACGGCGCGCCCCTCATCCAGATCCAGCGCCAGCGGCTTTTCCAGCAGCAGCCCGCGCAGACGGGGCGCAGTTGCAGCCAGTTTCGCCAACGGGGCGTGCAATCTATCCGGGGCGGCAATGCTCAGAAGATCCAGTGGCTCCTTGGCCAACATCTGCGCAGCATCGGTATAGCGCCGCTCTGGCGGAATGCCATAGCGCTCGCCACAGTTGGCCAACTTGGCCGGGTCAGCGTCGGCAATCGCCCAGAGCGCAACCCCCTCTGCAGCTCGATACGCCGCAGCGTGGGTATAGATGCCGACCCGGTCGGCATCTTCATCGAACTCACAACCGATCCGGCCGCAACCGACCAGCCCGGCCTTCATCACGCCAACAGCTCCCAGCTCAGCGGGGTACCGCGCTTGATGGCCTTACCGGCCTTGCGACCGATGATCACGTCCATCTCCTTGGGCGGCAGGCCCAGGCCGGGGCGGATGGCCCGGACATTATCGGCACTGAATGCCTCACCGGCCGCCATATCCTTGACCACGTAGAGCGAACGACGGAAAACCAGCGACTTCTTTTCGGCACTGGTGGCGCCATACTGCACATGGCCCATGGCCTGCCAGGCCCGTTCGGTCTCGACCACCAGCGAGGCCATTTCGGCCGGCTCCAACGAGAACGTGGAATCCACACCGCCATCGGCACGGGCCAGGGTGAAGTGCTTTTCGACCACCGTGGCGCCCAGCGCCACCGCCGCGACCGAGGCGCCAACCCCCATGGTGTGGTCGCTCAGGCCTACCTGGCAGCCAAACAGCTCACGCAGATGTGGGATGGTACGCAGGTGGGTGTTCTCCGGCGTGGACGGATAGGTGCTGGTGCACTTGAGCAGCACAAGGTCCTGGCAGCCTGCGGCACGGGCGGCACGCACGCTCTCGTCCAGCTCGGCCACATTGGCCATGCCGGTAGAGATGATCATGGGCTTGCCGGTCGCCGCCACGCGGCGGATCAAGGGGATATCGGTATTCTCAAAGCTGGCGATCTTGTAGGCCGGCACATCGAGGCTCTCGAGAAAATCCACCGCGCTTTCATCAAACGGGGTGGAGAAAGCCAGCATGCCCAGTGCCTTGGCCCGATCGAAGATGGGCTTGTGCCACTCCCAAGGGGTGTAGGCCTCCTGATAGAGCTTGTACAGCGAATTCCCGGCCCAGAGACTGTTTGGATCGGCGATATGGAATTCGCCCTCATCCAGATCCAGCGTCATGGTATCCGGTGTGTAGGTCTGCAGCTTGAGCGCGTGGGCGCCAGCCTTGGCCGCCGCCTCCACAATGGCCAGCGCGCGCTCTAGCGACTGGTTATGGTTGCCGCTCATCTCGGCGATCACAAACGGCGCTGCATCCGGGCCAACAGCACGATTGCCGATCTTGAAAGTTCGCATAGAAGCTCCCCAGGGAAATATACCGGCCGGCAATGATTGCTAACCATACCGCCCGCGCGGCGCTTACGCACGCGGTTCTTACACGTAGCGGCCGATCCACACGGCAGCCGCTGCAGACAAAGCGCTACAGAGTACGCTCGAAACGATCACCCGACTGCCGGTAGCCAGCTTGCTGGAACAGCTTGAGCGAAGCCGTATTGCCCGGTAGCACTGTCGCATCGATCGCCTTGAGCCCAGGCCATTGGCTCGCTACCCAGGCATCTCCCGCAGCCAACAGGGCTGCGCCCCAGCCCATGCCCTCGTTGCCGGCAAACAGGTAGATGGAGACCTCAGCACGCTCCGACTGGGTTGGGTGGCGGTCGTAACGCAGCACACCGACCGGGCCATCCGCTCCTTCTCCGATCAGCAGTACACGATCCGATCGGGCCAAGGTGGCCGCCAGCCAGCCGAGATGAGCCTCCCAGACGATGGGCTCTGGATTGAGCGACCAGCGGCGTACCAACTCGGCATTACGGCCATCAAACAACAACTGGTCATCGGCCGCTGTGGCAAGTCGTAGTTGCAGCGTGGCAGTGGCAAAGGCAGCGGCGACGCGACGTACGCCCTGCCCATCTACCAGCGCCCGGGACCGGTCGGCATAGCCTTGGCGGCGGGCTTGGTCGGGAATCAGGGCAACGACCGCCTGCCGCAAGCCCGCAGCGCCGACCTTTGCAGCAGGCCCAAGATAAGCATGGACGCCGGCCTCGGCCAGCTTTTGCGCATTAGCGACTTGGTTGGCAGCGACTGCGATGCAGAGCGTCGGCAAGCCCAGCGCGGCCCGCTCCCAGCTGGTGCCACCACCCGCACCAATGAATAGGTCGGCTTGACGCATCAGCGTGGCAAAGTCGGTGACGTGGCGGTGCAGGTGCCAGTTGGGCTGCCCTTGGGCGCGCACCTGCAAGGCGTTCCATGCCGGATTGGCGGCGCCGGCGACAAAGTCCACCGTGAGCTCGCTCAATCCTTCCAATGCCTCCATGGCCTTGAGTGTCTCGCCACTGGCGTCCACGCCACCAAAATTCACCAGCACGCGTGCCACGCGGGGACGCGGAGCGGCGGCAGGGGTGGCGAACTCCGGGCGCAGCAAGGCGTAGCGAGGGCCGAGCAGGCAGCGGCAGCCCGCCGGCAGCAGGCCGGTGTAGGCGGCAAGGTTTGCCGTCAGGTTCTGGTCGATTAAGAGGTCGGCATCGTGCGGGCGATTGGCAAGGTCGTCGATCACCGCGATACGATGCGCCAGCGTTCGCGCACCGTGCTGCCACTGGGCGTCGAGCCCATAGTGATCCAAGAGCAGCCAATCCCAGGTTGGCATGCCCGCCGCCAACTGTTGCAAGGCGGCCAGATCGGCCTGCCAGGCGATGAGGTGCTCGATGTCGTTGACAGGGGATTCACCCGGGTAGTGTGCAGGCAAGGCGAGGTGATTGAAGCCGGCCGCCGTCACCTGGGCCAAGGCGTGGCCGGGCAGCTCGCGGCAGGCGAAGGTGACCTCAGCGCCGCGTTCCTGCAAACCCCGCGCCAGGGTAAGGCAGCGCATGACATGGCCGGAACCGATGGCCAGGGAGGCATCGGCGCGGATCAATACCTTCACGCGATCTCACCGCCGGCCAACAGCGCGCCGTAGAGGTATTCCGCACGGCGCCAGTCCTCCAGGGTGTCGATGTCCTGTACCAGGTAACGCGGCAGTACCACCGGCAGCGAGGCCGGCGAGAAGATGACGTCACCACGCAACCAGGCTTCGGCCCGACCCCAGTAGAACTGGCCGGCATCATGGTAGGCCTCTTCCAGATCTTGCGAGCGGGTATTGCGATACTGCGGATAGAGCGCATCGACCGCGCCCTCCTCGGTCAGGCGGATGGCGCGCTGGACGGGGAAGGGAAAGCTGGTGACCGAGAAAGCGTAGGACTTGGTGGGATGCTCAAGCAAGGCGGCATGGCCGGCCTGCAGGTAGCGGGCCTGTACAAAGGGCGCGGTGGCATAGATGCAGCAGGCCAATTCGACCGGTTCGCCTTCGGCTCGCAGGGCCTCGATGGCGTGCTGGATGACGGCAATGGTGGTGGTGTGGTCGTCGGCCAGCGCCGCGGGACGGACAAAGGGTACTTCAGCCCCCTCGGCACGCGCCAGGCTCATGATCTCGTCATCGTCGGTACTGACGACAACACGGTCGAACAGGCCGCTCGCCTTGGCCGCCGCGATGGAGTAAGCCAGCATGGGCCGGCCATGGAAGGCTTTGACGTTCTTGCGCGGAATACGCTTGCTGCCGCCACGGGCGGGAATGATGGCGATGGTAGTCATATCGGCGGCTCTATCAGTCTTGACCGGCAACCCCGCCGGGGTTGCCGCTCAGGGTTGGCCCAGGGCGCTGCGGATGGCGCTGACGACAATATCCTGCTCAGCATCACTCAGGCCGGCGTACATGGGCAGGCTGAGCGCTTCGGCGTAGTAGCGCTCCGCCTCGGGAAAGTCGCCAGTCTGAAAGCCCAGCGCCCGATAGTAAGGCTGGGTATGCACCGGGATGTAGTGCAGGTTGACGCCGATACCGGCTGCGCGCAGGGCTTCGAAGAAGGCTTTGTGGGCAATGCCCGATTCCGGCTTGAGCCGCACCACATAGAGGTGCCAGGCGGATTCGGCCCCCGCTTGGCGCTTGGGCAGCTGGAGCGGCAGGCCGGCCAGCAACCGGTCGTAGCGCGCCACCAGGGCGCGGCGACGCGCAAGGAAGCCATCCAGTTTTTGTAGCTGGGAAAGACCCAGCGCAGCCTGCAGATCGGTGATCCGATAGTTGTAGCCCAGCTCGGTCTGCTGGTAGTACCAGGGGCCATGGCTGGCTTCGGTCATCTGGGCCGGGTCGCGGGTCATGCCGTGGCTGCGCAGGCGCTGCAGATGTTCGGCCAGCTCGGGGCGATTGGTGAGGATCAGGCCACCCTCCCCCGTGGTGATGATCTTGACCGGGTGGAAGCTGAACACGGTCATATCGGCGTAGTCGCCGCACCCCACCGGCTTGCCCAGGTAGTCAGCGCCAACAGCGTGCGAGGCGTCCTCGATGATGGTGAAGCCGTACTCCAGAGACAGCGCCTTGATGCGCGCCATATCGCAGCTCTGGCCACTGAAGGCGACCGGTACCACGACCTTGGGCAGGCAGCCCTTCTGCTTGGCCAGCTTGAGCTTGGCCTCAAGCTTGTCAGCGCAGAGGTTCCAGGTATCGGGGTCGATGTCGACAAAGTCGACATCGGCACCGCAGTAGCGGCCGCAATTGGCGCTGGCGAGGAAGGTATTGGGGCTGGTCCAGAGATGGTCACCCGGCCCAAGGCCGGCAGCCAGGCAAGCGATGTGCAAGGCCGCGGTCGCGTTACAGACAGCCACGCCGTATTGGGCACCACAACGCTCGGCGAGGGCCGCTTCAAAGCGGGCGATGCCAGGGCCCTGGGTGAGCCAGTCCGAGTGCAATACCTCAACGACCGCGTCGATGTCGGCCTGGTCTATCTGCTGCCGGCCGTAGGGGATCATGCTGTGGCACGCTCCAGTTGTTCCAGCTCGGCAATGCTGAGGTAGTGCGGATTGGTGTCCGACACGTACTCGAAGCCTTCGGCGACCTTTTTACCGGTCTCCCCCAGGCCGTCGGTCTGGAAGCTGGACTGGACGATGAAGTTGATGGCTGGGGCAATGACGTAGTGCTTGGCAAACTCGAAGGTGTGCTGGGCGTCATCGCGCGAGATCATCATCTCGTGCAGCTTTTCGCCCGGCCGGATGCCGACGATGCGATGCGGCAACTGCGGTGCCATGGCGGTGGCCAGGTCAACAATGCGGGCCGAGGGGATCTTGGGCACAAACAGCTCACCACCGCGCATGCGCTGGAAGTTCTTGATCACGAAGTCCACGCCGTCTTGCAGGGTGATCCAGAAGCGGGTCATCCGGGCGTCGGTGATGGGGAGCGAATCGACGCCGTCGGCCATCAGCTTGCGGAAAAAGGGCAGCACCGAGCCCCGCGAACCGACCACGTTGCCGTAGCGGACGACCGCGAAGCGGGTCTTGTGACCGCCGGCGATATTATTGGCGGCGATGAACAGCTTGTCGCTAAGCAGCTTGGTTGCGCCGTACAGGTTGATGGGGCTGGAGGCCTTGTCAGTGGAGAGGGCGATCACCTTCTCTACACCGCACTCAATGGCGGCATTGATGACGTTCTCTGCCCCGCCAACATTGGTACGGATGCATTCGGTGGGGTTGTATTCCGCAGCCGGCACCTGCTTGAGCGCGGCTGCATGGACCACGTAGTCGATACCACGCATGGCCTGCCGCAGGCGCTCGGCGTCGCGCACGTCGCCCAGAAAGTAGCGCATCTCGGGCGCGTTGAGGTCCTGCTGCATCTCGAACTGCTTGAGCTCGTCGCGGGAAAAGACCACCACGCGGCGCGGCTTATGGTCACGCAGCAAGGTGGCAATGAACTTGCGGCCGAAAGAACCGGTACCGCCGGTGACCAGTATGGCCTTGTCCTTGAAGAAATCCGTGTCGCTCATGGCCGTTCGATCTGTGTTGTTAGCTTGAATCTGGACTATAGCAATAAGCCTGCCATCTATTCGTCAGGCAGATCTCCGAGCCCCAGTGCGTCGATAAAGCCAAAGGTCCGCATATCGCGGATACGCATGGGGTAGAGCACGCCGAACAAGTGGTCGCACTCATGCTGTACCACCCGGGCGTGGAAGTCCGTCACCGTCCGGTCTATAGACCTACCCTGCTCGTCCAAGCCTTGGTAACGCAAGCGCCGGTGGCGTGGCACCACCCCGCGCATGCCGGGCACGCTCAAGCAGCCTTCCCAGTCATCCACCAGTTCATCATCCAGCGGGGTCAGCACCGGGTTGATCAGGATGGTGTAGGGCACGGCTTCGGCATCGGGGTAACGCGGGCTCTTGAAACCACCAAAGATGGTGATCTGCTTGGAAACACCAATCTGCGGCGCAGCTATGCCGGCGCCATTCATGGCCACCATAGTGTCCTTGAGATCCTGGATCAGCGCATTGAGCTCCGGCGAACCGATGGCTTCTGGCGGGATGGTATCGGCAACCCTGAGCAGCAGCGGGTCGCCCATCTTGACTATGGGTTTAATCGCCATCGACTTTCACCAGGGCTTCCAAGATACGGTGTACATGTTCGATCGCCTCGTCGAAGATGCCTTCGGCGGCAGCCAGATCGACGTGGTGGCGGCTGTCGCCTCGACCGGCAGCCCAGTTGGCAACCACGGCTATGGCGGCGTAGCTCAGGCCGGCTTCGCGGGCCAGGGCGGCTTCGGGCATGCCGGTCATACCGACCATATCGCCACCGTCACCGGCAATACGGTTGATCTCGGCAGCGGTCTCCAACCGCGGACCTTGCGTTGCGGCGTAGACGCCATCATTGAGTATGCGCTGCTGGCTGGCCTTGGCGGCCTTCTGCAGGCGTGCCCGCAGCTTGGGGCAGTAGGGTTCGGTGAAGTCGATATGGGTCACCGGCTTGTCGCCACCTTCGAAGAAGGTATGCCGGCGGCCGCTGGTGTAGTCGATGATCTGATCGGGCAGCACCAAGGTGCCGGGCGACAGGTCCTCACGGATACCGCCGACGGTACACACCGAAACCACCCGCTTGACCTTCTGCTCGGCCAATGCCCAGAGGTTGGCTCGGTAGTTGATCTCGTGCGGGGGAATGGTATGGCCATAGCCATGGCGGGCAATGAAGACAACCTGATGGCCGTTGATCTCGCCAAATGTCAGCGCGCCCGAAGGCTCGCCGTAAGGGGTACGTATGACCTGCCTATGGGTGATGAGCAGGTTTTTCAGCCGGGTCAGCCCGGTTCCGCCAATGATGGCGAGCATAAACCTCTCCCTGTAACTGTATTCAATGTGGCACGGCCCTCGGGGGCCGCTGCCTTTCTTAAACGTCTTAAACGGTGCCGCTGCTTTCCAGCGGCAAGGTATAGGTCCTGAACACCGTATCGTACTGCCAGCCGTGCCGCTCGTATTGCCGCTGGGCGCTATGGTTGTCATGCGCGGTAGAGAGTTGCAGATAGGCAGCGCCCTGTGCCAACCCGAAGTGGCGGGCGGTTTCGAGCAAGGCACCGGCCACGCCGCGACCACGCGCCTCGGGGCTGACATACAGGTCGTACAAGGTCCAGACCGGCGCGAGCGCTACCGAGCAAAAGCCCGGGTAAAGCTGCATAAACCCGACCGCCCGACCACCCTCCTCCGCCACAAAGACGGTGGATTGCCCCATCTGCAAACGCATTGCCAGCCAGGTACGGCAGGCCGTGAGGTTGCTGGGCTGGCGGTAGAACTGGCGATAGGCGTCGAATAAACGGGCGGCCTCGTCGAGCAGGTCGCCAGCCTGCAGTTGCCGGATATTCATCGCGGTACAGCGACGTTGCAGAACTGCTGCAGATAGGCAGCAAACTCGCCGCCGACCTCCGGGTGACGAGCACCGTAGGCCAGCGTGGCCTGCAGGTAGCCCAGCTTGGTGCCGCAGTCATAGCGGGTGCCGATGAAGGGCAAGGCCAGTACACGCTCTTCTTCCAGCAGCGCAGCGATCGCGTCGGTCAGCTGGATCTCGCCGCCCTGACCAGGACGGGCATTGATCAGATGGCGGAAAATACGAGGACTAAGCACGTAGCGACCAACCACAGCCAGGGTGGAAGGCGCCTCGGCAGGTTTGGGCTTCTCGACGATGCCGCCGATCTTGAGATGGCCACCGCCGTTCTTCTCGGCGACGACGATGCCATAGGAAGAAGTTTCCTCACGCGGCACTTCCTGCACACCGATCACCGAGCTGTGGGTATCGTCATAGAGTTCAACCATCTGCTGCATGACCGGCTTGTGCGCATCGATCAGGTCGTCGGCCAGAATGACGGCGAATGGTTCGTCGCCGACCAATGGGCGAGCGCACAGCACGGCATGGCCCAGGCCACGGGCCTCTGGCTGACGGACATAGGCGCAGCTGACGTTCTTGGGAATGATGTTGCGAACCACTTCCAGGAGTTCGATCTTGCCCTTGGCCTCAAGCTCGGTTTCCAACTCATAAGCCTTGTCGAAATGGTCCTCGATGGCGCGCTTGTTGCGGCCGGTGACGAAGATCATCTCGGTAATACCGGCTTCTATCGCCTCTTCAACCGCATATTGGATCAGCGGCTTATCGACGACATTAAGCATTTCCTTGGGACTGGCCTTGGTCGCGGGCAGAAAACGCGTGCCCAGCCCCGCAACGGGGAAGACGGCCTTGGTAATCTTTTGCATTGAATGGGGTTCCTCTGAAACGCTTAAGGGAGCCGGGTCTGACCTGGTCTAGTTATTGAGCAAGCTGAGCAAGGCCGCTTCATCGAGGATGGCAACCCCGAGCTCCTGTGCCTTGTCCAGCTTGGATCCTGCCGCTTCCCCCGCTAGCAGATAGTCGGTCTTCTTCGATACCGATCCCGCCACCTTGCCGCCGGCCGCTTCGATCAAGGCCTTGGCCTCGTCCCGGCTCATGCTGGGCAGCGTGCCGGTGATCACCAGCGTCTTGCCCAATAAAGGGCCGCTGGGCAAGGCTTCGCTCGGTTCAAATTCCTGCCAGCTTACGCCGGCAGCGCGCAGTTGCTCTATGACTTCGACATTATGCGCCTCAAGCAGGAAATCGCGTATCGACTGCGCAACGATGGGTCCGACATCGGGCACAGACTGCATTGCGGCCAGCGCCTTGGCTTCATCCACATCGGTCGCAGCGGCGATCAACGCGTCCAGCTTGCCAAAGTGACGGGCGAGATCCTTGGCGGTCGTCTCCCCTACGTTGCGTATACCCAGCGCGTAGATGAAGCGCGCCAGCGTGGTATTACGGCTTTGTTCAATGGCGGCCAGCAGATTGGCGGCAGATTTTTCCGCCATGCGCTCCAGCGCTGCCAGCTTGAGGATGCCAAGCTTGTAGAAGTCTGCCGGAGTACGGACCAGGCCGGTATCGACCAGTTGCTCCACCAGCTTGTCGCCCAGGCCCTCGATGTCCATCGCACGGCGTCCTGCAAAGTGCAGCAGGGCTTGCTTGCGCTGGGCCGAGCAGACCAGGCCACCGGTACAGCGGAAGGCCGCCTCGCCTTCCTCGCGGATAACATGCGAGCCGCAGACCGGGCATTCGGTAGGCATTTCAAAGGGGGCGTAACGTGGTACCTGCTGCACCTCCAGCAGGTCGACGGTCTCTTCCACCATGGGGCGACGGTCTAGTACCACGTCTACGATCTCGGGGATCACATCGCCGGCACGTCGAACGATCACAGTATCCCCCACGCGCAGATCGAGCTGACGGATACGGTCGAGATTGTGCAGCGTGGCATTGGTGACGGTAACGCCACCAACAAAGACCGGCGCAAGCCGCGCCACCGGGGTGATGGCACCGGTACGGCCGACTTGGACGTCAATGGCCTCTACCGTGGTCAACATTTCCTGTGCAGGATATTTATGGGCAACCGCCCAGCGCGGCTCACGGCTGACAAAGCCGAGCTGTTCCTGCAGGGCACGGCTATCTACCTTGTACACCACGCCGTCGATATCGAAGGGCAAAGCATCACGCTTTGCGGCAATCGCAGCATGGAAGGCAATCAAGCCGGCAGCGCCCTTGGCAACCGTCCTGTCGGCACAGACCGGTATGCCCATGGCAGCCAGCGCATCCAGTATGCCGCTGTGGGTCTCGGGTATGGTCCAACCCTCGACAGCCCCCAGGCCATAGGCGAAGAAACTCAAAGGGCGCTGGGCGGCGATCCTGGGGTCGAGCTGACGCACCGCACCGGCGGCGGCATTGCGCGGGTTGACGAAGGTCTTTTCGCCCTTGGCAGCCTGGCGCTCGTTGAGGGCGTCAAAGTCATCGCGACGCATATAGACCTCGCCACGCACCTCCAGCACTGGCGCAGTCACGCCAAGGAGCCGCAGCGGAATCTGACCGACCGTGCGGATATTCTGGGTCACATCCTCGCCGGTTTCGCCATCGCCACGGGTCGCAGCTTGCACCAGTACACCCGCTTCATAACGCAGGCTGATGGCGAGGCCATCGAACTTCAGCTCGGCCGCATATTCAACCGAGGCAGCGTCCTCAAGCAAGCCAAGATCACGACGGACCTTGGCATCGAAATTCTCTGCGCCACCTGGCCCGGAATCAGTCTCGGTACGGATGGAAAGCATGGGTACCCGATGCCGTACCGGCGGAAAGCCGTCCAACGGCCGGCCGCCTACCCGCTGAGTGGGCGAATCAGGGGTGCGCAGGGCGGGGTCGGCGGCTTCCAGCGCCTCCAGTTCACGGAACAGCCGGTCATATTCGGCGTCCGGCACGCTAGGTTGGTCGAGCACGTAGTACTCGTGGCCATAGCGGTTGAGCAGCGCACGCAGCTCGGCTGCGCGTTCAGTAGAGTTGGCGATCATGCGGGTATTCAGGCAAAAAGACGGAGCGCGGCAACACCACCTGCAGGCACACCACGGTCGTCCATCTGGGCGTACAGCGCCACCAGCTGCTTGCGGATGGCGGCGAGGTCGGCTGGCTTGAGTGAGCGATTATCATCGTCAACCAGATCGCCACCCAGGGTCAGGGCCATCTGCTGGGCCAAGTCCGCCATACGGTCGAAGGCCTGTTCGCCCCCCGCGACGCGGGGTACGTCCAGCAACAGGGTGAGCGAGGGAGTGTCTTCGAGCGCATCAAGCGGTCGATGATGGCGGTCGGACAGGCTGAACAGGGCCTTGCCCGATTCGGACCGGGCATGGAACACACCGTCGGTCTCGAGCACTAGGCCAGCGGCCTCGGCCATGGCCACAACGCGCCCGATGGCGAAAGGGTTGCGGCTGGACAGCACGTTCAGGCCGATCTGCATATCGACCGAGGCACAGAAGGCATCGAGCTGCCGGGCAACCTGCAGCTTATCCTCACGGCGCGGGAAGGTCGCCACGCCACTCTCACGTTCGGCAAAAGCGCTCAGTTGCTCGCAGAACATGACAAGCTGGGCCTCACTGACCGGCCCCTGCCGGTCCACCAGTTGCAAGCCCACCCGTAGTTCATGGTAGCGCTGGCCGCTGCGGATGACCTCCCACTCGTCACTATCTCCCAGGCCAAGAATACGTACCCGCTTGCCAACTTCAATGGCAGGGATATCGGCAAAATCGATCGGCTCACCAGGGTGCACCTCGGCCACATAGTCGAAGGCCGGGTCCAGCACAGCCACAGCCAAGGCCAGGGATTCACTCAGGTCTACCGTTTCGGGTGCACTGGTGGTCGCCTCGCCCAGTACCGGGGCTTCCGGCTCCAACGAGGGCTCAAAGCGCATACCGGCCTCGCCCTGGCGTACCATATTCTTAGGGGTATCGAGCAGAACATCCGGATGGCTCTTGGCGAACGCGGCTGCGGCGCGCTTCTTGAAGCGCCACTCCTGCCAGCTGTTGTAGCCCCACACGCCACCTACCAGTGCAGCGCCCAGACTCAGCGTAATCCAGTGAAATTCAGTCATGCGATGGTTCTCCGCGCCATAGATGCAGGCGCCCGACAGCGCGGCAGCTTAACGGATGTAGGGGGGCGCGCCAACCAGCCATGACCAACATCATCAGCCGGTAATGGACGGCCGACCCGTGGCGGACCGCGTCCACTCCGGAGAAGCTGCCTGGAAGGCATTGATCAGCAAGGCATCGAAGCGGGTATCGAGCCCACCGTGGATGTCGAACACCGCACGCAAAGCCGCCCGGCGATAATCCTCGCCCGAGAAGCCGGCCACGCCGGCATGGAACAGGTCGGCGCAGGCCAACATTTGCGCGCCAGGGTGCAAAGGGCTGGGCCCGCCCCGCAGTGGAAAGCCACGGCCATCGGCCCATTGGTGGTGCTGACGGATCATGGTGGCAGTTTCCTCGGCGGCCGGACATACCGAGAGCAGCCAGTCAGCCGCCTGAGCCGGGTGCTCGGTCCAGCGTTGCCATTCGGCCTCCTTGGGTCCGCTCGGTGGGCGGGTGAACATACCATCAGCCTGCGCCAGCATGGCCACGTCATGCCAATAGACGGCCAAGCTGAGCGATGGCTCTGGCAGCGGTTGCGGGTAGTGACGATTGAGTGACAGCACGATCTCCAGCTGGCTCTGTGCTCGCCCCTGCCAAGGCGGGTAGCGCTCGCCCAGCGCTTGGGCCAATTGCTTGCCCTGTGCCAAGGCCGCGTCGAAAGCAGGCCCGGCCAGCACCGGCGGCGCCCCTTCGGCCCAGCGGCTGGTCACCTGCAGAATCAGGCCTGGCGAATGCGCCGCCAGCAATACATGGCGGGCCGCCTGGTCGGCGGTAGCCTGACTACTGGCACCACCCAGCTCGTCGATGGATGCCAGGAGGCCATCCAGCGGCGTCTCGTCAAAACGGCGGGTATTGCGCAGCGTCATGGCCATGTCGCGCACCCGGTCCAGGCTCTGCAGCACGGCTTCTGCAACCAGTGCGGAATTCAGGTAGCGCCGCTCCCGCAGGCACTGCAGCACATTCTCCAGCCGGTGCAGAAAGTCGGCGATGGGGGCCGCGCCACAGTAGGCGAAGTCACTTTTGATGGTATGCACATGGCGGAAGGCACTGGCGACCAACTCGGGAGACTCACGAAAGCGCTCAAGCTGGTGCAGATCGTCCTCCAGCAACGGAAGGCGATCCTGCAGATCGACCATGACTTCCTGCAGCAGCTCAAAATCGACCTGCGTGCTGTCCATGCTGTCTCCTGGCATGTCTGTTATATGGCCTGGACCGGTTCCAGCACCTTGATATCAAGCGGTTTCGCGCATCTGCAACGCTTGCTCGATGTCCACCGCCACTACCCGGCTGCAGCCTTGTTCCTGCATGGTAATGCCGATGAGTTGGTCGGCCATTTCCATGGTGATCTTGTTATGGCTGATGTACATGAATTGTGTCTTTTCCGCCATGCGCTTGACCATCTCACAGAATCGGCTGGTATTGGCGTCGTCCAGCGGCGCATCCACCTCGTCCAGCAGGCAGAACGGCGCCGGGTTGAGTCGGAACAGCGCAAACACCAGGGATAGCGCGGTCAGCGCCTTTTCCCCACCCGACAGCAGATGGATAGTGGAGTTTTTCTTGCCTGGCGGTTGGGCCATGATCTGGATGCCGGCATCCAGGATCTCTTCCCCGGTCAAATTGAGCTCGGCGTGGCCGCCACCAAAGAGCAAGGGGAACAGCTCCTGCAGATTGGCGTTTACCGTATCGAAGGTGGACTGCAGCATGGCACGGGTTTCTCGGTCGATACGCCGGATGGCGCTTTCCAGCGTCTCCAGCGCTTCGGTCAGGTCATTGGCCTGCGCATCCAGATAATCCTTGCGCTCGCGGGCGGCGTTCAGCTCGTCCAGCGCCGCCAGGTTGACATTGCCCAGCGAAGTGATCGCCTGCGTAAGCTTACCGATCTCGCCAACCAGCGAAGCGATCTTGAGCCCATTGCCGATCAGCGGCATCAACGCCTCGACGTCCGCTCCGGCCTCATCCAGCTCCTGGCTGAAGCGCTCCAGCGCCAGTCGAGCCTCCTGCTCCTTGAGTCGCAGTTCGCCTACCCGATCGCGTAGCGGGTCAAAGCCCTGCTCGATCAGGTGCTTCTCCAGTTCCTTTTCCTTGAGCGTGTTGGTTGCAGCATTGGCGGCGTCACGCACGGCCGCCAGATGGCGCTCCTTCTCAGCCCGGGCGTTGACCGCCTCCTGGAAACCGACGTCGAATTCGCCTTCGTCTATGCCTTCGAGATCAAAGCTCGCTTCTTCCAGCCGCAACCTTGCCTCTTCCATCTGGCTGGCAAGATCGCTGCTGCGCCGCTGCATCTCCGCCAAACGAGCCTCGGCCGATTGCCGGCCAAAGCCGGCCTCCTGTGCTTGGCGCTCGGCCTGGCGCAAGCGACCACGCTGCACATCCAGCGCGGTTTCGGATTCCACCTTGGCCAGCTTGCCTGCTTCCACCCGGCGTTCCAAGGCGGGCAACTCGGTCGCGGCACTCTCTGCCTCGTGGCGAGCCTCTTCTCGCTCCAAGGCCAGCTCATCAGCCTCCTGCGCAATCTCGCTCACCTCGGCTTGCAAGGCGGCCCGGCGCGCCTGCGCCTGCTCGGCCGCCTGGCTGAGGCGGGCAACCTCGACTTGCCGCTCGCCGCGTTGCTGACGCAACGCATCAAGCTTGGTCCGGGCGTGCTTGAGCTCGCCATGCAGCTCACCCAGCCGCTGTTCAGCGGCGTGCAGCGCTTTGCCCTCCAGCTCCAAGGCAGGGCCCAGGCTACCCAGCCGGCCATCGAGTTCGGCCAGCTCACGTTCACGCTGCAGCATACCGCCCAAGGCCTGGTCCGGCGCATAGTAGTGGCGTGCGTAGCGACTGGCAGCCTGCCCTGTCGCCGATACGACCAAGCCACCGCTCGGCAATTGCGATTGGACGACGCCGAGATCGCCATCGGCCGGCACGCACCAGACCAGCGCCAGCCAGTCTGCCAGCGCACCTGCCAACTCGGGCAGATCAGTCCTGACCTTGGCCAACAAGGGTTGTGCTGCACCCAATGCTGTCGGCTGGCCTGCCGGGGCGATCGACCCAGCGATCACGGTCAGCCGGGCCGGTGCGGCTTCGGACGGCAAACCTTGAGCTGCCAAGACAGCATTCATGCGCTCGCGCAGCACGGCCTCGACGGCCACTTCCCAGCCCGCCTCGATCTGCAGATGGCGGAAGACGCGCGGCGCGTCCTGCAATCCCTTCTCAGCCAACCAACCGGTGAGCGCCTGATCGGCGGCGGCCTGGGCCTGCAGCCGCGTCAGGGCCTCATGCCGGGCGCCCAACTCGGCCCGCTCGGCACGCAGACGTTCGACTTCACGACGATGATCGGTACGGGCCTGCTCCTGCTGGTGCAAGGTCGCATCCAGTGTTTGCGTTCGCTCTTGCGCCTCTTCCAGCGCCATGCTGAGCTCTTCCAGCGCCAGCCGCTTCTCTTCCAGCAACTCGGCATCAGGTAACGGCAGGTTGCGCAACTCGGCCTCTTGCCGCTCGCGTCGCTGCTGCAGTTGCGACAGGCTGCGCTCCAGGTGCAGCAGCTGCTGCTCGGCCAGCTGCTTGGTCTGGCGTGCGTGCGAAAAAGCCAGTTGGGCTTCGCTGAGCGCCGCCTCATGGGTCTTGTACGCTTCTTCCAGCCGCGGCAAGGCGTCCTGCTCGGTCAGCAAGGCCAGTTGTACGTCTTCCTGGGCCAGGGCGGCTTCGTCACGCTTGAACTGCCACTCTTCGCGCTCGGCGCTCAGGGCCTGCTCCTGCCGGCCCAGCTCATCCAGCCGCTGGCGGGCCTGGGTCTGCTGGCCGGTGAGCCGTTGGCGGGTTTCGCGCAGGTGCAGCAGCTTTTGCTCCAGGCGCGCCACGGTCGCGGTTGCATCGGCCAGCGCAGTCTGTGCCGTTCCTACCCGGTCCGTCGCATCATAGTGCGCCTCGCGCAGCATTTCGATGGCCGCCTCGGTCTCGCGCAGCCGCGTGGTCTGCGATTCCAGGCCGGCCTGTGCATCGGCAATCTCGCTACGGCACTTGGCTTCCTCGCGCTCGGCATCGAGCTTGCGCTGCAGTGCCAGGAGGTTCTGCCGCTCGGTCAGGCGGTGACGGTACTCGTTGTACTGAGCAGCGACGCCGGCCTGGGTCTCCAGCTTTTCCAGCTGGCCCAACAGCTCCTGTCGGATATCGTCGACACGCGCCAGGTTTTCCCGCGTATCGGCCATCCGGCCTTCGGTCTCCTTGCGCCGCTCCTTGTACTTGGAGACGCCGGCAGCTTCCTCCAGGAAGGCGCGCAACTCTTCCGGTCGCGCCTCGATGATGCGCGAGATCATGCCCTGCTCGATCACCGCATAGCCGCGCGTGCCCACCCCGGTACCCAGGAAAAGGTCGGCAATATCCTTGCGGCGGCACTGGATATTGTTGATGTGGTAAGAGGATTCACCCTGCCGGGTCAGTACCCGCTTGATGCTGATCTCGGCATATTGCGACCAGGCGCCGGCAGCACGCCCTTCGCTGTTGTCAAAGACCAGCTCTACCGACGCCCGGCTGACCGGCTTGCGGCTGGTCGAGCCGTTGAAGATCACGTCCTGCATGGATTCGCCACGCAGCTGCTTGGCTGACGATTCGCCCAGCACCCAGCGCACCGCGTCGATCACATTGGACTTGCCGCAACCGTTGGGGCCGACCACGGCAACCAGCTGGCCCGGTACCGGGATGGCAGTCGGATCGACAAAGCTCTTGAAACCGGCAAGTTTGACGTGGGTTAGGCGCACGGAAGCAATCGATAGACGGAAGTCGCCGGATTGTAAACGATGCCGCCCTCGCTGCTACGATCACGACAAAAGGAGTCGTTATGCAACATCATCGGTGGTTGCGGCCGCTGCTCTGCTGCCTGCTATTGCTGCTCGCCGCCTGCGGGGAACGGACCAAACTCCCCAGACTTCCCGCCCAGGCTACCATCCTGGCCTTTGGCGACAGCCTGACCTATGGTACCGGCGCCACACCGGACAGCAGCTACCCAAGCATCCTGAGCCAGCTGATTGGCCACCCCGTCGCCAATGCCGGCATTCCCGGCAATACCACGGAAGACGGATTAGGCCGGCTAGACGACGTACTGGCCGAGCAGCATCCTGCGCTGCTGATCCTGTGCCTGGGCGGCAACGATTTTCTGCAGCAAAAACCGGAAACGGAAACAGTCGCCAACCTGCGCAGCATGCTGAACCAGGCCCAGAACCGCAGAATACCTGTGTTGCTCGTCGCCACGCCCAAACCCGGCCTGACCTTGGCCATACCCGACTTCTATCGGCAGCTGGCGGAGGAGTACCGCATCCCCTTGGAAGATCAGGCCTTGCGACAGATCCTGGGCAAGGCCAAGCTCAAGAGTGATGCAGTTCATCCCAATGCGGAGGGTTACCGGGAACTGGCCGAGGCCATTGCCAGCAAGCTGCACAAGACTGGCGCAGTCTAAGCAGCCAGAAATGTCCGGACTTGCGCGATAACAGCAGAATCGCGCAACAAGCGACGGTGCCCCAGGCCCTGGCTCAGATGCCATTGCGCCCCCGGCCACGCCGCGGCAATGGCGGCACCAGCTTGATGATCCACCTCCTTGTCGTCTCGATCATGGATTACCAGGCCAGGCAGTCTTAATTCCGCGGCGCGGGAAACGGCATTCAATTCAGCCCATTGCACGCCCAAGCGGGTTTCCATGCCATAGCGCAGTGCGGCCATCTGCTCGGCATCAAGGTCAAGTGCCGCACCAACCTGCCGAGCGTAGACCGCCACATCGGCAGCCGGCCCCAGAAGGGCCAGCTTCCCCACCGGTAAGCGATAGCGCGCCATGGCGTAGACCGCGGCGGCCCCACCGAGCGAATGGGCTATCACCGCATCTACCCCGCCCTCATTACGCACCAGTCTGGCCAGCGCCTGGGCAAAGTGCAGCAAGGATGCCTGCCGTCCCGGGCTGGCGCCGTGAGCCGGAGCGTCGATGGCAACAACCTCGTAGCCATCCGCCACCAAGGCTTCAACCAGGGCGTGGAACTGGGTAGCCCGCCCGGCCCAGCCATGCAGCAGCGCGACCTTGCCACGCCGGTTCTCTCCCCAGCGATAGGTTTGCATAGGCCGACCATTCCAGGCCGCAACCGGTAGGCCATTGGTGTGCAGCCAAGCGCGTTGTGCAGAGGCCAGCCATGGCCGCTCCACCTCGCTCCAATCATGCCGTGGTGGGGTCAAGAAGATGCGCTCGGCCCAGGCAACAGCCAGCTTGGGCGCGAGGCGCGAGAGCAAGCCAACGCCCAGACGCAGCGACCCGAGCGCAATAATTTTACGAACGTTCGTGCTATTAAAGGTCAAATTTACCGCCTGCATGATGAACTCCTCGATAGGAAGACAGGGCTTGGACTTAGCCCGGGCGCCGCGGCGGATTGCCGATCAAGCGTTCCAGGCCGGCATGCGCAGCTTGCAGAAAACCGACGTCCGACAATAACCGGACATGGTGGTGGGATGAGAGGATCAAACCGAACAGCTCAAATGCAAATTGCGCCTCGTCGGTATCGGCAGGCAACTCGCCCGCTTCGATGGCCTGGCCGACCAAGCGGGCCAAGCCTTGCAACCAGCCTCGCTGCTGCTGGGCCAGATGGTCGCGGATAACCCCTGGACGATCGTCGAACTCCCCGGCCGCCGACAGGATCACACAACCGCCCTGTGGCTGGGCCGCAGTCCAGGACAACCAACGCCCGAACAACGCCCGCATCCGCGCCAAACCGCGCGGTTCGCGGAAGGCCTGGCGCGCCACTTCGTCGTCAAAGCGCTGCTGGGCGGCACGCAATACCCCCAGCTGCAATTCCTCCTTGGCGCCAAAGTGGGCAAACAGCCCGCTCTTGGACATGCCAACCCGCTCAGCCAACTCGCCTATGGTCAAGGCAGACAGCCCCACCTCTCGCGCCAACGACAGGCCGGCCTCGAGTATGGCTTCGCGGGTGGCTTCACCCTTGCTGATGGATCGTGCCATTGCACCGTATCTCTGCGGCTACCGTCGACGATCCAATAATAGCACGATCGTTCGATCTTAAATCAAGTGCCGCGCGATGAACGTACAACACAACGTCATACAAAAACTCAAAAAAACCAGGGTTTAGCGCATTTTTCTTAGAAATCACCTAAACAAAAAGCAGACAACACCCCCAGGACCATACCGATGAGCACCGTTTTTACCTACACTCCCAGCAACAGGCAGGACAACAAATAAAGCAGGGCCGGCAAGGCACGCTGCACCTATAACTGCAAAGCGATTTCAAAGACCTCGCTGCATGGCTAGAGGCGCCAGGTGGCAGGTCACCCAAGCATTAGAGGCACCGCATGTCCTATCGACTATCCAGCAGCAAGATTGGATCGCCGGCTTTGATGATCATGGGGGCGTTGCTGTGGCAACCAGCCCTCGGTGCAACGCTGGGCCAGCTCCAGGTGAACTCCCGGATAGGCCAGTCCCTGGATGCCCGTGTCCGCATCAATGCCCACGCCGACGAAGCGCTAGGGCGAGAATGCATTTCGGCCAATATCTACGACGGTGGTGATGACGGCTACCTGCGCCGCGCCTTCATCGAGTTCAGCGCGGACAAAGGTGGCGGTGGCTGGCTGCTGATCAATAGCGACGGCACGCTCAACGAACCCATCGCCAAGCTATCGCTGCGCTTGCGCTGTATCGACGGCGGCGAGGTGCGTCGCGACTACGTATTCCTGTTCGACCCGCCGCAGGATCGCGCCGTCCCGCTGGACGTCGCCCCACCGCTCGCGCGGAGCAGTAACGAGGTGCCGGTGATGGGCGGCAGCGTACCGTCTGCCATGGCGCGGAACGGTGCATCGTCCCGGGCCGACGGCGACAATCCGCTGACCGCCTATGGCGGACAGTGGGTCAGCAAGTCCGGCGACAGCTACGCTTCGATCGCCGCCCAGATCTATCCAGGGCAGCAGAACGCCCAGCGCACCTTGATACGGCAGCTGCGGCAGCTCAACCCCCAGCTTCCGCTGCGTAGCAAGGAACCGTTGGTCGACGGCGTACCGCTACGCCTGCCGGAAAAACTTGCCGCTCCCAAAACCACCACCAAACCCGCGACCAAGCCGGTACCGGCAGCCGCACAGCTCCCTACGCCGGTGCCGGCCAGCAGCGCAACCGTCCAGCCGACGGCACCCGCCCCCCAAGGTTCGCTCAAGCTCTCAGGTACCATTGCGCCGGAAGCGCCGGCCAGCGCCAGCGGCGCTAGTGGCACCAGTGAACTTGAGGCACTCAAGACGCACGAACATGAGCTGATGGACCAGGCTGCCGAGCAGCTGGCGCGTCTGCATGAGGCGCAGAACCGGATCGACAAGCTGGAAAAGCGCCTGGCTTGGCTGGATGGCGAAATGCTGCGTCGGGACGCTGCACGCGCCGCGGCCTCGCAGGAGCAAAACCGCTCCGAGTGGAAGGGGCTGGCGCTGGCCGCTCTACTGGGCGCAGGCCTGGCCGGTGGGTTGGCTTGGCTGCTGGGAAGCATCGGCAAGCGCCGCGCCGCTGTCCAGACCCAAGCCGCCACCATCGCCGCCGCGCTGAACGACGAGCAGGAAGCCTTGCCCTGGCACCAGCAGACCATCGTCGAGCCGCCAGTGGAAATGCCGGGAACACCCCAAGGCGTGCGCGCGATGGCGGCCTCCCCGACCCACTTCGACACGCCTGGGCATTCGCCGCAGGAATCGGACATGGACGTCTTCATACTCAACAGCGCCGCAAGCGAAGCAGCGGTGCTGGCGGCCCATGGCCAGTACGATCGGGCCATCGCGATGCTGGAAGACGAAATACAGACCTATCCAACCAGTGTAGTGAACTGGATGCAGCTGCTGGAGTTGCTCCACAGCCACCGTGACGCCGAACGCTTCCTGTCGCTGGCGCGCGACTTTCGCCAGCGTTTCGCCAGCGAGGCGCTATGGGAAAAGGTCAGGCAGATGGGCCTGGTATTGTTGCCCGATGAGCCCTTGTTCGACCTCCAGCAGACTGCCTTCGGCCACGGCAATGACGATTTCAACAGTGTCCTGGACGCCGGCATCGCGGCGGCACCGTCGCCCTCGCGCGAGCATCTGGCCGAACCGCTGGCGTTCGAATTGGACCGCTCCATCACGGCCGTCGGCAAGCCGGAGCACCTCGATCTGATCGATATCCCTGGCGTTACCGACAACCAAGCCGATGCAGCCAAGGCGGCCGACGCAGCGCCAGCCAGCCCGATGGAGCAAGCCCGCCGCCTGATCGCCAGTGGCGACCGTGAAGCGGGTGCAGCGATCCTGGAAGACATACTGATGCACGGCAATCAGGAGGAAAAGCTGGCGGCGGCCGATCTACTGGTGCGGCTGACCTCACCGTCGTGAGCGTCGAGAATTTGGTTGTCAGCGAGTAAATCGCGAGTGCCGCGCAGGCGCTCAGAAATCCCCGCAAAGAGAAAGCCGAGGTAAAGCAGCGCAATCAGTCCGCGGCCAGTTCAGCCTCGCGCTCGGATTCGCTTTGCTGCAGCGCCCACATGCGGGCGTAATTGCCGCCCAGGGCAAGCAGGTCACGATGGCTGCCGCGTTCGACCACCCTGCCCTGTTCCATGACCAGGATCTCGTCGGCATCGACGATAGTGGAGAGGCGGTGGGCGATCACCAGGGTGGTGCGATTGGCCGAAATGGCCGCCAATTCAGCCTGAATGCCGCGCTCGGTCTTGGAATCCAGGGCCGAGGTGGCTTCGTCGAAGATCAGGATGGGCGGGTTCTTGAGTATGGTGCGGGCGATGGCGACCCGTTGCTTCTCCCCGCCCGAAAGCTTCAGCCCCCGCTCACCGACCGTCGTCTCCCAGCCGTCCGGCAGCCGCTCGATAAAGTCGAGGATATGGGCCGAGCGGGCGGCTTCGATCACCTCCTCGCGGCTGGCTCCTGGCCGGCCGTAGGCGATGTTGTAGTAGATGCTGTCGTTGAATAGCACCGTATCCTGCGGAACGATGCCGATATGCGCGCGCAGGCTGGCCTGGCTGAGGCTGCGCACATCCTGGCCGTTGATCCGTATGGCGCCACCGCTGACATCGTAGAAGCGGAACAGCAAGCGCGACAGCGTGCTCTTGCCGGCACCGGAGCTGCCTACCACCGCCAAGGTGTTGCCGGCCGGGATGGTGAAGTCCACCCCCTGTAGAATTTGCCGCTTGGTCTCGTAGGCGAAATCCACCTGCTCGAAGCGCACGGTTGCAGCCGTGGTGGCCAGCGGCACCGCATCGGCGGCATCGCTAACTTCGGCATGCTCGTGCAGCAAGCCAAACATCTTTTCCATATCGGTCAGAGCCTGTTTGATCTCGCGGTAGGCCATGCCCAGGAAATTGAGCGGCGCGTAGAGCTGGATCAGGAAGGCATTGACCGCAACCAGGTCGCCCAAGGTCATGGTGCCCTTGGCCACGCCATCGGCAGCCAGCCATACGAGACCCGTCACCCCGCAGGCAATGATCGCGCTCTGCCCGCTGTTGAGCAGGCCGATGGAGATCTCATTGCGTATGGCTGCCTTTTCCCAGCGCAGCAGGGATTCGTCGTAGCGGTCCGCCTCGTAACGCTCATTGCCGAAATACTTGACCGTCTCGTAGTTGAGCAGCGAATCCACGGCCTTGACGTTGGCCTTGGAGTCGAGCTCGTTCATTGCCCGGCGGGTCTTGGTACGCCACTCGGTCACCCCGATAGTGAAGACCGCGTAGACCGCAATGGTGGCCAGGGTCACAACGGCAAAGCGCCAGTCGTACAGGGTGACCAGGATGCCGGTGACCAAGGCGATCTCCAGCAGCGTAGGCAGGATATTGAACAACATGAAGCTCAGCAGCGAGCCGATGCCACGCGTGCCGCGCTCGATATCACGGGTAACGCCCCCGGTCTGCCGGTTGAGGTGAAAGCGTAGGCTCAGGCGGTGCAGGTGCTCAAAAGTCTCCAGTGCTACCCGCCGGATGGCACCTTGCGCCACCTTGGAGAACACCGCGTCGCGCAACTCGCCAAAAGCGGTCGAGGCCAGGCGCAACAGGCCATAGCCTACGATCAGGCCAGCCGGTACGGCGATCAGGGCATCGGTACGGTGGCTCAGTTGATCCACCACGCTCTTGAGCAACAGTGGCACCGAGACGTTGGCGAGCTTGGCCAGCGCGAGGCAGGACAGTGCCAATACCACCCGTCCCTTATAGCGCCAGAGATAGGGAAACAGGGTAAGCAGCGTCTGCCAGTCGCTACGGGTCTGGCGGGCAGACGTTGGCGTCGGGCTGGTGCTCGAAGAAGAGTGGGGCATGGTGCGCAATCGGGAAGCGTATCCCGCTATGATGGCGGCTCGATAACGGATATCAAGCCCCCTGCTATGGAATGGCTGCTACTTGAGGCCGGCACCGCCGGCCTGCTGCTGGTACTGATCGTCTGGTGGACCCTGCCACGCAAACCCAAATCCAGCCCGGCCAAAGCCGACAAGCCGGACCAAGAGCAACAATAGAAAAGGCCGGCATAAGCCGGCCCTGTGAAGCAGACCAGGCCTGCAGGGCCCGGCACTGCCCTGCCGATCAGCGGGCGTTGACCAGCGCCTTGCAGGTATCGAGCATGCGGTTCGAGAAACCCCACTCGTTGTCGTACCAGGACATCACCTTGACCAGGCGCTTGTTGCTGACCTTGGTCTGGGTGGCGTCAAAGTTCGACGAGGCCGGGTTGTGGTTGAAGTCGACCGAGACCAGCGGCTTGGTGTTGTAGGTCAGGATGCCGCCCTTGGAAGCCGCAGCGGCACTCTTGAGGATCTCGTTCACTTCGGCCACCGAGGTGTCGCGGCTGGCGGTGAAGACCAGGTCGACCAGCGAGACATTGATGGTCGGCACGCGCACCGCCAGGCCGTCGAGCTTGCCGGCCAGCTCCGGGATCACCAGGCCGATGGCGGCGGCAGCGCCGGTCTTGGTCGGGATCATGGACATGGTGGCCGAACGGGCGCGACGCAGGTCGCTGTGGTACAGGTCGGTCAGCACTTGGTCGTTGGTGTAGCTGTGCACCGTTGTCATCAGCCCCATCTCGATACCCAGGGCGGCATGCAGTGGTGCCACCAGCGGTGCCAGGCAGTTGGTGGTGCAGCTGGCGTTGGAGATCACGGTGTGTTCAGCCTTGAGGCTGCCTTCGTTCACACCAAAGACCACAGTGGCATCGACATCCTCACCACCCGGTGCGGAAATGATCACCTTCTTGGCACCGGCAGTCAGGTGGGCGCTGGCCTTGGCCTTGCTGGTGAAGAGGCCGGTACACTCGAACACCACGTCGACGTTCAGGTCCTTCCAGGGCAGCTGGGCCGGGTCGCGCACGCTCAGGTAGCGGATGCGGTCACCATTGACGATCAGGTGCTCACCTTCAAAGCCAACGTCGCCACGGAACTTGCCGTGGACGGTGTCGTACTCGGTCAGGTGGGCATTGACCTCGATCTCACCCAGGTTGTTGATGGCAACAATCTCGAACTCGTTGCGACGGTTGTTTTCATACAAGCCGCGCAGAATATTGCGGCCGATGCGGCCGTAGCCGTTGATGGCGATGCGGATGGTCATAGGTGTGCTCCTGAACACTTGGGTAAGGTTACGACGTCGTGGGGACGTTCTGCTTGTGTTAACGGTTCAGCCTCGTCGGGCCGCTTCACTCCGTGCAACCCGCACCTCATGGTGCGGGTCTTGAATCAAATCAGGGCATCTCGCGACCCATGGCCGCTTCCAGCAATTCAAACCACTGCTGTCTATCGAGCGCAATCGATTGCGCAGCCACAAGTTGCCGCACCCGCTCGATCTTGCCGGTACCCAGCACTGGGTGGATGCCGGCCGGGTGACGCAGCAACCAGGCAATGGCCAGCTGTTCACGCGTCAGCTTGAGTTCCTCGCCCAACCGGTCCAACACCTGGCCCAGCGGCGTATCGGCCGGCTCGTTCGACAAGCGTCCCCCACCCAGCGGCGACCAGGCTTGCGGTGCAACGTGCAGGCGCTGGCACTGGTCCAAGGTACCGTCGAACAGGGTGTCGGTGTGCAGCAGCGAGACCTCCACCTGGTTGGCGACCAAGGGCTCGTCCAGCCGGCTCTGCAAAAGCTCGAACTGGTGTGGCAGGAAGTTCGACACACCAAAGCGATCGACCTTGCCGGCGCGTTTGAGGGCGCCGAAGGCTTCCGCGATCTCGTCAGCGTCCATCAGCGGGTCCGGCCGGTGGATCAGCAAGAGGTCGAGCTTATCCACCCCCATCTGGCGCAGGGAGTTTTCAGCCGAGGCGACGATGTGTTCGCGGCTGGTGTTGTAGTGCTTGACCCGGTGCTGCGGGCGCGCTTCGGTCACCAGTGCAATGCCGCACTTGGAGATCAGCCTGATCTTCGACTTGAGGTCTGGGTTGGCGGCCAACGCCTTGCCGAATAGACCTTCGCATTGGTAACCGGTGTAGATGTCGGCCAGATCGAAGGTATCGATACCCAGCTCCAGGCAACCTTCCACCAGGCCAGCCACTTCGGCGGGGCTCATATTCCAGTCGCCAATGCGCCAGATACCAAGGATCAGACGGGAAAATTCCTTGCTCACTACATTGCTTCCTTGTTTGTTGCTCATAGGGAGCGGCCAAGGCCGCCCTACCCGCCTACAGGGCTTCCAGCAATACCGTGCCGGCTGCCTCCAGCTTGAAGATGCCGCCAGCCACCTTGCCGCTGGCGCCGCTGTACGCATCGCGCACCGTTTCGCCATCCTTGAATACACCGGCTACCGGCACTGATACCGCACCTTGAGCCTGCGGTATGGCGACGATGCGGTCAGTACCGTACACACGGCTGAAGACATAAGGCTGATCAGCCAGCTTCTGGTGCTTGCCGCGCGCCAAGGCGATGTGGCGAGCCCGGAACTGCCCCAGCTTCTGCCAGTGCAACAATACGACCGGGTTGATACTGCTCCAGTTCATGTCCGAGCGGGTGGCCTGCTGCGGATCTCCCGCGCTGGCTGGGCCGTCGGGCCGGGCGCTCTCGTCTCCGTAGTAGATCTGTACGCCACCTGGCGCCAACAAGAGTGCGGTACCAGCCTCGATCAAACGATCGCGGCGGTAGAGCCGGGTATCGTGCGAGGAGATATAGGACAACACGTCAAAGGCCTTGCCCCCAGCACTGCCATCGGCGAGACGATGGGCATAGCCGGCGTACAGGTCATTGAGCGCGGCCATGTCGCCCAGCTTGCTGTCCTGCAGGTCAAAATTGAGCAGGCTGTCAAAGCCATTGTCGAAATAGGCATCACGCTCCACACCGTGCGGGAAGACCTCGCCCACCATCCAGAATGGTGCGTCGTCGATCTTCTTGCCGGGGTTGCGGGCTTTCCAGTCGGCCAGTGCGGTGGTACCTGCCTCCTTGAGCGCCTGCCAGCTGGCCAGCTCCACATGCTTGGCAGTGTCGCAGCGGAAGCCGTCGATGCCGTACTCCTTTACCCAATCGCTCAGCCACTGCACCAGGTAACCGCGCACGGTGGTGTTGGGCAACTCAACCGCATGGGTATCGGGCTTACGCTTCAGGAAGGGAGGCAGCCCTACCGGATTGGTACTTTCGGTGCGGAAATCCGGCAGATAGGCCAATTGCTTGGTCAGGTCATCCTGGCCGCCCTCACGATAGCCAGGCAAGCCTGCACGCACCCAGTCGCCACCCCACCACTGCGCCCATTTCTGCTTGTCGGCGTTGTAGTCTATCCAGCCGTGGTAGTCCTTGAGGGTGTACTGCGTGGCAGCGCCCTTCCAGAGCACCGGGATGTCCAGCTGCTGGGCAGTCTCGATATCCAGGTAGCCTGGGTGGTTCATCACCACGTCAAACAACACCCGGATACCCTGGGCGTGCGCAGTGTCGACCATCTCGCGCAATTCATCCGGCGTGCCCATGTTCTTGTCGAGCATGGTGTAGTCAAGCGCAAAGTAGCCGTGATAGGCATAGTGCTTGAATTCCGCCTTGCCGCCCTGCACCCAGCCATGGATCTGCTCATAGGGCGCGGTTATCCACAGTGCATTGACCCCAAGCTGCTTGAAATAGCCTTCCTTCAGTTTGACCGTCAGACCTGCGAGGTCGCCACCATGGAAGGTACCGATCTCTTTCTCGCCATCCTTTTTGCGCCCATAGCTACCATCATTGGCCGGGTTGCCATTGAGAAAGCGATCGGTAATGGCGAAATAGACAATGGGATTGGCTGCCCAGCCCGCCTTGAGCGGCTCGACCGCCTTGCCCGGCACAGGCGTGGCCTGCTGTGCAGGCACCGCCGGTTGCGACGTTACGCTGCCGCAGGCGCCGAGCAGCGCGGTGGCAAGCAGAGAAAGCAGGTAGGGGCGAGTTGTCACGGCAACCAGGGTCCGGTGAGGTTGAAGGCGGCGACAGCCCGCGGGCTGTCGCCTTGCGATAAGAACGCGCCTATTTGACGGCAGCCAGCGCTTCTTCCTTGCTCTTGTAGATATTGGCGTCGCCCGATATCACCCAGGCTTCCTTGTACTCCTTGGTATCGAAGGCCATATCCTTGCCCTTCTGCTCCTTGGAGTCGCCCTTGTGGATGATGTAGTTCACCGTGGCGGTGCTGCCGAAGTCCTTGATGGACAGGCGCCAGTAGACACCGAAGTCATCCTTACCGGTCGGCGGCAGGGGGTTGAACCAACCCACCCCGTCCAGCGGCTGGTCGCTGGCGCCCGGTGCCCGCTTCCAGGCATGCAGGCCCCACTTCTCGTAGGCTCCGTCGGGGCGGTGGTAGTGCAGGTCGACCATGCCTTCGGGCGGCGCATCGGCAAATGCCGGCAGCGCCGCCAGCATCAGGCCGGCCAACAGCGTCTTGATCAAGGTGCGTTTGCTAGGCATCGTCTTCACTCCGTTGTGGTTGTATTGACCGCTTAACCCTTCACGCCACCGGCGGTCAGGCCGGACGTCATCCAGCGCTGCGCCAGCAGGAACACCACCGAGATCGGCAGGCCGGAGAGGATGGCCGCCGCGGCGAAATCACCCCAGAAGTATTTCTGGTCGTACAGGAACATCTTGATGCCCACGGCGATCGTCAGTTGCTCCTGCTGCTTGAGCAGTACCGAGGCGATCGGGTATTCATTGATGCCCTGAATAAAGGCCAGCAGGAACACCACCATCAGAATGGGCACCGCCATGGGCAACAGCACATAGCGGAAGGCCTGGAATGGCGTGGCGCCATCCACCTTGGCGGCTTCTTCAATCTCCACCGGGATCGTGTCGTAGTACCCCTTGATGGTCCAGATATGCAGGGCGATGCCGCCGGTGTAGGCCAGGATCAGGCCGCCATGGGTATCGATGCCCAGCCAGGGTACATAGCTGCCAAGGCGGTCAAAGATGGCGTAGATGGCGACCAGGGCCAGCACCGTGGGGAACATCTGGATCAGGAGCAGGCTGTTGATCAGCTGGGTCTTGAAACGGAAGCGCATACGGGCGAAGGCATAGGCGCAGGTGGTGGACAGCAAGAGGCCGATAACACCGGAGATGGCGGCGATCTTGATCGAGTTCCACAGCCACAGCAGCACCGGGTATTCCGGCTTCACCAGCCGGCCGTCAGCCGCCTGATAGGGGATGCCCAGGGCGAGCTTCCAGTGCTCCAGGCTGATCTCGCGCGGGATCAGGTCAGCCAGGCTGCCTGCGGTGGCGAAGTTGCCAGGCCGGATGCTGATCGCCAGGATCATCAGGAAGGGGAACATGGTCAGCGCGATAAAGGTAATCAGGCCAACATGGGCGGCAACAACACGCCAGCGGTGGGATTTGTCGAGAACAATGGCCATGAGGGGCTCCTTAGCGCACTTCTACCTGGTTCACCTTGGTGAGCCGCAGATTGATGATCGACAGGACAGCGACCATCAGGAACACCACCGTGGAAATGGCTGCGGCAAGCCCGAAGTTCTGGCCGGAATCCTGGAAGGCGATGCGATAGGTGTAGGAGACCAAGAGGTCGGTCGTCCCTGCCGGCACCTTGGTATCGAGGAAGTCCGGGCGACCATTGGTCAACAGCGCAATCAACACAAAGTTATTGAAGTTGAAGGCAAAGGCCGAGATCAACAACGGCGTGATCGGTTTGGCGATCAAGGGCAAGGTGATCTTGAAGAAATTGGTCAGCGGACCGGCACCGGCGATCGCTGAGGCTTCGTAAAGGTCAGACGGGATCGCCTTGATGAGGCCCATGCTGAGCAACATCATGTAGGGGAAGCCCAGCCAGGTATTGACGATCAGCAGCATGACCTTGGCAAGGAAGGGGTCGGTGAACCAGTGTGGCTTGATGCCAAAGAGGCCCTGCAGAATCAGGTTGATCTCACCGGCGTTCTCGCTGAACAAGCCCTTGAACACCAGGATGGAAATAAAGCCCGGCACGGCATAGGGCAGGAACAGCAGCACGCTGTATACCTTGCGAAAACGCAGTGCTTCCCAGCTCATCAAGACCGCCAGCACGATGCCCACCGAGAAGGCGAACAGCACGGTCAGGCCGGCGAATACCACGGTCCAGCCAAAGATGCGTACGAAAGGCTCGCTGAAGGCCTTGTCGGTAAAGATGCGGGTGAAGTTACTCCAGCCCACGCCAACCTTGAAGCCGGGTTGCAAAGCCTCGCCCGTGCTGGTCTCAAAGAAGCCTGTGGCCATATTGGGCTTGATCAGGGAGCCGTCCTGCTCGTTCTTGAGCGAGCCGTCTGGCTGGGCCAGATAGAGTTTGCGCACCGGTGCGAACTCGCGCAAACCGGAAGCGCTGACGATCTGGCCGCTGGGCAAGGTCACCGACAGGAGCTTGAGCGCCTTGAGGTTGGCGATCAGGGTCTTGGTATCGGCCGGTTCGCTCAGCGGCGCGTCAGCCGCCTCCTGGCGCTTTACTTTAACGGTCAGCGGCACGGCATTCTGAAGGGCCAAGGGATCGGTGACAAAGATGTCGCCATGCTCGCTCTCCAGACGGACCCGGAAGGCCGGGCCGTCGGCATGCAGCGTGAAAGCGTAGCTCTCACCGTCGACGACATAGGTCTCGTCGAGGAAATACTGGCGCGCCCGGTCATATTCGAGCAGGTTACGCGAGCTGTAGTTGGTGAAACCGATGCTGAAGGTGTACGCCAGGGGGAAGACCACAAAGACGAGGACCGTCAATACCCCAGGGAAGAGGTAGCGATAGGCATAGGCCTTGCCCGAGGTGTAGACGAAAGTCCCTGCGGCCAGAATACCCAGGCAGGCCAAGGCCACCAGCGGTTGGCCGGCGATATAGATCTTGAAGGTCAGGAACAACCCGGCGAGCAGAAGCAGACCTGCCACCAGGCGCAACAACCAATGTTCCAGCGTGCGCACCATGCTTATTTACACTCCGTTTATCTTTGGTGAGCGGGCTGCGGGCAGCCCGTTCACCAAAGACCTCCCTTGCGGGAGGTCCCGATCAGCTCAAAGGCTTGCGCCAGAGACCTGATTACTCACCCTTCACGCGCTTGGCAGCGGCATCCAGGCCTTCCTTGACCGACTGGCGGCCGCCGGTGATGTTCTGCAGCGCAGAAGCCATCGAGGACCAGAAACGACCCATTTCAGGGTTGTTCGGCATGGGGTTGCCGGCCTGGGCGGAAGCCATGGTGGCCTTGATGTTCACGTCGCCAGCCAGCTCCTTGAAGAAGGCCTTGTTGGCCGGGGTGCCCAGCGGTACATCGGCGTTCACGGTCTTCAGGCCATTGACGGACAGCAGGTGGTTTTCGATGAAGTCGACGGCCACTTCCTTGTTCGGCGAGGCACGGTTGATCATGCAACCCAGCACGCCCACGAACGGTGCAGCCTTCTTGCCGCCTACGCTGGGGATAGGCGCCACGCCGAAGTTGATCTTGGCGTTCTTGAGGTTGTCCCAGGACCAGGGGCCGTTGATCATCATGGCGATGGTGCCCTTAGCCATGCCGGCTTCCATTTCGGCGTAGCCGGCACCCTTGGGCATCACACCCTTGTCGATCAGGCCCTTGAGGGTTTCCACGCCCTTCAGGGCGCCCGCGTTGTTCACGCCGGTATCGGTCGGGTCGTAGTTGCCGTCAGCCTTGAGCTTGAACGGGTAGGCACCGCCGGCAGCGAGCAGCGGCCAGGTGAAGTAGGTGTTGGTGTAGTCCCACAGAATGGCCTTCTTGCCGCTGGCCGACAGCTTCTTGTCGAGGGCAGCGATTTCTTCGAAGGTCTTGGGCGGGTTGGGAACCAGGTCCTTGTTGTAGACCAGCGCCACGGCTTCGATAGACAGCGGGTAGCCCCAGGTCTTGCCACCGATGTTGAAAGCCTTCCAGGCCAGCGGGTCGATCTCGTCGCGGATCTTCTTGGACGGGGTGATGGGTTGCAGCAGGCCAGCACCTACCCATTCGCCAGCACGGTCATGCGGCCAGCAGAAGATGTCCGGGCCCTTGCCAGCGGCAGCAGCTTGCTGGAATTTGCCGGTAGCGTCTTCCGGGTGTTCCACGGTCACGGCCACGCCAGACTTCTTGGCAAACTCGTCGCCTACCTGCTGGACGCCCTTGTAGCCTTTGTCACCGTTGATCCACAGCAGCAGCTTGCCGGCTTCGGCAGCGTGCGCAACGCCGAAGCTGGAAGCCACGAGCGCTGCAATCAGGGTTTTGTTCAGGGTCATGATCACTCCATTCATATTGTGGTTTGGTCCAACTACTTCTGACTGGGTACTGCTTATGCTCGCTTATTGGGCTGCGAGTATTTTTTAAACCCGCTGGAAGGCAATCCCAGCTTCGTTAAACAGGTGACAACGGCCGCGCGGCAGGCCGATGCTGATGGTCTGGCCGGCAGAAGCGCCGTGCTCCGCGTCGGCTCGGATCACCAGTTGCTCGGCAACACCGGGCAACTGGACGTAGAACATGGTGGCTTCGCCAAGGTGCTCAGCCGCAGCAACCTGGCCTTGCACGGCGTTGTCAGACTGGTCGAACACAAAGTGCTCGGGGCGGATGCCCAGGGTCACCTTGCTGCCTATCTGGGCACCGCTGGCGTCCACCGCCACTTCAACACTGCTGCCGTCCGGCAACTGGGCGCTTGCCACGCCCTGGCCCACCGCCGTGAGCTTGGCCTCGATGAAGTTCATCTTGGGCGAGCCGATAAAGCCGGCGACGAAGAGATTGCGAGGGTGGTGATAGAGCTCGAGCGGCGAACCCACTTGCTCCACATTGCCGGCATTGAGCACCACGATACGGTCGGCCAGCGTCATTGCCTCGACCTGATCGTGGGTGACGTAGATCATGGTGGTGTTGAGTTCACGATGTAGCTTGGTGATCTCACGGCGGGTCTGCACGCGCAAGGCGGCATCCAGGTTGGAGAGTGGCTCGTCGAACAGAAAGACATTGGGCTTGCGGACAATGGCGCGGCCGATGGCCACACGCTGCCGCTGGCCACCGGAGAGGGCTTTGGGCTTACGCTCCAGCAGGTGTTCGATCTGCAGGATCTTGGCGGCCCGATCGACTGCAGTGGCCATTTCCTTCTTGTCGACACCGGCGAGCTTGAGGCCGAAAGCCATGTTCTCGGCCACCGTCATATGCGGATAGAGCGCATAGGACTGGAACACCATGGCCACGCCGCGCTTGGCCGGCGGCACGTCGTTGCAACGTTCCCCACCAATCATCAGATCACCGGCGGTGATGTCCTCAAGGCCGGCGATAGTGCGCAGCAGGGTCGATTTTCCGCAGCCCGAGGGGCCGACGAAGACGACAAACTCGCCGTCCTTGATGTCGAGGTCGATCCCATGCAGGGTCTCGATATCCCCAAACGATTTGCGGATGCCACGCAAGACAACTTCGGACATGTAACTGTGCTCCTGACGCTTTGCTGCCGGACCGGCAAGGCCGGCTCCAGCATTCGATCAATTCATATTGAGTGGCGGATAGATGGCACCAGGCCATCCCCAGCTTAGTCGAGCCGGGCGAAGATGCCGCCGTAGCTGGCCAGCGCCAGCGTGTCACCCTTCAGGCTGCCGCCCTCGAGGCCGTGACCATCCAGCAGACTCAAGCCGCGCAATTTCTTGGGCAGCTTGAGGCTTACCGGGGCCTTGCCGAGGTTGAAGGCACACAACCAGCGCTCCTTGCCCAGGCTACGGGTGAACAGCAGCGCCGGCTCAGGGGCGTCATGAAACTGGATATCGCCACCGACCAGCAGCGGCTGATGCCTACGCCAGGCCAGGAACTGCCGGTAGAAACCGAGTATCGACCCGGCCTTGCCATCTTGGGTATCGACCGCCTGCGCCAAGTGCTCCTTGGGTACCGGCAACCAAGGCTTGGCCGTGGAGAAGCCGCCATGCTTGGTCTTTGCCTGCCAGGGCATAGGTGTACGGCAGCCATCGCGCCCTTTGAATTCCGGCCAGAAGGTGATGCCGTAAGGGTCCTGGAGCTGCTCAAAGGGAATGTCGGCCTCGGTCAGTCCCAGCTCCTCGCCCTGGTAGATACAAAGGCTGCCACGCAGGCTGGCCGACATGGCCAATAGCACCTTGGCGTACTGCGGGTCAGTCTCGCCCTTGCCCCAGCGGCTGACCACCCGGGCCACGTCGTGGTTACCTATGCTCCAGCAACCCCAACCCTCGCCGCCCTCTTTCTTGCCGGTCTTGTGCAGGGCCGCTTCCAGCTCCTCCACCTGTTGGCGGATATGGGCGGCAGAGCCATCCGGCGTCAACAGATTGAAGCTGTAGGCCATGTGCAGCTTGTCGCCAGCCGAGGTGTAGCGGGCCATGAGCTTGAGCGAATTGTCATCACCCACCTCCCCTACCGAGGCAGCGCCATATTCATCGAGCAATGCGCGCACACGCTGCAGGAAGGCGATGTTCTCGGGTTGGGACTTGTCGTACTTGTGGGCCTGCAAGCCATAGGGATTGTCGGCACTCACCGTCTTGCTGTCGCGCACCGTAGCGGGCGGGTTGCTGCGCAGCTTGCGGTCGTGAAAGTGGAAATTGCAGGCATCGAAGCGGAAACCATCCACGCCGCGCTCCAGCCAGAAGCGGATCGAGTCGAGCATGGCATCCTGCACTTCCGGGTTATGGAAGTTCAGGTCCGGCTGGCTGCTGAGGAAGTTGTGCAGGTAGTACTGACGACGACGAGATTCCCATTGCCAAGAAGAGCCGCCGAATACCGACAGCCAGTTGTTGGGCGGGCTGCCATCTGCCTGCGGGTCGGCCCAGACATACCAGTCGGCCTTGGGATTGTCGCGGCTCTGGCGGCTGGCCTTGAACCAGGGGTGCTGGTCCGAGCAGTGGCTCAGCACCTGGTCGATCATTACCTTGAGACCCAGCTTATGGGCCTGCGCAACGAGCTTGTCGAAGCCGGCCAGATCCCCGAACAGCGGATCGACGTCGCAATAGTCGCTGACGTCGTAGCCAAAGTCCTTCATGGGCGACTTGAAGATGGGCGAGATCCAGATGGCGTCGACGCCCAGGCTGGCCACATAGGGCAACTTCTCGCAGATGCCGGCCAGATCGCCTACGCCGTCACCGTTGCTGTCTGCAAAGCTACGGGGATAAATCTGATAGATGACGCCACC
>NZ_DATCSC010000075.1:0-7510 GCF_036568685.1 Chitinimonas sp.
AGCCGCCTACGCCCATGCCATCGCCCACGGCGCGCAAGCGCTCAAAACCCCCGAGGCCAAGCCTTGGGGTCAGGTGGTCGGCTACGTGCGCGACCTCAACGGCTATCTGGTGGAAATCTGCTCGCCGGTCAGCGGCTGAGCCGGGGCCTTTCGCAGGACGCAATCCCCGCAGAGCACTACGCCGTGGTTGTAAGCCCCTGAAGGGGCAACAACCACGCAGTCGCGGCGGCGAGGGCGGGGGAGTAGGCGATACGAAAGCGAAGGCGCAACTGAGTACCAACTGCCGGATGCTCTATTACCCGCCCAGTTTCCTGAGTCGGCCGAGCGATCGCTAGAAAAAGTCGGCGTAGCGCTTACGCTCCCAATCCGAGACATGGCGTGAGTATTCCACCCACTCCATCCGCTTGAGCCGTACGAACTCGTCCACAAAGTCCTGCCCCAGTACTTCGGCCAGCACTGTGTTGCGCGCCAGCGCGTCCACCGCCTCGCCCAGGTTCTGCGGCACATAGGCGATGCCGGCCTGGGCGAGCTGCTGCGCGTCGTACTCGTACAGGTCGTCGTCCACCTTGCGGCCCGGTTGCAGCTGGCGGTCTATGCCGTCTAGGCCGGCGGCGATCAGCGCGGCGGTGACGAGATAGGGGTTGGCACCCGCATCGGCCAAGCGCCATTCAATACGGCCGCCGGGGCAGCGGGCCAGCACCGTGCGGTTGTCGCCGTAGGCGATATAGGCCGGCGCCCAGGTCGCGCCGGAGAGCGAGTTGCCCACCACCAGCCGCTTGTAGCTGTTCACCGTCGGTGCGCACAGGGCGGTCAGGGCTGGGGCGTGGTGCAGTATGCCGGCCAGGAAGTGGTAACCCAGCTGGCTCAGCTCGTAACCGTTGGCGTCCGCCTTGTCCTCGAACAGGTTGGTACCGGCCGCATCGGCTATCGATACATGAAAGTGCAGGCCAGACCCGGCCCGGTCCGCAAAGGGCTTGGGCATAAAGCTGCACAGCATGCCCAGCTGCTCAGCCGCAAAGCTCGCCGCCATCTTGAAGTAGATATAACGGTCGGCGCTGCTCAGCGCATCGCTATACACATAGTTGATTTCATACTGGCCTGGCGCGTCCTCGTGGTCGATCTGGTACACATCGGCACCCACCGCCGCCATGGCCTCGGTCACCTGTTCCAGGAACTGCCGGTTGGCACTACGGCTCAGGCCCTTGTAGTCGTAGCTGGCCTTGTCCAGCACATCGAGCTCGTCGGCGGGGCGGTAGTCGCCATCGGCGGTACGCTTGAGGAGGATGAACTCCGGCTCCAGCCCGGTATTCAGCGTCCAGCCACGCTCGCTTAGGCGCGCCAGCTGGGTCTTGAGCAGCACGCGCGAACACAGCGGGTGCGGTTGGCCATGCACATGGCCGTCGCCCACCACCCGCGCATAGCCCTTGAGCCAGGGTACCGGCGCGAGCGTCGCCAGGTCGGCGCGGGCGTAGTAGTCGCCACCGTTGCGGGCGATGCCCGTACCCCAGATCGCGTAGCCCGAAAAGCCCGCCCCGGTGTGGGTAATCATGTCCAGGTGGCGCGCCGGCACCACCTTGGTCTTGGCCGCGCCGTGGATGTCCACGAACTGCGCCAGGAGGTAGTCGATCTGATTGTCCTTCAGCCACTGCTGGGCTTGCGCCAGCGCCGCCTGCTTGCCTTCGTCCCTCGCCATGCTGCACTCGTCTTCTTTGTGATCGGTGCGGCATCCTAACCGGGCAAGTGGGGGCTTGAGAACGGGCGGCGAGGCTAACTCAGCTATCGAAGGAACCGATATCAGTCGCCAGCCATCAATGCCGCCGCCATTCCACCCGGTGCCTCACCCACCGTAAAACGCCCCGTGCCATGCCATTCCGCACAGCGCTGTATCGCCGTGCGCACATCCTCCACCAGCCGTTGGCTCTGCCGCACGCCGGGCTCCAGGTAGAGCGCCTTCACCTCGAAGACACCCTCCTTGCGGTGCGCCTTGGCGTCCAACCGCCCCACCAGCTTGCCGCGGCTCAGTATGGGCAGCACAAAGTAGCCGTACTTGCGCTTGGGCGCCGGGGTGTAGCACTCCAGCCGGTAGTCAAAGTCGAACAGCTCCACCGCCCGCTTGCGGTCCCATACTACCGGGTCAAAGGGCGAGAGCAGCGTGTTCACGGTCGACTGCAGCTTGCCCGCCTCGGCCTCTGCGAGCAGCGGCGCCAGCTCGCGGTGCACATAGGCGTCGTGTTTGCTGTCCTCTATCCGCACCGGTATCAGCTCACCGGCATCGGCCAGCGCATGTAGCGCCGCCTCGTACTTGCCGCGCTTGAGCCGGTAGTAGTCGGCTACCCAGCCAGCCTTCACCACCCCCAGCGCCTGGCACGAACGGCGCACCATCTCGGCCTGTGCCGCTGCCGGCGTAGGCAGGTCGCGCGCATCGTCCCAGTGCGGAATCACCCGCTCGGCCAGGTCGTAGATGCGCTGGAAATTGCGGCGCTCGGCCACCATCAGCCGGCCAGCGGTGAACAGCACCTCCAGGTGCCGCTTCTCCGGCTTCCAGTCCCACCAGCCGCCGCCCTTGGCACCGCCCTGGCGCTCGAAGTCGGCAGAGCGCACCGGTCCGCGCTCGCGTATCTGCGCGATCAAGGCTTCGATCTCCGCCTTGTGCGTCTCCATCCAGCGCACCGAGAACTTCCAGCCCATGCCCGCCGGGTCCAGCATGCGGTGGCGCAAGAGGCCATAGTCCCGCGTCGGCACAAAGCAGGCTTCATGCGCCCAGTACTCGTAAATACTGCCCTCGGCCAGAGTCTGCTCCAGCCAGTTCGGGTCGTAGCTGCCCAGCCGGCTGAACAGTACCAGGTAGGGGCTGCGCGCCACCACGTGGATGGTATCGATCTGCAAGAGCGCCATGCGCTTGATGGCGGCCAGCACGTCGGCCTTCACCGCTTTCCGCCGCGGTGGCCGCAACAGGCCCTGGGCGGCAAGGTGGAGGGCTCGGGCGCTGGCGAGGGAGAGGTGGTGGGTCATGCCGCAAGCTTACCGTTTGCACGCCACCAAAGTCATCGGGCCGGGTACGCGCTACGCATACCCGGCCCGATCGCCCATCCTGCTTGCGGTGCTTAACCGGCCAGGCAGGCGCCGTCGCGGTTACAGCTGGCGACAAAGGTACCGCCACGCTCACAGCTCACAATGTAGCGCTCGGTCCACTCTTCCTTGGCCACCAGCCAGGCGCCGGAGCCCACACAACCTTGCAGCTTGGCCAGTTGTTCCACCTCGTAGGACCAGGGGCCCTGCTTGGCCTTGCTCGGGTCAAAGCCCAGGGCCTGTGCCGAGGCATTGCTCACGGTGACCGGTGCGGGCGCGGCAGCCGCAACTGCCACCTTGGCAGGCGCGGCGACCGCAACCGGGGCCGGTGCTACAGCGACTGGCGCGGCCACGGGGGCTGCAACGGCAACAGCGGCGGGTGCCGGGGCTGCAGCCACAACGGCTGGAGCTGCTTGGGCAGGTGCCACCGCCAGGGCGGTCACGCTCACCGCGGCTTGTGGGCTGGCGCCCTCAAACTGCGGGCTCGCCTTGCTCAGGCTGTCGCGGAACTGCTTGATCGCCTCGGCCGAGGCACGCCGCGCCGCCAGCGGGTAGTCCTTCACAAACTCGCTGAACTCGGCATGGCCCTTGCCGCTGACCGTGCCCTCCCAGCGCTTCGCCCCCTGGCGGTCCACCACCTGGGTATCAATCGTCAGCTGAAAGTCGGTCGGCGGCCAGGTCATGATGCTGCTCGACGAGGAGGTCGTGCTCAAGGTCGGGATCAGCACAAAGTCCACGTCAGCCTGCTGCTGCGCTTCCTTGGGGGATGCCACAACGCGCACCTTCTGGAACACCTCGGACAGCGACTGGTAGAGGGCCACCTCCAGGTCGCGGTAGGGGAAGTAGCTGATCTTGTCGCCGCCGCCGCCGGGTGTTTCCACCTGTTTGGCACGGTTTTCCGGCGAGATCACGTACGCCACCTGCTTCTCGATCTTGGTACCGCCCACCGGGCCGCGGATCGCCTCGGGTGTCGGGCTGATCACGATGGGGTGGGCGCAGGCACCCAGCAGCAGGGCCAGGCCCGCCAGGCAAGGCGTCTTCAGGCGTGCAATGTTCAACATGGTCTCCTCCTAGCGCGTTGCCGCGACAAAGTCCTGGTCGTCGTACAGCGCAGCCAGCAGGCGCTGGATCAGCAGCGGGTAGTTGTTCATCGCGGCCGGGATCGCAATCGGGCCGGCAAACGACGATTCCCACTGGCTTTCGACTGTCTTCTGCTTGTTGTAGGTTTCCTGGTCCTGCTTCTTCACCGTGAAGCGGGCGCTGACCTTGCCATGGCCGGTGGAAAATCCGCTCGCGTCCACATCGTTCTCCAGCAACTCGCCGCTGATCACCGTGCTGGCATCGGCATTGAGCTTGTTGGCCAGCCGGAGCTCCTGGGCCAGGGCGTCCTTCAGGTAGTCGCCATAGCCGGCGCCCACCGGCGAAGTCATGCTCGAACCGCGCAGGCCGATGCTGTTGAGCTTGTCCTGGGCGACCTTGATCTCGCCGACCTTGGCCGGCTGCATGGTTTCCAGCTTGGAGAGGTTGGCAATGGCGGGGCTGTAGGGCGGTGCCTTGGTGGCGCAGGCAGTCAGGGCCAGGGCGGCCGATAGCGCGTAGAGGCGGCGCATGGAGAGTCTCCCAAGTATGGTTTTATAGGTATTCCCGCCAGGCACTGAGTTCAGGCCTGGCGGCGAGCGGGATCATAGCCGGGGAGGGGTGGGCAGCCTATATATTCCTGCCGGCCCTTAGCGCGAAAGCAACACCAGCACCGCCTCCGGCGGCCGGCCTAGGACGGCGCGTTCGCCCACAACCACGATGGGCCGCTCGATCAGGCGGGGGTGGGCCACCATGGCCGCCAGCAGCTCCGAACGGCTGCGCGCCGGGTTGGCCAGGTCCAGTGCCGCGTATTCATCTTCCTTCTGCCGCATCAGCTGGCGCGGGTCGGTAAAGCCCAGCTGGCTCAGCAGCCGCTCCAGGGTCACCACGTCGGGTGGCGTCTCCAGGTAGTAGACCACCTCGGTTTCAACGCCCTGTTGTTCCAACAGGGCCAGGGTCTCGCGGGATTTGCTGCAGCGGGCGTTGTGGTAGATGACGGCGTTCATGGCAGATCAGGGGTGAGGGATAGGCCGCCAGTGTACCGCGCCTGCCGTTGGCAACTGGTCGGGCTAAACCCTTGCAGCACTTGGTGCTATTGCCTATCTCAATGAAATCAAACAGTTTTTGCAGACTTGGGCGGTCATTTCTGAGAAAATCACCGATTGCGCCAAGTTTTTGATCGAACCATGTCTGACAGCCCCAAGCCCATCTTTGAACTGCCCGCCGGTGTAGAGCCGCGCCGGCCTGCGCCCATGCTGCCCATGAGCCGCGCCGAGATGGATGCCCTGGGCTGGGACGAGTGCGACGTCATCCTGGTCAGCGGCGACTGCTATATCGACCATCCGAGCTTCGGCATGGCCCTGATCGGCCGCCTTTTGGAAGCGCAGGGCCTGCGCGTGGGCGTCATCGCCCAGCCGGCCTGGGACAGTGCCGAAGCCTTCAAGGCGCTGGGTAGGCCGCGCCTCTTCTTCGGCGTCACTGCCGGCAATATGGATTCGATGATCAACCGCTACACGGCTGATCGCAAACCCCGCTCCGACGACGCCTACACCCCGCACGGCGCGCCGGACAAGCGCCCCGACCGCGCCGTCACCGTCTACTCGCAGCGCTGCCGCGAAGCCTACCCCGGTGTGCAGATCATGATCGGCGGCATCGAGGCCAGTCTGCGCCGCATCGCCCAGTACGACTACTGGAGCGACAAGGTGCGCCAGTCCGCCCTGATCTATTCCAAGGCCGACATCCTCTTGTTCGGCAACGCCGAGCGCGCCCTGGTCGAGGTCGCCCAGCGTGCCGCCGCCGGCGAGAAGCTGCGCGATATGCGCGATATCCGTGGCACCGCCTTTATCGCCCCGCAAGGCTGGCGGCCGGATGCCGAATGGAGCCAGGAAGATTCCAGCACCGTGGATACCCCGGGCCGGGTCGATGCCCATCCGGACCCGTACGCCATGGAGCCCGAAAAACCCAAGCAGATCGCTGGCGAAGTCCTGCCCGAGGGCGTGCAGCCCATCCGCATCCTCAGCAAGGCCGAGCGGGTCCGCGCCAAGTTGAACGCCCGCGCCAAGACCGTGATCCGTATTCCCGCCTACGAGATGGTGGCGAACGACCCGGTGCTGTACGCCCATGCCAGCCGGGTGCTGCACCTGGAGAGCAACCCCGGTAACGCCCGCGCCCTGGTGCAGCAGCACGGTGACCGCGACGTCTGGATCAACCCGCCGCCCATCCCGCTCACCACGCCCGAGATGGACCATGTCTTCGGCCTGCACTACGCCCGCAACCCCCACCCGAGCTATGGCAACGCCCATATCCCGGCCTGGGAGATGATCCGCTTCTCCATCAACATCATGCGTGGCTGCTTTGGCGGCTGCACCTTCTGCTCCATCACCGAGCACGAAGGCCGCATCATCCAGAGCCGCTCCGAGGAATCCATCCTCACCGAGATCGAAGAGATCCGCGACAAGACCAAGGGCTTCAAGGGCCATATCACCGACCTGGGCGGCCCCACCGCCAATATGTACCGGCTGGCCTGCAAAGACCCCAAGATCGAGTCCGCCTGCCGCAAGCTCAGCTGCGTCTACCCCGGCATCTGCGAGAATCTCAATACCGACCACGCGCCGCTGATCCAGCTCTACCGCAAGGCGCGCGCCATACCGGGGGTCAAGAAGATCACCATCGGTTCTGGCCTGCGCTACGACATCGCCGTGCGCTCGCCCGAATACGTCAAGGAACTGGTCACCCACCACGTCAGCGGCTACCTAAAGATCGCGCCCGAGCACACCGAGGAAAACGTGCTCAGCAAGATGATGAAGCCCGGCGTGGACGCCTTCGAGCGCTTCCGCGAGTTGTTTGACCGCTTCAGCAAGCAGGCCGGCAAAGAGCAGTACCTGATTCCCTATTTCATCGCCGCCCACCCGGGCACCAGCGACGAGGACATGCTCAACCTCGCCATCTGGCTGAAGAAGAACAATTTCCGTCCCGACCAGGTGCAGGCCTTCACGCCCACCCCCATGGCCATGGCGACCACCATGTGGCACACCCGCCGCAACCCGCTCAAGAAGGTCAGCCGCAGCTCCGAGATCGTCGACAATGTCCGCGACGCCTACCGCCGCAAGCTGCACAAGGCCTTTTTGCGCTACCACGACCCCAAGCACTGGCCCATCCTGCGTGAGGCGCTGACCAATATGGGTCGCACCGACCTGATCGGCGGTGGCGCCCACTGCCTGGTGCCTTACCCCACGGCCGAGGAGCGCAAGCAACAGGCCCAGAAGGGCAACGCCCGCGGCGGCGGCGGCCCCGGCACCCCGGGCCACATCAACGCCCCGCGCCAACCCAGCCGCCAGCCCAATCTGCGCGGCGGCAAGGGCAA
>NZ_DATCSC010000076.1:0-8985 GCF_036568685.1 Chitinimonas sp.
GGTACCGACAGTACGAACAGCAGTGGCAGCACCGCCAGTACCGATGCCAGCCTGAGTGCCCTGGTACTCTCGTCCGGCAGCCTGAGCCCAAGCTTCGTAGCGGCCACCACCAGCTATAGCGCCAGCGTGACCAATGGCGCGAGCAGCATCACGGTCATACCTACCGCGAGCAGCGCTACTGCCACCATCAAGGTGAACGGTACGGCGGTGGCCAGCGGTAGCGCCTCGGCTGCGATCAGCCTGGCGGTGGGCAGCAATAGCTTGATCGTGCTGGTGACCGCTGCCGATGGCACCACCACGCGTAGCTATACCTTGACGGTGGTGCGTGCCGCGGCTTCGGCCGCTGGCAACTGTGCACTGATCCCCAGCGAGACCGAGGGCCCTTACCCCTTGCTGGCGATACTGAGCAACAGCGCCATCGTGCGGCAGGATATCCGCGAGGCTAAGACGGGCGTGCCGCTCACGCTCAACCTGACCTTGGAGAATGTCAACAATCTGTGCGCGCCGATCAGTAATGCGGCGGTCTATATCTGGCACTGCGACAAGGACGGCGAGTATTCCGGCTACAGCAGCAGCCAGAATGGCAACCACGCCGGCGAGACCTATCTGCGGGGCATCCAGGTCAGTGACAGCGCCGGGCAGGTGAGCTTCTCCACCATCTACCCCGGCTGGTATATGGGTCGGGCGACGCATATCCATGCCCAGGTCTATCTGAACGACAACCTCAAGGTCACTGCAACAGTAACCACGCAGTTCGCCTTTCCGGAGGCGACCAATGCCACGGTCTATGCCAGTACCCTGTATGCGGCGCACGGTCAGAACACCTCGGTACCTAGCAATGCCGGCGACAACGTGTTCAGCGACGGTACGACCTATCAGATGCTGACACTGAGCGGGGATGTGAGCAGTGGTTTTGTGGCCACGCTGCACCTGGGCATCGCAGCCTGACAGGCAACAAGGCGGCCGTCGGGGTGGCGCGCCGCCACGGGTCGTCTACGCTATGGGGCAGGTCTTTCCCCATGGTGTATGCATGCCCCGCCTAGCGCCCCTGTTTTTTCGACTTTGCTGTTGCCTGTGCTGGGCTGCCGCAGCAGCTCAGGACTACCCCTGGCCGACTGGCGCCGGAGGAGACGAGGCAAGCCTGGCGCAGGCCATACCCAAGTTGGCGGAAAGCCTGCTGGCCGGATTCCACAGCGCAGACCCTGCAACCGAGCTCGACCGGCGGTTCCGTCTGCAATTGCTGACAGCGCGGTACGCCGAGGCTGAGGCCAGCATTACGGCATTGCGCGCGTTGCGGGCCGATAGCCCCTACCCGTCGGCAGCACTGCATGTGCAATACCAGATCATGGCCCGTGCCGGGCAGCGTATGGCGGCGGGGGAAGCCTTCGAGCCCGCCTTTGACCGGGCTTTCCGTGAGTTGATGGGGGCACTGGACGACGTCACCGCAGCCCTGGCTATCCGTGCATTGGAGTTGGGTTATGGTGGCATGGAGGAAAGCCTGCGGAGCACCCTGGATCGGCTGGATAGGCAGCCCAGCCTGCAGGAAGGTGATGCCCTGGCCCTGCTGGTGCAATATCAGCAGGCAACAGCCTACCGGCGGATGGCGCCGCGCCTGCCAGCCCTGGTGGCCGAGGATGATGCTCGTCGCTACCTGATTGCACGTGACCTGCCGGTACGCACACCGCAGGGTGCCACCCTCTGCGCACTGGTGCTGCGGCCGCGCAAGGTCAGCCAACCGCTGCCGGCGCTGCTGGACTTCACCATCTATGCCGACCCGGTCGCCACCTTGATCGAAGCGCGCCGCACCGCATCGCACGGCTATGCCGGCGTGGTGGGGCTGAGCCGGGGCAAGGGCTGCAGCCCGAACAAGGCGGTGCCCTACGAGCATGACGGCGAGGATGCCGCGGCCTTGATCAACTGGATTGCCACCCAACCCTGGAGCGATGGCCGGGTAGGCATGTATGGCGGCAGCTATGACGGTTTTACCCAGTGGGCGGCCGCCAAGCGCATGCCGCCAGCCCTGAAGGCGCTGATGCCCTCGGTAACGGCCGCGCCGGGCATAGACGTGCCCATGGATGGCAATGTCTTCTTCAGCTTTGTGTACTACTGGCCCTTCTACGTGACCAATAACGCCACGGTAGACGAGGCGGTCATGAACGACCGGCAGCGTTGGTGGCGCATGCAGCGGCAATGGTATGTGGGCGGCACGGCCTACCGTGAGCTGGACCGGCTGGATGGCACGCCCAACCCCATCTTCCGCCGCTGGTTGGACCACCCTGGCTATGACAGCTACTGGCAGGCCATGATCCCCTTCCGCGAGGAGTTCGCCCGCATCGACATCCCCGTGCTGACCACCACCGGCTATTACGATGACGGCCAGCTTGGCGCCCTCTACTACTACCAACAGCACCGCCAGTACCGGCCGGACGCCGAGCACTACCTGCTGATTGGGCCCTACGACCATATCCGTGGCCAGCGCGGCACCATAGGTGCGCTGGGCGAGGACAGGACCCAGCTACGCGGCTACCGTACCGACCCGGCCGCCCGCATCGAGCTGGGCGAGCTGCGTTACCAGTGGTTTGACTATGTGCTGCGGGGTGGGCCGCGCCCCGCCATCCTGGCGGACAAGGTCAACTACCAGCTGATGGGCGCCAACGTCTGGAAGCATGTGCCCAGCATTGCGGCCATGGGCGAGCCGGTCCGCTACTACCTCGGCGTCGACCGCCCCCAGCAGGATCGCTACCCGCTGACGCGCCAGGTACAACGTCGGAATGGCGTGGTCAGCCAGACGGTGGCGCTGGCTGACCGTAGCGATATCGACCGGGTCTTTGTCGGCGGGGGCATCGTCAACACTGAACTGGATACCTGGGGTACCAAGGTCTGGATCAGCGAGCCCTTGGCGCAGCCCACCGAGCTGAGCGGCCTGTTTTCTGCTCACCTGGAGCTCGAGATCAACAAGCGCGACCTGGACCTGAGCCTGATGCTCTATGAGCTGACTGCCCAGGGGGAGTATGTGCAGCTCTCCTACCTGCAGAACCGGCTCAGCTATGCCCGCGACCGGACCCGGCGGCAACTGCTGCAGCCCGGTAGACGGTTGAGTTTTGACCTGCAGGCCGGACGCCTGACCAGCCGTTTGCTGGCCAAGGGTAGCCGGCTCTTGATGATGCTAGGGCCTATCCGCCAACCGCAACTGCAGATCAACTATGGCAGCGGTAAGGATGTGAGCGACGAAACCCTGGCCGATGGCCGGCAGCCCCTGCGCCTGCGTTGGTATGGCGGCAGCTATCTGACCCTGCCGCTGCGTCCTGCCGGCTGACTGCCAGGGTGATCAACGCTGCGGGGCGGCGTGCGCTGACCTTGCCAGATGGCACCGGCCGCGCAATGCTGATGCCATGACACCCTCAGCTTTCAGCCAAGCCGTGCAGGCGCTGCTGCTGCCCCATGCCGACCCGGCCCGCGCAGCGGACATGCGCGCCTATATGCGCGATCAGTTCGACTTCCTGGGCCTGCCCACACCGCTGCGCCGCAGCTTGGCGCTACCGCTGCTCAAGGCCCAGGCCAAGCAACCCGCCGAGGCATTGCTTGCGCAGGCCCAGGCACTGTGGCTGCTGCCGGCGCGCGAGTACCAGTATGTGGCGGTGGACCTGCTGGCCCGCCACCACAAGCGGCTGGACATGACCCAGCTCGAAGGGCTTTTGGCGCTGGTTCAGCAAAGATCCTGGTGGGACACGGTGGATGCGCTGGCCAGCGTGGTGGGCGATGTGGTCCATGCCGCCAGCCGGACGGATGTCAGTGCCCAGTTGCAGATGGACGCTGCCCTGCGCCACCCCGACCTGTGGGTAAAGCGCGTGGCCATGCTGCACCAACTGGGCTGGCGGGCCGACGTGGACGAGCGTCGGCTATTCGATTACGCCCTGGTACTGGCACCCGAGACCGACTTTTTTATCCGCAAGGCCATAGGCTGGGCGCTGCGCGACTATGCCCGTCATGCGCCGGATACGGTCAGGGCCTTTCTGGCCCAGCAAGGCGCCGTGCTTGCGCCGCTCAGTGTGCGTGAGGCCGCCAGGCACCTGGGCTGACGGCCCGGATAGAGCAGGCCAAGGTGGCTAACCCGAAAGAGTGATGCTGGTGCGCAAAGGCCGGTCTACGCTGCATGGGTAAGCAGATGCAGACCCGATCGCGATTTCGACCCCCTTCCAAGGAGAACCGAGATGTTGGGCTTGACCACGCTGGGCATCATCCACACGGCCATCAGTCTGGTGGCACTGGCCGCCGCCATCGTCGCGCTGGCCCGCGATAAGCAGATCGCGACCGGCAACACGGTGGGCAAGGTCTACCTCTACGCCACCATCCTGACCTGTCTGACCGGCTTTGGCATCTTTCAGCATGGCGGCTTTGGCAAACCACATATGCTGGGCATTATCACCTTGGTGGTGCTGGCCGTGGCGGTCCAAGCCAGCCGTGGTGGCTTTGGCGGCAAGAGCCGCTACGTGGAGGTGGTCAGCTACTCGCTGACGGTGTTCTTCCACATGATCCCGGCGGTGACCGAGACCACTACTCGCCTGCCCCTGGGGGCGCCGCTGCTACCCAATGCCGAGGCCCCCGAGCTACAGACCGCAGCCGGGGTGATGTTCCTGATCTTTCTGGTTGGGGCGGTGCTGCAGGTGCGGCGCCTGAAGGCCGGCCGCGGCGGCGCGCCGGGTGGCCTGCACACGGTCGCCTAAGGGTTAGCCCAGGTCGCCGTAGGCGCCGGCGATCACCACCACATAGCCATCCGGATCGCGTAGCCAGATCTCGCGGTGCTGGGCATTGGGATTCACCTTGGGTCCCTCCAGTACCGTGGCCTCGGCTGCCCGGATGCGTGCCAGCGCCGTATCGAAGGCATCGGTCTGGAACCAAAGCAGCACGCCGTTGCCCGGTGGCAATGCAGGCCGGCCGATATGCGGATGGTCATGGGCATCCCATTGGTGCAGCTGCAGGATCATCTCGCCGCCGGCCATGATCTGTTCGTATTCCTCGCCACCATGGCCGCTCTCGGCACCCAGTACGGCCTGGTACCAGCGGCTGCTGCGTGGCACGTCGGCCACCGCGATCAAGGGTTGGGCGTACATGCATCCTCCGTGCCCCGTTTGGGCTTTCTGTTGTTTGACCCCGATCAATATGGTCTAGCGCCTACCGGCGTACAAGCAGGAGAAGCTTGGACGCGGGAGTACGATATGGACGGGGAACTGCGGGATGTATTGGCGGCGATTGCCACCCGGCGTTCGGTACGCAGCTATCTGCCAGTAAGACTGGGGCGGGAGACGGTACAGCGGCTATTGGCGGCTGCGGTCAGGGCACCGACCGCCATCCACGAGGAACAATGGGCCTTTGTGGTGCTGCAGGGCGCCGCCAGCCTCAAGGCCTTGTCGGCGCAGATCTACCCCGCTGGCGACAGCAATCTTTTCCACGGTGCCGATACCCTGGTGCTGATCTGCACGCCGCCCATGGGCCCCTATGTGGTGGCCGACTGCTGGCTGGCTTCCGCCAACCTGATGTTGGCGGCGCATGCCCTGGGCCTGGGTAGCTGCGTGATCGGCTCGGCCATCGAAGGTTTGAACCGACCCGAGGTCAAACTGCAACTGGGCGTGCCGGCGGATATGAACGTGGTGGTGCCACTGGTACTGGGCGTGCCACGCGAGCAGGGCATGCCCACGCCACGTAAGCCGCCCCAGGTACTGAGCTGGCAGGAAAACACCTAGACGCCGCTGCGACGGGCCAGCAACTGAGCCAAATCCAGGGCAGAACGCACGCCCATCTTGGCGAACAGGTTGGCGCGGTGCACCTCGACGGTACGGATGGCGATATTGAGCTCGTCCGCCACCTGCTTGTTGAGCTTGCCGGCCAGTACCCGCTCCATTACCTCGCGCTCGCGCGGCGAGAGCGTGGCCAGGCGCTTGTCGGCCTCCTGCTGGCTGCCACGCAACGACTGCCGGCCGGTAACCACCTCCAGCGCATCGTTGATCTTCTCAAGCAGCTGCTGCTCGCTGCAGGGTTTTTCCAGGAAGTCGAAGGCACCTTGCTTGACTGCCTGTACCGCCATGGGGATATCGCCATGGCCGGAGAGGAAGATCACGATCAATTCACTATCGCTCTGCAGCAGCCGGTCGAACACGTCGAGGCCGGAGAGGCCGGGCATGCGTACGTCCAGGACGACCACCCCCTCGCTATCGGGCTCCAGGCTGTCGAGGAAGTCCTTGCCATTGGCGTAGGCGCGTACGGTATAGCCGTGGGCCAGCATCAAGAGGCCCAGGGCATCGCGCACATCGTGGTCATCATCGACCAGGTAGACGGGTTTGGTATTCATCGCGGCAGACTCAAAGTAAAGATGGTGCCCCCTTCGGGCAGGCTCTCATAGCCCAGCTGGCCATGGTGCTGCTCGACGATGGAGCGGCAGATATTGAGGCCTATGCCCATGCCCAGGGCCTTGGTGGTGTAGAAGGCTTCGAACAGGCGCTCGCCGTTCTCGGCCGAGATGCCATGGCCGCGGTCGCGCACACTCAGTACCACTGCATCTCTATCGTAGCGGGTCTCAAGCAACACGTCCCGCCGCTCTGGCGGCTGGTCGGCGCAGGCGTCAATGGCATTGCGCAGCAAATTCATGATCACCTGGCCGATCAATACCCGGTCGGCCTGGACCTGCGGCATATCCTCGGCCAGCCCATGGTGCAGTAGCACATGGCGGGCGCGGGCGTCCGGTTCGATCAGTTCCAGCGTGTCGAGCGCAATGGCGTTGAGGTCGCAGGGCTCGCTGTGCGGGGCATGCTTGCGCACAAAGTCGCGGATGCGCCGGACCACCCCGGCGGCGCGCTGGGCCTGTTCGGCGATCTTGCCCAGGGTGGAATCGAGCATGCTGGTATCGCCCTGGCCGGCGAACTGGCGGGCGGCACTGGCATAGGTGCTCATGGCCATCAGCGGCTGGTTGAGCTCGTGTGCCAGGGTGGAGGCCATCTCGCCCATGGCGATCAGGCGGCCGGTCTGGCGCAGTTTTTCCTCCTGCTCGTGCTCGCGTGCCTCGGCCTGCTTCTGGGCGGTGATGTCCACCACCGAGCTCATCCAGCCACGCTGGCGGCCGGTGGCGTCGATCAGGGGGGTGGTATAGACCCGGGTGTGGACCAGGTGGCCGTCGCTATGTCGCAGGGTCAGCTCGTAGTCCGGTGGCGCGCGGCCGGCCAGCACGGCGTCGTTGACCGCCTGGTGACTGGCCAGATCGTCCGGGTTCCAGTAAGGGTAGGGCGGCATGGTGCCGATCAGCTCGGCGGCGGTATAGCCCACCATGCGGCAAAAGGCCGGGTTGACGTAGATCATGCGGCCTTCCAGGTCGCGGGCGCGCATGCCCACCGAGAGCGAGCTCTCCATGGCGGTACGGAAGGCATGTTCCTCGCGCAGGGCCAGCTCGGCGCTGAGCCTGCCCTGTACCTGCCGGCGCAAGCGCCACCAGCTGAAGAGCACGATGATGGCGAGCAGGACCACGCCAATGATCAGGCTCTTTTGCACAATGCCGGTAGGCACGCGGTAGCTCACTACCTTGAGCGCCAGGCCATGGCCGGGCGGGTCGAAGGTGAGCTGGTAGCTCAGGGTCTCGTCGTCCGCCGCTACGCGTGAGCGGCTGGCGACCTCCTTGCCCTGGGCGTCGAGGATGGACAGCCGGTACTTGTTGGCGAACCACCAGGGTACCTGCTCGGCCAAGAGACGTGGCAGCGAGATCATGGCGCCGATCTCGCGCTCGCCATCGCGCAGCACGATGGCAATGCGCCCCTCATAGCCCAGCAGGTCGGTATAGGCAGGCTTGCCGGTGGCCTGGGCCAGCTTGCCGGCGTCGCGCGTGCCCTGCATGGGCAGGATTTCGCCATGCTGCCAAACCAGGCCGGGCTGCTGGAGTCGCACGCCGGTCACGGCCGGGTTGCCGTCACCTACCAGCCGGGCGCGGGCGCGGAATTCGGCTTCGGTGAGCTTGCCGTCGCGGGCAGCGTCGAGCAGGGCCGAGAGCCGCTCTTCGGTCTTGTCGAACTGGAAGCGCAGGTTCTGCTCGATCCACAGCACGTCGCTGATCTGTACCAGGCGTGCTTCCTCGTGTTCCAGATCGCGCAGGTAGTACAGCAGGCCCAACACCGCCGCAACAAAGAGTGCGAGCGCAACCCGCGGCCAGAGCCACAGTTGGCGGGCTGGCGGGAGTTGGCGGGGAGGGAAGGGACGGCTGGGGGGCATGCGGCTATCGTAGTTCAGTGGTCTACACTCGGCATTGTGGTTGACCACAGGGGTGTAGCCACAATTGTCCGCCTACAATCGGCGGCGAAGAATCTTGTTACACCTATAAAGGAGACATGCCATGCAACGCCGCACCGTTCTGGGCGCCGCCCTCGCGCTCGCCCTTACCACCACTGCTGCCTTCGCTGCCGACCCCATCGTGATCAAGTTCAGCCACGTGGTGGCGAACGACACCCCCAAAGGCAAGGCCGCACTGTACTTCAAGAAGCTGGCCGAAGAGCGCACCAAGGGTGCGGTGAAGGTCGAGGTCTACCCCAACAGCCAGCTCTACAAGGACAAGGAAGAGATGGAGGCGCTGCAACTGGGCGCCGTGCAGATGCTCGCTCCCTCGCTGGCCAAGTTCGGTCCGCTGGGCGTGAAGGAATTCGAAGTCTTTGACCTGCCCTACATCTTCGACAACTACGAAGAGCTGCACAAGGTCACCCAAGGCGCCATCGGCGCCAGCCTCTTGAAGAAGCTGGAGCCCAAGGGCATTCTGGGCCTTGCATACTGGGACAACGGCTTCAAGGATTTCAGCGGCAAGAAGCCGCTCAAGGCCCCGGCTGATTTCCGCGGTGTGAAGATGCGCATCCAGTCTTCCAAGGTGCTGGATGCCCAGATGCGCGCCCTGGGCTCGCTGCCACAGCAGATGGCCTTCTCCGAAGTCTACCTGGGCCTGCAGAACGGCGTGGTGGATGG
>NZ_DATCSC010000077.1:0-3349 GCF_036568685.1 Chitinimonas sp.
GCGCGAGGCGAACGGCCATATGCAGCGTTCGGCCGAATCGGCCGGCGAGATTGGCGACGTGCTGGCGGAGATCCGCGACGCCGCCGGCAGTACCGCCAGCGTGGTGGCCGATATCGCCAACGCGGCGCTGGAGCAGCGCGCTGCCTCGGAACAGATTGCCAGCCGCATCGAGCAGATTGCCCAGCACACCGAGGAGAGCGCCGCCGCGGTGGCCGAATCGGTGGTGGCCGCGACGGCGATTGAAGCCCAGGTGGGTGAGTTGCGCAGCGGGATTGCCACGCTGCGGGTCTGATCCAGGTACGTGCTCGCTAAGCCAAGGCCACCTTCGGGTGGCCTTTTGCATCTCGGGCTGGCAAGAGTTACGGCCAGTTTGCAAAGCTTACCTGCTACTTGCGGGCCTGGTCGGCAGGGGAGGGCGCCGGATACCGGCGGCCGTCGGTGTTTGTTGCGGTGGCGGTTGCTGGCATTGCTATTGCGTAGTAGCTGGGCCTTCTGGAGACCCCATGGACTACACCCTGTTTGCCCGCTCACTGCTGCAGGACAACCACCTGGCCCTGGTCGGGCTGAGCTTGCTCGGTGCGGTGCTGGTGGCGGAAGCCCTGCATCGCTTGTTCAGGATGCCGACCATCACCGGCTATCTCTGCACCGGGCTTCTGTGCGGCCCGCTCGGGCTGGGTCTGATCGACCCGGATGCCATGCGCCAGCTGTCGCTGTTTTCCGACGTGGCGGTCGGCATCTTGCTGTTCGAGCTTGGCCGGCACCTGGACTGGCGCTGGTTGCACCGCGAGCCCCGCCTGATGGCGCTGGCGCTGGTGGAGAGCCTCTCGGTATTCGGCGCGGTGTACGGCTTGTTCCAGTTGCTGGGCATAGAGCCGGTGGCCGCCGGCCTGTTGGGCATCCTGGCCATGACCACCTCGCCGGTCATCCTCTTGCCGATTCTGCGTGAGACCCGGGCCGAGGGCCGGGTCAGCGAGTGGGCCTGGGTGTTTGCCGCCGTGAACAATGCCCTGGCCCTGGTGCTGGCGCTGATGCTGATCTCGCTGACCCGCTTTGCCCGCGAGGATGGCTGGCAGGCGGCGCTGCTGCAGCCGGCCTGGGAGCTTTTGGGGGCGCTGGCGCTGGGCATGGTGGCGGCCTTTTTGCTGGCCTTGTTCCTCAAGTGGTTGCGGCAGCGCGGGCCGCACGACGTGCTGCCCATGTTGTTCCTGTTCGGTGGCATCGCCGCCACCGTGGGCGTGGCGCAGCTCCTGGCCGTGCCGACCCTGCTGGCGGTGCTGAGCCTGGGGATCGCCAGCCGCAATATCGACCAGGGCGAGGCCCTGCTGGGGCTCAATGTCGACCATCTGCGCGGCCTCTTCGTCTGCGTGCTGTTTGTGCAGATCGGTGCCAGCCTCGATTGGTGGGCCTGGCGCGAGGTGCCAATGTGGGCCGGCTTGTTCCTGTTGGTTCGTGGCCTGGTCCGCCTCACGGTGCCGGCCTTGCTGGCGCCGTTCAGCGGCATAGGCCATCGCCAAGGGGTGTGGCTGGGTGTGACGCTGCTGCCCATGTCCAGCCTGGCGGTATTGACGGTGCATGGTTCGGTAGCGGCCATGCCTGAGCTGACCACCCACGCCAGCGCCATTGCCCTGGCAGCGCTGTGCCTGCTTGAGATCATCGGCCCCTTGACCACCCGCTGGGCTTTGGAGCGGGTGGGCGATGCCCGCAAAACGAAAGGGATGCAGCATGACCGATTCTGAATTCGAGGCCCTGCTGGACTTCAAGGGCAGCGACAAGCCGACCATGGGGGTGGAACTGGAATTGCAGATCCTTTCGCGGCACGACTACAACCTCACCCGTGGCGCGACCGATCTGCTGGCCCAGTTGGCCAAGCGTGACCATCCTGGCAACGTCGTGCCGGAAATCACCGAGGGCATGATCGAGCTCAATTCCACCATTCATCATGAATACGAGGCCCTGGCCGAGGAGCTGGAAACCTTGCGCGACCATCTGGTTTCTGCCGCGGACCGGCTGCACCTGGCGGTGGCCGGCGGGGGAGCCCATCCCTTCCAGCGCTGGAGCGACCAGCGCATCTACCCGGGTGCACGCTACCAGGCCTTGCACGAGCAGTACGGCTATCTGGCACAGCAGTTCACGGTGTTTGGTCAGCACATCCACATCGCCTGTCGCGATGGCGATGAGGCGGTCAGGCTGACCCGGCTGATGGCCCGCTATATCCCGCATTTCATTGCGCTGTCGGCCAGTTCGCCCTTCTATCAGGGGGTCGATACCGCCTTTCATAGTGCGCGGCTGAGTGCGGTCAATGCCTTTCCGCTCTCCGGCACCATGCCGGCGGTGGAGGACTGGCAGGGTTTCTGCGCCTATTTCCGGCGCATGGCGGACTACGGCGTGGTGGCCAGCATGAAGGACTTTTATTGGGATATCCGCCCCAAGCCCAACTACGGCACCATCGAATTGCGCATCTGCGATACGCCCCTGACGCCGCGCCAGGCTGCACGGCTGGCGACCTTTGCGCAGGCGCTGGTGAGCTGGCTGCGGCAGGAGGTCCGGGGTCATGCCCACCCTGACTTGCCCTTGGCTTACGCATACAACCGCTTCCAGGCCTGCCGGCATGGCCTCTATGCGCAGTTCATCGATGTGGCGCGGCATAGCGAACGGCCGCTTTGCGACGATCTGGCCGAGGTGCTGGAACAGGTGTTGCCACATGCGTTGCGGCTGGGTGGCGAGCGGGCGATACGCGAGCTGCAGCGGCAGGTACATAGGCAGGAGAACGACGCCGCCTGGCTGCGCGAGACGGCGGCAAATGAGCCTTCTCTGGGGCATGTGGTGTTGCGCCAGGTTGAGCGCTGGGCGGCGGCCTGAGATGGTCAGCCTGCCCCAGGACAAGGGTAGCCGGCACAGCCTGTTCACCCGGTTTGCCAAACATACGGCGGCGCTCACCGGCCGACCGTTGGCATTCTGTGCTGCGCTGGTGCTGGTATTGCTATGGGCGCTGACCGGACCCTTGTTCGGCTTTAGCGACACATGGCAGCTGGTCATCAATACCGGTACGACCATCATCACCTTTTTGATGGTCTTTCTGATCCAAAGCACCCAGAACCGCGATACCGAGGCGCTGCAGATCAAGCTCGATGAGCTGATCTATACGCTGGAGCAAGCCAATAACGCCCTCCTGGACCTGGAGGAGCTGGATGAGGATGAGCTGGAGCATATCCGCGGCCGCTATCTGGCCTTGGCGCACTCGGCCCGCCGGGAACTGCGGCAGACCGATAAGGCGGCGGACTGAGCCCCCCTGGCGTGGCGGCGATACAATGCTGCCATGAAGACCATCATGGTGTGCATCAAGCAGCGT
>NZ_DATCSC010000078.1:0-24283 GCF_036568685.1 Chitinimonas sp.
GCCTTACCCCACGGCCGAGGAGCGCAAGCAACAGGCCCAGAAGGGCAACGCCCGCGGCGGCGGCGGCCCCGGCACCCCGGGCCACATCAACGCCCCGCGCCAACCCAGCCGCCAGCCCAATCTGCGCGGCGGCAAGGGCAAGCCCAGCGGCGGTAAACCGCGCGGCCGCTAAGTATCTGGCAACGCCAACAAAAAGGCCGTACACCCGTACGGCCTTTTTGTTGTCCTGCTCCGCATGCCCATCAGCCTGAGTATCCACTGTCCCGTCGGAACTAACGCCTCTGTAGGGCGAAAAAGCGTAGCGCCATCCGCCTCAAACTGCGTTGATTTGGCGGCTATCGCCGCAGTATCCACGCTCTGCGTGGTTTAGGGCGGGAGTGCATCCCGCGGCCATCCCCCGCCCCTAACGCAGCCACCGTTCGCCAACTGGAGAGCAAACTGCAGCACGCAATCAGTGCAATGGATTCTGGATCTCGTGCAGGTAATCGAAGCCGCCAACGAGCGTTAGCGAGGCTCCCTCGCGGCGGCGAGGGCGGGGGGAGTGGGTGATATAAAAGCGGAGGCGCGTTCGAATATCGGATGGAGGTTAGCGCCCGGCTGTGCCGGGCGATGAGTTGAACGCTGCTACGCTATGAACGCCGAGAGTGGCCAATCACGGCAAGGGCAAGTCAGCGCTCAGTCTTCCAGGCACTGCCCATTGGTATTGCAGGTCGCCGCGTAGGTCGTACCGGCGGCGCACTGCATGCGGTAGTGCTGCGAGCCTTCGGCTTCCTTCACCAGCCAGGCGCCGCTGCCTTGGCAGCCACTGGCCTTGGCCATCTGTTCCACTTCGTAGGACCAGGTGCCCAGGCGCAGATTGCTGGTGGCGGTGGCCGGGCGGGCCACGGTGGTTGTGGTTGGCTGGGCCTGGGTGATCAGGCTGACGGCCACGGCGGCAGTTACCGCGCTGGCATCACGCATGGGGGTAACGGTCACCGCGGCGTCGTTGGCTGCCTTGCCTTGGCCCATGGCCATGGCGATCAGGCCCAAGATCCAGCCGTAGCGGCGCAGTGCAGTAAGCATATCCATCGCGGAGCTCCCATTTGATTCGGTCGAGGTGCGAATAATGCCAATGACATGATTGGATGGCAATGCCAATGGCATTAATGGCGACCAGCGGTCGTTCCGAAATAGCGTCCCGGAGTGGTCCCGAATTCACGACGGAAGGCGGCGATAAAGGCGCTGGTGGTCTCGTAGCCCAAGGCCGTCGCCACCTCGCCCACCGGCTGGCCCTGCGCCAGCCATTCCAGCGCGCGCAAGAGTCGCGCCCGCTGCCGCCACTGGGCAAAGCCCAGCCCGCATTCGGCCATGAAGTGCCGGCCCAGCGAGCGTTCGCTCAGCCCCGCCCAACTGGCCCACTGCACCATATCCCAGGTCCGTCCGAGGTCGCCGAGCAGCGCCTCGCAGATCGCCAGCAAGCGCCTGTCGTGCGGCATGGGCAGCGCCAAGGCGGCCGGTTCGGCTGCCTTGAGTTCATCGCAAAGCACCGCCGCCAGCCGCGCCAACCGGTCCGTCGCCAGTTGCCCGCTGCTATCGGCCACCTGGGCCACTATGGCCTGGATCAGCGGCGAGGGCGCCAGCACACAGGGCTCGCTGGGCAGGTCCGCGCACCAGGGCAGGGCCAGGTAGCCGCTCCAGCCGGCCAGCGGCCCATGCCCGCTGGCCGCATGTTCGCAGCGTGGCGGCAGCCAGCCTATATGGCCGGGTGGCATCACCCAGCGACCGGCGGGGCTTTGCATGATCAAGACACCGCTGCTGATCGCATAGAGCTGGCCCAGGCTATGGGCATGCCAGGCGGCCAGGTGGTGCTGGTCGTGGCGCAGGCGGAAGGCGTGCAGGGCCGGGGTCTCGTTCATACTTGGCGGTTTTGGCGTATTGGATGGCTACATGACGATAACGCGCCACACCTGTCGGGCGCTACCTTATGTCCACCCCAACCCAATAAGGAAAGCAGCATGAAAGCCGAACATATCCTCCCCGACCAGCAGAACACCGTCGAACTTGCTGGCATCACCGTCCGCAAGGGCAGCGTCGGCGCCTTTTTGGCCAATGCCCGCCTGTTGGCCAGTGACGGCGCCACGCCTGCCCAGCGGGCCGAGGCCCTGGCCGACCTGCAGTCCCTGGTCCCCGCCCTGGCCGCCCTGGGCCTGTTCGAGCACTTCGCCCTGCGTGACCCGGCGCTCGCCCAGGTGGTCGAGGCCGAGCTCGGCAAACTGCCCAAGGCCTGCGTATGATCCACGTCCTGCGCTATCTCACCCTGGTGGTGCCCGATCAGGATCAAGCGCTGGCCTTTTACACCGGCGCCATGGGCTTCGAGCTGCGGCAGGATAGCCGGCAGGGCGGCGAGCGTCGGCTCAGCATCGGCATCCCCGGCCAGGATTGGCCCCAGATCGCCCTGCAAGCCACCAGCGTCGCGCGCTATGGCGAGGCCACACACCAGCGCAAGCTGGCCCAGATCGGCAACAACCCCACCTGGGTGCTGGCGGTAGACGACTGCCGCCAGCTCGCCGAGCGTATGCGGCGGCACGGCGGCCGCGTTCTGGTCGAGGCGGCCGTCGGCCCCGACGGGCAGGCCGCCCTGGTGGCCGATTGCTATGGCAATAGCTGGTACCTTGTGGATGAGCGGCAGGACTTAGGCGCCTGATCCGGCTAAACTGCCGCCCTTGCTACGAAGGGTCTCCCACGCATGGCACTCAAAGCCACCATCCACAAGGCCGACGTCTCCATCAGCGATATGGACCGCGGCTACTACGCCAACCACAGCCTCACCCTGGCGCAGCACCCGTCCGAGACCATCGAGCGGCTCATGCTGCGCCTGGTGACCTTTATCCTGCACGCCGACGAGCGCCTGTCCTTCACCCGCGACATCGCCGGTGACGACGAACCCGCGCTGTGGAAGAAGAACTACGCCGACGAGATCGAGCTCTGGATCGACCTGGGTGAGCCGGATGAGCGCCGCCTGCGCCAATCCTGCGGTCGCGCCGAGCAGGTCTGGGTCTACAGCTACGGCGGCCGCGCCAGCGAGGTCTGGTGGAAGGGCATAGAGAACAAGCTCGGCCGGCTCGACAACCTTCACGTCATCGGCATCAGCCCCGATACCCTGGCCCAGCTCGCCGCCATGAATCAGCGCGGCATGCAGCTGCAAGCCACCATCCAGGACGGCCAGCTGTGGCTGTCGGACGGCACCAACACCGTGCTGGTCGAGGGCGAAAAGCTCAAGGTCGCTGGCGAATAGTCGTCCGCTAAAGGGCGCGATCCCTGCAGGGCATCGCGCCGTATCGCATTCGGCCCACCTGCGAGCGTTGGGAAGTGCGCCTAGCCACGCACCATCAAGGTCGCCACCGACGTCGTCTGCTCCGCACTGAGCTTCTGCTGCTTCACCGCCTTGGCCAGCGCATCATTCGCGCTGGCTAGCGCACCATGTAGCGATTTGATCTGCGCCTGCAACTGCTCGGTCTGCACCTTCTTTTCATCCTCGCTGAGCTGGTTGTTCGCCTGCACCTTGGCCAGCTTCTCCTCCGCCTCGCGCAGCTCCTGCTTCAGCTGGCGTATACGCTTGAGGGCGTCCTTGATCTGCTGCGGCAGATCGGCCTTGTCGATATCGTCGTTGCCGCCGGTACCGGCTATGCCGCCCTTGCCCGAGAGCGAGCGGGCCAGGGGGCTCAGGTCTACATGGATGCTTTTACTGGCGCTGCTGGTGGTGCTGCCGGTGACTACCGGCTTGTCTGCCTCGGCCTGCTTCTCATTGGCGGGCAAGGCCCAGCTCAGCGGCGCGTAGCCCACGCCGGCTTTGGTGATCGAAGTCATACCGCTATTCCTCCTGGTGCAGGCGCCGTCCCATGCGGGGCTCTGTTCTACTTGCTTGGCCGGCCTATTTCGCCGAGCCAGGATCAGCCTAGCACGTTGCCGCCAATCTGCTTAGCAAGCTGCGCTCTGCTAAGGTGCTGTCCTTCGAAATAGCTACCGGACCCCGCCGTGCTCGTGCTCCAGACCGACCGCCTCCAGCTGCGCCAGCTCACGCTGGATGACGCCGCCTTCATGCTGCGCCTGCTCAACGAGCCGTCCTGGCTGCGCTATATCGGCGACCGCAATGTCCATACCCTGGAGGAGGCACGCCAGTACCTCCTGAACGGCCCCTTGGACAGCTACGCCCGCTTGGGCTTTGGCTTCTACCTTGTGGCCGACAAGGCTACCGGCACCACGGTGGGCATGTGCGGCCTCGCCCAGCGCGACTACCTCGACGACCCCGACATCGGCTACGCCCTCCTGCCCGAGCACAGCGGCCAGGGCTACGTGCAGGAGGCCGCCCAGGCCGTGCTGGCCTACGCCCGCGACATGCTCCATCTCCCGCGCCTGCTCGCCACGGTGCGTCCCGACAATGCCGCCTCCATCAAGGTACTCGATAAGCTGGGCATGCAGCTGGCACGTCGCTTCTACCGTGAAGCCGACCAGCGCGAGCTGCTGCTTTACGCCATCGAATTGCACCGCGACTGAGGCTTATTCCCGCCGCGGTAATATGCCTGGCTAACGCTAGCCCTTATCGTCGAATGACTGGTCAATAACTTATATAGGAACAGGGAAGATGCTTTGTACATCGTGCGGGACTGAGAGCGAGCAACCGCTGGGAAATTGCAGCAAATGCGGCAGTGTACGGAACAGCTCTCCGCAGCAACTGATGATGCAGCATATCGCGGCCAAGGAGAAAAAGACTGCCGCTCAGTTGCAGGCCAAGAGTGCCGCTGCGGGTTTTGCCATCGGCTTTATTGGCTTCAAGATCGTGTGGGGGATACTGACGGGCTTCGATAATGATGACGGGACACGCCTGCTTCGATGGGCTGGCGCTATCGTCGTCGGCCTTATAGGCGCGGGCATCGGCAATGAGATCGGCAAACCAACGTCGCGGGCGAATACCACCTCAAAGCGCACGCCTGATAAGTCGCAGACCTTGGCGAGTGGTCGCCCCTGGGATCCCGCTATCGATCCCGTTGCCTATCAGGCCGCGGTCTACAAAAACAAATGGACTATCGTAGACAGCGAAATCTGCGGCTGTATCTCATGTGGGGATATCTTTCCGCCAGCAGATATTCGAAAGTGGGTCGACGACAAACAGACGGCATGCTGCCCCAGCTGCGGTCTCGCCGCTGTCGTAGTCGGTTCTGCATCTGGTCTTGTCATCGACCAAGAGATGCTTGAAGCCGCCGGCGCGCATCTTTCCCGCTAAATTGGTAGCTATGCGCTAGCTGGTAGGCCGAAGCAGCCTTTGTAGGGCGGGTCTTTAGACCCGCGCGGACTGCTTTCGCAGAAGGCGTAGGTTTCAGCGGCTATCGCCGCGAGTCTCCGCACTGTGTGCGGCTTGGGGCGGGGGGGCGTCCCGCAGCCGCCTTACTTTCTTTTGCTTCGCCAAAATAAAGTAAGCAAAGAAAAGGCGACCCCGGGATCGTCGCCCCGCTACGCGGGGTACCCTGCGCTTCTCACTGTGCCCGGCCGAGGCGCGAAACTCGCCGGCCTTGCCGGCTCAGACAACGCGCCCCGGACAGCCCCGGCCACAGCTGCGATGCTCGGCGACGATGACGGGGACCCCAACCCCCTCCGTAGCCAATGGAATCAAACCACCCATTGAGCGCAATCTCTTCGGGGCTGCGCCGTATCTCCGGTCGTTCCTTAGCAATGCGCCCTAGCGTATAAACCAAACCTTCTCTATCCCCGCCGCCCCCACCTCATAGATCACTGCCAGGCTGGCCTCCCCGCTGATCGGGTGGCCGCTTACCTGTTCGTGGTCTATCACCCGGCTGCCGCAGACGATGCGCTGGCTCACTACCGCTTTGACCGTCGCGCCGGGGTAGAGAATCTTGCCGTAGCGCTCGCGCATGGCCGCGCGGCCCTGCATGCACAGGGTGGTGGGGAAGTCGTAGATTTCCACGTCCTCGGCATACAGGGCCAGAAAACCCTCAAGGTCATGGGCGTTGTAGCGTTCCAGCTGGGCCTGGGCGTAGTCGGCAGGGCTCATAGGAGGTCTCTGTAACAGGGGGCAAGAAAAGCCCCGTCGGGCTGGAAGCCGGGACGGGGCTGCTATCCGCTACGCGCGCCGCGTTTAAATCAGACCGCGCTTGCGCAGCATCGGTTCTACCTTGGGATCACGCCCACGGAAGGCCCGATAGGCCGCCGCCGGCTCCAGGGTATTGCCCGAGCTGTAGATATGCCGGTACAGGCGCTGCGCCGTGGCGGCGTCGAAGGGATCGCCCGCTTCGGTAAAGGCGTCGAAACCGTCGGCGTCCAGCACTTCGGCCCACATATAGACGTAGTAGCCGGCGGCATACCAGGGGCCGGAGAACAGGTGCTGGAAGTGCGCCAGATAGTGCCGCTGGCCGATGTCCTCGGGCACGCCCAGGCGCGCACACTGTTCGGTCTCAAAGGCGGCAATGTCCACCGCCGTGCCATTGGGTAGCGAGTGCAGCGCCATATCGATCAAGGCCGGACCCACGTACTGTATGGTCGCCCAGGCCTGGTTGAACTGACGTGCGGCCTTCAGCTTGTCGAGCAGGGCACGGGGGATGGGCTCGCCGCTTTGGTAGTGGCGGGCGTGCTGCTGCAGCACTATTTCTTCCTCGGCCCAGTTTTCAAAGATCTGCGAGGGCAGCTCCACAAAGTCCCGCAGCACCTGGGTACCGGCCAGCCGCTCGTACTGTACCTTGGAGAGCAGGCCGTGCAAGCCGTGGCCAAATTCGTGGAACAGGGTACGCACATCGTCAAAGCTCAGCAGGGTGGTGTCGGCCTTGGCGAAGTTGTTGTTGTTGATCACGATGGGCAGCGTGCCGCCGTCCAGGCCGCTCTGGCTACGGAAGATGCTCATCCAGGCGCCGCTGCGCTTGCTCGGGCGGGCAAAGTTGTCGCCAATAAAGAGGCCCACCAGCGCGTCGCCCTGGTCGCGTACCTCCCACAGCCGCGCATCCGGGTGATAGAGCGGCACACCGTGCTGCTCCACAAAGCGAATGCCAAACAGCTTGCCGGCACAGTCGAACATCGCTGCGATCATATTGTCGAGCGAGAAGTAGGGCTTGAGCTCGGCGTCGTCCAGGTCGTAGCGCTGCTGCCGTACCTTCTCGGCCAGGTAGCGCCAGTCCCAGGCGGCGATCGGGGTCGGCTCGCCCAGCTCGCGTGCCATGGCAGTCAGCACTTCGCGGTCCGCGGCCGCCTTCTGCTTGGCTGGCTCCCAGGCCTTGCCCAAGAGTTCCAGCACCGCCGCCGGCTTGCCGGCCATGCGGTCCACCAGCTCGTAGTCGGCATAGTTGGCATAGCCGTGCAGGGCCGCCTGCTCCTGGCGCAGGGCCATGATCTGCGCCGCTACCGGCCGGTTGTCATGCTCGCCGGCATGCGCGCCACGGGCCATCCGCTCGCGCCAGATGATCTCGCGCAGGTCGCGCCGGGCCGAGAAGGTCATAAAGGGCTCGGCCAGCGAGGGCGATAAAGTCACCACATGGCTGCCCTCGGGCAGGCCGCGCTGCGCCGCCGCACCACGGGACGAAGCACGTAGAAAGTCCGGCAGGCCCGCGAGGTCGTCCTCGCCCTTCAGCTCGAGCGCAAAGCCGGCTTCGTCGGCCAGCACGTTCTGGGTGAAGGTCGTGGTCAGCTCGGCCAGCGTCTCCATCACCTCGCCGTAGCGCTGGCGGGCTGCTTCGGGCAGCTTGGCGCCGGCGCGTACAAAGTCCAGGTGCACCCGTTCCAGCAGGCGCCGCTGCTCGGCGTCCAGGCCCAGCGTCTCGCGCTGCGCATGGAGTGCGTCAATACGGCGGAACAGCCCGGCGTGCATATAGATCGCGTTCTCGTGCGCGGCCTGGCGCGGTGCCATCTCCCGCTCCACCGCCTGCAGGGCCGGCGAGGTCTCGCTGGCCGTCAGGTTGCTGAAGAGCAGATCGATGCGCTTGAGCAAACGGCCGGCACCATCGAAGGCCAACAAGGTGTTGGCAAAATCCGGCGCGGCAGTCTGCGAGGCGATCGCCTCGATCTCTTCCAGATGTCTAGCCAGGGCCACCTCGAAAGCGGGCACAAAGTGGCCGGCCTCAACGAGGTCAAAGGGCGGCAGGCCGTAGGGCGTATTCCAGTCTTGCAGCAAGGGGTTGCTGGCCAGCGTATCGCGCATCTTCAAAACGGTCCGGTGTGGCAGAAAACCCCAATTCTACTGCCCAGCCGCCCCCCGCCGCAGCTTTGTGCGACGGACCGCCTGTCTTTTCAGGGGGAGCAAGCGCTTGCTACTGGTAGACTTGCGCCCCTTTTTTAAAACACGACAGGGAGAGAAAAATGAAAAAACTCATCGCCGCCTCGGCACTCAGCTTCGGTATGACCGGTTGCGCAACCATCATCAATAGCGGCAAGCACGATCTCAACATCGTCTCCGAGCCGCCCGGCGCCACCGTTACCGTCAGCTCCAACGCTGCCGGTTACCGTCAGACCGTTACTACCCCCGCTACCCTCAGCCTGCCGCGCAGTCACGGCTATTGGGAGCGCAACAACTATCAGCTGGAATTCAACAAGGACGGTTTCGAGACCCAGACCGCCCGCCTTGATGCCCACGTCAGCGGCTGGTACTCCGTCGGTAACCTCTTCTTTGGTGGCCTGATCGGCTGGTTTGCGGTCGACCCCAACACCGGCGCCATGTACGCCTATGACGAAAAGACCATCAACGCCAAGCTGGTCCCGCAAAACGGCGTGAAGCTTGCTCCCGCCAGCTACACCCCGCCGGCCGCACCGGTGGCAGCGCCCCAGGCTGCGCAGCCCGTCGTTCCGGCCAAGCCGGTCGCCGCCGCACCGGTCCAGGCCCCGGCGCCTGCCGTCGCCGCGGTCGTCCCGGCTCCCACCCAGCAGCTTGTGGCCGCCGCCCATGTCGACACCTCCAACCTCAAGCTCGGTACCTGGTCCTACGACGTCGAGCAGATGGCCAAGGCCGAGGGTTGCGAAGGCGAGGGCGCCTGGCTGATCAGCAAGCCCGGCCTGACCGAGGCTTACCGCGTGTTCTGCAAGACCGGCAAGCCTTTCACCGCCGTGTGCGACTCCACCAGCTGCAAGAAGGGTTGATCGCTCCGGTAGCAAAGAAAAGCCCGCCCACGGTTCGACCGGGGCGGGCTTTTTTTGATGGCGGTCCGATTACAGGCTCGGCGTATAGAAACGCGATTCCAACTCAGTGAGCCCCACCTCGGCTAACAAGGTCTTCAGCCGCTCGGCTGCCGCCTTCTTGGGCCGTGGCTCCCGGCGGGCAATGATCAGCTCGTTTTTCATCGAGTGCTCCCAGCCTACCAGTTCGGTCACTGTCACCTGGTAGCCATGGGCCTCCAGCTGCAGGCAGCGCAGCACATTGGTCAGCTGGCTGCCAAATTCACGGGTATGGATGGGGTGGCGCCAGATCTCGGTCAGCGGGTTCTTCAGCATGCCGCCCTTGTTCTTGCGCAATACCGCGGCCACCTCCGCCTGGCAGCAAGGTACCAGCACAATGGACTCGGCCTTCTTCTCCAGCGCAAAGCGGATCGCATCGTCGGTTGCGGTATTGCAGGCATGCAGTGCCGTCACCACGTCGATCTGCTCAGGCAGCTCACCCGAGGTGATCGAGTCGGCCACCGACACGTTCAGGAACGACATCCCGCCAAACCCCGCCTTGTCCGCCAGCTCGCGCGAGCTCTGCACCAGCGCGTCGCGGGTCTCGATCCCGTAGATGTGCCCGCTTGGGGCCTGCTGCTTGAAGAAGAGGTCGTACAGGATAAAGCCCAGATAGGACTTGCCCGCCCCATGGTCCACCAGCCGGATATCGGCGTGGCGCCCCAGCGCCTCGGTCAGCAGGGGTTCGATAAAATGGAACAGGTGGTAGACCTGCTTGAGCTTGCGGCGGCTGTCCTGGTTCAGTTTCCCATCGCGGGTCAGGATATGCAGCGCCTTCAACAGCTCAACAGACTGGTCGGGGCGGATGTCGTACTTCTCGGTCATGGTGCAGGCTCAGCTTGTCAGCGCTGAATGTTACGCCTAGCCAGCACCCCCGGCTATTGCCGATTTCGCCACAGATTACCGCCGTGTTACCGGCTTTGCTGGCGAGCAAAGCCCTAGGCTCGGTAAGTTAGCTCCTCGCCGCGCTTACATCGCGCCGAGCGGCAGGGATCCAGAAGCATCGGGGCGGTCATCACCGCAAACACCGGGCCAGCCCGCCGCAACCATATACAGACAAAGGTAATAGGGAGCATCAGTAGTGAAATCGCAATCCGCCGTCACCCTCCTTGCCGCAGCCCTGCTGTGCGCCTTCGCACCCGTGGCCCATGCGCAGGAACCCGCCGTGGCCACCAAGCCATCCGCCATCACTGTCGAACAATTCTTCTCCAGCCCCACCTACGGCAGCCCACGCCTGTCGCCGAATGGTCAGCGCATGGCCGTACTCACCCCGGTGAACGGCCGCCTGGCCCTGGCCGTACTGGATGTCGCCACGCTCAAGCCCAAGATCGTTGCCAGCGATGCGGAATGGGACATCGTCAACCCCATCTGGGTTAACGACAAGCGGCTGATATTCCAGATCAGCAACAACAAGGGGACCCTGGATGAGAACGCGGGGGGCGGCCTGTTTGCCATCAATGCCGACGGCACCGGCTCCCGCACCCTCAGCTACACCGTTGAACTGGCCCAACGCGCCGGCCAGATGCGCTACCGCCCTTACGTCTATATGGATCGCGTCGGTGGCGATTCAGACGAGATCTACGTTGCTCATGACGAACGCAACGTCGAAGCCGACGAGAATAGCTTCGGGGGCTCTGACGTGTACCGCATGGATACCCGTACCGGGCATACCAAGATGCTTACCTTCAACTCACCCGGTAAGGTGATTAGCTGGGTGCTCGACAATGCCGGACAAGTGCGGATCGGTGTCTCGGTCAGCAACGACGCCGCCAGCAAGCAACTCAAGTCCTACACCTACTATCGCGAAAACAACGAAGCACCTTGGAAAAAGATCGCTGAATCCGCCATAGACGAGGGCTACCAGCCGCTGGGATTTGATGCCGACAACAAGACGCTCTACGTTACAGGTCGGAGCAAAGCAGATACCACCGGTCTCTATACCTGGGACTTCGACAAGCAGGCCCCCAAGGAACTGGTCTTCCGCCACCCGCGTGCCGACTTCGCCGGTGGCTTGCTGCGTGACTTCGCCAGCAAAAAGGTCATTGGTCTCGCTATCGATGCCATGAAGCCCGAGCAGTATTACTTCGACCAGGCCTACGCTGATCTGCAAGGTGCCATCGACGACGCCCTGCCCGGCTCCGATAACGTGCTGCAAAAGCGTGGCGACAAGGTACTGGTCATTAGCCACTCGGACGTGAACCCCGGTGAAGCTTTTCTCTACGACGAAAAGACCAAACGACTCGAATCCCAGTTCAGCTTCAAACCCGACATCCAGCCTGAGCTGATGTCTCCCATGAAGATCGTGGACTACAAGGCCCGCGACGGCCTCACCATCCCTGCCTACCTTACGCTGCCTAAAGACAAGGTTGAGAAGGCCCTTCCTCTAGTTGTCTTCGTCCACGGCGGACCGCATGCCCGTGACGAATGGGGTTTCAACCCCTACGTCCAGCATCTGGCCTCGCGTGGCTACGCCGTGCTGCAGCCGCAGTTCCGCATGACAACTGGGCTCGGCTGGAAATTGCACCACTCGGGTTGGAAGCAATGGGGTCTCGCCATGCAGGACGACGTCACCGACGGCGTCAACTGGCTGGTCAAGCAGGGCACGGTCGACCCCAAGCGCGTCTGCATCATGGGCGCCAGCTACGGCGGCTACGCCACCATGTACGGCCTCGAAAAAGACCCAGGTCTCTACCAGTGCGGCGTTAACTTCGTCGGCGTGACCGATATCGACCTACTGTTCAACGTCAGCTGGTCCGATACCTCCGACAGCGCCTGGTCCAAGTACAAGCAGCGCGATCTGCATGGTGACCCGGACAACAAGGTAGACGCCGAGTACATGCGCAAGGTTTCAGCCCTCAACGACGACAATGTAGCCCGTCTCAAGGCCCCGGTACTTATGGCCTATGGCTCGGTAGACGTACGCGTGCCGCTGATCCACGGCGAGAAGATGCGCGACAAGCTGCTCAAGAAGGGCAACACGGTCGAGTGGATGGTGTTCAACGGCGAAGGCCACGGCTGGGCCAAGCCCGAGAACAAGTACAAGTGGGCCCACACCTACGAGGACTTCATCAACAAATACATCGGCGACAAATCCCAAGTCGCTGCCGGCAAGTAGGCCTACACCGGCGCCTGCTAAAAACCCGCCGCCCTGCGGCGGGTTTTTTCTTGCCATCCTCGGCTATCATCGCCCCATTGCGGCGCCGGGCGTGCCGCCATTAGCTTAGAGCGCACCATGGAAGACCGCATCACCGAACTCGAAATCCGCATCGCATTGCAGGACGACCTCTTGGACGAACTCAACCGCGTCGTCGCCCTGCAGCAGCAACAACTGGAGCTCTTGGCGCGCGAACTGCGTCAGGTGCAGGATGCCCAGCGCAACCAGGACGGCGGCAAGCCGACCAGCTTGTTTGACGAGGTGCCGCCGCACTATTGATCACGGATTAGCTGCAGCTGTTCGGTGCGGTGGCGTATGCGCTCGGCAGAGCCGAGCGTTCACCGGCATCCGAGGCCTGAAACGCGCTTCGCTTAATCGCATCCATCCCCCCCGCCCCTGCCGCCGCAGGGGAGCCTCGCTGACGCTCGTCGGTGGTTATCTGAAAATGCCTAACATGCTCTGCCATCTGCAATGGCACGCAACGTGCCGACTTGGGGGGCGAATATTCGTGGCTACTTGATTCTATTTAGGGAGTAACTTCCCCTTAGCGAAAAAGGCAAAATCCAGGATTCGTCTTCTTTCGCAAAAATGAATCTGCTTGCATTGTGTGCGGACCGTCGATTTATTTCCTTAACTATCTGCTTTGTCGCTTGTGCGTGATTGAGTTGTGATGAATAACGACGATTTGCCCACAGGGCTATGTTGCTCGAGAGTGGAATTGTTAGTTCCGATTGTTCCGATCGGAGACCCTCGTGCGCGAAGAAAAACACCGGGTTGTCGCACGTAATAAATTGTAATTCTGAACTATGCAGGAATGTCCAGTTCATAGATTCCAGAGCATTCACTGCATCTTGTCGGCCCTCATAAAGGAGGCTCCTCTGCCAGATAGCTGGGGGAGGGTCGGAACTATATCGTTGGAAAATCCTACGTACTTCTGCTTTTCGACGTTCAGCCATGCCTTTGACAGTTGGATCCGCTGTAGATAAGTGATCAATTTTCTCAACGATGTCGGCTTCAAGCGCGCTTACGACTGTTGGCATCATGGTCGCAACGCGTTTCCTTGCCTGAGGCACACGTTTCCAAAGCATCAAAATGTACTTTGCGAGCGCATGACGTAGGTCTGGCGTTAGATCCCGCTGGGTTCGTATAGCCTCAATTGCAGCCTTCGCAGGGTCTTCGATGGAGTTTGCTAGATACGACTCAACTTTGCCTGAATACATATGACGCTCATTCGCCACTGATTTGGGCTGAGAATTGAAAGAGCGCCCTTTTTCTTTGTCGTATACCCAAATGGAGTCATCGATCGAGAAACCTTTTAAGTAATATTGAGGAACGTAGTGGTCGCCCATGTTTGGTGAGAGTCAGTAAGAGTTGAAATGTTGTCATTTATTTAGGCTGAGACACGTACGGCGCAATCTCCGCAGGTACTACGCCATAAGCGCGTCGGAAGTCACGAGGGGCAATGTTTTGGTAGGGCGGGTCTTCAGACCCCGCACAGACCGCCTCCTCAAGAAGGCACGGTTATTTCCCCTTCGCCTCCGCCACCAACGTCACCACCACCACCTCCCCGCTGGGCTTCTTGATCCCCAGCTTGGTCGACTGCCCGATATCCCGTTCCAGATAGGGTTTCAGCGTGTCGGCCTTGGCGCCGGCAACCGGCTTGCCTTCCACCTCCACGATGTAGTCACCGGGGGCGATGCCGGCGCGGGCGGCGGGGGACTGCGGGACGACCTTCTCGATCTTCACCGACTTGAGGGTGGGGTTCCAGAACATCCCCTCGCCATCGATGGACATGCCAAAGCCGAAGTAACCGCGTTCCCCCGCCCAGGCGGCAGCGCAAAGCAGGGTGGCGATGAGGGTGGCGGTGCGTTTCATGGTGCTGGGGCTCCGGCTTGGGTGGTAGCGTGCAGCCTGCCTCAAGCACGTCGCCGCCGTCATCCACCAGATAGGGGACGGCCCCCAACCGTTGTGGCTATCACCACAATCAAGGCAGCAATGGTCATAGCCAGCTAAAATGCCGCCTATTCCCTTATCAACCCGCTGGCCGACGTGCTGTACCAGTACGCCGGCGGTCGGCATTCAGTTCGGAGCATCCATGTCCGTCAACCTCATTCCGCTGCTCCAGGCAGCCTACGCCCAGCGTGGCGAGCTCCTGCAGCAGCTGCACGCCGAATCGACCAATGCCTACCGCCTGTTCCATGGCAGCGTCGAGGGCGAATCGGGCCTGACGGTGGACCGCTACGGCAGCCTGCTGCTGGTGCAGACCTTCCACCAGCCGCTGGCCGAGGGCCAGCTGGCGGCCATCAGCGAGTACTACGGCAGCGTGCTGCCCGGTCTCACCACGGTCTACAACGACCGCAGTGACGCCAACTCGCGCATCCGCAATTCCCTGCCCGAGGCCGAGCTCGAGGCCGCCATGCTGCCGCGCGAGGCGCAGGAGCTGGGCGTCAACTACCGCGTCCAGGGCCGCCATGCCGGGCAAGACCCCTGGCTCTTCCTCGACCTGCGCGCCGGCCGCCGCCGCGTCATGCAAGAGGCCGCCGGCAAGTCCGTGCTCAACCTGTTCGCCTACACCTGCGGTGTGGGTATCGCTGCCGCCAAGGCCGGTGCCGAATACGTGGTCAACGTCGACTTCGCCGAATCCAGCCTGCGCGTCGGCAAGGACAACGCCCGCCTCAACGACCTGGCCATCCGCCCGCGCTTTGTGCAGAGCGATGTCTTCCCGGCCGTGCGCCAGCTGTCCGGTATCGGCCAGCCGCTGGTCGTGCGCGGCAAGCGTATGCCCCCCTTCCCCAAGCTGGAAGCACGCCAGTTCGACCTCGTCTTCCTCGACCCACCACGCCACGCCAAGAGCCTGTTCGGTGTCGTCGACCTGGTCAACGACTACCCCTCGGTATTCAAGCCGGCCCTCCTGGCTACCGCCGAAGGCGGCACCATCATCTGCTGCAACAACGTCGCCCAGGTCGAAGCCGAGCCCTGGCTGGACCAGTTGCAGCGCAGCGCCGCCAAGGCCGGTCGCCCGGTGAAGGAATTCGAGTGGATTACGCCAGAAGCCGATTTCCCATCTAGCGACGGCAAGCATCCCCTCAAAATTGCTTTGCTCCGCGTTTAAGGAAGTCTAATGCCCCGCCTCACCGCCCTCATCCTCGCCGGCGCCCTGCTGCTCAGCCCCCTGGCCCAGGCCGCCACCCCGGCCGAGGCGGTCGGCGTGGTGCTGGACCAGCTGCACCAGTCCGCCTCCCAGGCCCAGTTCGACCGCTACTTTGGCCTCTACGCGCCCGATGCCGTCTTTCTGGGGACCGACGCCAGCGAGCGCTGGACCATCCCCGAGTTCAAGGCCTACGCCAAGCCTTATTTCGACAAGGGCCAGGGTTGGACCTACACCGTGGTTGAGCGCCACGTCAGCCTGGCGGCCGACGGCAGCTACGCGTTCTTCGACGAGCTGTTGGATAACGCCAATCTGGGCCGCTGCCGTGGCACCGGCGTGCTGCGCAAGATCAAGGGACAGTGGAGGATTGAGCAGTACCACCTCACCATCCCGGTACCGAACGAGCTGGCCGAAACGGTCGTCAAACTGATCCGGGAACGAGCTCCTGCCAAGCCCTGACTCAATAGCCAAAGGGCCGCATCACGCGGCCCTTTGCTTTCAAACTTTAAACTCGTTACCCGTCTCGAAGAACGTCCCGCCCGCCACATAGTGAATCGAGCGGTCCCGCCCCTCGGCAAAGTGCCAGTGGCCCTCGCTGAAGTCCGCTGGGTCCGCCCAGGCTGCCACTACCTCGGCAATATAGAGGTCATAGGTCTGCTGGTTGTGCGGCTCGGGGATCACCTTGCACTCCAGCCAGCCCACGCAGCCATCCAGCAGCGGCGCAGCCACCTTCTCGGCCGGGAAGGTGGCCAAGTTCAGCTCGGCAAACTTGTCCCCATCGCGGCCGCTGTGCGAGCCTACCGCCACCGTCTCCGCCGCTAAGCGCCGGGCGGGAATGTTGAGCACGAACTCGCCCGAAGCATCGACCAGCTCGCGGGTCAGCGTGCTCTTGTCGATCACCACCGTCACCTTGGGCGGGTCAAAGTCCAGCGGCATGCTCCAGGCCGCCGCCATCACATTGCGCTGCTCGCCGTGCGCGCTCGATACCAGCACCGTCGGGCCATGGTTGAGCAATCGGTAGGCTTTCTTCAGGTCTACGGGTAGTCGCATGGCGGGCTTTCTGGTGCAAAGGGGTAAATCACCAAGATGGCGCCAGCGCGCCCAAACTCAAGCTGTCTGCTGCGCCAACCAGTCCAGCACGCCGCGCCCGGCTCGGCGGCCACTGGCAAAACAGGCGGTCAGCAGATAACCCCCGGTCGGCGCCTCCCAGTCCAGCATCTCCCCGGCGCAAAACACGCCCGGCAGCGCCCGCAGCATCAATCCCGCATCCAGCGCCTCAAAGCGTACCCCTCCCGCCGTGCTGATCGCCTCGGCTATCGCATGGGGCTCGCCCACCGTCAGCGGCAAGGCCTTGATCGCGTGCGCCAGCTGCAGCGGGTCCTGATAGGCCGCCTTGCTCAGGCACTCGTGCAAGAGACCCGCCTTCACCCCGGTAATGCCCAGCCGGCTCTGCAAGTGGCTGGACATCGAACGCGACCCGCGCGGGTGGGTCACCTCGGCAATCACCCGCTCCAGATCACGCCCCGGCGCCAGGTCCAGCAGCAAAGTCGCCCGCCCCTGGGCCGCCACCATCTCGCGGATGCGGGCCGAATAGGCGTAGATCAGACTGCCCTCCACCCCGGTCTCGCTCACCACAAACTCGCCCTGTTTGCGTGTCGTTTCGCCCTTCAGGTCGGTAAAGCTCAGTGCCACGGACTTCAGCGGCGCCCCGGCATACTTCTCGCGCAGGTGCGCGCTCCACGGCACGGCAAAGCCACAGTTGGCCGCCCGCAAGGGCGCAATCTCGGCGCCACGCGCCGCCAGCAGCGGCACCCAGCTCCCGTCCGACCCCAACCTCGGCCAGCTCGCCCCACCCAGCGCCAGCACCATCGCGGCCGGCCGCACCGTGCGTTCGCCCTCCGGCGTGGCAAAGCGCAGCGCGCCGTCCTTGGCCCAACCCAGCCAGCGGTGCCGCACCGCTATCTCCACCCCACCGCTCTTCAAGCGGTGCAGCCAGGCACGCAGCAGCGGCGCCGCCTTCATATCGGTAGGGAAGACCCGCCCCGAGCTGCCCACAAAGGTGTCTATGCCCAACCCGTGTATCCAGTCACACAGCGCCTCGGGGCCAAAGTCCGCCAACAGTGCCGCAATCTCCGCCTCGCGCTCGGCATAGCGCTGCAGAAAAGGTGCCAAGGGCTCCGAATGGGTAATGTTCATGCCCCCCACCCCCGCCAGCAAAAACTTGCGACCCACTGAGGGCATCGCGTCATACACCGTTACCGCCTGCCCCGCCTGGCTCAGTACCTCAGCCGCCATCAGGCCAGCCGGCCCGCCACCAATAATGGCAACCGAGTGGTGATGAATAGGGGAGGCGGTAGACGACATGGCAACTCAGTTCAGCAAGCCCGGCAGCAGGCACGGCCGGGTGGTAGGTAGCAACAAGCCGCCATTGTCCCCGATCCAGCCAAGCCAAGGCCAAGGTTTTCCATACATGGGCCACATCGGTATGCTGCCCATCCGCTCCAGATATCCAGGACCAAGTCCATTCATGCTGCGCCGCCTCAATACGCCTCAGTTAGTCCTGCTCTTTGGCCCACTTTCGGTAGCGCTCAGCTTTGCCATGCAGCAGCTCTTATCCATCTGGTTCCCGGTCAGCCGCCCAGACACGGAACAGATGGGCGACATGCAATTGCTGGTGAACGCCGTGGTGTTCGCGCCCTTGATAGAGACGGCAATCAGCCAGCTGCTGCCCTTCTTGGTGCTGGAGCGGTTCAAGCGCTGGCCGCTGCAGGTCGTCATTTCCGCCATCCTGTTCGTACTGGTCCACCTCGGGGTGGGTCTTCCCTTGCTGGTCGGCGTCTACCTGATCAAAGGGGTGTTCTACGCCTACCTCTTCCACCTGCTGGCGTCCAGGTCCTACTCGGCGGCTTATGCCGGTGTTGCCATCGTCCACGCCCTGACCAACGCCGCCGCCCTTGTGCTCGACCGCGTCCTACATCTGTAGACGGGTATTCAAGTCAGCGCCGCCCGCCGGGCGGCAGCAAGCGCGTCGAGCGGGCCTCCTATAGTGGAATCAGCCCACCCTCAGGCCTGTGTTGGCTTTGTCCGTGGCAAGGTTTCCCCATTGCTTTGGATAGGTTCGCGCCATGCAAAGGCTCGAAGACGAATTGCAGGCCTGCAAGCAACGCCTCCTGGCCGAGCTGCCCGCCACCGTGCGGGAACGCTACTACGCCGCCCTGGCCGAGATCGACGCCAGCCTGGTGCTGGCGCGAGCGCTGGCCGTCGGCCAGCAGGCGCCGGACTGGACGCTGGACGACGACCAGGGCCGGCCCGTCCGGCTGCGCGATGCGCTGGCCCGTGGCCCGGTTATCCTGCACTTCTTCCGCGGTGGCTGGTGTCCCTACTGCAATATCGCCCTGCGCGCCTTCCAGCCCCTGTTGCCCCGTTTCCATCAACTGGGTGCCAGCCTCTACGCCATCTCGCCGCAGCTGCCCGAGCAGAACCGGGCGCAAGCCACCCAGTGCGAGCTGTATTACCCCCTGCTGAGCGACGTTGGCAACGCCGTCGCCCAAGCCTACGGCGTGTCCTTCTCCCTGCCGGCCAGCATGCAGGGCCTGATGCAGGGTTTCGGCATCGACCTCGCCCACTTCAATGGCGATGCCAGCTGGCAGCTACCCATGCCGGCTTGCTACCTGCTGGCGCAGGATGGACGGGTACAGACACGCTTTCTCAATGCCGACTACAGCCGCCGGGTCGAGCCCCTGGACATGCTGTTCGCGCTCAAGACCATGGTCGCCCCGGCCTGAGTGCTCAGTCCGCCAGCGGTAGCTGCGTGCACAGCCGGGCCAGCATGGCCGGGTCCGGCCAGTTGGGCGCCAGCAGCATGCCCCGCGCCAGTTCCGCCCCGCCTTCCTCGGGTGGTGCGTACTCCGCCACCAAGAGCGGCCAATGGCTGTGCACAAAGTGCCGCGCGGTTTCCTGCTGCCAGTCCCGGTAGCTCAGCGCCCGGCCATCATCGGCCGTGCTGGCCAGCCAGTCCGGCTTGGCCAGGCTGCGCCAGCGGCTGTCCGGGCGCTGGCGAGGCAGCGCCTCCCCCCAGCAGCGCCACCAGCCGCGCAGGTGGTCGGCTGCCAGCTCGCGCCCTGCGGGGGTGTCCGGCTCGCGGTAGAACATCCGCCCGCGCAGCCAGGCCATGGGCTCAACGATCACCCCTTCTGGCAGGGCCGCCTGCCCGGCAGGGGTCTGCGCCAGCCGTAGCTGGTGCTCGTTCAGCCGTGCCAGCTTCAGCGCAAGCGCATCGTGCAGCCCCGGCCCCACATAGTGCAGGCCCTGCACGGTCGGCAGGGCGATATAGAACTTCACCGCCAGCTCAATATGCAGCGCCGGCAGGCCCCCGGGCCGGGCCAATAGATAGTCGAACTCCCCCAGGCTTACCCCTCCCTCGCGCACCGGCAACTGGTGCGCCAGTAGCTGGTGGCCGGGCAGGGCGGCCAGGGCGGTCTGCATCAGCCCCTCGGCATAGCGCCCCAGCCGGAAGCCCGGCCCGGCAGCCGCAGCAGGGGGCTCAAGCACACAGCCCTGTAGTCGTTGCCACCAGTCCTGCCCCAAGGCTGCGTCGCCATGCCCTATCCCGGCCGGCAGCGCCTCGCGCCGCAGCAAAGAGGGCGAGGTCAGCAGCCAGTGCAGGTCTTTGATCGCTTGTTGGGGCATGGGAACGGAGCCTTGGGTCAGCCCGCAGTGTAGCGCTGGCAGCTCGGCAACAGTGCCCACCCTTGACGCATGTTTGTCATGTAAACCGCCGCACAATGCGATACGCTAGTGTGGCACCTGCCGTCGCACCCTTGCCGGCCTGGTGAGCTGAACGTTGAGATCCCGCACCCCGGTGCTTTCTTTGAACGAGGTCAGCATGCATACCCGAGACCGATCCCCCCGCGGTGCACGCGAGCAGATCATCCATCTCGCCGCCCGCCTCATGGCCGAAGAGCATATCGACGACTTCGGCACCGCCAAGCGCAAAGCCATCAAGCGCCTGGGCCTGCCAGAGGGTAAAAACCTGCCCAGCAATGAGGAAATCGAGGTCGCCCTGCGCGACTACCGCAGCCTCTACCAACCCCAGCACGGCCAGGTCGTGGATGAGCTCAGGCAAAAGGCCATCGAGGCCATGCGTCAGTTCAGCGAGTTCAAACCCTACCTGGTCGGCTCCGTACTCAGCGGTACCGCCGGCCCCCACTCCGACATCAACCTGGTGGTCTATTCCGATAACGACAAGGCGGTCGAAATCCGCTGTCTCAACCTCGGCATCGACTACCGTACCGAGTCCTCGCCGGCCGGCTACCCCACGCTCGCTTTCTATGTGGATGGCAGCCTGGTTCGCATCAGCGTGCGGCCCGAGCAGATGGAGCGGCACGGTGCCCGCAGCGGTTCCGAGCCGCTGGAGCGGGCGCGTCTCGGCCAGGTCGAAGATATGCTGGTCCACGCATAGCGCTCCGTGAGACGCGGCGGCAAGAGAAATCGGTCACTGCTGCTCAGCGCCCCGGCGGCCCCCGTAAGGGGGAGGCCGAAGTAGTAAGCCACCAGATGGTGGCAACGACTTCGCTCAGCCGGGCGTTCAGGGGCTGCAAATGCTCGACCGGTCTTCGCTGTTTTATTCCACGCCCCCACCCTCGCTGACGCGAGTCAGCAAACCTTCCCGCCTGCGTAAGCCTGCTGTACGGGTGCGGCTTATCCGGTAAGCTACCCTGCTCCGTTGTATTCGTATTCAGGACCCCGCCATGACCGAAGCCGCCCCGCTCACCCCCAAGCCCTGCAAGAAGTGCGGCTCACCCGGCGAGGTCATGAAGGCCGGCTCCAACCGCTTCTGGGTGGAGTGCGCCAAGTTCGGCCGCAACGGCAACTGCAATGTCATCAGCGCGCAGGCGCCGAATCGTAAAGCAGCGATCCAGAACTGGAACGAGAACTGCGCGGCGCGGTAGGTTGTAATCACCTGGCGCCTTATCGAGCACCAGTTGGGGCACCCGGCAGCCCCCGCAAGGAGGAGGCCGAAGTAGTAAGCCACCAGCGGGTGGCTGCAACTTTGCTCAGCCGAGCGTGCACCTTGGTAACGTACTCAAACGGTGTAACGTCCCCTTGATCCACCCGCCCCCCGCCCCTGCCGTCGCAGGGGAGCCTCGCTCCGCGCGGGGCGATAGCGATGTGTCACCCGGGGCGCTGAATTCGACAGACCAAGCCGCGTCATGCCCTATTCCCTCTCCGGCCCCGGCCTTAGCGAGCTGGACATCAAGAAGTCGCGTTTTCTCGGCTGCGTCGAGCCCATGGCCGACCGCGCCGCAGCACAGCGCCGCGTGGCCGAGCTGCGCGCCGCCCACCCCGGCGCCGCCCACGTCTGCTGGGCGCTACTGGCCGGTGGCCAATCGGCGGCGGTGGACGATGGCGAGCCCTCCGGCACCGCCGGCCGGCCGATGCTCGATGTATTGCGCCACCAGGACCTGGACGGCGTCCTGGCTACCGTGGTGCGCTACTACGGCGGGGTCAAGCTCGGGGCCGGCGGCCTGGTGCGGGCTTATACCGACGCCGTCGCCCAGGCTCTGTTGAATACCCAGAAGGTCGAGCGCCAGGTGCGGGTCGAACTGCACTGCAGCGTGCCCTACGCGCTGGAAGGCTCGCTACGTCGGCAGCTGGCTGCCGCCAACGCCACCTTGTTGGCTGTCGAGCACGGCAGCCAGGTCAGCCTGCGCTTCAACGTGGTCGCCAGCCAGGCGGGCCCCTTGCAAGCGCAGCTCAATGAGAGCTGTCACGGCCAGCTGGCCTGGTTGCGGCCTTAACTATTCCTTGTGTCGCGGGTGCAGCCCGGCCCGCTCTGCCCGCTCTGCCTTGCGCTGCTGCATAGCCTCACGGCGGGCCTGCCGCTCCGCCCTGAGGGCCTCCTTGTCGGCCATCCCTTCCGGCCGGCCCGCCTCACCCTCCTGCCGCCGCAGCCATTCCCGCTTCAGCCGCTCGCGCAGGTCCGGGTGAGCGGTAAAGCCGCCACCAGGCACCGCCTGGTGCAACCGCCCAAGCACCTTCAAAATGCCACGCCGCTGCTCGAACTGCCGCCAGCGCAAAAAGAAACCCGGCCGGCGAGCCAGCAACCTCGGTCCCTGCGCGCCATCGTGCTGCAGATAACCGGTCTTGCCGGTCGTAATGGCTTGCTCGCCGTGCTCCCCGCGCAGCACGGTCTCGCCGCTGTTCACCGTGTCGTAGGTACCGGCCGGCGTATCGCGGGTCGCTTCGGCCGCCTCGACGATCGCCGTCTCATGGTCGGTACCGCGTATGCCTATGGTCGCGCTCGGCGTGTTCAGCCGATAGCTGTCCGGGCTCTGCCGGCCTATCAGCCCGGTCACCGCCCGCAGCGAGCCCTTCACCAGGCTCAGCCAGCTGCTGCTCTCCGTGGGGTGCTCCTCGTTGTAGCGGTACTGGTCTATGCGCATGCGGCTATTGGGCCGCAGGGTAAAGCTCGCACCGTCCTCCATGCGCAGTACCGCCCAGGATTGCGGCCCGGCGGTACTGATCGCATCCCCCGGGTCCACGCTACTGCCCACCGCCGCGGGTTTGCTGTCGCCATTGCGGGCAATCACGCTCACATCCCCTCCCGCCGCCTCTATCCGCCCGACCGAGGCTTGGCCGCTCAGTGCCGCCAGCATCAGCCCCAGGCAAACCATACCGCGTCGCCACAGTCCGCTCATCGCCCGTCTACCCTGTTCTTGTTCGATGCGCCACTATAGCCCGCAGCGGCAAGCCCAAAAGCAAACAGGGGCATCAAGCCCCTGCCGTGTGTGGTTTATTTTGCAGATCGCTTGCCAAGCTATCCGCTACCGGTGCGCATACGCCATCGGCCCAGCCGGCGGCCGAACTGCAGCAGTCCTGCCAGCCAGTCGCCGAGTACGGCTTCACGCCCGCTCGCGGCAAGGTGGTGCGGGTGTCCCTGGATCGCCTTGCGGCGCGCCAGCCTGCCGGCACGGTAGGCCTCTTCTTCCTGCCCGTAGTAGCTCCCGCCTTCTTCACCCATCGCATAAGCACGCCATTGCTCCTCGGCCGCCCAGCGGCCCGTTTCCAATTGGTCCATGATTTCCCCACTCCATATCGTTGTATGTACAAGCAGGAGGCTCTCATGGCGGCCGCTGCAATCACAGAGCGGCCGAACTGGCTGATTTGCAAGGTTTTGCGGGGCAGGGCTGCAATCGCTGCAATTTCCAAGCAGGTAATTTGCAGAGCAGGTGCTTGCTTGCCGAGGCAGGCGGGTCGGTTTTTGTAGGACAGGGCGCCCGCAAGGAGTGGGCCGAGGTAGTAAGCCATCTAAAGATGGCAACGACTTCGCTCACCCGCGCGGACCGCCTTCGCTAGAACGCAAGGTGTTTAGCGGCTGGCGCCGCAGTGCGGATATCGCGGCGACAACCGCTAACACACCGGGAATAGCTGCAGAAAATCGAGAGCCTGACGAGCGTCAGCGAGGTTCCCCGCCGGCGGGCGGGGGTAGGGGTGGGATTCAATCAGGGGCAGCCGTATTCATTGGGCGACGAAGAACGTGAGCGCCCGGGTTTCCCGGGCGCCTGTGGTGCACTAGGTAGCTCTACGACAACCGATCAAAACGTCGGCTGCGGAAATGCGGCGAGATTCGCACTTTCGGCCAACTGCTGCCGAATAAACGCTGGCACCTGGCTCCCCTCCACCACATCCAGCGACTGGTACAGCGGGTCATCGGCCATCGCGGCCAAAAAGCCCTCACCCGGCCAACCCTCCTCATCCAGCTCGGTATCGAGCAGGTTCTGCAGCGCCGGCGTGAT
>NZ_DATCSC010000079.1:0-20095 GCF_036568685.1 Chitinimonas sp.
GTCTGTGCCACCCTTGCCGCCTGCCTCACTCTGTATCGGCCGCCCGCCAGCCAGGTGGTGAGCGGCGTGATCCAGCAGCCACGGAGCACGCCCTTTGGCTGGGCGGCCCAGTTGAGCCTCACGGCCGGCGACGGTGTGCGGGGCGAACAAGATGGCGCCGCACTGGCGGCGCGCTTTTCAGACCCCTATGGCATCGCCATTGCGCAGGATGGCACGCGCTTTGTGGCTGACGCCGGCGACAACAACCGCATACGCAAAATCACACCCGATGGCACGGTCAGCACTCTGGCCGGTGGCAAGGAGGGCTATGCCGATGGCACCGGCCAGGCCGCCGCCTTTCATACGCCCTCTGGCCTGGCACTGGACACAGCCGGCAACCTCTACGTGGCCGATACCGGCAACCACCGTATCCGCAAGGTAACGCCCGCCGGCGTGGTCAGCACGCTCGCTGGCGATGGCACGCCCGGCACGCGTGACGGCGCCGCTGCGCAAGCGCAGTTCAACGGCCCGGTCGGGGTGGCGGTGGACAAGGCCGGCCGGGTCTATGTGGCCGATACCTACAATGACCGCATACGCCTGATCAGCCCGGATGGACAGGTCCGTACCCTGGCCGGCGGCGGCCTGCCGGGCTACGCCGATGGCGTAGGTGTACAGGCCCGTTTCGACACCCCGGCTGCCTTGGCGCTGGATGACCAAGGCAATGTCTGGGTGGCCGACACCCGTAACAACGCTATCCGCAAACTGGCGCCGGATGGCACAGTCAGCACGCTGCTACGCAGCGAGCCGCACGACCGCGACGCGGCGCTGCGCCGCCCGGTCAGCCTGGTGGTCACCCATGATGGTCTGCTCTATGTAGGCGAGATGTCGCACGGTGGCGTGCTGCAGATTGCCCAGGACGGCCGTCTCCATGTGCTGACCGGCGCCACGTTGATGGACCAGTTGGCAAGACCAGCTGGTCTTGCGCTCGCCAAGGACGGCACCCTGCATGTGAGCGACGCTGGCAGCTTCCGGCTCTACCACATCGCCCCGTTGGCCGCCGGCCAGGCCCAGCCTGTGCCGGTCCCCCTGGGCCCCGCCCCGGCCAACCCACTGCCACGTACCCAAGGCCGCTGGCCGGTGGCACCGCAGGATGGCTGGCACGAGGTGGTGGGTACGCTGGGTGAGGTACGTGGCAACTACCAGGGCGAGAGCCGCGACCATCTGCACGGTGGGCTGGATATCCAGAATGATGTAGGGGCCGAGGTACTGGCCATCGCCGATGGCAAGGTCAGCAGCCCCAATGGCGCCTGGGGCTTTGGTGAGCTGGGCGAGGGGCTGGGCATTGATGACCTCAGCTACATCCATATGCGGGTGGGCCGTACCGCCCAGGGTAGGCTGCTGGACCCGGCGCATTTCCAACCCATACGCGACGAAGCCGGCAAGCTGCTGCTGATGCGGGTACCACGCGGTACGCGCTTTCATGCCGGCGAAGTGCTCGGCACCACCAATGGCATGGCCCATGTACACCTGAGCGTGGGAGCCTTCGGTTTTGAGCGCAACGCCATCGCGCTGGGCTTCAAGGGCTTTGCCGACCACCAGCCGCCGCATATTGCCAGCGTAGAGCTGCGCGACGGGCAGAACCAGCCGCTGCGCCAGAAGGTTGCCGGCCGCCTGCTGGTACCGCAGGGCAGCGCGGGATTGCAGATCGTGGTAGACGCCTGGGACCAGGTGGACGACAACCTGCCGCGCCGCCGCTTGGGCCTCTATGCCCTGGGCTACCAGCTGCTACGCGCCGATGGCACACCGCTGCCAGGCTTTGAGGCACCACGCATGAACATCGAATTCAACCGCATGCCGGCCGACGACGCAGCAGTAAAGATGGCCTACGCGGCCGACAGCGGCATAACCGTGCACGGCAGCAAGGAGACGCACTTCCGCTATGTGGTGAGCCATGTGGTACGCGATGGCCACTGGCAGGATGGCGGCCTTTCCGTGCAGGGATTACCGGCCGGTGACTACACCCTGCGCATTACTGCGCGGGACTATAGCGGCAATGTGGCCAATCAGAACCGGGACCTGTTATTGGCAGTGCGTTAGGCACAGAGCAGCTAAAGTTCGCTTGAAAGGACCGGACGTAGACTCGCCGGCCGATTTCTGCGCTATGCTGGCCCGGCCCCTCCCGCACAGCCCAGCACCATGGTCCTGACCGCCAAACCCTATCTGCAGGAAATCTCCATCCGGCCTGAGCTCGATATCGACTATGGCTGCTACCCACACAATATTCCGGCGGTGCGAGAGCTGGGGCATCTGGGCTTTCACCCCGACGTGACCTTTCTGGTGGGGGAGAACGGTAGCGGCAAATCCACGGTACTGGAGGCCATCGCCATGGCACTGGGCTACAGCCAGGAAGGTGGTACCCGCAATATGCAGGTACAGACAGCCGATACGGTATCGCCCCTGCACCGCGCCCTGCGACTGGCGCGCAGTTTTCGCAAGCCGCGCGACGGCTACTTTCTGCGGGCGGAGAGCTTCTTCAACGTAGCAACCTATACCGACGAGGCGGGCTACCTGGGTGGTTACGGCAACCGCTCGCTGCATGAGCGCTCGCACGGCGAGGCGTTTATGGCACTTTTGACTGGCAAGTTCCGTGGCCAGGGCCTCTACCTGCTGGATGAGCCCGAGGCAGCACTCTCGCCCAACCGACAGCTGGCCGCGCTGGCAGTCATCCACCAGCTGGTGCAGGACGATTCGCAGTTCATCATCGCCACCCACTCCCCCATCCTGCTTGCCTATCCCAACGCCAAGATCCTGCAGTTCCATGGCGAGGGCATCTCAGAGGTGGCCTATGAGGATACCGAGCACTACGCGGTGACGAGAGATTTCCTCAACCACTATCCGCGCCGGTTGGCACAGTTGCTGGCCGACGAAGACGAAGCCGGCTAGGTAGCCGTACCTGAGTGACGCATCCGCGCCGGGGGTCTATCAGCTTTGAGCGGCACGTTCACGCCGCTCGCGCGCCAGCTCCATGCGCCGCAGCACACCTTCGTTGGCGGCGGGACCTGCGGCGATCACGTGGTCCCGTTGGGTGATGGGCTTGCCATTGGCCTTGTCGACCAGTACAGGCTCCACTTCCTGGCCAGTCGCTTCGTCCACCAGCACCACGCTCAGCCCCTCGGGCGCGAAGTGCCGGTTACCCCAGGCCAGGAGGGCCAGCAATACCGGCCGGAAATCGCGGCCACGCTCGGTCAGGTGGTACTCATAGCGCGGCGGCCGCTCGCTGTACTGGCGGCGCTCAAGCAGGCCCTCTTCTACCAGCGCGGTCAGGCGACGGGTGAGCATATTGGGGGCGATGTCGAGGCTCTTCTGGAATTCATCGAAGCGGGTGAGGCCGTAGAAGGCATCGCGCAGGATGAGAATGCTCCACCACTCGCCTACCCTCTCCAGGCTGCGGGCGATGGGGCACTGCATATTGCCGAAGCTCTTGCGCTGCATGGTGTTCCTCCGAAAACCTATAGCTTTCAATATGATAGTTACTATAAGCGCTTCGTTCCCGGTGGGCAAGACCGGTGGGCTGAAAGCCCTTCTTCTCACCGTACCTTGCTCCACTGCGATCTGTTCTGCGGTTGTCACCGCAAACTCCTACGCCTTCTGACAAAGGCGATCAGTGCGGCTGAGCGTAGTCGTTGCCACCTTCAGGTGGCTCACTACCTCGGCCTACTCCTTGCGGGTACCCCGCCATACCCCTTAAATCCTTCCTACCCTATCGCTCATCGAAGTCACTAACGAGCGTCAGCGAGGCTCCCTCGCCCCTGGCGAGGGCGGGGGGAGTGGGGGATATGAAAGCGAAAGCGCGTATGAGCTTCAAATGCCAATTAGCGCCCGGCTGAGCGAAGTCGTTGCCACCTTCAGGTGGCTTACTACTTCAGCCTCCCCCTTGCGGGGACCGCCAGGCATTCATCGGAAGGTCGCTATGCAGCAGCCCTCTGAGCGACTTTAATGCGCATCTGCGGAGGGCGCCTTCGGCGGCGCCACCTTCTTCAGCAGCGGCACCATCAAGGTGGTTGCGATAAAGCCGACCATGATCACGATATAGGTATCGCCAAAGGTCATCGTCAGTGCCTCCCGGTAGGTCAGACCCCATAGCTGCCTGAGCGCCGCCGTGCTCGCACTGGCGCTGTCGCCCAGCCAGGCGCCGAAGTTGCTGCCGCTGCCGGCAAGTGCTGCGTTCATGGCCTCGTTACTGCTATTGAGGTGCTCGGCCAGGCGGTAGAAATGCAGATTGGTCCGGTCGTTCAGGATGGTGGCGCACAGCGCAATGCCGATGGCGCCGCCGAGGTTGCGCATGACGTTGAAGAGACCCGACGCCAGCCGCAGCTGCACTGGCGAAAGCGCCCCAAGGGTGAGCGTGACTGCCGGAGCCACGGCGAACTGCTGGCCCATGCCGCGAAAGGCCTGTGGCAACATCAGCTCCAGGCCGCCCCAGTCGTGGGTGATGGGCGAGAACTGCCACATGGAGAAAGCGAAGCAGCCGAGGCCAAACATCATGAGCCAGCGCAGGTCCACCCGGTTGGCCAGGTAGGAATAGAACGGAATGGACATGATCTGGAACACGCCGGTGGAGAATACCGCCAGGCCGATGTCCAGCGCACTGAAGCCGCGTACCCGCCCAAGGAAGACCGGGGTGAGGTAGATGGTGGCGAAGATGCCCACGCCGGTCATGAAGGAGAAGAAGCAGCCCAGCGTGAAGTTGCGGTCCTTGAGCGCGCGCAAGTCCACCACCGGGTGGGCGTAGCTCAGGCTACGCCAGACGAACAAGACACCCGAGATGCCAGCCAGCCAGGCGGTGGTGGCAATCACCGGGTCGCCCAGCCAGTCCCAGCGCGGGCCCTCTTCCAGGGTGTATTCCAGGCTACCCAGGAATAACGCCATCAGGGCGATGCCCAGGTAATCGGCATTGCGCAGCAGCGACCAGTCTGGCTTGTCGATACGCACAAAGGCCGGCACGGCAAAGGTGACGAAGAGGCCTGGCACCAGGTTGATGAAGAACAACCAGTGCCAGGAGAAGTGGTCGGTGATCCAGCCACCGATGGTGGGCCCAAGTGTAGGCGCCAGCGAGGCAATGGCGCCCACGGTGGCCGCGGCGATCACCCGCTGCGGGCCGGCGAAGAAGGCAAAGGCCGTGGTGAACACCAGCGGGATCATGGAACCGCCCAGAAAACCCTGCAGGGCACGGAAGGCGATCATGCTCTGGATATTCCAGGCCGCACCGCACAACAGGCTGGCGACGGTAAAGCCGGCCGCCGAGGCGGCGAACAGCCAGCGTGTGGACATGACCCTGGAGAGCCAGCCCGACAACGGAATCATGATGATCTCGGCGATCAGATAGCTGGTCTGCACCCAGACCGTCTCGTCGGTACCGGCCGAGAGACCGCCACCGATGTCGCGTAGCGAGGCCGAGACGATCTGGATATCCAGCAAGGCGATAAACATGCCCACGCACATGGTGGCGAAGGCAAATACCTTGGCCGCCGTGCTCATCTGCGAGGGCAGGATCAGGCCATCGGTACTGGCCGTGGCGCTCATGATGCCTTGTCCTCAGTGCCGCGTGCGTCCACCTCGGCCGTCACCGAGAGGCCGGGGCGCAAGGCCCCCAGCGTCGCATCGGCCTTGTCGAGCACGATACGCACCGGTACCCGTTGCACGATCTTGGTGAAGTTGCCGGTGGCGTTCTCGGCCGGCAACACGCTGAACTGTGCGCCGGTGGCTGGTGCCAGGCTGGCCAGGTGGCCATGCAGCTTGCGACCGGGCAAGGCATCGACCTCAATGGTGGCGGCAAGGCCGGGCTTGAAGCGGGCAAGCTGGCTTTCCTTGAAGTTGGCATCCACCCACAGGCCTTGCGAGGGCACGATCACCAAGAGCGGGTTGCCCACGCTGACATAGGCGCCACCGCGGGCGCGGCGGTTGCCGATCACGCCGTCGATGGGCGCGCGGATCTCGGTATAGCTGAGGTTGAGCCTAGCCAGATCGCGCTCGGCGGTGGCCTGCGCCAGTGCAGCACCGGCCTGCTGGCGGCGGGTGCCGATCACGGCCAGCTCGCGCTCGGCGGCCACTACGGCAGCCTCGCTACGTTGCTGGTTGGCTTGCGCCTGCTTGTAGTCTGCAGTGGCCTTCTCCGCGCTCTGGGCAGAGACGGCGGCCTTGCCCACCAGGGCCTGATAGCGGGTTTCGTCCTCCTTGGCGCGGGTGGTCTCGGCCGTACTGGCGACCACACCGGCACGCTGCTGAGCGATCACCGCCTGCTGCAGGCTCTGGGTAGCATCGAGATTGGCCAGCAGCGCCTGCTGGGCGGCGATGGCCGCCTCGGCCTTGGCCAGCGCGGCGCGGTAGTCGCGGTCATCGAGCTTAACCAGCAGATCGCCGGCACGGACCTGCTGATTGTCCTGTACCGCCAGCTCGGCGATATAGCCCGGCACTTTGGGGCTGACGGTCGTGATATCACCCCCCACATAGGCGTCGTCGGTCGCTTCTTTGAAGCGGCCGTCGGTCCACCAATGGGCGCCATAGATCGCGGCACCCAGCGCGGCCGCCACGGCAAGGCTGGTCACCGCCAGCGATTTGCCACTCATGCTGCGCCGTGCAGCCGGTGCAACAGCGGGAGATGCCTGGGAGGTCTGGTCGGTCATGGCTACTGCTCCTTTTCGGGGTCCACAGCCTGTGGAGAGTTTGAAGTCGAGGGTTCGGATACCACCGCCTGCCTACGCAGCACACGGCGCAATCTATTGGTCGGCGTGATCTCGCGACCGGTCTGCCTGTCCACCAGCGCCATCTCCACCAACCGGCCGCTGGCCGCCTCGGTAAGGACAACGCGGGCGCCATTGGGGGCGAAATGCTTGTTACCCCAGGCCAGCAAAGTGAGCAGCACCGGTCGGAAGGCACGGCCCATATCGGTCAGCAGGTACTCAAAACGTGGTGGGTGCTTGCTGTAGGCGCGCCGTACCAGGAGCCCCTCCTCCACCAGCATGGCCAGCCGCTGGGTAAGGATGTTGGGCGCGATGCCCAGCTCCTGCCGGTACTGCTCAAAGCGGGTCGCGCCATAGAAGCACTCGCGCAGGATAAGCACACTCCAGCGCTCGGTGACCCGTTCCAGGCCACGCGCCAGGGGGTCCTCAGCCCGTGCGTAGTGCTTGTCCTGCATCGCTTTCCGCCTTTCTGACAAACCAGTTGCTTTCACGATGGAAGTTACTCTACACTCGTAACTATTGTTATGCAAGTAACTGTTTAAATCGCTACCTCAGGGCAGCCCAGCCAGCAAAGGAAAGCACCATGGCAAACGAACAGGACAACCTTAGATATCTGGAAGACCTCTATGTGGGCGCGCGCTTCAAGAGCGATACCCACGCGCTGGATACCGAGCAGATCAAGACCTTTGCGGGGCAGTTCGACCCCCAGCCCTTCCATCTGGATGAGGCGGCGGCGGAGCTCAGCCTGTTCGGCGGCCTGGCGGCCAGTGGCTGGCACACGGCAGCGGTGACCATGAAGCTGCTGGTGACCGGGCCCTTGAAGATTGCCGGCGGAGTGATAGGCGCGGGGGCCGAACTGAGCTGGCCCATGCCCACCCGACCGGGTGACGTATTGCAGGTGGAAAGCGAGATTGTCGAGATCGTGCCCTCGCGCTCGCGCAGCGACCGGGGCATCGTGACCTTGCAGGTGGAGACCCGTAACCAGCGCGGTGACGTGGTTCAAAAGATGCTCGCGAAGCTGCTGGTACGTCGCCTGGTGAAGAATGACGCGAAGTGACAGCTCAGGCACCGCCGCTGCGCCCGGGAAACCCGGGCGTTTGAGGACATCCTGATATCAACCACTCCTCGCTGATCCAATCTACTCCCCCCGCCCTCGCCGCCGCGAGGGAGCCTCGCAGGCGCGAGACAGTGGTATTTACCTCGGAGCGTTACCATGAATACTTTGCCTATCCCCCGTACCGGCTTCTCCCTGCTGGCCACCCTGCTGCCGCTGGCCCTGGCCGCCTGCGCCACCGTCGGCCCCGACTACGCCGCGCCCAAAGACGCCATGCCCGAGCACTTCCACGGCCAGTCCGTCGGGGGTGCCAACGCGCAGCCGCTCAAGCTCGACCTCTGGTGGACGCAGTTCCAGGACCCGGCCCTGAGCCGCATTATCGAGCGCGCCCTGGCACAGAACCTGGACCTGGCCGCCGCCCTGGCGCGCGTAGAGCAGGCCCGCGCCAGCGCACGGTTGGGCGAAGCCAATCTGCTACCTACGATCGGGCTCTCGGCACAAGCAGCCGCCCAGCGCCAGTCACTGCAGAGCCCCTTGGGCAAACTGGCCAGCGGCCACCCCGGCTACGAGCGCAACGCTACCCTGTTTGATAGCGGCGTTGGGGCGAGTTGGGAGATCGATCTGTTTGGCGGACTGCACCGTGCCGCAGAAGCAGACCAGGCGGAAGCCCAGGCGGCCGAAGCTGAACGGCTGGGTGTGAAGGTCTCTGTGGCAGCCGAGGCAGCGGATGCCTACTTCCGCATCCGTGGCGCACAGGCGCGTATTACGCTGGCAGAGAGCCAGCTCAAGACCGATCGTGACCTGCTGGAACTCGTCAACCTGCGCCTCAAGGCTGGCCTGGCTACCCAGCGCGAACAAGCGGCGGCCGAGGCCCGTGTGGCCCAGGTCGCGGCCACCCTGCCACCACTCAAGGCCGAACGCGATGTACAGCTCAACCGGCTGGACGTGCTGATGGGTGCCCATCCCGGCACCTATGCCGCCGAGCTGACCGGCCCTGGCGGCAGCGCCAATGTTCCGGCACTGGCCATGACCTTGCAGCCTGCCGAGCTGCTGCGCCGCCGCCCCGATGTGATCGCCGCCGAGCGCCACCTGGCGGCTTCGAATGCCCGCATTGGCGTAGCCACCGCCGAGTACTACCCCAAGTTCTCGCTCTCGGGCCTGTTGGGGTTCGAGGCACTCAACACTGCCACGCCCTCCGCCGCCAACTTCCAGCCCCAGCTCGTGGCTGGCCTGCGTTGGCGCTTGTTCGACTTTGGCAAGGTGGACGCCGAAGTGGCGCGCGCCAAGGGCGCCAATGCCGAGGCACTGGCCCGCTATCGGCAAGCTATGCTGCGCGCGACCGAGGACGTGGAGAACGCACTGGTGGCACAGACCCAGACCGAGGCCGAGCGGCAGGAACTGCTGAAGGAGGTGGCCGCCAGCCAAAGAGCGCGTGATTCCTCCGACGCCGCCTACCAGGGCGGCGCGGTGAGCCTGAGCGAGGTACTGGAACAGGACAGGCAGCTCCTGACGGCACGCGACCAGCTGGCCCGCGCCGAAACCGGCAGCGCGCGGGCGGTCATTGCCACCTACCGGGCGCTGGGCGGGGGCTGGTAGAGGCCGCCTGGATGACGGTCCAGCGCCATGGGCAGGAAGGCCACCCCGTCCTGCGCCACCTGCTCGCCGACGGGTACAAAGCCAGCCTTGGCGTAGAAGGAGATGGCATTGAGGCTGGCATTCACCGTCATGCGCGGGTGCGCGGCCAGCACCCGTGCCATTGCCTGCGTCAGGACCCGCGCGCCCAGCCCGCGGCCCTGCCAGGCAGGTGCGATAAACAGATGGAAGAGATGGCTGCCATCGCGCACTGCCAGCACGCCGGCCAGCTCACCTTCTGCCATGACAAGCTGATAGCAGTAGCGTGGGTCGGTGATATAGCCGCTGATGGCGGCGGGGCCGATGCTGGCCAGGAAAGGCTCGGCGCCTCGGCCGTCTGGATGCAGCAGGACGAGGTGGGACAACGACCGGATGAGGGTACTGATGGCCGCGGCATCGGCCGAATGAGCCGGCCGCAGTACCAGTCCCGGCGCAACCAACGTCGACTGCGTCATGGCTGAAGTTACGTCCCTTCAGGTGACAGCCAATTTTCTACCCACTTTTGCAGGCGACAGGCTAGGTTTAAAGAAAACAGGGTAAACGAAGTCGAGCCAGGCTTGCTGCACTTCCGTCACGGCCTGGCGGAGGGACTTGTCATGGACCGCCTGATCGCAGGTTGCGCACTGGGGGCTTTTCTCCTGGCGCTGCTGGTTCATCTCCTGACGCTGTGCGGGGTCGATATCTCCGTGCAACTGCCCTTCGTCTGGCTGCTCAAGCTCGGGATCTTTGCCTTGTTCGTGCCCATGCTGGAGGCCCAGACTGCGCATAAGGGCACCAACACGGTCCCCGGCCACCCGCTGGCCCACTGCCCGCTCAAGGCCAAGGCAGCCATTGCCGCCATCGTGGCCTACGCCTTCATCAACTTCCTGGTCTGCGAGGCACAGGCGCCGGACGGTACCCTGGTGCAATCGGATGGCCGCTATACCCTGCAGGAGCCGGGCAAGGCGGTGCATGAACTCAGCAGCAGCGAATACCGCCACCTGCGGGTCAACGAGCTGCGCAGTGCATCCGGCCACTGGCTGGTGTTCTACTTCCTGCCCTTTGCCTTTTTCCTTTATCGCCGACATGTTGCGCCGGCCGCCCGGCAGGATACGCCGTCCTGACCAGGCGGGGTGCTTAGCGGGTCAGGCCACCACCACCTTGGTGCCAGCGATCAGATCGTGCAGGCAGCGGCGGTTCTCGCGGAAGATGAAGAGCGCGTCCGCCAACTGGATGATGCTGCCCACCACCGGGATCAAGCCCACCAGATTCAGGGGGAGATGGCGCACCACGGTCAAGGTCAGCAGCGTAGCCTTGCTGCCGTCCAGCTTGACCACGCGGATACCGAGCAGCTTTTTGCCGACCGTCTGGCCGCCCTGGTACAGCAGGTAACCGTTGATCAGCACATAGGTGAGGAAGCTGCCCGTGCCGAGCAACAACTTGGCGCCCAAGCCCAGGGTCGCAACACTGGCGAAGGGAATCTGGAAGACGAAGAGGATGACCGGCCAGATCACGATGGAGAGGATCAGGCTGTCGATGAGCGAGGCGCCCAGACGATGCCAGCGGCCGGCCGGCTCGCCAGCTTGGTCCGAAACGTCCAGCGCGATGCCTTCGCTGACGGCGTAGGGATTGGGGTTGTTCTGCTGCATGGTTTCCTGCCTTTATACCTTGTCGTTGATCTTCTGGTCCGCGCTGCGCGGAGTGCGGACTATGCCAAATCCTTCGCAGTTTGACCAAGCGCCCATGGCCGACAAGCGCAAAATTGCCATTCAACCCCGCCCGCCCTGTTCAGCCACCGGCAAGCCTGATTAGAATGCCGGGATACGCGGCACGCGACCGCACAGAACAGCAAAACGGCGCCCCTGCCCACGGGTGGCAGCGGCCAGGCGTCGTACGAGGAAGAAATTGCCAAACCAACGCTGCTACGCTGACCCTAAGCCGGTGACGCTCACGCTGCCGCTTATCGGCAGCCCATCCCTGCTCGGCCAGCCCGCCTGCTGATGCTGGACGGCCGCCTTTCCCTGCTCACCCCCGAGGGCATCAGCCTGGCGCTCACGCCGGCCGGCCCAGGCCGCCGAGCCTTGGCCTGGGGCATAGACCTGGCTGCCTGGTCGCTGGCGGTGATACTACTCAATATGCTGGTTGCGCTGCTGTTTGGTACCGACAGCACCGGCAGGGGCTTCTATCTAGCCGGCCTTTTCCTGACCTACTGGGGCTACCCGGTGTTCTGCGAGGTCTATTGCGGCGGCCGTACCCTGGGCAAGCGCTGGATGGGCCTGGAGGTCGTTCGGGCCGATGGCCTGCCGGTAGGCTGGCGGGAATCCGTACTGCGCAACCTGCTGCTGGCGGCGGACTTCCTGCCCTTTCTATATGCCTGCGGGCTCGTCTCCATGCTCTGCGACCGGCAGTTCCGCCGCCTGGGTGACCTGGTGGCCGGCACACTGGTCATTTACCGAACCCAGCCCAAACGGCGCGCAGCGGTGGCCGACGTGGCGCCACAGCCGCTGCCCTGGCCACTGAGCCCGCGCGAGCAGCGCGCCTTGCTGGACCTGGTTGAGCGCGCCGGCCGGCTCTCGCCGGAACGCGCGCACGAGCTGGCTGATCTCGCCGAGCCCTTGACCGGCCTGCGCGGTGCTGCCTCGCTGGCACGCCTACGCGCCTTTGCTGCGGGGCTGACGCGATGAAGCAAAAACAGTTTGAAGCACAATACGGTGCGCTCTGGGAGCAGATCACCCAGCAGCTCGATGGCGGCAAGGGTGCCGACCCTACCCACTTTCCGGCCCAATACCGCCAGCTCTGCCAGTGCCTGGCGCTGGCGCGGCAACGTGGCTACTCGCCTTCGCTGACCGACTATCTGCACGGCCAGGTATTGGCCGCTCACCGCCGGCTCTACGGTACCCCGGCCGAGCGGCCGCTGACCTTGCGGCACTGGCTGGGTCGCGAGCTGCCGCAGCGCGTGCGGCAGGAGTGGCGCCTCCTGTTGCTGGCACTCCTGGCTTTCTGGGGTAGCACGCTCCTGGTGGGCCTGCTGGTCGCGCACGACCCGCAGTGGGCCTACAGCTTCTCGAGCGCCGGCGAGCTGAGCCAGTACCAGTCCATGTATGCGGCCAACAAGGGCAAGCTTGGCCGTACCGGTGGCGAGGACATCGCCATGTTCGGCTTCTATATCTGGAACAACGTCTCCATCTGCTTCCGTACCTTTGCCGGTGGGCTGTTCCTGGGCATACCGGCCCTGATCAGTCTGGTCGGCAATGGCATACACGGCGGCGTGATCGCGGCCTGGTTGAGCCAGTTCGACATCACCCGAATCAACTTCTGGTCTTTCGTCGTCACGCATTCGAGCTTCGAGCTGACGGGCCTGATCCTCTCCGGCCTGGCGGGCATGCGGCTGGGCTTATCCTGGCTGAACCCCGGTCGCCTGAGCCGGCGCCAGGCGCTGATGCTGGCAAGCCAACGCATGTACCCGGTGCTGGTGGGTGCTGCACTGCTGACCGTGCTCGCCGCCTTCTTCGAGGCCTTCTGGTCTGCCGCTGGCACCATTCCACCCGCGGCCAAGTTCACCGTGGGCGGCATCTGCTGGGCGGCGGTGATCGCCTTCTTCGCCCTGGCGGGCAGGGAGCGGCATGCGGCTCGATAAGCTACAACTCGACCTCTACCCGCGCCCTGCCTGGCAGGCCGTGGACCTGGGCTTCTCGCTGCTGAGGCTGGCGGCCGGCACCAGTTATGCCGCCTGGCTGGCACTATGGCTGCCGCTGGTGGCAGCGTGCTATGGACTCGCCTTGATCAGCGGCAAGTTCGGCCTCGCCTGGCTGCTGCTGAGCTGGTGGCTACGGCCATTGCTGGAGCGGGTGGTGATCTATGTCCTCTCGCGCGCGGTTTTCGGCGAGCAGGTGAGCTGGCGCTCGGCCTTGCGCGCCTGGCCATCGCAGCTTGGCGGCGGCTGGTTTCGCCTGCTCACGCTCTGGCGCCCCTTCATGCCCGGTCGCGGGCTCTACCAGCCCATCTGGCAGCTGGAACATGCCCGCGGTGCCTTTGCCGCCAACCGGCGTAGCGTAATCGGCCGGGATGGCGCGGGCCGCACCGCCTATTGGTTCGGTCTTGCCTGCGCGCATTTCGAGATGGTGCTGCAGCTGGGCCTGATCAGCCTGATCGGGTTGTTCTTTGCCCAACCCGACGCGGTCAATCCCTTCAGCCTGCTGGCGAGCGACAGCGACAATGCCACCAACCTGCTCACCGCGCTGAGCTGCCTGGTCTATGCGGTGGCCGGTGGCGTCATCGGCCCCATCTACACCGCCTGCTGCTTTACGCTCTACCTCAACCGCCGTGCGGAACTGGAAGCCTGGGACATCGAACTGGTGCTGCGCCAGCTCAAGCCTCACCCTGCTGCCAACACGCAGACAAACATTGCCGGCCGGCTGGCAGGTCTGCTGCTGCCTCTGCTGCTGGCTGGCTTGCTGCTGCAACCCTCGCCCAGTCATGCCGCAGAGACCGAACCTGCGGCAGACAGCATCGTCTGCGCAGCGCCCAAGGAGGTGCTTGAGCGGCAAGCCAAGCGCGGTACCCCCGCGACGCCGGAACAAGCCAGGCTGCGTCAGCAGCTCGACCAGGTCTATACCCAGCCCGAGCTGCGCAGCTACCGCTGCGATATGGTTTGGGAAGAGCGGAACAAGCAAGCACCCAAGGCCGAAGACAACAAGCCACCAAGCTGGTGGGAGTGGCTGTTCGGCAACGGCAAGGGGCGCCAGATACCTGGAGTGGCGGTGGTACTGATCAAGCTCTTGCTGATCGGTGGTGCCATCGTCCTGGTAGCGTGGCTGGCCTATCGCTACCGCGACCGGCTCGCCGGTTTGCTGCAACCCGCCAGCCGCGCGCTGCCACCGCTGCCGACCGAGGTCGCCGGGCTCGATATCCGACCTGAGAGCCTGCCCGACGATGTACCCGCCAGTGTAAGAGCACTCTGGAACCGCGGCGAGCAACGCGCAGCGCTGGCCCTGCTGTACCGTGCCAGCCTCTCGCAGCTGGCACACCGCCATGCACTCGCGCTCAGCCGCGGTGCCACCGAGGGAGACTGCCTGCGCCTGGCCGAGAGGGCAAACCGCGAAGGCGCGTTGCCGACCGAGGCTTTGCATGTTTTCCGTGAGGTCGCCGGCCTTTGGCAGGCCGCAGCCTATGCCCGGCAATGGCCGCAAGACTTGGTGTTGGAGGCAGCCTGTAGCGGCTGGGCTCGCCAATTCGGCACAGGGAGGCTGGCATGAAGCACCGTTGGCTGGCGCTGATGAGTACCCTGCTTGTTTGCCTGCTGATCGCTTTCTGCGCGTGGTGGTGGAGCCAGAATATGGTCCGCGTACCCAAGGCAGTGCCGGAATTTTCGCCCCAGGTCTGGCGCCACCCCTATAACGCGGCGGCGGCTTTTTTGCGTGCACAAGGGGTGAAGGTAGAGCAGCGCGAGACACTGAACCTGGCGGTGGACGGCAAGCCCTCGGCTGGCCTGCTGCTGTTGGGTCGCTACCGGGGCATGCGTACCCGCGCCGAGAGCGAGCAACTGATGCGCTGGGTGGCCGACGGTGGCGTGTTGGTCGTGACCGCACCGGTGCGCAAACCGGACGATGATAAGCCAACGCCGGATGACGAAGAGGAAGAGAAGGAAGCAAGCTATCTCGACCCCCTCTTTGCCGAATTCCACACCGCGCAGTATTTTGTGAAGCGGCCGCGTGGCAACAACGAGGTGACCCCACCCGGCAGCGCCTACCCCCTGCAGCTGGAGGATGAAGGCAGCGATCTCTACACCCTGCCAGGCGCCCCGACGCCACTCTGGGCCGACAAACAGGGCATTGCCATCCGCGCCTATGGCTATGGCAAAGGCCAGGTCGTGCTGCTGGGCCGCGAACGCTTCGATCACTTCTCGCTACCCGACCTCGACCATGCCGAGCTGCTGTTGCGCCTGGCCAAATTACGGGCTGGCCAGACCGTCCTGATAGTGGACCGGCTCGACATGCGGCGTTGGTACGCCCTGCTGTGGGATCACGCCGGCTACGGCCTGGCCGCCCTGCCGCTGGTGCTGTTGCTGCTGCTGTGGGCCACCCTGCCCCGCTTTGGCCCGCGTCTGCCAGACCCTGCGCCATCGCGCCGCGCAGTGCTGGAACACATCGATGCCAGTGCGCGTTGGCTCTGGCAGACCCCGGCCGGCCGCCAGACCCTCCTGGACGCGCTACGCCAAGATGTCCTGGCCACGCTGCGTCGTCGTGCGCCCCGCCTCTGGCGCAAGCCGGCACACGAGCGGCAAACACTGCTGGCGCAGACCCTGGGGCTCGATGCCGACCGCCTGGCCGAGGCCATCGACGGTCCGGCAGCGGGCCAGGCCGCGGCCTTTACCGAACAGATCCAGATACTGCAAACCTTGAGAAAGCACCATGAGCGATAACACCCTCGCCCCCGAGCGCCTCAACCAGGCCATCGAAATCGTCCGCCGGCTGCGTGAGGAGATCGGCCGCGCCGTGGTCGGCCAGCAGGTCGTGATCGACCAGGTGCTGGCCAGTTTCCTGGCCGGAGGCCATGTGCTGCTGGAGGGCGTGCCGGGGCTCGGCAAGACCTTGCTGGTACGGGCGCTGGCCAAGACCTTCTCCGGTGGTTTCTCACGCATCCAGTTCACCCCCGACCTGATGCCGGCCGACGTGATGGGCCACGCGGTGTTCGATCTCAAGAACCAGACCTTCAGCATCCGCCGCGGGCCGGTCTTTACCAACCTGCTGCTGGCCGACGAGATCAACCGTGCGCCAGCCAAGACGCAGTCCTCGCTGCTGGAGGTAATGCAAGAGAAGCAGGTCACCATCGAGGGTGAGTCGCAATCGCTGGACGCCCCCTTCATGGTACTGGCAACCCAGAACCCGCTGGAGCAGGAGGGTACCTACCCCTTGCCGGAGGCGCAGCTGGACCGCTTCCTGGTCAAGGTGTTGATCGCCTACCCCAGCGCCGAGGAAGAGCTGGCCCTCTTGCAACAGGTCACCGACGGTCGTCTGGGTGACAGCCTGGATGTGGCCAGCGTGGGCACCTTGGTCAAGCCTGAGACGGTGGTCGCGCTGCAGCAACTGGTGGCGCAGATCGCCGTCGACCCGGCCGTGGCGGAATACGCCGTGCGGCTGGTCCGTGCCAGCCGCGACTGGCCGGGCATCGCCATCGGCGCCGGCCCACGCGGCAGTATTGCGCTGGTACGGCTGGCCCGCGCCATGGCGCTGCTGGCCGGCCGCGGCTATGTCACGCCGGACGATATCAAGGCTGCCGCCCTGCCCGTATTGCGGCACCGGGTAGCCTTGGCGCCGGAAAGCGAGTTGGAGGGCCTGAGCCCCGACCAGTTGCTGGCCGAGCTCTTGGAACAGATAGCCGCGCCACGCGCATGATCCCGTCACGACACCTGATCCTGCTGGTAGCCGCCTGGGCCCTGATGGGCGTGGCGGCAAGCAATCTGCCGGCGCTGTTGCTGGCCTGGTGGCTGCTGGGCGGCACCTTGCTGCTGGTCGCACTGCTGGACGCCGCACGGGCGGCCCGCCGGCCGGCGTTGCGGCTGGAGCGGCAGTTGGCCGGCGTCTGGCCGGTAGGGTGTTGGGGGGAAGTGGTCCTGACCCTGCATCTGGACGCGGGCCGGCCGCTCAAGCTCGCCCTGTTCGACGACTACCCGACCAGCTGGGAGCTGGAGGGCCTGCCCTGGCAGACCCGGTTGGCTGCCGGCCACTTTGTACGCCAGCACTATCGTCTCAAACCGAACGAGCGCGGCGACTACCACTTTGGCCAGGCTCAGCTACGGCTGGCTTCCCCGCTGCAGCTCTGGCAGCGCACGCTGCGGCTGGGTGAGCCGCAACAAATACGGGTCTTTCCCGACTTCTCCAAGCTGCTGGGGCACACCCTGACCGCCACCGACCGACGCACTCCGCAGTTGGGCCTCTTGCGCAAGCGGCGGCGTGGCGAGGGCACGGAGTTTCGCCAACTGCGCGAATACCGCCAGGGGGACAGCCTACGTGCGATCGACTGGAAGGCCTCGGCCCGCCAGCTCAAGCCGATCAGCCGCGAATACCAGGAGGAACGTGACCAGCAGGTGGTCTTTCTGCTCGATGGCGGCCGCCGCATGCTGGCTCGCGACGATGGCACCTCCCACTACGACCATGCGCTCAATGCGCTCCTGAGCCTTGCCTGGGTGGCCCAGAAACAGGGCGATGCGGTCGGCGTGCTGACCTTTGCCGGCGAAAACCGCTGGCTGGCACCGCAAAAGGGCCGCACCGGCCTGGACCGGCTGCTTTCCGGGCTTTACGACCTGCAGCCCAGCGAGACGGCGCCCGACTATGTACTGGCGGCCGAGGCCTTGCTGCAGCGGCTGCGCAAGCGTGCCTTCGTCGTGCTGGTGACCAATCTGCGCGACGAGGACAGCACGGCCATGCGCGAGGCCTACAAGCTGCTCTCGGGTAAGCATATGGTGCTCTGCGCCAGTCTGCGCGAGGCTGCACTGGACGCCGTCCAGGCCGCCCCGGTCGGCCGCTTTGCGGACGCGCTACGCCTGGCAGGTACTGAACGCTACCTGGCCGAGCGGCGCAATTCACTCCGCCAGTTGGGCCTCAAACCCGGCTGCCTGATCGATGTCACGCCCAACCAGCTGGCACCGGCGTTGGTCGACCGATACCTGGAGATCAAGGAGAGTGGGCAGTTGTGAGGGCCTGGGTTGAGACTGGCAGTACAGAATAACCACGTTCAGCGATGCGCTCGGGAATACCCGCAAGGAGTAGGCCGAAGTAGTATTCCACCTAAAGGTGGCAACGACTTCGCTCCCCCGGGCGCTTGTCATTTGTGCAGCTTCAAAGGGAACGGCTCTCCTCGCAACAGGTTCCCTCCCCCTCCGCCCCGCCCTCCAGCGGGAAAGCTCGCTGCGCTCGAGGCGCTTGCGCACAGAACACGTGCTCATCCCTGTCCTTAGTCATATCAGGACGCCATAAGCATTTGCACTTCATCAGGCAAGAAAAAAGCGCCCGCCGAGGCGGGCGCTCTTTTGCTTGCTGTATTGCCGGTCTACTTGGTCGGTTTGGCCTCTTGCTGGTTGGCGATGTAGCGCATGATATTGGCGCTGCGGCGCTCGTCCAGGGCCAGGATATCTTTGTAGAGGGCAATGACGGCACCGCAGAGAATCGCGGGCTCGCGGGTGTAGAGCTTGGAGTCGCGCAGTGCCTCGCCCTGGCTATGGTCATTCTGGTAGATGCCGGTGACGATCTGGGTCAGGTCCTTCTGGGCGGTGCCAAAGGGCGGCTTTTCCTGGGTGGGCTCAGTAGCGCTGGTCCGTATCACGGCCGCCATGGCTTCCAGCTCCAGTTTCAAGTCTTCCGGGCTTTGCGGCACGACGGTACCGTCCGGTGCATGGCTGTAGGCATCGGGGAATTCCAGCAACACACAGGCTTCGGGCGAGCTTTTGCGTTGCGCTTGCAGCTTACGCAGGTGGGCGCGCCAGAAATCGGCTACGGCGTGATCGGAAGCCAGCTTGAGCGCCTTGGGTATGACCTCCTTGGCCAGCAGCGGCGTGGTCTGCGCCATGATCTCGCCCAAGGACCGGCCGGTCCTCAGGCCGTCCACCATCATGGCCTTGAAGCGGGCGTAGTCCTGCGGGTAATGCTCAGCCATGGCCTGGGCATAAGGTACGCTGCGCAATTCCTTATCGATGCCGGCCTCGCTGCGCCCTTCAGCATCCACCCCGCTGAGGGCGAACTCCTTGCCACTGACGATCTCCGACACCACGCCCGAGGACAACAGCTCGTCACGGGTAGGGAACCACATATCGGTGGGTGCCACGCTGGTCGCATGGCGGATGAACTCCTCCGGCGCGCCAACCCGGCGCAATTGCTCTGCCTGCTGCTGGTTGCCGGCGAAGGTGGCCACCGGGTTGCTCAGGTTGACATAAGCGCTATGAAAGCCCAACCGCCCCTTGGCACCGACATAGCGGTAGGTCCCCCCCAGAAACGCCAAGGCACAGGCGCTGACGCAGGTGTTGGAGGTGTAAGTATTGATATGCCGCTCCCGGATCACATCGCCAATGCGGATGGCCTCACTGATACGCCCACCCGAGCTATTGAGGTGGATCAGCGCGATCTGGGGGTGCTCATCGAGATAGGTCCGGAACTGCCGTGCGGTGCCAAAGGCAATGCCGCCGGCCAATTCCAGCTCGGTACCGTCGCGCAAGAGGTTGAAGACCGGCTGGGGAATCTGCTCGATGCCCCGTACCCAATCTGCCGCCTCGCGCAGCTCCGGCAACTCGCTCTGTACCGATAGCCCGGCGCGGCTGAGCACGCCCAGCACCACCAGCACCTGCACTACCCGGCCCCAACGGCTGCCCGCGCTGGCGGCACGGCTGCCCGCGCGCCAATTACCCACCCAGAGCCAGATGGCGATCAACAGGCTGAGCCCGAAACCGACAAAGACAGCGCCTCCTTGCACCTGCATGGAAGTATCGGCATTGCTCACCCACTGCAGGCCGGCCACGATGGCCGGATTGATCAGCAGGCTGCACAAGAGGCCCATCCCCCAGAAAGAGGCCGCCAAGCTCATTTCGCCGCGCCAGTGACGCAGCAGGAAGAAACGGTGGCGCGACGGTGCTTCCGGCGCGGCCTCAGCTTGCCAACGGGAAACGCGCGCAGGCGCGGCGGGGGCCTCCATCACCGGCTCGACAGGTTCGGGTATGGCAACC
>NZ_DATCSC010000080.1:0-28877 GCF_036568685.1 Chitinimonas sp.
AGCTCTGCAGGCTTCATGCCTGCTTCGCCTTCCTTTAGGACACCGATGATCTGCTCTTCCGTGAATCGCTTCTTCATTGCCGTTCCCTTTGATGGAACGGACTCTACATCGTTACCGTACTAAACGCGGGGTGCAGGTCACTCGCAGCAACCAGCGCAGACGGATTTCGTTACTTTCCTGACCGAAACTTTTTGTGGCATTAGCGTCGGCGTTGATCTCATCGGCGATCTCAAATAGAGTAGTCAGAAGTGGTCTAATTTCGTCGCGATCTACGCGATTAGCATGCGTAAAATCGATTCGACGAACTCTGCCAAATGTTGCTGAACATCGAGCGCTGAAGGGTCGGGCAGTTCGAAGGAAGCCAGGACGACCTTTTCAAGATAGTGCGGTCCCTCTGAAGGGTAACGGTCGCTGACGATTCGCTCGGCAAGAGGTCGGTCATACACCAACAGAGACATGACGTTTAGGTCGCCCAGGCCACCGACACAGTGGTCAACGGCTACCAGAGCCTGCACATAAACGTCGTCTGCCGGTCATTATCGCCTTGCCGGATGGGTCTTATCTCAGCCTGATCTCCCCTGATGACAGGGCCCATCGGCAGAAAATCGACGGTATCCCGGTACGCGTCATCGAGTACAGTCTGCCCAGGCCCAGCCGCGAATCGACCGGCTACCGCCTGATGATCACCCTGTTATCGGCAGAGGCGGCGCCGGCCGCCGAATCAGCGGGATGCTAGCACGAGCATTGGCAGGTGGAGTAGTGTTCGATGAACTCAAGACCCATTTGCAGCAAGGGCGGCGCACCTTACGCTCCAAGACGCATAAGCTGGTAGAGCTAGAGTTCTATGGCTGGGTGCTGACGCACTAAGCGGTACGCTGGTTGATGCACTAGGTGGCCAGTGGGTACCGAAGCCGCCATGACCAACTCTAGTTCGGGGGCCATGTGCAGCTGCCAAGACGTGCCCAGTTCGGGGCGTTTCCCCCAGGGCGGGCGGGAAGAAAGCAGTGGTCTCGTGAGAGGCTGCTGGTGGGTTCGCGCTTGCGGGCCGTGCATACGCTAAGGTAGCGTGCACCGAAGTAGGTCAAACGTCGGAACTCGCCGTATACTGCATATGACCATCGCTACCCACGAAGACAGCATAGGGACTGGTCAGTGCAGGTAATGGGGCGAGATGAGCAAAAACTCACCTAACCAAGCAGTATTTTTACCTGCTCTTATTGACATCTCGCCCGACAATAGATGCATGTTGACGAATGAGCCTGACGGTGCAGAGCTAGTTGAGGTTGTGAGTTGGGAATTACCATTTAACCATTGCGGTTTGGAAGGCCAGTCTTAGATGACTGAAATCAAGAGTCAATACTCGAATTTTTCGACGACAGGAAATCAGCAACTAAATATCCTTTCGGCATCTCGACTCTCGCAGAATATAAGAAAATACTCAATGGGTATAACTTGGTAGGTTGCGCGTGCAGGAGACCACAATATTGCTAATTTCTCGCCAAAGCAAAGATACGAGACAAACAGAACCACGCCATTCGACCATGAGCTGAAACACACATTATTGTTTTATTTCCGGAACACCCAGGAATTATTCATTTAATTACACCGAATCATCATGATTTTCTCACGCACTTACCGACTCATCAAGCAACCAAATAGATCAATTCATTAACGTCGAAAAATTAGGCGAGGAGTATGACTTAGGCGCAGAAAATAGCGCTTTTGAGAACACAGACTCCGATGCCCCCTTTCGCGGCGACGTCATTCGATTAAAGAAAATCAATGACCAGCTAAATGATTGCGGCTATGATCATAGCCTATTCAAAATAGAAGCAAAGAATCAGTGGGTTAGTGTCGGCGTTTATCCAGGGGTATCCACAGACAAAGAGGCACTTTTTTTTGGGGGGGGGAATGGTTTCGAAGACTTTGATATATTTCAGAGCCCGACCTTTATGCGGTGGGCGGCAAAGACGATGTGTGGCACTACGGTGGTACAAACTGGCAGCAAATCGCCTTTCCGTCGAATATGTATTTGCATACTATCTACTGCGGCCAAGATAGCTACGTCTACATCGTTGTGCAAAGTGGCCAAGTATTTCATGGCTAGGAAAGCACGTGGAGACATATCTACCAAGATGATCTCTCCCTGCCCTTCAAGAACGTGGTCTAGCTTCGTGACCGGGACTATGCCAGCAGCGACTATGGCTTGTAAAAGCTCAAGGACGGCAATGTGGCGCGTGACGATGTGCCGGTCGAGATTAGCGACTGTGCGGGCAGCCTTGCAGTCGCCGACGGTGTGATACTGCTGACGGGCCACCATGGTGCGGCCTTGTGTGACGGCAAGCAGTGGACTCGGCTATTCAGCCTGACAAACCTCTCCATACAGAAGTAACCCATTCTATCCGTCTTTGGGGTGACGACGGACCAAGCTGTCTGGCGCAGCAAGCCAGATAGGTGCTTATTCCAGCTCCCCTCCCCGCCGCAATACCTGTGGTGCGATCCCAAAGCCGCGCAAGAAGGCCTCGCGCATATGCCGCCGGTCGCGAAAGCCCGTCTCGCGCGCAATGGTTTCCAGGGTATGGCGGCTCTGCTCGATCATCAAGCGTGCCGCCTCCAGCCTTAACCCTTCGATCGCCTTGGCGGGTGGTAAGCCGGTTTCCGCCGTGAATACGCGGGTGAACTGGCGTGGGCTCAGGTGGGCCGTGTCGGCCAGCTCCTCAACCGTGAGCGGGGAGGCAAGGTGCTGGCGAGCATAGTTGAGCACATTCTGGATGCGGTCCGTCTTGGGCGCGAGATTGAGCATCTCGGAGTGTTGGCTCTGCCCTCCTGAGCGGTGCTGGTGCATGACCAGCTTGTGCGCGACCGAACGCGCCACCTCGCTGCCAAGATCCTTTTCCACCATGGCCAGCGCCAGATCCAACCCGGCGGTCATGCCGGCCGAGGTCCAGGCAGGACCATCAACGATATAGATACGGTCTTCCTCGACCTGAATCTGTGGGTACAGGCGCCGCAGGTCGCCGGCGTAGGCCCAGTGGGTGGTGGCCCGCCGACCAGTCAGCAAACCCGCTTCTGCCAATACAAAGCCGCCGGTACATATACCCGCCACGCGTCGCGCCTGCCTCCCCGTACCGGCCAGAAAGTCGAGCACCCCGGCCGCTGGCGGCATGGTCAAAGGATTGTTCACGCCTATCACCAGCCAGGTGTCTATCACCCCAGCTTGTGCCAGCGGGCGGGTTTGCAGGCCCAGCCCCAGCGAGGAGCGGACCTCGCCACCGCGCAGTGAATAGTTCTCCAGGGCGTAGAAAGGCTCGCCCGCTACCTCGTTGGCGCACTCGAACACCGTCTGGGTACCCAGGGCCAGGATCTGGTAGCCGTCCGCCAGCAAGTAGCCGATATGGTGCATGACCGTATTCCGTCAATGTCTTAAATAACCACCATATACGTCATTCAGGTCATTCGCAAGCAGCATACGATGGCGTCACGCACTACCCGACAACCCATCGCACAAGGAGTATCACCATGACCCAAACCCAACGCGGCACCGCGCTCATTACCGGCGCCTCTTCTGGCATCGGCGCCATCTATGCCGACCGTTTGGCCAAGCTCGGTTACGACCTGATCCTGGTCGCCCGCAACCGCGCCCGCCTGGTCGCACTGGCCGAACGTATTACCAGTGCCACCCAGCGCAATGTGGAAGTACTGGATGCCGACCTGGGCGACAAGGCTCAGTTAGCCAAAGTGGAAGCAAAGTTGAAGCAGGACGCCAGCATCACCCTGTTGGTGAACAACGCCGGCTTTGGTACCCATACACCGCTCCTGGAGAGCGATGTAGAGAAGATGCACCAGATGATCGATCTCAATGTCACCGCCCTCACCCGCCTGACCTATGCCGCCGCCCCTGGCTTTGTGCAACGTGGCAAGGGTGCCTTTATCAATATCGCCTCGATCGTCAGCATCGCGCCGGAGACCCTCAACGGCGTCTATGGCGCCAGCAAGGCTTTTGTCCATGCCCTGAGCCTCTCCCTGCACCATGAGCTCACCAGCAAGGGCATACAGGTCCAGGCCGTGCTGCCCGGCGCCACGGCCACCGAGTTCTGGGCAACCGGCGGCCTGCCGGTCGAGCACCTGGACCAGAACATCGTGATGTCGGCCGAACAACTGGTGGATGCTGCCCTGGTGGGTTTTGAGCGCGGAGAGTTGATCACCATTCCTTCGTTGCATGCCATCGAAGAGTGGGATATTTATGAATCTGCCCGCCAGCGCATGGCTGGCCAACTCTCCCGCAACGTACCGGCCCCGCGCTACAGCAAGGGCTGATCCCTAACTACTGTGCTGCTCCGGCCCACCCTTGCGGCGGGCCGTTTGCATTCCACCGCGCCATCCACTCGTCAGCTGGAGTTGTCACCCAGGTTGGCTATCTTGCATTTAATATGTATATTAAATACATCTTTTAGGAATACCTAGGGGTCGCCAGATCACACCCCCTTTCTGATTTCAATCTGCCATCCGCGACAGGAAGCCGGACCATGCTGACCACGCAACGCCGTTATGACCACTTGGCTGAAGAAGCCGCCAGACAATTCGCCCTGAACAGCCAACTCAAAGCCGAGCTGACTGAAGCCACGCAGGAAGCAAGCGGCCTGCGGCATCGCAATGCCGCGTTGGAGGCGGAGCTCGCCCAGGTGCGCACCCTGCACGAAGGCATAGTCCGCTTTGGTAATTCGCTGACCAGCACCAGCCTCTCCTTGCAGCGTTTGGCCAACCTCCTGATGCAGGAACGCCATGCGGCCCAGCGCATCGGTACGCTGTCAGCTGAATACCGCGGAAGTTTTACCGACATGGCTGGCACCATAAGAGAGATAGGCGAGCGACGTATCACTACCTTGCAGACGATTGATGATCTGCATGGCCGGACGGGTGAGATCGGCCAGATCGCGGGCCTGATCAGCGAGATTGCCGACCAGACCAATCTCTTGGCACTCAATGCCGCCATCGAAGCTGCCCGGGCCGGCGATGCCGGCCGTGGCTTCACCGTGGTGGCAGATGCCGTACGAGCACTCTCCGAGCGCACCACGGCGGCGACCCAGCGGATACACGCGCTGGTGACCGATGTACGCGAGCACAGCACTGAGGCGACCCAGCTCATACGCGGCACCAACCAGCTCACCTCCCTGTGCCTTGAACAGACCGAAGCTGCCGCACAAGGCATGGATAAGGTGCTGGGCACAGCCGCCAAGGGCGTGGCAGGGCTCGACAAGGCGGCCACCCTGGGCCGGGTGGAGCTGGCCAATATGGAAGAGATCACGCTCAAGCTGGCGGTCTACAAGGTGCTGATGGGGTTATCCACCATGCGGGCGGACGAGTTGCCCGACCACCATGCCTGCAGCCTGGGCCAGTGGTACGTCAACGACGAGATCCGCAGCCACTATGCCAGCCTGCCCGGCTACCAGGAGCTCGATGCCCCCCATGCCGCGGTACACCACTTCGCAGCACAGTCAGTCAGCCTCTACCACCAGGGGCGGCATCTGGAAGCCTTTGCCACCGCGCAGAAGATGGAAGAAGCCAATCAAGCCGTGATGGAAGGGCTGCAGCGCATCCTGGCCGGTGCCCCGCTGCAATCTGCCGGAACGCCACAATTCCCCTTATGAATCAGAAACCTGGCCGCCGCGCACCGTGTCGTTGCAATATTGCATTGTAAAGGCATATTATCCAGCACAACCAACCGCCCAAGTCTGGAAGACCACCTTGCTGCTGACCCGCTTTACCGACCTGAGCCTGCGCGTATTGATGTACCTCTCCAAGAGCGACCCGGACCGCGTACCGGCCGTGACGATCGCCGAGATCGCCACCCAGTTCGACGTGCCGCACAACCATCTGATCAAGGTGGTGAACCGCATGGCCAAGCTCGGTTGGGTGGAGACCACCCGTGGCCGCAAGGGCGGCCTGCGTATTGCCCCGCACGCGGGTGAGTTGCGGCTTGGTAGTGTGGTCAAGGAACTGGAAGGGCGCGATGAGTTGATCGACTGTGCCGGCGTGGAATGTGCACTGACCGGTAACTGCCTGCTCAAGGGTGTGTTGGATAAGGGCTTGGCTGCCCTGTACGCGGAAATGGACAAATACACCCTGGCCGACGTGGTGGCGAACCGGACCGGAACCTCGATCATCAAGCTGCACAAACACTGGATGGACACCCACCCTACCGCGCATTGAGAGCGCGGTAAGCTGTAGGAACGGGTAACAGCAGCACGCCATTATTGTTGCAAATTAAATGCAAATTATCTGCACGCGCCACTCATAAGGAGCAAACAGTCAGCCATGCGTGACATCGCACTAGAAATCGGCCACAGCGCCGTCGCCGGGGTCGTCAGCGACTTCTACGATAGGGTGGTCCGTCACCCAAGCCTTGCCCAGCCTTTCGCGGTTGTGGAGGACTGGCCGCTGCATAAATCCCACCTGACCCATTTCTGGTGGGTCACCCTAGGCGGGGAACGTTATCTGGACTATCAATACAACGTTCCACCCAAGCACGAAGCCGCTGGCTTTACCCCTGCCCTCTTGACCGAATGGCTGGACCTATTCCGCACTGTGGTCAGGGCGCACCTGTCAGAGGCGCTGGCCGACCGCTGGATAGAACGCGCCGAGCGGATAGGCCTCTCGCTGAAAGCCATGCACGAGTTCGCCAAGGGCGGCCCGCGACGGCAGCACACGCTGGCCGAACCTGCCGTGGCTATCCCGCAGGATGATCGACCTTAGTCACGCAGCAACCTTAGATCGGCGCATCAAGCCGCGCCGGCATCAGTACGACGCTTACAGGGAGTAACGCTCCGCCATGAACGTCCTAGCCATACTGTTATCCGCCTTTGTCGTCGCCATCATCGGCCTGATGTTCTATATCTGGTCACAGCGCAAGAGCCTGCTCGATGGGGGCCAGCAGGCTGCCCGGGTGATCTTCGAGGATGGCGGCGTCGGTACCATTGAAGAGCCGGCCCTCACCCCGGCTGCCCGTGCTGCGCTGCAAGCCCATATGGATAGCGACGGCCTCGTGCACGCCGCACCCGACCCGGCTGAACTCGATGCACGTGTCGCGGCCGACCGCTCTTCGGCCCGGGTCACGCTGACCTTTTTCAGCATCGCCATCATCTGGCTATTGCTGGCTTCGGCCTTCGGCCTCGTCTCCTCGATCAAGCTGCACGCGCCGGACTGGTTGGTGGACAGCCAGTGGCTGACCTTTGGCATCACCCGTACCTTGCACCTCAATATCGTGGCCTATGGCTGGGCGCCCATGGTGGCGCTGGGGGTGTGCAACTGGCTGCTGCCGCGCTTGCTCAAGACTCCCCTGGTCGGCGGCAGCTATGCCCTCTTGGGCGCGCTGATCTGGAATGTGGCGCTCGCTTCCGGCCTGATCGGCATCGCCAACGGCTACAACACCGGGCTGGAGTGGCTGGAGATCCCCCTGCCCATCGCCGGCTGGCTGGCGGTGGGTGGCGCGCTGATCGGTCTGCCGCTGGTGGTCACCCTGCAGCGCCGCAAGGTGGACCATCTCTATGTCTCGGTCTGGTATATGGGGGCGGCATTGTTCTGGTTCCCTACCCTCTTGATCCTGGCCAAGCTGCCGGTACACCAGGGCATCGAGCAGGCCACCACCAACTGGTGGTTTGGTCACAATGTGCTGGGCCTGTTCTACACGCCCTTGTCGCTGGCGACGGTCTACTACCTCCTGCCCAAGATCATTGGCCGGCCGGTGGAGTCCTACAACCTCTCGCTGGTGGGTTTCTGGACCCTGGCCTTCTTCTATGGCCAGGTCGGCGGCCACCACCTGATCGGCGGGCCGGTACCTGGTTGGCTGATCGCGCTATCCATCGTGCAGAGCATGATGATGATCATTCCGGTGGCCGCCTTCACCATCAACCAGCACAAGACGCTCAGCGGCCACTTCAGCGCGCTGATCCACTCCCCCACACTGCGCTTTGTGGTGCTCGGCGGGATGATGTACACGCTGAGCTCGGTGCAGGGCTCGCTGGAAGCGCTGCGCTCCATCAATACTGTGACTCACTTCACCCACTTCACCGTGGCCCATGCCCACCTGGGGCTCTATGGCTTTGTGACCCTGGTGATGTTCGGGGCGATCTACTTCATCACCCCGCGCATCACCGGTTGGGAGTGGCCCTATCCCAAGCTGATCGCGGTCCACTTCTGGCTGGTGGTGGGCGGCTTTGGTATCTACTTCGTGATGTTGACCTGGGCGGGCTGGATGCAGGGCATGTATATGCTGGATGCCGCCCGGCCCTTTATGGACTCGGTCAAGGTGACCCAGCCCGGGCTGATCGGCCGCTCCATCGGTGGGGCGATCATGACCCTGGGCCACTTCGTGCTGGCAGGCCACTTCCTGCTCATGGTGCTACGCGCCGGCCCCAAACGGGAAGCGCCGCCACTCCTGCACCAGAAGACCGCCTGAGCCCGAGGACACAGCATGCATAGCGAAACCAAACTACTCGTCGGCAGCTCGGTGATCCTGAGCATTGCCATCACCGCCCTGGTGGTCCTGCCCTATCTGCAAGAAGAGCGGCGCAAGCCGCCCTCGGCCCTGCGCCCCTATACCGACCAGCAATTGCGTGGTCGCCAGGTGTATATCGAGAACGGCTGCATAGCCTGCCATTCGCAACAGCCGCGTACCCGTGCCCAGGCACCGGACTTTGAACGCGGCTGGGGCCGGGCGCCGGTCGCAGCCGACTACTACTACGACAAGCCCATCCTGCTCGGCACCATGCGCACCGGGCCGGACCTGTTCAACATCGGTGCCCGACAACCCAGCGTGGACTGGCACCTGGGTCACCTCTACCAGCCACGGGCCTACACGGCAGGCAGCATCATGCCGGCCTACCCCTTCCTGTTCGAACGCAAGGCCAAGGCGGAGACTGGCGAGACCCTGGTCAACCTGCCGCCAGCCTTCGCCCCCAAGGGCGAAGTGGTGGTGGCCAAGCCAGCAGCCATGGACCTGGTGGCCTACCTGCTGGCACTGGACCATACCTACGCCCTGGACGATATACCGTCCCTGCCGGTACCGGCCCCGACCAACCCTGCGCCCGCACCCGCACCAGCGGGTGGGGTCTGAGCCCGGAGCGCTCCATGAAGAAACCTATACCCCGCGCCCAGGCCCGCGAGAACCCGGACCCGTCGGAACGGATCAAGCCGGTACCCATGGTGTTGCTGCTGGCCATCGCCGGTCTCTTTACCTGGGCGGTGGTTTATATCGCCACCGCCGACCTGAGCGCCAAACCCAGCTGGGGCGACCAGCGCACCCTGGCGGACTTGGCCAAACCTGCCGGCCAGAAGGCCGATGGGGCGGCGCTGTTCACCGCCAACTGCGTGGCCTGCCACCAGGCAACCGGCATGGGCGTGCCAGGTGTCTTTCCGCCGCTGGCAGGCTCGGAGTGGGTCAACGGTGACCCCAAGGTAGCGGTACAGATCCTCCTGCATGGTATCAACGGCAAGCTGACGGTGAAGGGAGGTGCCTACCAGGGCCAGATGCCCAACTTCGGTGGCAAGTTCAGCGACGAGGAACTGGCTGCCGTACTGAGCCATGTGCGCAAGGAGTGGGGGAATACCGGCGCGCCGGTAGAGGCCGCCTTGGTGAAGGAGCAACGCGAAAAGACCAAGGACCGCGCCACGCCCTGGAATGGTGACACCGAGCTTGAAAAGCTCAAGCATGGTTGAAAAGCAACGAGCATGGCACGCACCCTGTTCGCTACCTTGTTGGTGCTGCTGACCTGCCTGGCTGCTGCCTATAGTGCGACCGGGGGCTTCCAGGACTGGACGACGGAAGCGGCCCGCCGTGCGGCCATTGCCCGCCGGCCCTTGGCCCTGCCCGCAACCCCGTTGCAGTTCGCCGACGGCAGCCGTGCCCGGCTGGACCAATGGCTGGCTCCGCCTAGGCCGGCAACCATCGTGGGCTTCATCTACACCCGTTGCAACAGCCTATGCACCATCCTGGGCGATGAATTCCAGCAGCTGCAGACAGAGATCACCGCACGTGGCCTGCAGGGCAAGGTACGGCTGCTCAGCATCAGCTTCGACCCACGCCACGATACACCGGCCAACCTCGCCGGCTACGCTGAGCGCATGCATGCCGACCCTGCCGTCTGGCAGCTGGCCACCGTCAGCGATCCGGCCGCGCTGCAGGCTGTGCTTGATCGTTTCGGCATTGTGGTCATATCAGATGGCATGGGTGGCTATGTGCACAACGCTGCACTGCACGTCGTGGACCGGCAGGCGAGGCTGGCGGCTATCGAAGAACTTGGTGCCGGCCGGCAGGCGCTGGCTCGCGCCTTGGCGCCGGAGGCACAATGAACCAGCACCTGACACCCCGCTGGCAGATGACGGCAGGCCTGCTGCTGATTGTTCTCCTGACACTGCTAAGGCAGTTGCTGGAAGCCCGCATGCTGAGCCATATGCTGCTGCAGTTTCCGCTCTTGCTCCTCGCTGGTGCGCTGCTCGTCCCGGCCTTGCCCAACAGGCTGGGCGGCCGCTTGGGTCGCTACAACCAGATCGGCATTACCGGGCTGACCTTGGCCGCCGGGGTAAGCAGTCTTTGGATGATCCCGCGCCTGCTGGACCTGGTCGTGGCGAGTACGGCCGTCGATGCCGCCAAGTTCGCCAGTCTGATCCTCACTGGATTCGCCCTGCGCCTGTCCTGGCCGCTGGCGGTCCGCACCATGCAAGCCTTCTTTCTGATCGGCTGGGCCATGATGAGCGCCACCGTCGGGCTACTCTACCAGGATGCACCGGTAAGGCTCTGCAATAGCTATCTGGGGGCAGAACAGACACAAGTTGGCAGTGGACTGATCGTGCTGTCCGCTGCACTGGTCATTTGTTGGTTCGGATTATTGCTTGGAGAGCAACCCACTACCCGACCAGCCCAGCGCCTGCATTGAGCCGATGGCGGTAAAGAGCAGACCTCAGGGTGCAGACGGCAAGCTGTAATCGAAGTCGTAATAGTGCTGGCCGCCCTCGATCCGTATCTCCAGCTTGCCGCTCAGCCCTTCCAGCTGGCCGGTGCCCGAGTCGGGTACCACGGTAATGCTGAGCTGCGGCACTCCACGGTTCATGGTGCCGCTATGCTGCAGCAAAAAGGTGCCCTTGCGGCCTTGCAAGGTGCCACTGACCTGCTCCATGGCCACATAGCCGGCCGAACCCTTGATCGCCGTGCCGCCGGTCAGCATCTGGCCTTTGCCCACGGCCTCCAGCTCGCCATGGAACTGCTTGTCCAGCGACATGCGGCCCAGCACCGCAGCCAGCTCCAGGTCGGTCGAAGGCTGCGGTGCCAGCTTCACCTCGAAGGTGCCGCGCGCATGTTGGTTCATTCCCTGCTCCTTGCCTTGAACGGCGCCCATCGCTGCCCACACAAGGCAACAGCTCAGTGCCACGATACGGTGCTTATGCTGCAGCAGCATTCCTCCCTCCCTGGATTCAGCGCTTGCGGCCAGTCGGCAACAGGCCGACCGTGCCTTGCATGATGGACTCGACTGCGCCGGCACTGAGGTACTTGGCGTAGATGGCCCGCACGGTACCGTCTGCACGCATGGATTCAATGGCCGCGGTCAGGCGCTTACGGTCCGCTGCTTCGATACGCTTGCGCTGCAGATAGATACCCGCCGGGCTGAACACGGCCTCGGGCAGTTGCACGACGCGCATGGTCTCGGTCAGCCCAAGCTCCTTGAGCTTGCGCTCGTAGAAGACCACCGGCGCCAGCACGGCGTCCAGCCGCCCCGCCTGCAGCTTGACGAAGAGTTGGTCGAAGTCGGGAGAGTATTCGATACGCCCAGCCCGCTCCAGGCCCGGTATGAAACCCTCTATCCGGCCCGCCGGGGTGACACCACGAACCAAGCCCAGATTGAGCTTGGGCGTGGCCTGCACGTCGTTCATATTACGTATGGTCGCCAGACTGTGGCGTTTGCGCAGCAAGAGGTCGGTACGGGAAGCAGCGTAGAGCACGAAATCGCCGGAAAGATCGCGTTCGGGCGTCTTCAAGGCCGCCGGTACCAAGTCGATGTCGCCATTGGCGTACATGGCCCACAGCCGCTGGCGGGGTAGCGCCTCGGTGCGGAAGGTACAGCCGCTGCGGCGCGAGAGTTCGGTCATCAGGTCGACCACGATGCCCTGCGGACCATCCGGCCCCTGATAGTAGGCTGCACCCAAGGCCCCCACGCCCACGCGCAGCGGTCGTTCGCAAGCCGCCTGCGCCAGCAGGCAGCCACACAGCAACAAACCCAGCAGCAGCCCTCGGTACCCTGCCCTCACGCTCGCCTCTCGCTCGCCACCCCAGATAGCCAGTCTAGCTGCTAATCGGCCAAGCACCAGTGATGGTGGCGGCTAGCTAAATGGGGATGCAGCAAGCTAGAGGGAAACGGGTACACCCTCCTGCCAGGAGCGGGTAGCGGCATCGGCCAGCACCAGCGCCGCCACGCCATCCTCTATGGTGGTGCGCAGTGCGCTGCCAGCCTGGATGGCGCTGAAGAAATGCGCCATCTCCACCGCGTAGGCAGCGCGATAGCGCTCCAGGAAGAAGGCCTCGGGCAGGTCCTGCGAGACAGCCTTGGTACCGGAATACACCACCTCGGTCGGCCGGTGGTTACCCGCCTGCAGCATGCCCAGGCTGCCCAGCACCTCAAAGCGCTGATCGTAGCCGTAGGCGGCGCGCCGGCTGGTGTTGATCTGACACAGCCGGCCCTTGGCGGTACGGATGGTCACCGCCGTGGTATCGGCGTCGCCAGCACTGCCAATGGCCGGGTCGGTCAGTACGCTGGCGCTGGCATGGACGCTGACGGCCTCGTCATCCAATATCCAGCGGCAGATGTCGAAGTCGTGGATCAGCATGTCCTTGAAGATCCCGCCGGACTTGCGGATATAGTCGAGCGGCGGCGCACCGGGGTCGCGGCTGGTGACCACCAGCATCTCGGGCGTACCGATCTCGCCCGCTTCGATGCGGGCCTTCACCGCCGCGAAGGTTGGATCGTAACGACGCTGGAAGCCGATCAAGCAGGGCACACCGGCCTCCTTGACCGCCGCCGCGCAACGCCGGGCGCGGGCGAGATCCAGATCGACCGGTTTTTCGCAGAAGATGGCCTTGCGCCGGCTGGCGGCCTGCAGGATCAGGTCAGCATGGGTATCGGTACTGGCGGCGATCACCACGGCACCGATGGCTGGGTCGGTGAGTGCGGCTTCACTGCTGCTTACACTGGCGCCGTAACGCGCAGCCAATTCACGCGCGGCAGGCTCGTGGACGTCGACCACATACTTCAGCCGCACACCCGGCTGCAGCGCCAGATTGCCAGCGTGGATCTTGCCGATGCGGCCGGCGCCAAAGAGTGCAACCTCAATCATCATAGCCTCCCGTGTCCTTGGTCTCTTCGATGGTCAATTCCAGCCGGTAAGCCAGCGCAATGAACAGCGCCTGGCACAGGCAGATCGTGCTGGTCATGGAGCGGAAGGCGAAGGCCGTCCCCTCCTTGACGGTCAGGTAGGCATCGGCGCTACGCGCCAAGGGGCTCAGCTGGCTGTCGGTGATCACCAGCAGACCGGCCTTGTGCTGGTTGGCAACGCGCGCGCAGTAGCGGGTCTCCTTGCCATAGGGCTGGAAGCTGATGGCGATCAGCACATCCCCCTCTGCTATGGAGCGGATCTGCTCACGGAACATGCCACCCAGGCCGCTCAGGAGGTGCACCCGCTTCTGGGTGTGCTGCAGGGCATAGGCGATATAGCTGGCGATGGGGAACATGCGCCGCACACCGGCCACGTAGATGTTGTCGGCGCGTAGCAGCAGCTCCACGGCGGCATCGAGCTGGGCCGGGTCGAGATTCTGGCTGAGGTCGTCCAGGCCTTGTTGGCAGGCCGCTACAAAGCTGCGGGTCAGCTCGCTGTTGCTGAGTTCGTCCTGGCCGGTATCGATCAGGCTGCGTATGCGTTGCTGGTAACTTGGCACCGGGACGGCCGTACCGGTGTAGCTATCGCGGAACAGCGCCTGCATCTCGCTGAAGCCGGCAAAACCAAAGCGCTGCGCAAAGCGCACGATGGCCGAGGGCTGCACCTCGCAGGCGCTGGCGATATCGGCGATGCGCTCCAGCACCAGCGTGCCGCGGTGGGCCTCCACATACTTGGCAATCACCTTGAGCTGCTTGCTCAGGCCGTCATATTCCTCGGCAATGCGTGCCATCAAATCGTCGGCGTTCTGGGTCCCCGACATGGTGTCCTGCTCCTTGCGTTCACTCGGCGGCATTCTAGCGCCGAGGTACCAAAAACAGAAACAATTTTCTAAACGAAAAAAATTTGCGAATAAAAGTTGCAATAGAAAATTGCCGGGCGTAAGGTTGGCGTCATGATCACCCGCACTCCAGGCGGGTAGGTCTCCGGGCGATGCGGCAGATCGCCACACCGCCATCGGCGGGTAGTTACCCGGTCCAATCTATCCTGGAGAGGAGACATACCGATGCAATCCCCCCGCAAGACACGCTATACGCGTGCCGTGGCGGCCGCGCTCGTGGCCGTCGCCTGTGCCAGTGCCGGCGCTGCCGACAAGTATGTGCTGATCAGCCACGCTCCCGACTCCGACTCCTGGTGGAACACCATCAAGAACGCCATCAAGCAGGCCGGCGAGGACTTTGGTGTGGAAGTGGACTACCGCAACCCGCCCAATGGCGACCTCGCCGATATGGCCCGTTTGATCGAGCAAGGTGCTGCGCGTAACTACAACGGTGTGATCACCAGCATTGCCGACTACGACGTGCTGAAGTCGGCCATGGGCAAGGTCACCGCCAAGAAGATTCCGCTGATCACCATCAATTCCGGCACTACCCAGCAGAGCGAATCGCTGGGTGCCATCATGCACGTGGGCCAGCCTGAATATGAGGCCGGCAAAGGCGCCGGCATGAAGGCCAAGGCGGCGGGGATCAAGAGCTTTGTCTGCGTCGACCACCAGGCCACCAACGACGGCCTGATGCAGCGCTGCAAGGGCTTTGCCGATGCCATCGGCGCCGATATCAGCAAGTCGCTGCTCGATACCGGCGAAGACCCGGTCACCGTGGAGAGCAAGGTCAGCGCCTATCTGCGCAACAACCCCGGCACCCAGGCCATCCTGACCGTCGGCCCCTCCGGCGCAGTCCCCACGCTCAAGGCGCTGGAGAAGGCCGGCAAATACGGCAAGATCTGGCTCGCTACCTTCGACCTCACGCCCGAGATCAGCGCCGCCATCAAGAACGGCGGCATGCAGTTCGCCATCGACCAGCAACCCTATCTGCAGGGTTATATCCCGGTCGCGGTGATGGCCATCATGAAGCGCGACAAGACTACCGATATCGGCAAGGTTCAAGCCGCCTTGAAGGCGGACAAGAAATTCGCCGCCCGGCTGGCCGAATACGGTCTGGCACCAGCCTATGGCCCGCGCCATATCGGCTCAGGCCCGGGTTTTGTGACCAAGGAAAACATCGGCAAGGTAGAGCAGTACGCCGGCCAGTACCGCTAGGGAAGATCGCTGTTCTATTCCACACCCCTTCCCTCGCCGTCGCGAGCAGGTGGAATTTTGCAGCGCTTACCCAAGCGTTCCATCGCGTCTATCCACGGGGCGGCATGCCGCCCCGTGCGCAGGAGCCTCCCCATGATCACCGCCCCAGCAGACCTGAAAGAGGTGCCCGCCATGTCCGCCTCCGAGCAGGTCCCTGCCACCGCTACCGGTGGCGATGAACGGGTCAAGCCGCAGACCCTGTTCGACCGGCTGATGAGTCGGCCGGAGTTCGCCTCCATCTCCGGTACGGTGCTGATCTTTGCGCTGTTCGGCCTCTTCGCCGGCAGCTCTGGCATGTTCGCCGCCGACGGCATCATCAACTGGTCCCAGGTGGCCGCCTATCTCGGCATACTCGCCATCGGTGCCTGCCTTTTGATGATCGCAGGTGAGTTCGATCTCTCCATCGGCTCCATGATCGGCTTTGCCGGCATGATGGTAGCCATCCCGCCCATCTACTTCGGCTGGCCAGTCTGGCTCTCCATCCTGGCCGCCTTCGCCGGCTCGCTGGCGCTGGGCTGGCTCAATGGCTACCTGGTCATCAAGACCCGGCTGCCCTCCTTCATCGTCACCCTCGCCTTTTTGTTCATCCTGCGCGGCTTGACCCTCGCCTTCTCGGTCATGTTCGCCAACCGCACCATCGTTTCCGGTATCGGCGATATGGCGGCCCAGGATTGGCTCGCCAGCACCCTGTTCGTGGGCCATGTCGGCGACGGCGTCTTCCAGTGGTTTGCCGACCACGGCTGGATCAGCAAGCTCGATGACGGCCGGCCGCTGGTCGCCGGCCTGCCCAAGGTCATCGTCTGGTGGGCCGGCCTCGCCGTGGTCGCCGCCTTCGTCCTGGCCCGCACCCGCATCGGCAACTGGATCTTCGCGGTCGGTGGCGATGCCAACGCTGCCAAGAACGTCGGCGTGCCGGTGCGCCGGGTCAAGATCGGCCTGTTCGTGTTTACCGCCTTCTGCGCCTGCTTGTTCGCCACCCTGCAGGTCTGCGACATCGGCTCGGCTGCGGCCGACCGGGGGCTGCAGAAAGAGTTCGAGGCCATCATCGCTGCCGTGATCGGCGGCGCGCTCCTGACCGGCGGCTATGGCTCGGTGGTCGGCGCCTGCTTTGGTGCGCTGATCTTCGGCGTGGTGCAGATCGGCATCAGCTACACCAATATCAATTCCGACTGGTTCCGGGTCTTCCTCGGCCTGATGCTGCTGATCGCCGTGGTCTTCAACAACTTTATCCGCCGCCGCGTGACGGAATCGAGGTAAGGGCCATGAGTGCGAATGACTACATCCTGGAACTGGACCGCGTCAGCAAGATTTTCGGCTCGGTGATCGCGCTGCAGGACGTGACCCTGCAACTGCGCCGCGGTGAAGTGCACTGTCTCCTGGGAGACAACGGCGCCGGCAAGTCCACCCTGATCAAAACCCTGGCGGGGGTGCACAAGCCCACGCGGGGCGAATACCGCGTCGACAGTCAGCCGGTGCGTTTCGATTCGCCCAAGGAAGCGCTCGATATCGGTATTGCCACGGTCTACCAGGACCTGGCCCTGGTGCCCCTGATGAGCGTGGCGCGCAACTTCTTCATGGGTCGCGAGCCGATCAAGAAGTGGCTGGGCTTTCTACCGGTCATGGATATCGAGCTCGCCGCCGAGGTATCGAGCCAGAAGCTGGCCGAGATGGGCATCCATGTACGCGACCCGCACCAAGCCATCGGCACCATGTCGGGGGGGGAGAAGCAGTGCCTGGCCATCGCCCGCGCCATCCACTTTGGCGCCAGGGTGCTGATCCTCGACGAACCCACCGCGGCCCTGGGCGTGAAGCAGAGCTTCAATGTGCTGCGGCTGATAGACCGGGCCCGGGCCAAGGGTATCTCGGTCATCTTCATCACCCACAACGTCAACCACGCCTACCCGATCGGCGACAGCTTCACCCTGCTCAACCGTGGCAAGTCGCTCGGTACCTACGCCAAGTCGGCAATCAGCAAGGACGAGGTGCTGGACATGATGGCCGGCGGTGCGGAGATGCAGAAGCTGATGGCCGAACTGCAAGGCGTGACGATCTAGGACGGATGCGCATGGAAAACCAGACCCGATTCGCCGCTGAACGCCGCTTGGACCTGATCTGCCTGGGCCGGCTGGCGGTAGACCTGTATGCCCGCGACCTGGGCGCCAGGCTCGAGGATGTGAGCAGCTTTGCCAAATACCTGGGTGGTTCGTCCGCCAATGTGGCCTTTGGTACTGCCAGGCTGGGCCTGAAGTCGGCCATGCTGTCGCGCGTGGGCGACGAGCATATGGGCCGCTTTCTACTCGAGACGCTGGCGCGCGAGGGCTGCGACACCAGCCAGATCAAGGTCGACAAGGAACGCCTGACCGCCCTGGTGCTGCTCGGCATCAAGGACCGGGATACCTTCCCCTTGCTGTTCTACCGCGAGAACTGCGCCGATATGGCACTGGAAGCCGGCGACGTCGACGAGGACTTCATCGCCGCCAGCCGCGCACTGGCCATCACCGGCACCCACCTTTCCACCGAAAAGACCCTGGGTGCTGCCAAGGCAGCGCTGGAATATGCCCGCCGACATGATGTCCGGACCATACTCGATATCGACTACCGGCCGGTACTGTGGGGACTGACCGGTCGTGGCGAGGGGGAGCAGCGCTTTGTAGCGGACGAGGCAGTCAGCCGCAAGCTGCAGGCGGTTCTGCCCGCCTTCGATCTCATCGTCGGGACCGAGGAAGAATTCCTGATTGCCGGTGGCAGCCGCGACATCCTGGCTGCCCTGCGCCAGGTGCGCGAGATCAATCCTGGCGCCGTGCTGGTGCTCAAGCGTGGGCCCCTGGGTTGCGCCGTCATCTCCGGTGCCATACCGGCCACACTGGATGCTGCCTTCACCATCGAAGGTGTGCAGGTCGAGGTCATGAACGTGCTGGGTGCCGGGGATGCCTTTTTGTCCGGCTTTTTGCGCGGCTGGCTGCGCGGCGAGGACTACGCCCGCTGCTGCCAGCGCGCCAACGCCTGCGGCGCCCTGGTGGTATCGCGCCATGGCTGTGCGCCAGCCATGCCCACCCAGGTGGAGCTGGCCTATTTCCTCGCGCACGCCGAGAGCCTGCGCCAGCCGGGTGAAGATGCCGTGCTCAAGCGCCTGCACCGGGTATCGGTACCACGCCCAGAGTGGAACGACCTGTGCGTACTGGCTTTTGACCATCGCGCCCAATTTTATGAATTGAGCCGGCAAGCCGGCGTGCCGGAAGCCCGGGTTGGTGCGCTCAAGCACCTGCTGGTAGCCGCAGTGGCAGAAACCGAGGCGGCGTTGGGTCTGCAGGGCCATATCGGCATCCTGTGCGACGACCGCTATGGCGAGGACGCGCTGTATGCCGCGACAGGCCGCGGCTGGTGGGTAGGCCGGCCGGTCGAGCTGCCCGGTTCCAACCCGCTCGAATTCGACCGTGGCCGCTCGGTGGGCAGCACGCTGGCCAGCTGGCCGCAGGAGCACGTGATCAAGTGCCTGGCCTACTACCATCCAGACGACAGCGTCGAGAACCGGCTGGAGCAGGAGGCGCAGCTCAAGGCACTGTACGACGCGGCGCAGCAGAGCGGTCATGAACTCCTGCTGGAGATCATCCCTGCCCGCCACCTACCGCAAGCGCCCGATACCGTGCTGCGGGCACTCAAGCGGCTTTACAACCTGGGCATACAGCCGGAATGGTGGAAGCTGGAGAGCCTGCCCGCCTCAGCCTGGCCGGCCATCGATGCCCTGATCGCCGAGCGCGACCCCTACTGTCGCGGCGTGGTCCTTTTGGGTCTGCATGCGCCCGTGGAGGAGCTGGCCGAGGGCCTCGCCACCGCCGCGGCCAGCCGCAGCTGCCGCGGCTTTATGGTCGGCCGCACCATCTGGCATGAGCCTGGCCTCGCCTGGCTGCGCGGAGAGATAGACGATATAGAGCTCAAGCGCCGTGCTCGCCGTACCTTCGAACAATTGATCGAAGCCTGGCATGGCGGTCGCCAGGGCAATGTCAGGGAGGCAGCATGAATACCGTGAGGCTTACCATGGCACAGGCCCTGGTTCGCTACCTGGCCAATCTCAGGATCGAGGTCGATGGCCAGCCCGAGCCACTCTTTGGCGGCGTCTGGGCCATCTTCGGCCACGGCAATGTAGCCGGCATGGGCGAGGCACTCTACGCCGCTCGCGATGAGCTACCCACCTACCGGGCGCACAATGAGCAGGGTATGGCGCACGCCGCCATTGCCTATGCCAAGGCCCACTTCCGCCGTCGCATGATGGCGGTGACCACCAGCATCGGCCCAGGCGCGACCAACCTTGTGACTGCCGCCGCGCTGGCGCACGTCAACCGCCTGCCGGTACTGCTCTTGCCGGGCGATGTCTTCGTCAGCCGCGCCCCCGACCCGGTCCTGCAGCAGGTGGAAGACTTCGGCGACGGTACCGTATCGGCCAACGACTGCCTGCGACCGGTATCGCGCTATTTCGACCGCATCGTCCATCCAGCCCAGCTTCTCACAGCGCTACCGCGCGCCATCGCCACCCTGACCGACCCAGCGCAGTGCGGCCCGGTAACCCTGGCCTTGCCGCAGGATGTGCAGACCATGGCCTACGACTACCCGGAAAGCTTCTTCGAGGCACCGCTCATAAAGGTGGCGGCCCTCCCACCGGCGGAGGCCGCGCTGACGGCCGCCGAGGCCCTGTTGCGACAGGCGCGACGGCCGCTGCTGGTGGCTGGCGGCGGTACGCTCTACAGCGAGGGGGGCGGTGAAGCCCTGCGGCAGTTCGCCGAGAAGCATGGCATTCCGGTTGCAGAAACGCAGGCCGGCAAAAGCGCCCTACCCTGGGACCACCCACTGCAGCTGGGTGCCATGGGCGTGACCGGCTCCACCGCCGCGACCGTATTGGCACGCGAGTGCGATCTGGTCATTGCCGTGGGCAGCCGCTTGCAGGACTTCACAACCGGCTCCAACAGCCTGTTCCCGCAGGCGCGGTTGTTGAACATCAACGTCGCCACGCCCGACGCGATCAAGGCCGGTGCACTGGCCTTGCAAGGCGACGCGGCGCTTTGTCTGCAGGCGCTCGCTCACCGTCTGGCAGGCTGGCGGGCCGAGCCCCACTGGCGCCAGCGGGCCGAAGCAGAGGCGGAAGCCTGGCGCGGTGCTGTTGCCAGGATCACCGGCCGACGAGAAGTCCAGGGCCTGCCCTACGATGGCGAGGTGATCGGTGCAGTGCAGCGCGGTCCCGGTTCGGACCGGGACGATATTGCGGTGTGCGCCGCCGGCACGCTACCGGCCGAACTGCACAAGCTCTGGCGTACGCGTACACCGGGTGGCTACCACATGGAGTACGGCTATTCCTGCATGGGCTACGAGGTGGCCGGTGGCTTGGGGGTGAAGATGGCGCATCCTGAGCGCGAGGTCATCGTCATGGTGGGTGACGGCAGCTATCTGATGATGAATTCCGAGCTGGCGAGCTCGGTCATGCTGGGGCTCAAGCTGATCGTGGTCTTGCTCGACAACCGCGGCTACGGCTGCATCAACCGGCTGCAGCAAGCCTGTGGTGGCGAACCCTTCAATAACCTGCTGGCAGACTGCCTGCAAGGGCCGGATGGCCATACCGAGATCGACTTTGCCGCCCATGCACGCGCCTTGGGCGCACATGGTGAGCATGTGCGCGACATCACCGAGCTGGAGGCCGCCCTCGCACGTGCGCGGGCGGCCCGCAAGTCCAGCCTGATCTGCATCGATACCGACCCGACCCGTACCACGGCCGAAGGCGGTTGCTGGTGGGAGGTTGCGGTGCCCGAGGTATCAAACAGCGACAAGGTGCTGGCGGCACGGCAGGCCTATGAGGCACAACTGGCCCGGCGAGGATACTGATATGCAATTCAAGGTACAGATAGGCATCAATCCCATCTCCTGGAGCAACGACGACCTGCCCTCGCTGGGCGGGGAAATTCCGCTCGAGACCGCCTTGCGCGAAGGTAAGGAGATCGGCTACCAGGGCTTCGAGCTGGGTAACAAGTTTCCCAAGGAGCCGGCAGCCCTCAAGGCCAAGCTGGCCGAGTACGGGCTTGCCTGCGTTTCCGGCTGGTACTCCGGCCGATTGGCGACGGGGACGGTGGAGGATGAGATCGCCGGGGTTCAGGCCCACCTGGAAAAGCTGGTCTACAACGGTGCCAAGGTCATGGTCTATGGCGAGGTGGCAGACGCGATCCAGGGCCAGGCCCAGCCCCTCTACAAGCGACCACGGCTAAGGAGCGAAGCGGCGTGGCGTGCCTATGGTGAGCGCCTCAATGCCTTTGGCCGCTATCTGCAATCGCGCGGCATCACCCTCGCCTACCACCACCATATGGGCGCCTATGTGGAGTCGCCCGACGATATCGACCAGTTGATGGCCGTCACCGGCCCCGAGGTCGGGCTGCTGTTCGATACCGGCCATGCCGCCTTTGGTGGCGGCGACCCGCTGACGCTGCTGCGCCGGCACTTGCCGCGCATCGTTCATGTGCACTGCAAGGATGTACGCCCGGCGGTGGTCAAGCTGGCCCGCAACCGGCAGTGGACCTTCCTGCAATCGGTCATCAACGGTGCCTTCACGGTACCGGGTGATGGGGGTATTGCCTTCGCTCCCTTGCTGCTCGCCTTGGCGCAGCATGGTTATGCGGGCTGGCTGGTGGTGGAAGCTGAACAGGACCCGGCCGTGGCGCCCAGTTACACCTATGCCGACAAGGGCTACCGTCATCTGGCCGGCCTGGTCGAGGCCATACGCCGGGGCACCCTGCAGGAGGCGGCATGAGCCCGCTATTGAGCAAGGCCAGCCCCTATGGCCGCGAGATCGTCAAGGTCACGCCGGCCTCGGCCGGCTGGCAGTACGTGGGCTTTGAAGCCTACCGTCTACGTGCCGGTGAAGCCCTGAGCTGGCTGGAAGATAACCGCGAGTGCTGCGCCGTGATCCTCAGCGGCAAGGTGGACGCCGAGATCCCCGGCAAACATTGGGTCGGCATCGGCGAACGGCGCAGTGTGTTCGAAGAGACCGGTCCCTACGCAGTCTATGTGCCACCCGGTATGCCACTGAGCCTGACCGCGCTGAGCGATGCGGAAGTCGCCTTCTGCTCTGCGCCCAGCCACGTTGGTCACCCTGCCAGGCTGATCGAACCCGACTCGCAACGCCGTAGCGTGCGTGGCGTGGGCAGCAATACCCGTTACGTCTACGACATCCTGCCGCAGACCGACCCGGCCGACGCCCTGCTGGTGGTGGAGGTGCGCACCCCCGCCAGCCACTCGTCCAGCTACCCGCCACACAAGCATGACCGTGATGCGCTGCCCGAAGAGAGCAGCCTGGAAGAGACCTACTACCATCGTATCAACCCGCCGCAAGGCTTTGCCTACCAAAGGGTCTATACCGATGACCGCAGCCTGGACGAGACCATGGCGGTGGAGGACCACGACGTGGTGCGCGTACCGCGCGGCTACCACCCGGTCACCATGCCACATGGCTACGAGGGCTATTACCTGAACGTGATGGCCGGCCCGCATCGCGCCTGGCACTTCCAGAATGACCCGGCGCACGCCTGGCTGATGGGCAAGGTGCTATGAGGGTTGTCCTGCCACAAGACTTTTCGGCCCGGCCAGGTCCACTGCCTATACTCGAGGCAGGGGGTGCGCCGCGGCTCGCTTTGGGTCTGTCACCGCTCCGTGACAGCTGACGCTTGGGGGCGCGCTGGCGCCCCCGTTTTTTATTCCCCGGTGTTTATTCTTGATTGGGAGGTAGGCCATGCGCCGCAAGCTGTTGATCGGCAACTGGAAGATGAACGGTTCGCTGGAGTTGGCCCGGCAGATGGCTGCACGGCTGATGCCCATGGTACGGCCGGAGGTGGCGCTATGGCTTTGCCCCAGCGCGCTGCACGCCACCGGCCTGGCCCAGCTCGCCGCCGATAGTGGTCTGGGTTGGGGTATGCAGGACATCTCCGCCCAGCCTGATGGCGCCCGCACCGGCGAGCACTCGGTCAGGATGGCGGGCGAGCTGGGCGCTCGCTGCGCCATCGTCGGCCATTCCGAGCGCCGCGCCTACCATGGCGAAACCGACCAGCTGGTTGCCGACAAGGCTCGCGCCTGCCTGGAGGGCGGTTTGTTGCCCGTCGTCTGCCTGGGCGAGCGCATGGAAGAGCGTGCCGCCGGCCAGACCGATGCCGTGCTGGCCCGCCAGTTGGCACCGGTGCTGGCGAGCGTACCCAGCGAGGACTGGTACCGACTGGTGATCGCCTACGAGCCGGTCTGGGCCATAGGCAGCGGCCAGGCGGCCGGCTCGGCGGAGATCGCCGCCGCCCACGCCGGCATACGGCGCTTGATCGACCAAGCGGCCCCCGGCCTGGGTGACAAGGTCAGCGTGCTCTACGGCGGCAGCCTGTGCGCCGGCAATGCTGCGGCCGTATTCAGTACCCCGGGCGTAGACGGCGGTCTGGCCGGCGGTGCCTCGTTGCGGCCAGGCGAGTTTGCCGATATCTACCAGCTGGCCCTGCAGTATCTTGGCGAGCAATGAAAAATGTCCGATTTCAAGCCTTTGGTGAAACTCGGAAAATAAAGCGCGCCAAGGCTCGTCGCCATATCACTTAGATGGCCAAAGCGCCCCCAAGCAGTGCCCGCCCTGTCGATTCCGCGATCTGATCGGAGAGTGCATTACTGCCAACTGCACGGGCGAGGGTTACCGTCCCTATGAGCGATGCCAAGGCGACGAAGGCTGCGTCAAGATCACGCGGCGCCGCTTGCGAACGCGGTCCCGAGAGGATTGCCTCGGCTACATCCCGCAATCCTTCCTCGAACACCGCGCGTGAGTCTTCATCCGATCTGCCGATTTCGGGAGAAAGGCTCTGCAAGGCGCAACTTTCAGAAAGATCGCAAGTTCGCTTGAACCCGAGATAGAACTTAACGAACTCAGGCCACCAAGCCGCCCCGTGCAAGGACTGGAAGTGAAGCACACCCTCCTTGAGTTCATGCATGCCCTGCCTGACCGATTCCCGGAATGCCGCCGATTTCGAATCGAAGTGCACATAAAAGGCACCTGACGTGACACCAGCATCCTTGGCCAAACCGTCAATGCCGACCCCGCCAAACCCACCTTTACGAAAGCTGCGACCTGCAGCTTCCAGAATACGTAGACGCGTCTGGATCTTCTTCTCAACTCTGGACATGAAACTTCCCTCCATGCTTGAACCCTTTGCACATCGTACTTTACAACATCACGAACGTTATCTAAATTGAGATAACGGTCGTTATCCAAACGGCCGTGCAGCTGCCTATGCTGCCAACCGTCACTCAATATCGGAGCCCGCTATGCCCCTTACGCTCATCGTCACCGAAGGCGTCATTCCGAAGGATCGCGAAGCCGACACCATGTCGCGACTGTCAGAAGCCTTTCTGAAATTGCACGGGCTCTCCGGCAACGAGGCAATGACACCAAACGTGATCGGACACCTTCAAGTTGTCGCCAAAGGCAGCAGCTACTCGGGCCTGAAGCCAGCAACGGTTGCTATTGTCGAGTGGAAAGTGCCGTCATTCGCGTTTACTGACCGCGACATTCAAACCTCGTACATTGCCCAGGCGACCGAGATCATTCATGAAGCATCCGACCGAAAGCATCCGAAGGAGCGCATTTGGGTCAACGTGACTCACGCCGTTGACGGCGCATGGGGCATTGCAGGCAGGGCCTATACCAATGCTGAGTTGGGTGAAGCTGTCAGTCACGCTTGAAGGGGCAGCTAATGCAACTTTCCAACTATTTGTTCTTTAAGACGTGCTGCGAACCGGCACTCGATTTCTACACGCGATGCGGCCTAGGCCGTGCAGTGGAAATAATTCGCTACGGTGACGACGGCATGCCTGCCGGAAGTGAGGGAATGCGTGGTCGCATTATGCACGCCAAGTTCGAGGGCCCTGGCGTAAGCTTCTATGCGTCAGACAACGACGATGCGGAGCCGATGCGCGGTTCGGCACACCTTCTGATAATGGACAATCAGGCTCAGACGGAACGGCTGTTCAACATGCTGGCGCAAGGCGGAGCGATCACCACGCCTTTGGGTATCCAACCCTGGGGCGACTACTACGGCAAGCTGACTGATCAGTTCGGTGTGCAGTGGATGCTAGATTGCCCGCTTCAGTAGCACAAACAGGTGTATGAGGCTCGACCAGAGCCTCTTAACCGGGCGTCAGCATCATGCAATATAAACCCCGCCAGTTAGCGGGGGTTTTTATCGCGTTGCGCGCAGGTTATAGCCGGAATCGACTGACTGAGGACTTTAGTTCCTGTGCCAGCTTTTCCAGCGCCAGCACATTGCGATTGGCCGCCTGCACCGAGGCTGCCGACTCTTCCACCATGTGGGCGATCCGTTCCACATTGCTGGCCACGCTGCTACTGGCGAGGCTCTGCTCGGCGGTGGCGTTGGCCACATCCCGCACCTTGTCCAGCGTGGCAGCGGCACCTTCATTGATCTCACGCAGCGCTGCGGCGGCTTCGCCTGCCAGGCTCACGCCACGCGCCACCTTGGGCGTGACCGACTGCATGCTGTCCACCACCGAGCCGGTATCGTCCTGGATCGCCTGGATCATGGTGGTGATCTGGCCGGTAGCCTGGGTGGTGCGCTCGGCCAGCTTGCGAACCTCGTCAGCCACCACCGCAAAGCCGCGGCCCTGTTCGCCGGCACGGGCGGCTTCGATGGCGGCATTGAGCGCCAAGAGGTTGGTCTGGTCAGCAATTTCCTTGATCACACTGGCGATGCCATCGATCTCGCGCGAACGCTCCACCAGGCCGCCGATCAGCCCAGAAGCATCCGCGATCTGCGCGGATACCCGTTCGATCTCCTCGGCCGCCTGGTTGACCAGGCCCTCGCCGCGGCTTGCCAGCTCGCTGGAGCGAGCCGAATTCTGCTCGGTCTCGCGGGCGCTACCGGAGATATGGTCCACGCTGACCGACATCTCTTCGATCGCAGCGGCGGTGGCCGAGGTGGCGTCGGCCGATTGGCGCGAGGCTTGGTTGATCTGCTCCATCTGCAGTGACAGATCCTGCGCTGCGCTACCCAGGCTACCGGAGCTGCCCTGGATGCCCTCGATCATGTCGCGCAGGCTTTGCTGCATGCTGGCCACGGAACCCAAGAGGCTGTCGCGCTCGAACTGGCCCGCCACCTTGCGGCTCAGGTCGCCACCGGCAATCGCCTGCGCCACCTCGGCGGCATAATCCGGTTCGCCACCCAGGCGGCGATAGATGGTGCGCGACATGGTCAGCGCCAAGGCAATCAGGGCCGCCAGCACCAGGCCGCCTATCACCAGGAAGTTCACCGCCAGTCGCCAATAGGCCTTGTCGATATCGTCAACGAAAACACCGAAACCGATCAGCCAGTCCCAACCATTGATCTTCGCCACGCCGTTGATCTTGGGTACCTCCACGTCCCCGCCGGGGCGCTTGGTCACGATATCGGTGTAGCCAAAGTCAGCCTTGCTGAGCACATCGAGATAAGCCTGCATGGTGGTACGACCATCGGGCAGCTTGGAGCCCTGGTCAATCTTGCCCTGTTTACGCACGTCCGGGTGCACCAGCACCATGGCGCCGAGCGTGCGGGCAAAGACATAGTCGTCACCGTCGTGCAGGCCACGCAGGGCTTCCTGCGCCTTGGCCTGGGCTTCGTCGCGGCTCATCTTGCCGCTTTGCTCCAGCGACTGGTAGTAGGCGACCTGCTTGGCTGCAAGGCTGAGCACCAACTTGATCTGTGCACGCCGGTCTTCAAGCATGGTTGAACGCAGGGTACTGAGCGAGTAGCCGGCGATCAGCATCAGGCCGACGACGGCACCGACAATGATCAGACCCAGGCGGGTGGAGAGCTTCATGGCGTAGTCCTTGGGGGATTGGTCAGGCCAGGCTTTCTTATCGGCTTGCAAGCAGTGCCTGGCAGGCTTTAATTATAAAACACTTATTTAGCATGCAAATGTACTTAAACAATATTTAACCTGATGTTTTGCCAAGGCTTGCGATCGGATGCTTGCTTGAACTCCACAGCAAATCCGACTTTCAGTATGGGCCATGAAATGTACGATGCAATGTCGGCGCAGACCCGCCAGGGGCTTGAACTTCGATCGGTCATCCCACACCTCGCTTGCCAGGGACTGCCGCCCACCGCTTGTCGCCATGGTACCGAGGGGGTTGATCAGGCCCAAACAATCGGTTAGTGTAATAACTAATCAACAGAAAGCCCGACTCATGAACCAAGCACGCCACACCGCCGTCGTACTCCGTGCCGCTCAGCAAGCGGTCGGCGTCAACGCGCCCTACGGGTGCCGCGTGTTGTTGGCTATCTTGATTTAGCGCCTCTTAGAGCATGCTCGGGAGGCTACAGCGCCTACCCGGGTCGATAAGACACCCGAACCCCGGTAGGCAAAGCCTCCCGGGGTTTTGTTTTTCCACCAAAGGAGTTCGCAATGCGTACCTACGACAAGCTGATCGACGTAATTCGTGCCGGCCAAGGGATGGAGGGCTTGCGCTCGTCCTTTGGCACGAATCCGGCGGTTGGCGTGCGCATTGCGACCGTCACCGCCCAGCTGCAAGACACGGACTAGCCTTCCTGCGCCATGCGAGGAAGGCCGCTCAGGCGCCAGCCAGGAAACAGAAACCCCGGCAGCGCGACAGCCCTCTGAGGCTAGATAAAGGTGACTGATCATGGAAAACAGACATGTACGCAATATCGGCATCATTGCCCACGTAGACGCCGGCAAGACCACCACGACCGAACGCATCCTCTTCTACACCGGCGAGAATCACCGCCTGGGTGAGGTACACGACGGTGCCGCCACCATGGACTTCGATCCACAGGAGCAGGCTCGCGGCATCACCATCAATAGCGCTGCCACGACCGTGTTCTGGAAAGGCACGCAGATCAATCTGATCGACACGCCGGGCCACATCGACTTCAACATCGAGGTGAACCGTTCGCTGCGCGTGCTCGACGGCGCGGTCGTGGTGTTCGATGCAGTAGCCGGCGTGGAGCCGCAGACGGAAACCAACTGGCGACTGGCCGACAAGTACCGCGTGCCCCGCGTGGCCTTCATCAACAAGATGGACCGCGTGGGTGCAGACTTCCACCGCGTCGAGGCCATGATGAAGGACCGCCTGGGCGTGACGCCGCTGGTGACGCAACTGCCCATCGGCGCGGAGAGTGATTTCCGCGGCGTGGTGGACTTGCTCACGATGCGATCGCTGGTGTGGCCCGACGACCAAGCGAAGCTGCCGGTCGTCGAAGGTGATGTGCCTGCCGAGTCGCTGGACACCGCACGTTCGCACCGTGCGCGTCTGGTG
>NZ_DATCSC010000081.1:0-2170 GCF_036568685.1 Chitinimonas sp.
AATGGCAAGCCCCCAAAGCTGATCATTGGGGCGATGATGCGCAAGCTGGCTCAGGTCGCCTTCGGCGTGCTCAAGTCGGGCTTGCCATTCAATCCGGCACTGCACGCCGCTTGACTCGGATAACAGTATCTACGGGTCAGTGGTTGGTGTGGCGGAGCCCGGCTTGTCTTGGGTGTTGCGCCTTCTGCGAAGGCGGTCTGTAGGACATAGTGGCGGAAGGCGCTGCGCTTTTCCGCCCTACGGGTGAAGGTCATCGAAGCCACCAACGAGCGTCAGCGAGGCTCCCTCGCCTCAGGCGAGGGCGGGGGGAGTGGATGCTATTAAGCGAATAACGCGCTGGAACATCAACCGCCGGTGAACACCCGGCTGTGCCGGGTGCTGACCTAAAGCATCCGCTCGCGCGGACGTCATTCCCTGTTCACAGGAAGCGATCAAGCAACTTGCGGCTATGCCGATCCAGTTCGTACAGATCCCGGATCAGGAACTGGATGCCATGGCTGTCGGCGATCAGCAAGAGACCCCCGTGCAGTCGGCGGATGTCTTCTTCGCCGCGCAGGATGAAGCTGGTCTGGCCACGGTCGGTCTCCACGGTCCAAGTGCTGGGGGTGGCGAAGGTGGAGACCGAGACGAGGCGCTGGATCACGGGCATGAATTCGCGTTGCTGCAGGGCGCCACGGATCAGCGCCTGCTGGGCGGCAGGCAGTTGGTCCAGGCGGCTGATCCAGATCAGTTCGTGGCCGTCGCGGTCCAACAGCGAGAGGCCGTCTTCCGGGGACGAGATGGGGAAGGCGCGTACCGGGGTGACCTCGGGGTGCTCGCTGCCGTCGGGCAGGGTGAGCAGCAGGTGGCCGTAGCTATCCAGGCGCAGATCGAAAGCGGGTTGAGTCATGGCCTGGTTCCTTAGTTGTCGTTATCCGCCAATACGGCCTTCGCCTGACGGGCCTGGGCCTCGTGCAGGCGCCAGTAGGCGCCTTGCTGGGCCAGCAAGGTGTCGTGGTCGCCGACTTCGACGATCTGGCCACGGTCCATGACCACCAGCCGATCGGCGAGGCGCAGGGTGGAGAGGCGGTGGGCGATGGCGATGGTGGTGCGGCCCTGCACCAGGTTGTCGAGCGCCTTCTGGATTTCCTTCTCGGTCTCGGTATCGACCGAGGCGGTGGCCTCGTCGAGGATGAGGATGCGCGGGTTGATCAAGAGGGCGCGGGCGATGGAGACGCGCTGGCGCTCACCGCCGGAGAGGCCCTGGCCGCGTTCGCCGACCAGCGAGTCGTAACCCTGTGGCAGGCGCAGGATGAACTCGTGGGCATGGGCGGCGCGGGCCGCGGCCATGATCTCTTCGCGGGTGGCGTCCGGCTTGCCGTAGGCGATGTTCTCGGCAATGGTGCCGAAGAACAGGAAGGGTTCCTGCAGCACGAGGCCGATATGGCGGCGGAAGTCGCTGACCGCCATCTGGCGGATATCGACGCCGTCCACCTGGATGGCGCCCTCGCCCACGTCATAGAAGCGGCAGATCAGGTTGACGAGGGTGCTCTTGCCCGAGCCGCTATGACCCACGAGGCCGATCATCTCGCCGGGCTTGATGTCGAGGTTGAGGTTGCGGATCACGGCGCGGTTGCCATAGCGGAAGCCGATGTCGCGCAGGCTGATCTCGCCCTTGACCGTGGGCACCGGCACCGGGTTGGTGGGCTCGGGCACGTTGGAGACGTGGTCGAGGATGTCGAAGATGCGCTTGGCGCCGGCGGCGGCCTTCTGGGTGACCGAGACGATGCGGCTCATGGAATCGAGCCGGCCGTAGAAGCGGCCGATATAGGCCAGGAAGGCGGTCAGGGTACCGACGGTGATGTCGTGGTGGGAGACTTGCCAGATGCCGAAGGCCCAGACCACCAGCAGGCCGACCTCGGTCAAGAGCGAGACGGTGGGGGAGAACAGCGACCAGGTCTTGTTGAGGCGGTCGTTGATCAGCAGGTTGTGCTTGTTGGCCTCGCGAAAGCGCAGGGTCTCGCGCTTTTCCTGGGCGAAGGCCTTGACCACCCGGATGCCGGGGATGGTGTCGGCCAGCACATTGGTCACGTCGCCCCAGACGCGGTCGATCTTCTCGAAGCCGGTTCGCAGCCTGTCGCGCACCAGATGGATCATCCAGGCGATGAAGGGCAAGGGGACCAATGTGACC
>NZ_DATCSC010000082.1:0-9893 GCF_036568685.1 Chitinimonas sp.
TCTGGGGTGGGGCGCTGGTGGTGGGCCTTGTGGTGGTGCTGTTCGCCCGCCTGAGCGAGCTGGCCGGCAATGCCTTTATGCAGCTCTACCACTGGCACCGGCTAGTGCCCTTGCTGTTGACTCCCTTGGGCGGTATGGCGGTGGTCTACGCGGTACGGCGCTGGTTCCTGGGGGCGGAGGGCAGCGGCATACCGCAGGTGATCGCCGCTATCTCGCAGAGTGAGGCAGGTGGGGCCACCAGCCGCCTGCTGTCGCTGCGTATTGCGCTGGGCAAGGTCGTGCTGGGCGCGGCGGCCGTGGGGGTGGGTTTCTCGGCCGGGCGCGAGGGGCCGTCGGTGCAGGTGGGCGCGAGCCTGATGCATGCACTGCGGCGCTTTCTGCCCAAGGGGCATGGCACGGTGCCAGCGCATCTGATCCTGGCTGGTGGTGCGGCCGGTATTGCCGCTGCCTTCAATACGCCCTTGGCGGGCATCCTGTTCGCCATCGAGGAGCTGTCGCGCCGCTTTGAGCACAAGACTAACGGGGTATTGCTCACCGCCATTGTGCTGGCCGGGCTCGTTTCCATCTCGCTGCAGGGCAACTACCTCTACTTCGGCAACTTTGCGGTGAGCACGGTCGATAGCCGTATCATTCTGCCGGTGCTGGCCTGTGGGCTGATCTGCGGGGTGGTGGGCGGGCTGTTCGCGCGCGGCCTGCTGTGGACCTTGCAGCCCTGGCCGGGCACGCTGGGCAAGCTGCGGGCAAACCACCCCATCTGGTTTGCCGGTGCCTGCGGCCTCTTGGTGGCGGTGGTGGGCATCATCACCCAGGGCGATGCCTTTGGCTCGGGCTATGGCATTACCCGCACCATGCTGGCCCACCCGGACGATGTGCCGGCCACCTTTGCGCTGGGCAAGATCCTGGCCACCATGGCGTCGTTCTTCAGCGGCATTCCCGGTGGCATCTTTGCGCCCAGCCTCTCCATCGGCGCCGGCATCGGTCACGACCTGATCCCGCTGCTGGGGCAAGCGCTGTCGCCGGCTGGCATTTACGCGCTCTGCATGGCGGCCTTTCTGGCGGCGGTGACGCAGGCGCCGATCACGGCCTTTATCATCGTGATGGAGATGATAGACGGGCACGAGATGGTGCTGAGCCTGATCGCTGCCTCCTTGATCGCCTCGCTCACCAGCAAGCTTTTCTGCCGCCCGCTCTACCACGCCCTGGCCGAGCGCCAGGTAGCGCTGGCCCAGGCCGCCCAGGCTGCGGCAGACGCACAAAAAAAGACAGCACCATGAGCCATCTGGCCTGGGTGCTGTCGAGTGCTCTGTGATCCAGCCTGATCGCTGGGTACCGCTCTGCTACACGGGTTCAAAGTAGCACGCTGAATACATTTGCACAAATGTAATTGCCGGCCGGCGATAGGCGGGCCTACATCTTGGTCTTGATGTGCTCTACCAGTTGGTCCAGCACCGTGCCCCAGCCATGCTCAAAGCCCATCTCGATATGCTTCTGGCGGGTTTCCGGGTCTTTGTGGATCGCTATGGCGGTGTAGCGGGTGCGCTCGGGGCTCAGGGGTTCCAAGAGCAGCATGGCGGTCATAAAGGGGTTGGGGGCAGGGCGGTAGCCGGGCAAGAGGGCGTCGGTCCAGACCATCTTGCGCTGGGGAACCACCTCCAGGAAGCAGCCGATATTGGGAAAGATCTGGCCTTCGGGCGAGCGCATATCGGTACGGAAGACGCCGCCGGGGCGCAGGTCGATCTCGCACTCGGCCACGCCCCAGGGGCGCGGGCAGAACCACTGCACCAGGTGCTCGGGGGTGGTCCAGGCGGTCCATACCAATTCGTGCGGCACGTCGATCTCGCGCTCCAGTACCAGGTCGAGCGTGGGGTTGGGGGTGTAGATGGGGGACTTGCTCATGTCTTCTGCTCCTTCAATTTAAGTAGATAGCTATCCAGCCGGTCGAGGCGCCCCTCCCACAGCCTGCGCTGTGCAGAGAGCCAATCCTCGGCCTGCCGAAAGGGCGCCGTGGCGAGCTCGAAGGTACGTATCCGGCCCTGTTTCTCGGAACGCACCAGCCCGCTTTCTTCCAGGATCTTGAGATGCTGGACAAAGGAGGGCAGGGCCATGTCGAACGGTTCGGCCAGCTCACTGACCGAGGCCCGACCCTGGCTCAGCTTCTCCAGCACCTTGCGGCGCGTGGGGTCGGAGAGGGCCTTGAAGACGTGGTCTATCGGGTCGGCAAGGTTGGACATGGTTTCGGCTCGTCTTGTTGTTGCCAGACCAGCATAGCAAATACTTAGGAAAAAAACTAAGTATTAAACAAAAAATAGACCGGCGGGTAATCGGCCGGTCCATTGGGGCTGGTATACCAGGTACCCGTGGTACGGGTACGGACTAGCCATCTACCAGCTGGAAGACGAGCAACTGGCAGGTCACCTTGTCTTCGGTACCGTCGTCTGCCAGCGGCCTTAGCTCGGCGCCCTTGATCCAGCGCAGGACGGTATTGTCGAACACCTTGGGCGGGTAGCCGGCGACGATCTCGGGCGACAGTGCCCGATTACTGCTGTCGCGTTCAAAGCGCAGCAGCGCAAAGCCGCTTTGTCCGCGGGACTGCGCGGCACTGGGGTAGGGGATGGCGGGCTTTTGGATATAGACGGACGGCTTGGGTTCCAGGTTGAAACCCTTTTTCTTGGCAATATCCCAGTGGGATTCAACCAGCAAGGTCACGACCGGCTTGCCCTCGCGGATATCAAACTGGAACTCGGTGGTCACCGTACCGGGAACGGTGCGGCAGTCCTCGATAAACGGGTAGTAGAGCCAGAGCTTGTGCACCTCCTCGAAAGCGCCGTCAAAAACGCCTGCCGGGATCGATTCGACTACCTTTTAGCTCCGCACCTTGCCGGAGATACCGACATTCATTTCCACCCGCAGTTTGCCGGTGATCTGCTTGGCCAGGGCTTCCTCCGGGTACTCAGGTGGCACCGCGATCTGCGGCCGGCCGACCACCTTTGTATCGCCGATCAGGTTTGCAGCGTGCGTGATAGGGGCGAGTACGGCGAGGACGAGAGCGACGCTCAGGCAGCGGGTGCGGATCATGGCCGGGTGGGTACCGTCTATGCCGATAGCTCGGCGGGGCCCAGAGTGTCGCAGACCGCTGCGCCCCGGTGAATCCACCAGATGGGGGATGTTGCGCGGAGAGCAACAATCTGGGCAGCGACTGAGTGGCTTACTTCAAGCGTGCCAGCAAGACCTGGCCCACCTGCAGCGCAGAGGCCGGGTTCTGGCCGGTGATCAGCTCGCGGTCTGCCACCACATTGGCAGTCCACGGCTGGGCGTTGCTGCTGTACTTGCCACCGGCACCTTCCAGCGCGGTCTGCGGGTAGAACTTCATCGCCCCACCCTTGAGCAGGCCCTTGGCCTGTTCTTCCTCCTGGTTGCTGATCACCGTCATGCGGTAGCCGGCATAGGGCCAGGCGCCGGGCTTGGCCTGCCCGCCTTGCGCCAGCGTGGCGGTATAGCCCTGGGCATCGGGCAGGGTGGCGATCAGCGCAATGGGGCCGTGGCAGACCAGGGCGGTAGGTTTGCCGGCGGCGTGGAAGTGGTTCAGAAGCTTGCCCAGCGCCGGGCTGGTCAGCAGGTCCTGCATGGGGGCGTGGCCGCCGGGGATGTAGACGGCGTCGAAGTGGCCGTAGCCGATCTGCTCGACGCGGGCGAGGCTCACGACCGGCGAGCGCTGCTTGTCGGTCACTGCCAGCTTGTCGAGCAGGGCCTGGTGCTCGGCCTGGGCCTTGGCGTCGTTGCCAAAATACATGGGTGCGAGCGAGCTTTGGTCCACCGTCGGGGCCAGGCCCTGCGGGGTGGCGAAGGTGACCTGGTGGCCGGCGTCCAGTAGCAGCTTGACTGGCTGCATCAGCTCATTGAGGTAAAAGCCGGTGGCAAAGACCTTGCCGTCCTTCAGGTCCAGATGGTCGGCATCGGACAGGACCACCAGCACATTGGCGGCCTGGGCGGCACCGGTAAAGAGGCCGAGGGCAAGGGTGGTGGCGAGCTTGTGCTGCAGCTTCATGGGGTATCTCCAGCGAGGTTGAAGTGGGATTGCGGACCGCGCAGGCGTAGCGGGACCCGGCCTGCCCCGCCGGGGCAGGCTTGCGGTGTTGGGAATGCGGTGGTTTGCGGGACTAGTGGGTGGTATTTGCCAGGAGCAGATCTCTCAGCGCGGCGCCCACGCCTGCTGCCGACTGCGGGTTCTGGCCAGTGACCAGGCGGCCGTCGGCGACTACCTGGCAGGTCCAGTTGGCAGCCGGTTGGTGCAGGGCGCCGTGGGCGGCGAGCTGGCTGGCCAGCAGGAAGGGGACGGTGCCGTCGAGCTGCACGGCGCGTTCTTCTTCATCGGTAAAAGCGCTCACCTTCTTGCCGGCGACCAGATAGTCGCCATTGCTGAGGGTGACATTCACCAGCGCTGCCGGGCCGTGGCAGACCGCGCCGACCAGACCGCCAGCCTCGTAGACCTCGCGGGTCACGCGCTGTACTGCCTTGCTCTGTGGGAAGTCCCACATCGCGCCGTGGCCACCGGCATAGAAAACGGCCGAGTAGCGGCTGGCATCCACCTCGGCCAGCTTGGCAGTGTGGCGCACCGTCTCGCGGAAAGCTGGGTCGTTCCAGTAACGGGCGTTGACTGGGTCGTTCAGGTCCAGCCCGTCCACCGGCGGCTCCCCGCCCTGGATGGAGGCAAACTCGACTGCGATGCCGGCATCCTGCAGCTCGGCCAAGGGGTGGGTGACTTCGCCCAGGTAGTAGCCGGTGGGCAGGCCGGAGCTACCCTTGGTGCCGTGGCTGGTGAGGACGAACAAGACAGGTTTGATGGTGCTCATGCGGGTCTCCTGGTGGATGGCTGAATTCGATGGCGCTACTGTATTGACTTCAATGAAGGAGATAAATTATCAATTTGGGAAATGATTTTTCCTTTTGAGGCATAAATGAGCCGGAAATTCGACCATCTGGGCGACGTGGAGGCCTTTGTGGCGGTGGTGGAGCAGGGCTCGCTGACCAATGCAGCGGTGGCGCTTTCGACCACGCCTTCGGTGATCAGCCGCGCCGTTGCCCGGTTGGAGGCGCGGCTGGGCAGCCAGTTACTGCGCCGGACCACCCGCAGCCAACGCCTGACCGACGCCGGCCGGCTCTATCTGGAGCAGGCGCGGCAGGCCTTTGCGCTGATCGACGATGCCGAGCGCACCATCCAGGGCCAGGAGGGCGAGCTGCGCGGCAAGGTGCGGTTGAGTGCACCCACCACCTATGGCCACTACCGGCTACCGCCGCTGCTGCAGCGTTTTCGGCAGCGCTACCCGGCGGTACAGCTGGAGCTGAACATCACCAACCGCAATGTGGACCTGGTGGCCGAGGGCTACGATATGGCGATACGCCTGGGCCAGTTGCCGGACAGCGGCCTGGTGGCCCGACAACTGGAGGACGCGCCGCTCTGCCTGGTGGCGGCGCCGAGCTACCTGGCGCAGGCCGGCATGCCCCACAGCCTGGACGACCTGGCCCGGCACGCCTGCCTGCCTTTTGTCATGCCCAGCACCGGTCGCATCGGCCCCTGGTGGTTCAGGATAGACGGCCAGGATGTGGACTGGCCCGCCGTGCCGGCGGTGGAGGTCTCGGACGACGTGCTGGCCGTGGTTTCGCTGGCCGAGCATGGCCTGGGCATCTGCCAGAGCTACGACTTTATCGTGCAAGACCGCATCGCCCTCGGCCGGTTGGTGGAAGTGCTGCCCGCGCTGCGTGGTCGCAGCCGGCCTTTCTCGCTGATCTACGCCCCGCATCGGCGCTTGTCGGCCGCGGCCCGGGCCTTGATCGAGGTGCTGACCGAGGGCAACGCGCAACCGGCTTGAGCCCGGTCGCGGCCGGTTGTCGGAATTGTCCGGCCTCGCCTGCCGCCTGGCGGGCTATCCCCCAAATGGATGATGCGACTAGCCCTGAACCGGGGCTACGAAGTGGTAATGGCGAGGGCCCGCCCTGCGCCACCGATCCCGCTCCCCGGCCACCTTATGCCAGCCTGCGGGTTGTCCACCGCATCCTGCCGCGAGGTCGCCATGAAGCACATCCTTTTCTTTGCAGACGGTACGTGGAACAGTCCCGACAAGGACGACAACCACGATGGTTCGCCCGATCCCACCAATGTCTACAAGCTCTTCCTCAAGGTCAGCGGTCAATATGACCCTGCCTCGCTGTGCAAGAGCATGGAGCAGGAGGTGCGGCTACAGCGGGACGGCGCCACCGTCCAGGTCGCCAAGTACATCTATGGCGTGGGGGGCGACGACAACCCCATCAACCAGCTCTTGGGCGGCGCGTTTGGTGCCGGTGTGATCAAGCGCATCGTGCGCGGCTACACCTTTATCTCGCGTAACTATAAGCCGGGTGATCGCATCCACCTGATCGGCTTCAGCCGCGGTGCCTATACTGCGCGGGCCCTGGGCGGTCTGCTGCTGTCGCAAGGGGTGCTGCGCAGTGAGCTGACTGACGACCCACGCGAGGCCTATATCAACGGCACCGCCGCCTGGTACCGCTACCGCGAGGCATCGGCCCGCAAGCAATCTTTCTTTGGGCGCTTTGTCGAGGCGTTGACCGATCTGCCCAACTGGCTGGACAAGGTGACCCTGAACCCGGAGCACGACCTGATTCCTGTCAAGGACGATGAGGGCTTTGGTATATCCAGCATCGCCGTGTGGGACACGGTAGGCGCCTTGGGTATACCGGAATTCGCCGCCGGCGGGCAGCGGGTCGATACCTTCCAATTTGCCGACAACAAGCTCAGTGACCGGGTCAAGAAGGGCTTTCATGCCGTGTCGCGCGACGAGCAGCGGGTGGACTTCACGCCCACACTCTGGGCCGGCGCCGCCAATGTGGAGCAGATGTTGTTTGCCGGCGCGCATGCCGATGTGGGCGGCGGCTACCCCATGCTCGGTGGCGAGAGCGGTCTTTCTGATATCGCGCTCGAGTGGATGCAGGGAAAACTGGCCGGACAGGGGGTGAAGTTCGACCAGGACCGGGGCTACCCCTGCGAGCCCGCCTCGCAAGGCATCGCCCACCAACCCTGGCTGTACGTGCCTTTCCGCGATCTGCTCAAGGCACCTCGGGAGCTGGCTGGGCTGCAGGAACACGCATCGATCGACCAGCGTAGGAAGGTGGGCGACGTGCGCTACGACCCCAGCCAGCCGGCGCGTAGATACCAATAGCCACCTTACGGGTTGCGCACCGTCTGGTGTGCAACCCGTTCCACCTTCTAGCAGGGAGAACCAGGATGCATATCGAAGTGCAGCGTTTTGTGTCGGACAACGACACCACCATCAGCAAGGTCTATGTCGACGGGCAGTTTGTCTGCTTTGGGCTGGAGGACGAATACCGGGCGGTCAAGCTGGTCCACGAGACGCGTATACCCGCCGGCAACTATCAGGTGCGGCTGCGTTGCGAAGGCGAGCACCATATCAAGTACCAGCAGCGCTTTGGCGCAATGCACCGGGGTATGCTGCATATCCAGAATGTACCGGGCTTTGAGTACATCCTGATCCACTGCGGCAACACCCAGGCCGATACCTCGGGCTGCCTGCTGGTGGGCAGCGGTGCTATCACCGAGAAGGGCAATATGTCGATCAGTGGCAGCGGTGCCGCCTATGTAAAGCTCTACGGCATGGTGGTCAGCGCCGCCGCCGACAAGGTGCTGGACATCACCTTTGTGGATGGCGACCGCTGAAGCAGCCGGTGAGCGCGCGAACTATGCTGATGGGGTTGCCCGCCAGGGTGCGTATGTCCCAGTCATCACGTTAGGAGCCTAGTCATGCATGCTGCCCACCGTTTCTACTTCGGCCTTGCCACCTTGCTGGCCGGGGGCACCCTGGCCCTGGCCGATACGCCCCAATTGCAGCGCAAGCTGCTGCTCAGCGAGCCCTCGGCCCAGGCAAGGGTGGACGTAGTGCAGGCCGAGGTCACCATACCGGTCGGCGGCGTGGCCCCCTTGCACACCCATCCGGGCGACGAAGCCAGCTACGTGATCTCGGGTACCGTCGAGCTACGCGTGGGCGACAAGCCCCCCATCGAGCTGACGGCAGGCCAAGCCTTCCATATCCCCGCCGGGGTACCGCACAGCGCCAGGGTGATCGGCGAGGTGCCAGTCAAGCTCGCCGGTACCTGGTTTGTAGCGCACGGTCAGGCGTTGGCTACGCCGGTGCCTGCGGCGCAGTAGGCCTCGCAAGACATGGTCTTGCGGCGTCGCGGCAACGGCCGGCCTACCGCCGGGCGGCTGCCCGTCCGGGCCTTTTGCTACTCCGTCCTGGCTGGACTATGCCGGTACCTGGACTGGCCATGAAGGGTGGCGATGGAACAGCGACAGCGGCACGCAGAGGCCGATAGTGACAAACTACTGGAGGAACTGGTCGAGGAGCGGCGCAAGCACCTGGGCCAGGATGCGGCGACGGCTTGCCAGGACGTCCGCTGGGGGTTGGCATTGTCCGGTGGCGGCATACGCAGCGCCACCTTCTGCTATGGCCTGCTCACCGCGCTTGCCAAGGCCCGTGTGCTGTGGCGTTTCGATCTGATGTCCACGGTGTCGGGCGGTGGCTACATCGGCGCCATGGTTGGCCGTATGGCGCTGAACACGCGTACTGCGCAGGCGCTGCAGACGCAACTGGCCGACGACGGTGCCGCCTCCCACCACCGCAAATGGCTGCGCGCCAACAGCCGTTATCTGATTCCGCGTGGCAGCCAGGATTGGCTGTACGCCGTCGTCACCTTTCTGCGCAATCTGGCCGGCGTACATATCGAACTTGGCATGCTGGGCATGCTGCTGGGCTGCGTCTTGGGCGGCATCGACCTGTTTGCCTGGTGGTCGCTGGATCAGTGGATCAAGGATCCGGCGCTGCAACCGGCGCAGACCGCCCCGCTGGATGTCTGGAACCTCGTCTCCCCCTGGCCCACGCTGTGGCTGCTGCTACCCCTGCCGGTACTATGGGCAACGGTGGCGGCCATCCTGTACTGGTATATGCCCGCCGGCCCCAGCCGACCGGAGTTGGCGGACGAGCGGCGGCAGTGGGTGACCGAGCAGCTGGCGCTCGCCCTGAGGGTGGGCGTGGCCGTGCTGCTGCTGGGTGCCATAGACTGGGTGGCCTGGCGCATTGCCAACAAGCCTAGCCAACTGGTGCTGCTGGGGGTGGGCTTTACCGTCATCCTGGCGGCGCTGCGTACGCTGCTGCCGCTGGTGCAGCAGGGTGGCGCCACGGTCAGCGACTTCCTGCGCCAGCGCTTGCCGCTGATGCTGGACCTGGCGGGCAAGTTCGGCATACTCATGATGCTCATCTTCTGGACCAGTGTGGTACATGCGATAGCGACCCGGTACGTCTGGAGCGCCGATCTGGAGCAGGTGGACTTCTTCCATGCCGTGCAAGCGCTGGCCCTGCTGAGCGCTGGGGTGCTGGCCTGGCTGCTGGTGAGCGGGCGCAGCCTGGACTTTCTCAACCGCTCCTCCCTGCACCACTTCTACCGGGCGCGCCTGTCGCACGCCTATCTGGGCGCGGCCAACCCGGACCGGCGGGCGGATTCCAAGGTCACCCATGTCCACACGGCGGACGACGTGGCGATGCCGAAGTATGCGCCTCACGCGCATGGCGGACCGGTACACGTCATCAACGTCTGCATCAACCAGACCTATCAGCGGCACGGCCTGCACAACCTGGACCGGCAGGGTGAGCTGATGTCGCTGGTGGGACCGGGCCACTACCGGGTGGAGGGGCGCGGCTGGCAGCCGCTGGCGCCGGACAGCTCGGCCAGCCTGGGAACCTGGATGGCGGTGTCGGGCGCAGCGGCCGCACCGGGGCTGGGCAGCGCCACCCGGCCTGGCCTGGCCGCCATGCTGACCACCCTAGGGG
>NZ_DATCSC010000083.1:0-48085 GCF_036568685.1 Chitinimonas sp.
CACCCGACCAGTGCTTGACCCGACATACCGAGCCAGCGGCCACGCCGTTGCCGGTGACGTGTTTGTCCACCTGTTCGAGTGGAAGTGGACCGACGTGGCACGCGAATGCGAGACCCAGCTGGCCCCCGCCGGCTACAAGGCGGTGCAGATCTCCCCGCCGCAGGAAGATATCCAGGGTACCGCCTGGTGGACCCGCTACCAGCCGGTCAGCTACAGCATTGCGCTCAGCCGCTCGGGTACCCAGGCAGAGTTCGTCGACATGGTCAACCGCTGCAAGGCCGTCGGTGTAGGCATCTATGCCGACGCCGTCATCAACCACATGACGGCCGGCAGCGGCACCGGTCGCAATGGCACCGTCTACAGCAAGTACAACTACCCTGGACTCTACGCCCAGAGCGACTTCCACAGCACCTGCAGCGTCAGCAACTACCAGGATGCTACCAATGTGCAAGACTGCGAGCTCTCTGGCCTGGCCGACCTCAATACCGGCTCGGCTACCGTGCAACAGAAGCTGGCGGACTATCTGCTGAGCCTCGCTCGGCTCGGCGTGGCCGGTTTCCGGCTGGATGCCGCCAAGCATATCCAGCCGGTAGAGTTGAACGCCATCCTCGCCAAGGTCAACCAGACGCTGACCAGCGAGGGCAGGGCACTGCCTTACTATTTCGCCGAGGTGATCGATCCGGGTACCGAGGCGGTCAAGGCGCGCGACTACTTCGGCCTGGGCTATGCCAGCGGTGGGGCGACCGATATCACCGAATTCAAGTACCGCGGCGTGGGCGACAAATTCCTGGGGGCCGGCGGCCAGAAGCTGGCCCAGCTCAACCCGACCGGCGCTACCGGCAGCCAGTTCTCAGAAGCTGCCTGGAACATCATGCCCAGCGACAAGGCGGTGGTTTTTCTCGAAAACCACGATACCCAGCGCCAAAGCGGTATTTCCTACCGCGACGGCATGAGCTACCGGCTGGCCAACGTCTGGATGCTGGCCACGCCCTATGGTTACCCCTCGGTCATGTCGAGCTATGCCTTTGACCGTAGCACCCAGCTAGGGCGGGATATGGGGCCGCCGCTGACCACCACCGGCTGCGCGGTGAATCTGGAGACCGCCAATGTGGGCCAATGGGTGTGCGAGCACCGCGATCCCTATATCGCCAGCATGGTAGCCTTCCGCCGCGAGGTGGCGGCTACCCCGGTGGCCAACTGGTGGGACAACGGTGGCAATGCCATCGCCTTCTCGCGCGGCAATCTGGGCTTTGTGGCGATCAACCGCGAAGTGACCGACGTGAACCGCAGCTTTGCCACCGGCCTGCCGGCGGGCGACTACTGCGACATCCTGACCGGCGGCAAGGTCGGCCCCGGTCTGTGTGGTGGGCGCCTGGTAAAGGTGGACGGCGCAGGTCAGGCCAGCCTGAGCCTGACCGGTAACAGTGCCGTGGCGCTGCGCGCCTCGGTCAAGCTATAGGGGGGTGTCTGCGGCCGCGCCGGTCATGGCGTAGCGTCGCAGCGCTTCCAGTTCCGCTTCTTCAAAGCCCGCCTTCAGGCGGGCTTCGACATTCAGTTCGCCAATATTACGGGGCGCGTCAAAGGCGTGCAGATACTGGCGGAAGGTGCTGACCGGCTCCAGGCCGCGCTGCGTGCACAGCCAGCGGAACCAGCGGTTGCCCACGGCCACATGGCCCACCTCGTCGCGGAAGATGATATCCAGTATGGCTACCGCTGCCGGGTCGCCAGCGGCCTGCAATCTGGCCTGCATGCCGGGCGTCACGTCCAGTCCGCGCGCCTCCAAGAGACGCGGTACCAAGGCCATACGGACCAAGACATCACCGGCGGTCTTCTCGGCCATGGCCCAGAGGCCGTTATGGGCCAGAAAGTCACCGTATTGGTAGCCCAGCGTGGCCAGATGGTCGGCCAACAGGCGGTAGTGGCCGGCCTCTTCGGCCGCCACACGCAGCCAGTCGGCGTAGTAGTCGTGCGGCATGCCGGCAAAGCGCCCTGCCGCATCCAGTGCCAGGTTGATGGCATTGAACTCGATATGGGCAATCGCATGGATCATGGCCGCGCGGCCCTCCAGGCTGCCCAGCTTGCGGTGCGGCACCTCGCTCGGCTGTACCAGCCGGGGCGAGGCTGGGCGGCCTGCTTGCAGGGCAGGGCCGTCGGCCGTGCCGGTGGGGGCCAGCTCGTCAGCCTGCCAGGCCTGCCACAGCGCGCGGGCGGCCTCGACCTTGGCGTCCGGCTCGCTCAAGGCCAGGGCTGCCTGCACGGCTGGGTAGAGCGGCCCCGTCATCAGCCGGCTTTCAAAGCTCGCCGTGCTGCCTTGGCAGCATTGACCATGGCTTGTGCCGCCTCACGGTCACCACGCTGGGCAGCTTCTACCGTCTCGGTACTCACCGGGCTGAAGCGCGCCTCGAACTCCTTGCGGTCGCGCACCCACAGGCCAGGCTCAAAGGGCCACAGGTGTTCGTAGATCACTACTTCGCGGTCGGTATCGGCCGACATGGCGTGCGCGACAAAGCGGTACAGGCCGCCATCCATATGGCGGTAGTGGACTTGGGACATGGGGTGATCCGAGGGTTGCGAGGGAAAGGATTTTACTTCGGCCTGGGGGCATGAAAAAAGCGGCCCGCGGGCCGCTCTTTCCCAGGCTACGTATCAGCGGGTCTGGTCGATCACCTGCAGGATCGGCAGCAGCACGCCGGCGCCAAGCTTCTTGGAGCGCTCGCCGCTCCAGCCGTACTCCTCGTCCGGCAGGTTGGCGTTGTCCTTGAACGGCATCTCGATGGTGTAGGAAAGGCAGCTGAACTGCTGGCCCACCCAGTTGGTAGCCAGGGTCAGGTTGGCCTGGCCCGGTTCGTCCTTCTCATAGCCATGTACGTCCTGGAAGTCCGGCGAGGTAGCAATCCAGGCCGCCTTGAAGGCTTCTTCCAGCTTGTGCAGGCGGTCGTTGTAGTTGGGGTTGCCTTCGCAGCCTGCCACGAAGTTATAGGGCCGTGCCTCATCGCCATGGGCGTCCAGGAAGAGGTCAACGCCGGTCTCCAGCATTTTCTGGCGGACCAGGTAGACCTCGGGGGAGCGCTCCAGCGTCGGGGTCTGCCATTCGCGGTTGAGGTTGGCGCCCGCCGCATTGGTGCGCAGATTGCCGCGGGCAGCACCGTCCGGGTTCATATTGGGCACCACGTGGAAAATGCACTTGTCGAGCAACACCCGGCTGATCGGGTCGTCGCCGTCCAGCAGGCGCTCCAGAAAGCCCTCGGCAAACCATTCCGCCATGGTTTCGCCCGGGTGCTGGCGGCCAATCAGCCAGACCTTCTTCTTGTGGCTCTCGGGCGTGGCGCTCTCCTGGTCGGTGATGCGCAGCAGGGTCATGTCGCGGCCATCCAGGGTGCTGCCCAGGTGCTCGACCTCGACCTTGTCCGATTCGCTGGCAAAGCCGATCAGGTCCAGGTGGCGCTCGTAGGAGTAGGGCTCGAAGTAGGCGAAGTAGAGGCTGTTGGTGAAGGGTGTCACCGAGGCGCTCATGACCTGGCCGTCGAATTCGGTCGGGATGCGGAACCAGTGCTGGCGGTCATAGCTCGCCACGACCCGGTAACCATTCCAGTCCGGGTAGGCGCTGCTGCCCGCGTTCAGGAAGCGGACGGTCACCGGCAGGCCGGCGGCGCCCTGCAGGCGGAAGTGGAACCACTGGGCAAACTCGCTGGCATTGTCCGGCTTGATCTTGAGCTGGATGTCGCGATGGTCGGCCAGGCTGACGACCTCGATGGAGCCGGAATCGAAGGAGGTGGAGATATGCAGTTTGGTCATGGGGGCACTCTGGGCAGGGCAGGCCACTAGAGGGCCTGCGCGGACTGTAGACCGGTCAATTCTAACCAAGCCCGCGCCTGCCTGCCGGGGAATCCATCATGGCGATGGCCTGACCGGCTTGCCGGGCAGCGTGGCGCCGCCCGGCAAGCATCTAGTCAAGCAGAGAAAAGGTCAGCGGCACCTGCACGCTGCGCGTCGAGCCCTGGCCGGCGCACTTTAGCTTGCGCAGGCTGGACAGCACGCTGCTCTCCATGGCTCGGCTGGCGTAAGCATTGCTGCTTTGGATGATATGCGGGCTGCTGATCTCGCCGGCGGCCCCCACGGTCAGCTCTGCCACCATGTCAAAACGCTGGATGCCGCGGGTGTCAAAATCCGCCCGCATCGCAATCAGGGGGAGTTTGTCTGCCAGCAGGTCACGTATCTCCAGGTAGTTGCTGCAAGCCGCACTGGCGGTCAGCGGCGTGGTCTGGGCAAGGGGAACGGCGGTGTTGCCTAGTCCTGCAGGTTCGCCGGCCGCTTCGGTCAGGTGGGGCGTTGCAGGGTCGAGAGAGGGCCTGTCGATCGGCGTATCCCTGCTGGTCGGCGTCGGTAGATCCACCGCCGGCATCGCCGGTGACTTGGTCTGTTTAGGCTCTAGCTTGGTGACCGGTGGCTCCGGGCGAGGAGGCTCCTTCACCGTGGTGACCGTCAGCGGCGGCGGGTCGGCCAGCTGGAGCTGACCGCTGTGCAGCCCATGCACGAGGCCATAGACAAGGGCGGCGTGCAGCAACACGACCAGAGCGACATTGCCGAGATGGCGCTGGGGTGCAGGGTTGGTGTTGGTGAATTCCATATCGTATTACCCTCCTGGCTTATTGCGCTTGATGCAGGCTCGGGGCGCTCGCCCCGGCCACTCGGCTGCCGGGCATGCCGCTTGCCACGGCAGTGATGTTCAAGCTAGCAAGCGACGGCGTGCTTGGCCATTGGCGGCGCATAGGGCTCTAAGTGGTCTGCCGGAGGTTTGCCACATAAGTGCGGTTAATTGACCATGCTGGCGGGCCATATGCTCACCGGCCGCTTTAAACCGGTTATAAATCGAGCTTGGCCATGTCCGCGTTGAACGACGGGCAGGCCGGAGGAGATGAATCATGGCTGCATCCTTGTCCATGGCGCTGCGTCGCGCCCTGACGGCCTGCCTGAGCTTGGCGCTCTGGCTGGGTCCACCCCTGGCCTGGGCCGACAGTGCACCGGCGCCGATCAAGTACGACCTTTCCTACGATATCTTCCACGCGGTCGAGGCCCGTCAGGGCATGGTGGTCTCGGAGCAGGCCATCGCCAGTCAGGTGGGCGTGGACATACTCAAGCGCGGTGGTAATGCGGTGGACGCGGCGGTGGCGGTCGGCTTTGCGCTGGCCGTGGTATTGCCGCAGGCCGGCAATCTGGCGGGGGGCGGCTTTATGCTGGTGCACGATGCCAGGACGGGCAAGACCGTCGCCGTGGATTTTCGCGAGATGGCGCCGCGCGCTGCCTATCGCGATATGTATCTCGATAGCCAGGGCAGGGTAGTGCCCGGCCGTTCGCTCTTCACTCACCTCGCCAGCGGCGTGCCCGGTACGGTGGCGGGTTTGGCGCAGACCCTGGATAAGTATGGCAGCCTCAAGCTCCCCGAGGTGATTGCACCGGCCATCAAACTGGCGCGCAACGGCTATATCGTCAGCCCCGAGCTCGCAGATCATTTGGCCGCGGCTTCCGAGCGGTTGGGTCGCTGGCCGGCCAGCCGTGCCGTCTTCTTCAAGGGTGATAAGCCATTGCAAGCAGGTGATCGCCTGGTGCAGAACGACCTGGCCCGTACCCTGGCGGAGCTGTCGCGGCATGGTGAGCAAGCCTTCTACAAGGGGACCATCTCCCGTCAGATCGTTGCCGAGATGGCGCGCCAAGGTGGGCTGATCACCGCTGACGACCTGGCAGGCTACAAGGTGGTGGAGCGTGAACCGGTGCATGGCAACTACCGCGGCTACGAGGTGCTGTCCATGCCGCCACCCAGCTCGGGCGGTGTGCATATCATCCAGATGCTCAATCTGCTGGAGCGCTACCCACTGCGCGAATATGGCTCAGGCAGTGCGCAGCTGCTGCATCTGGAAGCCGAGGCCATGAAGCTCGCCTATGCCGACCGCGCCGAGTACCTGGGTGACCCGGATTTCAGCAAGGTGCCGGTCCAGGGGCTCACCTCACGCGCCTACGCGGACGAACTGGCCAAGCGTATCGACCCCGACCATGCCATGCCCTCGGCGCAGATCAAGCCGGGCAAGCCCCAGCCCTACGAGAGCGAGCAGACCACCCACTACTCGGTGCTGGACAAGGACGGCAATGTGGTCAGCGTGACCTATACGCTCAATCTGCCATTCGGCAGTGGCATCGTGGTGCCGGGCACTGGCATGCTGCTCAATAACGAGATGGACGACTTCTCGGCCAAGCCCGGCGTACCGAATGCCTTTGGCCTGGTGGGTGGGGAGGCGAACGCCGTGGCGCCGCTCAAGCGGCCGCTGTCCTCCATGTCGCCTACTCTGGTGCTCAAGGATGGCAAGCCCTGGCTGGTGACCGGCAGCCCAGGCGGCAGTCGCATCATCACCACGGTCTTGCAGACCTTGATCAATACCATCGATTTCGACATGGGGCCGGCCGGCGCCGCTGCCACGCCACGCATCCATCACCAGTGGCTGCCGGACGAGCTGGGCGTCGAGCGCGGGGTGAGCCCGGACACCATCAAGCTCTTGCAACAGAAGGGGCACAAGGTGGTGGTGAAGCGCGCCTTTGGCCGCACCCAGACCATACAGGTGTTGCCGGAAGGCTTGTATGGCTATGCCGACCCACGCAACCCGGACGGGGGCGCGGCGGGTTACTGAACAGGACGGGCGGTTTGCATATCGCGCCGGTAGCGGACAAAGCCACGCTTGCGGTCACCCTGATAGCCCTGGGCGGCGAAAAAGCGGTGGGCATCGACGCGGCTGGCGTTGCTGAGCAGCATGATCTTGGAGCAATTCCGCGCCAGACAGCGCCGGTCTATCTCTTCGAACAGGTGTCTACCCAACCCCTGTCCGCGCGCCTCAGCGGCGACGACCACGTTCTCGACCAAGGCATAGGGCTGCTCGGCGTACATGGCGTCGCGGAAGAACAGCAGGTGGGCGGTGGCCAACAGCTCACCAGCCCGTTCCAGAACCAGCAGAGCATGGTCCGGGTGCGCCGCCAGCTCGGCCAGCCGTTCCGGCAGCACCCGGATAGCCGGGTCGTCCACCAGTTCGCGGTAGCGCTGCGTCAGCGAGTCCGCATCGGCCGGCAGGGCGATGCGAATGACGGTACCGATCATTCCTCGACCGCGCCATCCAGATAGACCCAGCGGCCCTTGAGCCGGACAAAGCGGCTCTTCTCGGTCAGCTTGGCGGCCTTGCCGCCGATCTTGTACTTGGCGACGAATTCCACCGTACCTTCATCATCATCAGGCCCGCCGGCCTCGTGACCCAGGATGGTCAGGCCTACCCATTTGGCCGAGTCGTCCTTGAGGTCCAGCTCGCTCGGGCGGGTATCCGGGTGCCAGCTATAGAGCAGGTAGTCCGCCTTCTTCATGACGTAGGCGGCATAGCGCGAACGCATCAGCGCCTCGGGCGTCTTGGGGTTTTCCTTCTCCATGTGCAGCATAAAGCAGCATTCTTTGTAGGGTTTGCCGCTGCCGCAGGGGCAGTCGCTGGGGAATTCATGTTTGGCCATGGTGTCTCGGGCTCGGGTAGGGCGGCGGCCTGGGCCGCTGCCATCAAGGGATCAAAGGTTACCGGGCTGCAGGTAGCCGTACTCGTAACAGATATGCAGGGCGGTCAGTACTTCGGGCGGGTATTTGCCGGGGGGCAGCTGCCGCTGGTTGGCCAACTGGCGCAGGGTAGGCCAGGCGGCGGGGTCGGCATCCAGCGTATCGCCGTTGATATAGAGCTGGCCTTCGTCGAACAGCATCACCGACTTCAGGTCCAGCATCACCCCCTCCTTGGCCACGGCGCGGCCAAAGGCGGCCTCGCTGAGCTCGTCCTCCGGGCTGTCATAGAAGACATGGGCCTTGGGTTCGCTGAAATAGCGGCCGATAAAGTCACGCACCGTTGCGTCGTCCCAACTGATGCCACGCAAGAGGCTGGCAACGCGGGCAACAAACTCATCCGGTACCCGGGCCGGGTCGCTTGCGAGCCGGAGGTCGGGGTCGGAATAGAGGCCGTCGAGCTCGATCCGGTCGCGCAGGAAGTCCAGGAAGGCGCCACCCAGCTCCTGGGCAGACGGAGCGCGGAAACCAATGGACCAGGTCTGGCCGGGCTCCAGTGCCACGCCCTCGTGGGCGTACTTGGGCGGCAGATAGAGCATGTCGCCATGCTCCAGCACCCATTCCTCTTCGGGTACGAAGCGCTCCAGTATCTTGAGCGGAGCATCCTCGACCAGGGCCAGATCGGTCTGCGAGGAGATGCGCCAGCGTTTTTTTCCCCCGACCTGCAACAGGAACACGTCATAGCTGTCGAAGTGGGGCCCAACGCCGCCACCGGCCGGGGCGTAGCTGATCATCAGGTCATCGAGCCGCACATGCGGGATAAAGTCGAAGCGGTACAGCAACTGGGCTGCAAAGGGGATGTGGTGGTTGACGTTCTGCACCAGCACGGTCCAGTCTCCTTCTGCCAGGCGCTTGAAGCGACTGGGGCGGAAGGGGCCGGATTCGCAGGACCAGTGGCCGTCCTGCAGTTCGATCAGGCGGGATTCGACGTCTTCCTGCTGGGCCAGCGCCTGCAGGTCGGCCAGTTGCGGCAACCAGTCGAATTGGGTGACGGCCTGACGGATCAGCAGTGGTTTTTTCTGCCAATATTCGGCTAGAAACTGCTCAGCGGTCAGATTCCCGAGTGGCGGATTAGGCATGTGAGCTATATAGGGAAAAAGTGTGTTGGGGCGGATTATCTCATCCAGCGCCCGGCCACGCAGCAGGAGGTGTTTCGCAGGAGGTGTTTCTATGCTGGATACCGGCGTGCCCGCGCCCGATTTCGAGCTGCCCGACGCCGCCATGGATATGGTGCGGCTTTCGGATTTCCGCGGCGAAAAACAGGTGGTGCTGTACTTCTATCATCGCGACGATGATCCCGGCTGCACGATAGAAGCAATCGAATTTTCCGACCTGGCGGAGCGCTTTGCCCGCCTGGGTGCTGTGGTATTGGGCGTCAGCCTGGACGATCCGCTCTGCCATGAGGCCTTCCGCGACAAGCATGGCCTTCTGGTCAGGTTGCTGTCGGACAGCGAGACGGAAGTTTCACGCAGTTACCATACTCTGCGGGAATCCGAGCGCAATGGCGTGGTAAAATTCGGCACCATCCGGTCGACTTTCATCGTCGACCGCACCGGCACCTTGCGCCACGCCCTGTACAACGTTGCACCGCGGGGCCATGCCGCGCAGGTGCTACAACTTATCCAGCAACTCGACGCCTAGGCGTCTCCCCCCAAGGAAATCCCTCATGGAAATCACCAAGAACTCGGTAGTCGCACTGCAGTACGAAATGTTCGATGCCGCTGGCGAACTGCTTGATCAGACCCAGGCCGATGAGCCCATGGTCTACCTGCATGGTGGCTATGATGGCATCTTCCCCGTGGTTGAAGAGGCACTGCACGGTAAGAAGGTGGGCGACAAGATCGATGTCACCATGGAGCCGGACGACGCTTTCGGCGAGTACGACGCCGAACTGGTGCGCATCGAGCCGCAGGATGTGTTCCCCGAGGAAATCGAAGTCGGCATGATGTTCGAGGCCGATGATCCGGAAAGCGGCGATGTGATGTTGTTCACTGTGACCGAGATTGCTGATGGCAAGGTTGTGGTGGATGGCAACCACCCGCTGGCCGGCAAGCGCCTGCGCTTTGTTGCCACCGTGGCCGAAGTGCGCGCCGCCAGCGCCGAAGAACTGGCCCATGGCCATGTGCACGGCCCGCACGGCCACCATCACTAAGAAAGTGCTGCGAGCGCGTACGCCCGTCACCGCAACTCACCGCCCGGCATGGCCGGGCGCTTGAGGTTCCGGCAGTTCACGTTCTCCCCAGAGCGAATCCGTTCCCCCGCCCTTGCTGATGCGAATGGGCGGATTCTTTTTGAGCTTGTGTGAATTGCCGGAATGCCAGACGGCGAGCTGCGGCTCGCCGTTCTGCATTCTTGGCACTGCGCTTCTCTTGACTAAGATAAGTGCAGGGCTGGAGGAGGGCGCAGCGGCCGGGTATGGATGGAGGCTGAGTGTTTGCAATTGCGTATCGTTCTCGAATTATATCGTTGATACGCCGCAAACCCAGTGCCCAGGCGGGCTGTCGAGTAATTGCTCGATTGCCCGGCTTGCCATCTGGACGGTAAAATGCTGCGTTGCAGCAGCTTTCGACTGACTTTTATCGCCAAACAAACAATAGGCGCCCGTCAGGCGTAGGAGTTTGTTTGACGCATATCAAAGAGGGTTGCCTGCGGGGATTGCACACTCCGCGGCTGAGTCGGTCCACCGACCTATCCCTCACTAAGCCAAGACCGGCGCGGAGAGAAAAATCACGGCGACACGTTTCGCCGTGCGAGCCTCGTTTCCGGTCGAACCGGATTTTTTGAGTACTTCGGAGACTTCCATGCAAGCCAATTCTGCGCTTGAACCCCAGGGTGGGACGGAGACCTTCAACTATCGCGTGGTGCGGCAGTTCAGCGTCATGACGGTAGTGTGGGGCATCGTCGGTATGTTGATGGGGGTGATTATCGCCGCCCAGTTGGCCTGGCCCGAGCTGAACTTCGGTCCTTACTTCCACTTCGGTCGCCTGCGCCCCCTGCATACCAGTGCCGTGATCTTTGCCTTCGGCGGTTGCGCACTGTTTGCCACCTCCTACTACGTGGTTCAGCGTACCTCCGGTGTGCGCCTGTTCTCCGACAAGCTGGCCGCCTTTACCTTCTGGGGTTGGCAGCTGATCATCCTCTCGGTTGCCATCACCTATCCGCTGGGCATTACCGCCGGTAAGGAATACGCCGAGATGGAATGGCCGATCGCGCTGGCGATCGCTGTCGTCTGGGTTGCCTATGCCGTGGTGTTCTTCGGTACCTTGGCCAAGCGCAAGATCAAGCACATCTACGTGGCCAACTGGTTCTACGGTGCCTTCATCCTGGCCGTGGCCCTCTTGCACATCGTCAACCACCTCGCCGTGCCGGCCTCGCTGTGGAAGTCCTACCCAATCTACTCGGGTGCTGTGGATGCCATGGTCCAGTGGTGGTATGGCCACAACGCCGTGGGCTTCTTCCTGACCGCTGCCTTCCTTGGCATGATGTACTACTTCGTGCCCAAGCAGGCAGGTCGTCCGGTTTACTCCTACCGCCTCTCGGTAGTGCACTTCTGGGCGCTGGTCTTTACCTATATGTGGGCTGGTCCTCACCACCTGCACTACACCGCGCTGCCTGACTGGACCCAGTCGCTGGGCATGGTGTTCTCCCTTATCCTGCTGGCCCCGAGCTGGGGCGGCATGATCAACGGCATCATGACCCTGTCGGGCGCTTGGCATAAGCTGCGTACCGACCCGATCCTGAAGTTCCTGATCACCGCGCTGTCCTTCTACGGCATGTCCACCTTCGAAGGCCCGATGATGGCCATTAAGACGGTGAACGCGCTGAGCCACTACACCGACTGGACCATTGGCCACGTGCACTCCGGTGCGCTGGGTTGGGTGGCCATGATCACCATCGGTTCGATCTACTACCTGATCCCGCGTCTGTTCGGCCGCGAGAAGATGTACTCGATCCCCTTGATCGAAGCCCACTTCTGGATCGCTACCCTTGGCGTCGTGCTCTACATCGCCGCCATGTGGGTGGCCGGTGTGACCCAGGGCCTGATGTGGCGTGCTACCAATGCCGACGGCACCCTGACCTACGCCTTCATCGACTCGGTCAAAGCCACTCACCCCTACTATGTGGTTCGCCTGATCGGCGGCGCGCTGTACCTCTCGGGCATGTTCCTGATGGCTTACAACGTCATCCGCACCATCATGCAAGGCAAGGCCGTGGATGCTCCCGTGCCCGCCCTGCAGCCGGCCCACGCCTAATCAGATCCAGGAATCGTCATGGAAAAGGTCCAGAAACTGATTGAAGAGCACGTCGGCGCGCTGATCGTGTTCACCATCCTGACCATCAGTGTGGCTATGTTTGTTGAAATCCTGCCGCTGATGTTCTCCAAGTCCACCACCCAGCCCATTCCGGGGGTGAAGCCCTACAACGCCCTGCAGATGGTTGGCCGCGACATCTACGTCCGCGAAGGCTGCTACAACTGCCACTCGCAAATGATCCGCCCCTTCCGCGCAGAGACCGAGCGCTACGGTCACTACTCTGTCGCTGGCGAGTCGGTCTACGACCACCCGTTCCAGTGGGGCTCCAAGCGTACCGGTCCGGATCTGGCCCGCGTTGGTGGCCGCTACTCCGACGAATGGCACTTCGTGCACCTGATGAACCCGCGCGATGTGGTGCCCGAGTCCATCATGCCTGCCTTCCCGTGGCTGGCCGGTGCCAAGATCGACCCGGCGACCACCCAGGCCAATATGCGTGCTCAGCGCAAGGTCGGCGTGCCGTATACCGATGCCGACATTGCCGAAGCACCCAAGCTGGTGGAAGGCAAGACTGAGATGGATGCGGTGATTGCCTACCTGCAGGGCCTGGGCCTGGCGCTCAAGGGCATCCGCTGATGACTGGCCGGCAGTCTCCTGGGGCTGCCGGTGGTTGAGCGAGGATTTTCGTTATGGACATCAATTTGATTCGTATCGTCGTGACGCTGGCAGGTCTGGCCTGCTTTGTTGCGATAGCTGTATGGGCCTGGGGCAAGCCTGCCAAGGGGCGCTTCGACGAGGCAGCCATGCAGCCGATCAATGACGACGACCTGCCGCACGAGCAGGCACGGAGTGAAAAATGAGCGATTTTGTCAGCGATTTCTGGGGCTACTACATCGCCGCCTTGGTGGTGCTGTCGCTGTTCTGGCTCGGCTATGTATTGTGGACCCAGAGTCACCTGAAGCTGCCCAAGGGCGAAAAGGCCCAGGTGACCGGCCACAAGTGGGATGGTGACCTCGAGGAATACAACAATCCCTTGCCGCGTTGGTGGATGGGCCTCTTCTACATCACCATCGTGTTTGCCGTTGGCTACCTGGTGCTGTACCCCGGCATGGGTGCTTTCGCCGGGACCAAGGGCTGGACCTCGCAAGGCCAGTACCAGGAAGAATCGGCCGCCAAGGAAGCCGCGATCAAGCCGCTGTACGACAAGTACGTCGCCATCGATATCCCGACCCTGTCCAAGGATGAAGAGGCTCGTAAGTCTGGCCAGAGCCTGTTCCTGACCTACTGCATGCAGTGTCACGGTTCGGATGCACGCGGCGCCAAGGGCTTCCCGAATCTGACCGACAACGACTGGCTGTACGGCGGTTCGCCAGAGAAGATCCTTGAGACCATCAATGGTGGTCGCGGTGGCCAGATGCCGGCCTTCGGTGCCGCCTTCGGTGAAGAGAAGGTCAAGGACGTGGCCAACTACGTATTGAAGATCGCCAGCAAGAACTACGATGCAGTACGTGCCGGCCGCGGCGAAGAGACCTTCAAGCAGGTTTGCGTGGCTTGCCACCAGGCCGACGGCAAGGGTAGCCAGACCATCGGCGCACCCAATCTGACCGACAAGGTCTGGCTGTACGGCGGTAGCGAGCACACCATCATCGAGACCATCACCAACGGCCGCAAGAACCGCATGCCGGCCTGGAAGGAAGCGCTCGGCGACGGCAAGGTGCACCTCCTGGCTGCCTATGTGTACGGCCTTTCGCACAAGGAAGGCGCCGACAGCGCTGCCCAGTAAGTAGCAGGATGCGCGGGGCTTGCCCCGCGCTGCCAACAGGACTGCGACCAATGGTCGCGGCCCCGTTGGCGATGGGTCGAGGATAATTGACCCTATGAGACTGCTTCCGACAGCGCCCTCGCTGTCGAAAACCGTTTCCCCAGGCTTCCCGCCATGCCGCAATCGTTCAAGAACATCCCCATCAAGGTCGTGCCTGCCACGCCGGCTGAAACACCAGTCGAGATTGAGGAGGTGCTTCTCTACGAAAAGCACAAGAAGGTCTACCCGCGCTGGATCACCGGCCGCTTCACACAGTGGCGCTGGTTCTGGCTGGTGGCCACGCAGCTGTTCTTCTACGGCATGCCCTGGCTGGAGCTGCATGATAGACAGATGTTGCTGTTCGATCTCGTGCACCGGAAGTTCTACATCCTCGGCTTTATCTTCCTGCCGCAGGACTTCATCTACCTGACCGCACTGCTCTTGATGAGCGCCTTCGGGCTTTTTGTCTGGACCTCCATTGGTGGCCGGCTATGGTGCGGCTACTCTTGCCCGCAGACCGTCTACACCGAGATCTTCCTGTGGGTGGAAAAGTGGGTGGAGGGTGACCGTCTGGCGCGTATGAAGCTCGACAACGGTCCCATGAACCTGCGCCGGCTGCGTATCAAGTACACCAAGCATGCGATCTGGATCGTGATCGCACTCTGGACCGGCTTTACCTTCGTTGGTTATTTCACCCCCATTCGCGAGCTGAGCCAGTCGGTGCTGAACTGGCGTACCGGTCCTTGGGAAACCTTCTGGATCCTGTTCTACGCCTTCGCCACCTATGGCAATGCCGGCTGGATGCGCGAACAGGTGTGTAAGTACATGTGCCCCTACGCGCGCTTCCAGAGCGCCATGTTCGATCAGGACACGCTCTTGATCAGCTACGACGCCGAGCGCGGTGAGCCGCGCGGTAGTCGTCGCAAGGGCGAGGACTACAAGGCGGAAGGCAAGGGCGATTGCATCGATTGCAAGCTGTGTGTGCAGGTCTGCCCGGTCGGCATCGATATCCGCGACGGTCTGCAGTACGAATGCATTGCCTGCGGTGCCTGCATCGATGCCTGCGACAGCATCATGGACAAGATGGACTACCCGCGTGGTCTGGTGCGTTACACCACCGAGAACGCGCTGGCGCATAAATACCCGGAAAGCCAGATCGCCAACCACATCATCCGCCCGCGGGTGGTGCTCTATAGTGCCGTGCTGCTGATCGTGGCGGTGGCGGTGGTGCTGTCGCTGGTATTCAAGTCGCCGATCAAGGTCAATGTCTCACGCGACCGTAACACTCTGGTGCGTGAGACTGACGAAGGGCTCCTGGAAAACAGCTACCAGCTGCAGCTGCAGAACACCGACGAGGCCTCGCACCGCTTTGTGATCCGGGCCGACGGTCTGCCGGAGATGAAGGTGCTATCCGACCAGGGTGACATTGTCGAGGTGCCGGGCAATGGCGCTGCCGTGGTTGGGGTGCGGGTGCAGGTGGAACCGCAGTATGCAACCCGTGGTTCCAAGAAGATCTATTTCGAAGTCCAGGCTACCGACGACCTGACTCTCAAGGTCAGGGAGAAGTCGAGCTTTATAGGCCAGTAAAAACCGACGTCCTGGCCGCCTGGCGCGGCCGGATGGCTTTTCGCGTGGTCCCGCTACGGGCGTGCCGCGCAATGTGTGGAATCCATGAATACCCCCCTGAACAACCGCTGGTACCAGCAACCCGTCGTCTGGCTTTTCCTTACCCTGCTGGGCGTGACCGTCATCGCGTGTATTGGCCTGATGATCGTTGCCATCAAGAGTGACGATGGCCTGGTGGCCGATGACTACTACCAGCGTGGCAACGAGATCGGCAAGGACATCCTGCGCGACCGGCAGGCTGCCAAGCTGGGCCTCTCGGCCAAGCTGATGATCTCTGATGACGGCAAGACGGCCCGGCTGCTGCTGATCCCCATGCCGGCCGACCCCAATACCTTGACCCTGACTTTGTCTCATCCGACCAAGGCAGGCCCGGATCTTACGCTGCCGCTACGGGCGGGTGAGGACGGTATGTATAAGGGCAAGCTCGACGTCGGCCTGACTGGCGAACGCCTCCTCATTCGGCTTGATGATCCGCACGGCGGCTGGCGTCTGCGTGGCGAGGCCGGGTTGGGGCAGGGGGCTGCCGTGGACCTGCGCCCGGCCGGCCAGTAAGCCCGAGGCTCGCTGGGTGGCCGCCTCGCATCCATGGTGAGACAGGGGGCCTGACCGCAGTGCGCTTCCGCCTGGGGGAATAGTCGAGTAAAATGCTCGGCCTTTCCCAACGCTTCCCAAGAGCCCCTAATGTTTGCGCGCCTACGTGAAAACATTGCCGTCGTGTTCGATCGCGACCCCGCCGCCCGCTCGACTTGGGAAGTACTGACCTGTTACCCCGGCCTGCACGCCTTGACCTTCCACCAGTTGGCCAACGCCTTCTGGCGCAATGGCTTCAAGTGGCTGGGCCGCTTTACCTCGCATTGCAGCCGTTTTTTCACCGGCATCGAGATCCATCCCGGCGCCACCATAGGCCGCCGGGTGTTCATCGACCACGGCATGGGCATCGTGATCGGTGAGACCGCCGTGATCGGCGACGATTGCACGCTCTACCACGGCGTAACCCTGGGTGGTACCAGCTGGAACAAGGGCAAGCGCCACCCCACGCTGGAGCGCGGCGTCATCATCGGCGCCGGAGCCAAGGTGCTGGGGCCCATTACCCTGTTTGCCGGTGCCAAGGTCGGTTCCAATGCCGTCGTGGTCAAGGATGTGCCGCCCAATGCCACGGCGGTGGGCATTCCAGCCCGTATCGTTGCCGACGACGTCGCCCAGGCCCGCGAGGCCAATGCCGAGAAGATGGGCTTCTCCGCCTATGCCATCTCTTCCAAGATGGACGACCCGGTGGTCAAGGCCATCCATGGCCTGGTGGACCACAGCGCCAATATCGACGCACGTATCGAGCTGATCCTGGGCCGCTTGGAGAAGCTCGGCGTGGACTGCGCCGAGGAACGTGCGACGGCCGACAAGTTCGATCCCAACTATCTGAACCGAATTGTTGATTAAATTACTAAGGTATAAAACTTGACCAAAAAAGTCAGGTATTTTATCCTTGGGGCACTAACCAAGTAGGTGGGTTTATGCGTCTGACAACCAAAGGCCGCTTTGCGGTGACCGCGATGCTTGACCTGGCGCTGCGTGAGCAGAAGGGCCCGGTGACGCTGTCCGGTATTTCCGAGCGTCAGAACATTTCGCTGTCCTACCTGGAGCAGCTGTTTGGCAAGTTGCGCCGCAACAGCCTGGTGGATAGCGTGCGTGGCCCTGGCGGCGGCTACTGCCTGGCCCGTGCGGTGGCCGACATCTCGGTCGCGGACATCATCACCGCGGTGGATGAGCCGCTCGATGCCACCCAGTGCGGCGGCAAGGAAAACTGCCTGGAGGACAACAAGCGCTGCATGACGCACGACTTGTGGTCGGACCTCAATCGCACCATTTATGAATACCTGGCCTCGGTCACGCTCGCCGAGCTGATCGAGAAGCAGCGGGCCAAGTGCCCCAGTACGCAGGCCAGCAACGAGTGCAGCGTGCTGCATGACAAACGCAAGCATCCGGCCCAGCAAGTACCGGCCTGATTAGACAGAACAAAGAACAGAAGTAGACCGCGCTAGCAGCCGCTAGCCAAACAGAGGCCACGAGGCCCGCCTGATCCGTACCGGGCGTAGATGCATCGCATGGAGCGTAGTGAATGAAACTGCCGATTTACCTCGACTATTCCGCCACCACCCCGGTGGACCCACGTGTTGCCGAGCAGATGATCCCCTGGTTGACCGAGCAGTTCGGTAACCCGGCCAGCCGCTCGCACCCCTTTGGTTGGGCGGCGGAAGAGGCAGTGGAAAATGCGCGTGAGGAAGTGGCCAAGCTGGTCAACTGCGATGCCAAGGAAATCGTCTGGACCTCGGGTGCGACCGAATCGAACAACCTGGCCATCAAGGGTGCGGCCCACTTCTACAAGGATAAGGGCAAGCACCTGATCACCATGAAGACCGAGCACAAGGCTGTGCTCGACACCATGCGTGAGCTGGAGCGTGAGGGTTTCGAGGTCACCTACCTCAGCCCGCTGGAAAACGGTCTCGTAGATATGGAAGTGTTCAAGGCCTCGCTGCGCGAAGACACCATCCTTGTCTCCATCATGGCCGTGAACAACGAGATCGGCGTGGTGCAACCCATTGCCGAGATCGGCGAACTGCTGCGCGAGCGTGGCATCCTGTTCCACGTCGACGCCGCTCAGGCTACCGGCAAGATCGCCATCGACCTCGCCAGCCTCAAGGTCGACTTGATGAGCTTCTCGGCCCACAAGACCTATGGCCCCAAGGGTATCGGCGCACTGTACGTCCGCCGCAAGCCGCGTGTGCGGCTGGAAGCCCAGATGCACGGTGGCGGCCACGAGCGCGGTATGCGTTCCGGCACCCTGGCTACCCACCAGATCGTCGGTATGGGCGCCGCCTTCAAGATCGCCCGCGAAGAAATGGCTACCGAACTTGAGCGCATCCGTATGCTGCGTGACCGCCTCTGGAACGGCGTCTCCGGTATGGAGGAGGTCTACCTCAACGGCGACATGGACGCCCGTGTGCCGCACAACCTCAACGTGAGCTTCAACTACGTTGAGGGTGAGTCGCTGATCATGGCACTGAAGGACCTGGCCGTTTCGTCCGGCTCTGCCTGTACCTCGGCTTCACTGGAACCTTCCTATGTGCTGCGCGCCCTGGGCCGCAACGACGAGCTGGCTCACTCCTCGATCCGCTTCACCATCGGCCGTTTCACCACCGTGGAAGACATCGACTACGCCGTGAAGCTGATCCACGAAAAGATCGGCAAGCTGCGTGAACTGAGCCCCTTGTGGGACATGTTCAAAGAGGGCATCGACCTCAATACCGTGCAGTGGGCTGCACACTGAGCCGGCTGTAAGCCGGACCGTGCCCAGACCGGGCACCCTGAATTCAAAAGACGGAACATCTGGGGTTCCGCTAAGGAGTTAGAAAATGGCATACAGCGACAAGGTCATCGACCACTACGAAAATCCGCGTAACGTGGGTTCCTTTGAAAAAGGCGACGACACGGTAGGTACCGGTATGGTGGGTGCGCCCGCCTGCGGCGACGTGATGAAGCTGCAGATCAAGGTGGGCGCCGGCGGCGTGATCGAAGACGCCAAGTTCAAGACCTACGGCTGCGGCTCGGCCATTGCATCGAGCTCGCTGATCACTGAATGGGTCAAGGGCAAGACGCTGGACGAGGCGATGTCGATCAAGAACACCCAAATCGCCGAAGAACTGGCGCTGCCGCCGGTGAAGATCCACTGCTCCATCCTGGCCGAGGACGCCATCAAGGCGGCCGTGGCTGACTACAAGGCCAAGCACGAGGGCTGACCATGGCACTCTCTCTGTCGGAAAAAGCCGCCAAGCACGTCTCCAACTTCATTGCCAAGCGTGGCAAGGGTGTGGGCGTGCGCTTGGCGGTGCGTACCTCGGGTTGCTCGGGCATGGCCTACAAGCTGGAGTTCGTCGATGAAGTATCGACCGACGATCTGGCCTTCGAGAGCTTTGGCGTCAAGATCTTTACCGATGCCAAGAGCCTGCCCTATATCGACGGCACCGAGCTCGACTTCGTCAAGGAAGGCCTGAACGAGGGGTTCAAGTTCAACAACCCCAACGTCAAGGACGAGTGCGGTTGCGGCGAGAGCTTCAACACCTGATAGGTCGGCTGGGCTTACCTTAGCCGAAATGCGCGCCGCCCTCGTAGCGGCGCTGCTTTTTGTGGGAGTGGGCCGTCAGGCCCCGATCAAGATGGCATTCGACTTTACGCAGGACCACTTCGCGCTGTTTGGCCTGCCGCGCGCCTTCAGGCTCGATGCGGCAGCGCTGGAAAACGCCTACCGGGCCTTGCAGAGCCAGTATCATCCTGACCGCGCAGCCAGCCTGCCGGATGCCGACAAGCGTCTTGCCCTGCAGGCTGCTACCCGGGTGAATGAAGCCTTCCAGGTACTGAAATCCCCGCTGGCCAGAGCGCGCTACCTGCTGCAGCTCGCCGGGGTGGATACCCAGGAAGAAACCAATACCAGCATGCCGGCAGCCTTCCTGATGCAGCAGATGGAATGGCGCGAGGCGGTGGCGGATGCCCGGTCTGAAGGCCGCGTCGAGGCGCTCGACGCCCTGGCGGATGAGCTGCGTGCCGAGACCCGACGGCTGGAGGGCGATCTTGCCCGTGGCCTGGACGATCAGCCCGACCATGCGCTGGTGGCGCTGACGGTGCGCAAGCTGCGTTTTCTGGAAAAGCTGGACCAGGAAATCGGCGACGCGGTCGAGTTGCTGCTGGACTGAATGCCTGCCCTGGCCTCGCCGGGTGCAACAGGCAGGCCGCTGGCCTGTACGAGTAACAAGTATCGGCGGGGGAGTGCAACCCTACGCCCAGGACAAGCAAAGTCATGGCCCTATTCCAAATCGCCGAGCCCGGCCAAGCTGCAGAGCCACACAAGCACCGCCTGGCGGTGGGTATCGACCTGGGTACCACCAACTCCCTGGTCGCCACGGTCAAGAGTGGCTCTGCTACCGTGCTGGCGGACGAAGCCGGCCGCAATCTGCTGCCCTCGGTCGTCAACTACGGTACCGATGGCAAGCTGCTGGTCGGTCATGCAGCCCAGGCCAAGCAAAGCGAAGATCCGCGCAATACCATCGTCTCGGTCAAGCGATTCATGGGCCGCGGTGTCAAGGATCTGCCCGATTCGGCCGCCACGCCGTACCGCTTTGTCGATGCGCCGGGCATGCTCAAGATCAAGACCGTGGCCGGTGAGAAGAGCCCGGTGGAAGTCTCGGCCGACATCCTGCGCACCTTGCGTGACCGTGCCGAAGCCAGCCTGGGTGGTGAGCTGACCGGTGCCGTCATCACCGTGCCGGCCTATTTCGACGACGCCCAGCGCCAGGCCACCAAGGATGCGGCCCGCCTCGCCGGCCTCAATGTGCTGCGGCTCCTGAACGAGCCGACCGCAGCCGCCGTTGCCTACGGCCTCGATAATGCGGTCGAGGGTATCTACGTGGTCTATGACCTTGGTGGCGGTACCTTCGATGTCTCCATCCTCAAGCTGACTCGCGGTGTCTTCGAGGTACTGGCCACCTCGGGCGATTCCGCCCTGGGCGGCGATGATTTCGATCAGCGCATCTTCTGTTGGCTGGCCGAGCAAGCCGGCCTGTCGCTCCTGAACGACCACGACACCCGCTTGCTGCTGACCCGTGCCCGTGAGGCCAAGGAGGCCTTGACCGAGCATGCCACTACCCGTGTGACTGCGCGCCTGTCGGATGGCGAAGTCATCGATCTGGCGCTGAGCGCAGAGACTTTCCAGCAGATCACCGCCAACCTGGTGCAAAAGACCATCACCCCGGTACGCAAGGCCATGCGCGACGCCAAGCTCGGCCTGGAGGACGTGCGTGGCGTGGTCATGGTCGGTGGCGCTACCCGCATGCCGCATGTGCGCCGCGCGGTGGCCGACTACTTCGGTCGCGAGCCGCTGACCAATCTGGACCCCGACAAGGTCGTTGCCTTGGGGGCGGCCATGCAGGCCAATGCCCTGGCTGGCAACAAGGGTGACGACGAATGGCTGCTGCTCGATGTGATCCCACTTTCTCTGGGTCTGGAGACCATGGGTGGTCTGGCCGAGAAGGTCATTCCCCGCAACAGCACCATCCCCACCGCCCGCGCGCAGGATTTCACCACCTACAAGGATGGCCAGACCGCCATGGCGATCCATGTGGTGCAGGGCGAGCGTGAGCTGGTGGCAGACTGCCGCAGCCTGGCGCGCTTCGAGCTGCGCGGTATCCCGCCAATGGCGGCGGGTGCGGCGCGTATCCGCGTGACCTTCCAGGTCGATGCCGACGGCCTCTTGTCGGTATCGGCCCGAGAGCAGTCTTCCGGCATCGAGGCCAGCATTGCGGTCAAGCCATCCTATGGCCTGGGCGACGACGAGATCGCCCGCATGCTGCAGGACTCCATGGCACACGCCGGGGCCGATATGCAGGCCCGTAGCCTGGCCGAGGCGCGGGTCGAGGCTGAGGGCCTGATCCAGGCCACAGAAGTGGCGCTGGAGATCGATGGCGAACTGCTGGATGCGACTGAACGCGCTGAGGTCGTAGCGGCCGTCGCCACCTTGCGCACCGCCGTGGCCGGCGATGACGCTGCGGTGATACGCCAGACCACCGACGCGCTCAACCACGCCACCACCGAATTTGCCGGCCGGCGCATGGATGCGGCCGTGAAGCGCGGCCTGACCGGCCACACCCTGAACGAATTGAGCTGAACCCGACGGCGCCTGAGGCGCCGGACACCCCGGAACGAGAGGCAACAATGCCCAAGATCACCGTACTGCCCCATGCCCAGCTCTGCCCCAAGGGCGCGAGCTTCGATGTCGAACCCGGCGTCAGCATCTGCGATGCCTTGCTGGATCAACATATCGACATCGAGCATGCCTGCGAGAAGTCCTGCGCCTGCACCACTTGCCATGTGATCGTGAAGCAGGGTTTCAACAGCCTGGCGCCGAGCGAAGAGGAAGAAGACGACCTGCTGGACAAGGCCTGGGGCCTGACCAGTGTATCGCGCCTGTCTTGCCAGGCACTGGTTGCGCAAGCCGATCTGACGGTGGAAATTCCCAAGTACACCATCAACCACGCGCGCGAGCACTACGACAAGGATTGGGATATCTGATCCGCTTACCCCTTGTATCCGCGGGGCAAGCCGGCACAATGAAGGCTGATTCCCCGTCTTGGGAGTGCCTATGAGTACCGTCCTGACCAGCCAGCAGCGCGTTGAGGCAGCGCTTGCAGCCGCCGGCGTCGCCATCGAGATCAAGACCTTCCCGGTTGGTACCCGCACTGCGGCTGACGCGGCGGCGGCCATAGGCTGTAGCGTGGCCGAGATTGCCAAGTCCATCGTGCTGCGCGCTGTGGAGAGCGATCGTGTCGTGGTGGTGGTCACCAGCGGCAGCAACCGGGTGGACGAGCGCAAGGTGGCGGGCCTGTTGGGGCAGGCCGTGGTCCGTGCCGATGCCGATTTCGTGCGTAGCAAGACCGGCTTTGCCATCGGTGGCGTTGCCCCGGTCGGCCATCTGGAAGCGCCACTGGTGCTGATGGATCGTGACCTGCAGCAGTACGGTCAGGTCTGGGCGGCCGGTGGTACTGGTGACAGTGTGTTCCGTATTACCCCGAGCGAGCTGCAGACGCTGACGCAGGCGCCACTGGCCGATATCAAACAGGAGTAGCAAACATGAAGTGGACCGATTCGCGCGAGATTGCGATTGCGCTGGCCGATAAATTCCCCGATACCGACCCCAAGGCGGTGCGTTTCACCGATCTGATGACCTGGGTGCTGGAGCTCGATGGCTTTGACGACGATCCCAAGCATTGCGGCGAAAAAATCCTCGAAGCCATCCAGCTTTGCTGGATGGATGAGGCGGAGTAAAGGCGATTAAAAGCCGACAATGCAGCAAGACCAGGGCGCAGCAATGCGCCCTTTGCTTTTTAGGAAGGGCCTGGCGCGGTAGCATAGCGGTATTACCATAATGATAAGGAGCCCGCCCGTGCTGATGCAGACCGATCAATGCACGCTGCTCGTCGTCGACGTGCAGGAGAAGCTGGTCCCGGCCATCCATGATGCCCCGCGTACTGTCGCGGCCATCAAGTGGCTGTTGGACGCCGCCCGTCTCAATGGCGTACCCGCAGTCTTTTCCGAACAGTACCCGCAAGGCCTGGGCAAGACCCTGGCCTGCCTGAGTACTGCCTACCCCGATGCGCCTGCGGTGGAGAAGACCAGCTTTTCCTGTGTCGCCGCCGAATGCCTCAAGGGTACCGCTGCCGAGAGCCGACCCCAGGTCGTGCTGTGCGGTATCGAGGCCCATGTTTGCGTCCTGCAGACGGCGCTGGAGCTGCAGTCGCAAGGCAAGCAGGTATTTCTGGTGGCCGATGCCATCGGTTCGCGCAGCGAGCGCGACAAGGCTACCGCACTGAGCCGTATTGCCGCCGCCGGTGTGACTATCGTGACCCGTGAGATGGCGCTGTTCGAATGGATGCGTGACAGCCGCGTGCCGCAGTTCCGCGAAGCCAGTAAACGGTTGTTGCAGGCCGAGCCCAGTTTGAGCTTTCAGGAAGTGTTGGCCGTGCTGCCACGCGTGGATCATCTGGGCAGCATGCAGCTGTGGCGTGAGGGCAAGCTCGAAGCCATCATCGAGAACCGTCCTGGCCAGGCCGGCTCGCTGGCGGTCTACAACGCACTGTTCCGCGACTTTGGCGCCATCACGCCCAAGGCGGCACGGCTGGGCCAATGGCTCTATGCCGAGCACGCCGAGGATGCCCGCAAGCACCCGGGCAAGCACCCCAATATCGACCGCCTGTTCGGACTGGAGGTGATGGGGGGCGGTTATGGTGTACGTTTGCTCCCCAACACCTGAGTTGAGTGAGCAAAACAACAAGGCCGGCATATGCCGGCCTTGTGCTTGAAACGGGGCTCAGATTAGGCGAGGAGGGCGGTCAGCCGATGGCGATTCCACTTCGTCCATATCGGCCATGTCGCGACGCTGGCAGCCTGGGTGGCCTTCGAACAGATCAAACAGCGGGCCGAAGTAGCCGGTACGCGCCGGTTGCCCCACGCAGGGCGGCGGGCACTTGGTGTCGCAGCGTTTGGCGGGATCGACCCGCGCAGCCTTGCCCTCTTGCTTGGCTGCCGGCGGCAGTGGCTTGCCGCTGCTGTCCAGCCCTTGTCCCCCAGCGCCGGACTGGGTGATCGCATCCATTTTGGCCTGCGGTGCCCGGCGGGTCTCGGCCATGGCAGGCACGAGCAGACCCAGCGTCAGCAGGCTGCCGATGAAAATCTGCGAGTACAGGCGTGAATGGCGGGACATGTTTCGAGTTTATCTGACTCCACCCGGTCGCGGCCAGTCCGCGCGGCGGCTAGGCTGATAGCAAACAAGGACTTGTCCAGGGCAAGCCCGATATAGCAGGGCTTGGCAGGGTGAGGCTATCTGCCAGGCCGGTGGCGAGCGTGGCATTTAACCGACAGAAGGCTGCCCAGGCCAGACTGTCTGCCGGGTCGCCTAGCCTGCTGGGCTCATGGCACACTGGTGCCAACAACAGGAGTAACCATGTCACAGACCGCGCTTCCGCCACCCAAACCGCGCCAGCCGGGGCTACATCGCAAGGTGGCCGGCAAAGTGCTGCCCGAACCGCTGCGCGCCCGCATCGGGGCGATCTCCTGGCGCGACATGGCGGTCACGGTCGGCCCCTTCGTTCTTGTCTGCATCGTGCTCTTCGGTGCGGCCATCTGGTTCCTCAATCCTGCCCCGCCGCGGGTGATCACGATCTCCAGCGGACCGGAAGGGAGCGTCTTTGATCGAAATGCCGAGCGCTATCGGCAGATTCTGGCGCGCAACGGCATCAAGCTGGTGATCCAGCCCTCGGAAGGCTCGTTGGAAAACCTCAGCCGGCTGAGCGACCCGAACAGCAAGGTAGATGTCGCCTTCGTCGTGGATGGCGTCTCGCCGGAAGCGGGGCGTGACGGCCTGGTATCGCTGGGCAGCATCTCGCGCCAGCCTATCTTCATGTTCTACCGCGGCGAGCAGTCGCCGCGCACCCTCACCGCATTCGAGAACAAGCGAGTCGCCATCGGTCGCATTGGTAGTGCTGCTCGGGTCTTGGCAACGGACCTGTTCAAGGCCAATGGCATCGAGCACGGCCACAATGCCCAGCTGCGTGGGCTGGAGGCGGACGACGCGGTCGACGATCTGCTGGTTGGCCAGATCGATGCCATCTTCCTGACCGGTGACTCGGCCCGGCTCGACACCATACGCAAGTTGATGTTCGTCCCCGACGTGCACCTGCTCGACCTGGAGCAGGCAGATGCCTATACCCGCCGCTTCTCCTATCTCAGCAAGCTGCGCCTGCCCATGGGCGCGGTGGATCTGGCGCAGAATATTCCGGCTAATGACACCAGCCTATTGGCGACCAATGTCGAACTGGTCGCGCGCGAGAGCCTGCATCCGGCATTGTCAGACTTGCTGATCGATGCGGCCCGTGAGGTGCATGGTCGCCGCGGTCTGATGCAGGAAGCAGGCGAATTTCCCAAGGCGCAGGCCGGTGATTTCCCGCTCAGTGCCGACGCCGACCGGTACTACAAGTACGGCAAGGGGTTTTTCTATCGCAATCTGCCGTTCTGGTTGGCCAGCCTGCTCGACCGCATCGTGATCGTATTGCTGCCTATCGCCGTGCTGCTGATCCCGGCGCTGCGGATACTGCCCTGGCTTTATCGCTGGCGCATCCATTCGCGCATCTACCCCTGGTATGGCGCCCTCATGGCACTGGAGCGAGGCTTGATGAACCACCCGCGTGGCGAGGACCGCAGTGCGCTGTCGGCCAGGCTCGATGAGATCGAGCAGGCAGTGAACAAGCTCAATGTGCCGCTGGCCTTCATCGATCAGCTCTATGTGCTACGTGAGCACATCGCCTTTGTGCGCGCCCGGCTGGCAGAACGACCAGAGGCGGAGGCACCGGAGCCGGCCTGATATACATAAGACCGTAATGATATTCCGTCATCATTTCGTTCGTTGGGGTTACTGCCCCCATCAGTCGTGATCTCCATGCGGCTTCGGCCGTCATTGCTGCGCCCTCGAGTTCCTTGAGGGCGCTTTTCTCCCGCCATGACCGGGACGACCCGGCCCTGCCTGTCACAAGTGCATCACATTTCTCTCATAGAGTAGCCGTGGACAGACCTCGGATAGGTGCACCATGGCAGCAAGCTATTTCAAGACCGACAAAGGCCGCGCAGAGATCGATGCCCGCCAGGCCGGGCTATCTGCCAAGGCGCGGCGCCTGCTGATCTTGGTCGATGGCCGCAAGGCTGCGGCGGAATTGCTCCAGCTCAGCGGTGCGGGCGAGGAGTTTGATGCCTTGCTACAGCAGTTGCAGACCCTGGAGCTGATCGGCTTGGAGGCAAGCGCAAAGGTCGAGGCTGGCGGCACGGTGCCGGCTGCGCCGTTGGCAGCCCCCGCCGTGCGCCCGCCAGAGCCTGTCGTGCCCATTGCCGCGCCCGAGGTCAGCTTGGCGCGCGTCGTGCCGGCGGCCGAACTGACGGCAGTGCGTGATCTGATGCTCAGCAGCGCCAGGGAGTATCTGGGTTTGATGGGGGCGGAGCTGATCCGCAGCCTGGAAACCGCCGAGGATGAACGTAGCGTACGCGCCTGTGCTAGCCGCTGGCACCTGGCGATGCGCGAATCCCGTCGTGGCAAGGATGCCGCCGGCAGCCTGTTTGCTGTCGTGCGGCAGGTATTGCACGCTGAGTCTGCCTAGCCCAAGTTGTGAGCGGCAGGCCCGACCTGATCAGGTGCGGGCCAGGGCGATACCCCGCCGATACAGGTAGTAGCGCTCGTTACGGTCGCCGGGGCGGCCTCCTCGCCAGGTTTCCACCCAGCCGTCCGGCGCAGACAGCGTCTCGTCGCCACCTTGCCGCAACAGCCAGTTGCATTGGCTATTGGGGTTGAGCTCGCGCCGTTCGGTCAGCACGCCCAGGTAGTAGTGCAGTACTGCGCGTTGGCTGGGGTGCAGGTTCTCGCTGGCGATGCAGCCTTGCTTGGGCAGGGCGGGGGCGATGGCGGAGGCGAAGTCCCGGTAGCTGGTGCGGGCATCCACCCAGCCGCTGGCAATCGCGATTGCCAAGCCCCAGCAAAGGGTGATACCGGCTGCCCAGTTGGTCACTGCCTGCCTGCCCATAGGGCGCCGGCGTGAGACGGCCCATAGCCAGGCAGCAGTAAACCCGACAGCCAAGAGCAGCGCGCCCAAGCTGAAGTGGTACGTGAAGCTGGGGGCCAGCTCGTGGATACGGATATTGAGCCTGCTCGGCACACCGAACTGCATGGCAAACCAGCAGGTCCAGAGTGCCAGAGCCAGAATGCCAAAGGTCATGACCCCGAACCAGTTGACGAAGGCTGAAGCGCCGCGTCGCAGCACATCGAGGCCGACTGCACCGATCAGCGCCAGCGGTGGCAGCAGCAGCAGGGCATAACCCGCACGGCCGCTGTTGGAGAGCACCATGCAGGTAAGGGTCAGCACGCCGGCCAACAGGGGCAGTTGAAAGCGTGGCTGCATCAGACGCTCACGCTGCATCCAGAGCGTGGCGCCGGCCAGGAACCAGGCGGGCCAGGCAAACCAAGGCAGGAGTTGCAGATAGAAGCCAAAGGGATGCAGTGCCTGCAATTGATTGAAACCGCCGAAGAAACCCAGCGCATAGGCGTCGTACCAGAGCTGGTAGGCGGCCGGGGCGATCTTGCGCAGCGCCAGCGGCCAGGCGGCGATCAGGGGCAGGGAGATGGCCAGCGCAATGATCAGGATCAGGCTGTAACGCGGAAAGCGCCAGACAGGGAAGGGCGCCAGTAGCAGGGCCAGTGCGAACAACAATGCCGGCTCCGCCAAGCTGCCCCCCAGGCCGCAGACGGCCATGGCGGCGCCCAGCAGGGGGGCTGCCTTGAGTTGTAAGCGGGGCGCCAATGCCAGGGCATAGATCCCCCAACACCAACCAGCCAACACTACCAGGTCACCATTCAGGAAGTGGCCTGTCAGCAAGAGTCCGGCGCAGCCGATCAGGATCAGTACCGCGCTGCGGCCGTGGCGGCGACCAATCAGCTCGCGGCCGGACAGGCCGGTACCCCACAACGCCAACGCCATGAAGGCACCGCTGGCGAGCCGGGCGCCATCGTGGATGGCCAGACCCAGCCATTGGCCCAGCCAGGCAAAGCCTGCCGCAACCCAGTAGAAGAGTGGCGCCCGCTCCAGCCAGGGTTCTCCGGCTACGCGGGGTAGCGCCAGGCTGCCACCATCAAGCAATTGACGGACGATGTCGGCCACGATGGTTTCGTCCGGCTTGAGCGGCTGGCGCCAGAGCAGGCCTGGCAACAGCCAGGCCAGGCACAACAGGAGCAGGGCCCAGGGCTTCTCGGTGGCCGGCGGCAGGTCCTGTTCATGGGGCGGGGTGTAGGTCAGCATGGCAAACGAAGCTCTAGGGATGCGCGCAGTCTAGCAGGGGTGGGCCGGCACGTAGCCAGCCGGCGGAGGCGGGGAATGAAAAAAGGCAGCCGAGGCTGCCTTTTTCGAACGCAAGCGCCAGCTTACTTCTTGGCGTACATCGCGAACTTGTTGTTGAACTTCTCGATACGGCCAGCGGTGTCGACGATCTTTTGCTTGCCGGTGTAGAAGGGGTGCGACTCGGACGACACGTCCAGACGGACGACCGGGTATTCCTTGCCATCGGTCCACTTCATGGTCTCGTTGCTACGCGACTTCATGGTGGTGCGGGTCAGGAATTTGAAGTCAACGCTTGCGTCGAAGAAGATGACTTCGTTGTATTCGGGGTGAATGCCAGCTTTCATTTCGGGGGTCCCTTTAGCTAAAGGTGGGCCTGGGTTGTGCAGTGCCCGGTCTTACGTAGAAAAGTTCGCGATTATGCGCGATATGCCCTTGATCGGGCAAGAGAAATCAATGTGCCAGTGCGGATGTAATAAGGGGTGGCACTATCGTATTGACACAAAGAGCAAAAAAACGGCACCTCACATGCAAGATGCGGGTGCCGGTTTTGCGCTCTCCGAATCAAGCCAGGCCCCGGACGGGATGCTGGTGAGCGTCAGCGAGGCTCCCTCGCTAGCGGCGAGGGCGGGGGGAGTGGGGTGTATAAAAGCAAAGCGCCGTTGCTATTTCACTGCCGTTTAGCGCCCGGCTTTGCCGGGCGGTGAACTGGCGGTTCCAGTTGCAACGGTCGCTGAGCCTCCTCAACGGCGCATCGAGTCGAAGAAGTCGTTGTTGTTCTTGGTCTGCTTGACCTTGCCCAGCAGGAAGTCCATCGCCTCAAGCTCGTCCATCGGGTAGAGCAGCTTGCGCAGCACCCAGATCTTTTGCAGCTGTTCCTGCGGGATCAGCAGCTCTTCACGGCGGGTGCCGGAGCGGTTGACGTTGATCGCCGGGTAGATGCGCTTCTCGGCCATGCGGCGGTCGAGATGCAGCTCCATGTTGCCGGTACCCTTGAATTCTTCGTAGATCACATCGTCCATACGGCTGCCGGTATCGGTCAGTGCGGTGGCGATGATGGTCAACGAGCCGCCTTCCTCGATATTGCGGGCGGCACCGAAGAAGCGCTTGGGCTTTTGCAGGGCGTTGGCGTCCACACCACCAGTCAGCACCTTGCCCGAAGCCGGGATCACGGTGTTGTAGGCGCGGGCCAGGCGGGTGATCGAGTCGAGCAGGATCACGACGTCCTTCTTGTGTTCGACCAGGCGCTTGGCCTTCTCGATCACCATTTCGGCAACCTGCACATGGCGGGTGGGCGGCTCGTCGAAGGTGGAGGCGACCACTTCACCGCGTACGGTACGGGTCATCTCGGTCACTTCTTCAGGGCGTTCGTCGATCAGCAGCACGATCATGATCACGTCCGGGTGGTTGGCCGTGATGGCATGCGCGATATGGGTCAGCATCACCGTCTTGCCCGACTTGGGCGGGGCGACCAGCAGGCCGCGCTGGCCCTTGCCGATCGGGGCGATCAGGTCGATTACCCGGCCGGTGATGTTCTCGTCGGCCTTGATGTCGCGTTCCAGCGTAATGCGCTCGGTCGGGAACAGTGGCGTCAGGTTTTCGAACAGGATCTTGTTCTTGGTGGCTTCGGGCGTGTCGTTGTTGACACGGTCTACCTTGACCAGCGCGAAGTAACGCTCGCCGTCCTTGGGGGTGCGAATCTCGCCCTCGATGGTATCGCCAGTGTGCAGATTGAAGCGGCGAATCTGGCTGGGGCTGACGTAGATATCGTCAGGGCCCGCCAGGTAGCTGGTATCGGGGCTGCGCAGAAAGCCAAAGCCATCGGGCAGCACTTCCAGGGTGCCGTCGCCAAAGATGCTCTCGCCTTTTTTTGCCTGGCTCTTCAACAGCGCGAAGATCAGGTCCTGCTTGCGCATCCGGTTTGCACCGTCAATATCGGTGGCCATGTCGACCAACTCGGATACGTGCTTGTGCTTGAGATCGGACAAATGCATGTGCGGATAGACTTTCCAGTCTTGGTGGAGGGAGGGTGTTTTACGGAGGAAGTGAGAATCGGCTGGGTGCCGGAACCGCCGGAATGGATTCGTCGGCGATTGGAACAGGTTTGCTTGCAGCTTAGATGCGGCTCTGGCTGCTGTCAACGGACAAAATAAAACGCCGGTTGCTTGTGGTCAAACAAGCAACCGGCGCGGAACGGTCTGCGGCTGGGGCTTACAGATTGCCGTCGATGAAGGCGGTCAGCTGCGACTTGGACAGGGCGCCCACCTTGGTGGCGACCACGTTGCCGTCCTTGAAGATCATCAGGGTCGGGATGCCGCGGATGCCGTACTTGGGCGGGGTAGCCTGGTTCTCGTCGATGTTGAGCTTGCTGACCTTCAGGCGGCCGTTGTACTCGCTCGCCACTTCATCAAGGATGGGGGCGATCATCTTGCAAGGGCCGCACCATTCAGCCCAGTAGTCGACCAGCACAGGGCCGGCGGCTTGCAGCACGTCGGCTTCGAAACTGGTGTCGGACACGTGGTGGATCAGCTCGCTGCTCATGGATGTTCTCCGGTAAGTGGGTGGGTGCCGTCTGGTTAGGCAATACGTGGTCAGAATGCTAACCCATCGGGGAGGCAAACGAAAAGCAAACGGCGATTGAATCTTTAGATGGCGTCGATAGCGCCAGGCCCGGCGATAGCCAGGGCCTTGTGCGCACGTGCCGAACGATCAGACCGGCGGGCCGACCCACTGCACCACAGAGAGGTAGTCGGTCGGCTTGGCGGCCACCAGTGCGCTCAGGTTGGCTTCCTGCAGCGCCTTCTTGCCACTGTCGCTCTTGGCGAGGTTGATCAGGGCGCTGCGCAGCTTGTCGGCGTCTTCGCTGCGGACATTGGGGGCAGCCAGGAAGGCCCAGTTGGGCAGGGTGCGGCTGCGTACCGCCACGGTGCCGCCCTTCTTGGACCAGTCCTTGGCGGCCTTGGAGTTGGAAGTCAGCACGCCCACATCGCTCAGCTGCTGGTCCACGCCAAAGATGATGGCTTCCTGCAGATTGGTGTTCTGCACCTGCAGGTCGGCCGGCTTCATGCCGGCGTCGCGCAGCATGGCGTTGGCGACCATGGTCAGGTCGCTCTGCGGCTCGGGCATGGCCACCCGCTTGCCACGCAGGTCCTTGATCGAGGCGTAGCGATCGCCGTTGCGGGCGATAAAGACCACTTCCTTGTTGCCCTCGTTGGCTGCGAGCAGGCTGTAGTGCTGGTCGCGCAGGGCCCAGCCGGCGATATAACTGGTACGGGTGTAGACAACTTCGCAGTCGCCTTGGCGAACGGTCTGCAGCAGGACGTTGAAGTTCAGTACCTTGATCTTGACCGGACGGCCCACGGCCTGGCCCAGCTCGTCGGCCAGCGAGCGGTATTTATCGCGCACGGCGGAAACATCGGCCTGGCCGGAGCTGCCTTCAGCCACGGCCAAGCACATCGGGGTTTTATCGGCAGCGAGCGCGGGCAGGGTGACGGACAGGGCCAGGAGGCTGCTGCCCAGGAATAAGGCGCAATTCTTCAACGACATACAGAGGATCACTTCAAAAGCGTAATGATCCCATTTGTCATATGACATAGCTGCTGGGGCTATCCCTGTGTGGGATAACCACATCGCCAAACTACGGATGAGCCGTAGCGCGGGTGCAATGAAAAAGGCCTGCCGATTAACGCCGGCAGGCCTTTGACCATTCCCGCTATGCAATCAGAACTGGAAGCGTTGCAGGGCGACCTGACGGCCGTTAGGCAGCGTCAGCGTGGCACTGGTCGTACTGCTGAAGTTGATGGTCATTGCACCTACATTGGCATTGGTCAAGCTGGCCTGGCGGTACAGGCCGCCCAGGGTCTGGCCGCCCTGGTACTGTCCCCAGCTACCCTTCAATGTCTGCAGATTGTTGCTCAGTGGGGCGAGGCTGACATACCAGACCGGCTTGCCGTCGGGCGAGTACATATAGCCGGCGATATAGACGTTGCCATTCTGGACCTCCAGGAAGTAGCCCCGGCCGCCCTCGCTGCTGTTCCACCACCAGCCAGATTCCGGTTGGCCGGCCTGCTTGGGCGCACTCAGGCCGTTGGCCACGATATTGAAGCGCTCGATCAGGGTCGCGAAGCTGAGAGTGCGGCCACTGCCGGTAAAGGTCAGGAGGGCGTTGCTGGCCGACGAAAACTTCAGCTTGGCCTGGCCGACGCCAGTGGTCGTGGCGGGCGATTTGTAGCTGCCGTTCAGGGTTTGGCCGCCAGCGTAGTAGGTCAGCGTACCTTCATAGGTGTTGGCGTCGGTCAAAGTGAGGGTGCCGACATACCAAACCGCTGCGCCCGCCTCGTCGTACATGTAGGCGGCGAAGAAGATGTTGTTGCCGCTCTTCTCCAGCGAGTAGCCGCGGCCACCTTCACCCGGGTTCCACCACCAGCCGGTCTGTGGGGTGAGCGGCCGGTTGTCGGCCTCCAGCCACGCCTTGGCGGCGCGATAAGCAATGCCAAAATTGGAATAGAAGCTTTGTTGCCGGCCACAGGTGCTGCCGATGGCGGAGCCAAACAAGCCGCCGCGCAGGGCACACTCGGTGGTGCCGCAGGTGAAAAGGCCGGAGCCACTGCTGCCGCTTTGCGTGCCACCCATGGTCCACCTGACGGTAGTCAGTGCCGGATGGGAGACCATGGACTCGCTGTCATACACATCGGTTTTGGTCGGGCTGTCGATCAGGCCGATGGCCTTCTTCTTCACATCACCCTTGGGGTGATGGATGCCCAGCACCGAGGTCATGAGGCCCAGATCGGTACTGTCCCAGCCGACATACATCACGCCATCGGGTGGCGTACTGTTGAGGCGCAGCAGGCTATGGTCGTTCGACACATCAGTGTTCAACAGGGTGGCACCGCCGCTGAGACGGGTCGTCGTGGCAGGCACCTGATTGTTGCTGACGCAGCTGGCATCCTCGAAGAACCAGTAGGTTTCCAGCGTGCTGGCAACAGTCTGGTTAGGGATGCAATGGTTGGCCGTGTAGAAATAGGGCGTGTTGCTGCTGTAGCGGTCGTTCAAGAGGGTGCCGGTGCAGACATAGCTGGACCCAAGTACGACGAATTCCATCTCGGCCACGCCGTTGCCGGTCGTGCGCTGCGCATTGGTCAAGTTGCAGGCGAAGTTGGTATGGCAAGCCCAGGTGCCCGGCACGATGTCCGCGCTGACCGGGGGGCGCTTGTTATCGGACTGCTTGTCAGGCATATGGGAGAGCTGCTGGACCTTGGCGACCCAGGTTGGGATGGCGGCGCCCTCAGGCAGCGAGAATTCCACCACCACCGTGTCGTCCTCGACGGTTGGCGACCAGAAGGTGGGCTGACCAACCCAGGCGGCACGCAGCACGGTGTCGCTGACCTTGGTACCGAGCTGGTTGGCGAAGCGGATCTCACCAATAAACTCGGGGTTGATGTTCATGCCCAGTCGCAGGCGGCTGGCGCCAGGCGAGGTAATGGCCCACTGTGCAGTCTGCTTGCCGCTCTTCTGGGTGCGCCAGGTCAGCTTGCTGGCGTCCAGCAGTTGGGCGTTGGCAGGCAACTCACGGGCGAAACCGATGGGCAACGCTTGGCGGCTGCGTTGCAGGGCATGCCGCTGCTGCTCGCGGAATTGTGTCAGCTGGGCCTGGCTGGGCTGGGTCAGCGCAACCGTCGTGCCACCCGCCTTGAGGGCCTCAAAGTTGACCGGCTGGTCCATGCGGCGAACGACCTGGGCTTGTGCCTGGGCGCCGCTCGGGGTCTTGATATGAGAGCCAACCGATTCAGCCTGGGCGGCGGGCAGGCTCAGTGCGCCGATCAATATGGCCAAGGAGAGCCGGAAAGGGCTCCGGATAAGACGAGAAAACATAGGTTTCCACCTAGTGACAAATTGTGTTTTTGTATGTGAACCGAACATTATATTCCAAAGCGATAAGCTTTCCTTGGGTAATACTTGGCTCGCCCCCTGCCGGGCACCAGGTGTGGGTCTTAGGGCCTAGGCCTCCCGCAGTGCGGCAACGGCCTGGTCCAGGCGATCCACTGCGATCACCTTCATCCCGGCGATGGCGGCCTTGGGCGCATTGGCCTTGGGAATGATGGCGCGGGTAAAGCCGAGCTTGGCGGCTTCCTTGAGCCGCTCCTGACCACGTTGCACCGGCCGCACCTCGCCGGCCAGCCCCACTTCGCCAAATACCACCAGCTTCTCAGGCAAGGCTCGGTTCCGCAGCGAAGAGACAATCGCCAGCAGTACCGCCAAGTCGGCCGCCGGTTCGGCAATACGTACGCCGCCGACCGCGTTGACGAACACATCCTGGTCAAAACACGCCACACCGGCGTGACGGTGCAGCACTGCCAGCAAGAGCCCCAGCCGGTTCTGTTCCAGGCCCACGGCCAGCCGCTTGGTATTGGGGGCATGGGCCTCGTCGACCAATGCCTGTATCTCCACCAGCAAGGGGCGGGTACCTTCCTGGGTGACCAGTACGCAGGCGCCGGGTACCGGTTCGGCGTGCTGCGAGAGGAATAGTGCAGACGGGTTGGTGACGCCGCGCAGACCCTTCTCGGTCATGGCGAACACGCCCAGCTCGTTGACCGCGCCAAAGCGGTTCTTCTGCGCCCGGATCAGACGGAAGCTCGAATGGGTGTCGCCCTCAAAGTACAGCACCGCATCGACGATATGCTCCAGTACGCGCGGCCCGGCCAGGGCGCCATCCTTGGTAACGTGACCCACCAGCAACACGGTGGTGCCGGAAGTCTTGGCGTAGCGCGTCAGCTGGGCCGAGCACTCGCGTACCTGTGCGACCGAGCCGGGGGCGGACTGCAACTGCTCGCTGTAGACGGTCTGGATGGAGTCCACCACCACGATCTCGGGCCGCTCGGCCGCGAGGGTGGCGAGGATGGTCTCCATATTGATCTCGGCCAAGAGCCGTACCGGCCCGGCCTCAACCGCCAGCCGGCGCGCGCGCAGTGCGATCTGCTGCGCCGACTCCTCGCCCGAGATATAGAGCACCCTGCGGTCGCGCCCCAGATGTGCCAAAGCTTGCAGCAGCAGGGTGGACTTGCCTATGCCCGGGTCGCCGCCGATCAGTACCACGGCGCCTGCGACCAGACCACCGCCCAGCACGCGGTCGAGCTCCTCGCTACCGGTGGGGGTGCGTGGCGCCTCGGCAGTTTCGACGTCCAGCAAGGACTGCACGCCGCCACCTGCGGCCAGCGAGCGAAAACGCGCCGCGCCCGCCTTGGGCTCGGCCACGATGGTTTCAGAGAGGGTATTCCAGGCCCCGCAGTGCGGGCATTGGCCCTGCCACTTGGGGTTGACGCCGCCGCAATCGGAACAGCTATAGACAGTTTTGGGTTTGGCCATAGGGTGGCAAGGTTCAGATCTCGTCGAAGGCTTCGGCTTCGAGATGGGCAATATCGCCCCATTGTTCGACATGGTAGCGGCCGCCGCGGAAGCGGACGCGGTTGATGCTGGCATTGTGCAGGCTATGCTCGCGACGGGCACTCAGCGGTTGGCCGGTAGCGGCCCGGTAGGCGCAGTCCAGTACGCCACCGTGCGCCACGACCAAGACCTGCTGGCCTGGGTGGGCCTCGGCGATCTCGGTCAGGGTATCCATTACCCGGGCATTGAAGCCTCGCAGGCTCTCGCCCTCGGGTAGCACATAGTCGGGGTTGCGCACCTGCCACTGGGCGTAGGCTTCGGGGTGGCGTGCCGCCATCTCTTCCGGGGTCAGCGCCGAGAGCACTCCGTAGTGACGTTCGCGCAGGCCGCTATGGATCTGCAGCGTCAGGCCACAAGCCTGTGCGGCGGCGGCGGCTGTCTCACGTGCCCGCCCCAGGTCGCTGCTATAGATGGCGGTGAAGGCATCGTCCAGATGGTCTTCCTTCAAGCGCTCCGCCAGGCGCTTGGCCTGGCCGCGGCCAGTGGCATTGAGCGGCACATCGGTATGGCCCTGGAAGCGGCGTTCGGCATTCCAGCTGGTTTCGCCATGGCGGATCAGCCAGAGGGTGGTATTGGGCATGGTGGGGTTCAGCTTGAAATAGGGTGGTGGCACCAGTGCCAGGGCTCGAAGGCAATGCCGTTCGGGTTGTCGCGCGGGTAGCTCAGGCTAAAGCCGAATTCGCTGCCATGCCGCTGCAGCCAGGCATAGGCAGGGCTCTGCTCGAAATCCTCTTCCAGCAGGGCGTAACCCGGCGTGGTGATATCCAGCGCCCGGCCGGTATGGTGCTCGCTATAGCCGGGGGCGGCGCTGACTGTGAGGATGTTGGCGATATTGAGGCCGGTAGCCAGCTTCTTGCGGATCAGATTGGCCTGGTAGGCCACGCTGCGAAAGGCCGAGACCAGTTGCAGCTCTATCTGGTCCGCGGCAGCAGCGGCCTGCATGGCATGCCAGGCGGCGGCGGCGGCGGCCGTGGCGAACTGGTCGCGGCCCAGACAGTCCAGCCCCAGGGGCACCAGTGTGCCGGCCTCTGCGCAGTGCTGCAGCTGGCGTACAGCGGCATAGTCGGCAGGAATGCCGAGTTCTGCATGCAGCTCGGCCAGGGCTGGGGTGGGGTTCATGCGGCAGCAGTGTAACCCCTGCCAAGCTCGCTGGTGCGATTGTTTTCAGCACGCATGTGCAGTATTGCGGATGGCCTATAAACAGGGCTGGTCGCCTGGTACGGTTTGCTGGACAATGCTTGGACAGTTACCGGACAGTTGTCCGTGTGCTGGGTGCGCCAGGCGGGGTGTCTGGTGTCGGGATTGAGCTTGTGGAGCGCGCATGCAGCCTTTCATCGTCGATCATGCCCATGATCAGCCGCTGGTCGAGCAAATCGTAGAGCAGTTCATCGTCCGCATAGGCGACAAAAGCCTGCGTGCCGGCAGTCGCCTGCCCTCCATCCGCAGCTTTGCGGCTGACTACCGCGTCTCCAAGTTCACCGTGGTGGAAGCTTACGACCGCCTGGTCGCGCTGGGCTATGTGCAGTCCCGGCGCGGGGCGGGCTTCTACGTCACCTCGCGGGTCGAGGCCCATGCCAATGCGCCGGTCCGCCGCGAACCGCCGCTGAGTCGTTGCGTAGATAGCCTGTGGCTGCTGCGGCACGACGCACTGGCATCTGACAGCCCCGTCCTCAAGCCTGGCTGCGGCTGGCTGCCGGCAAGCTGGATGCCGCAGGCCGAGTTGGAAAAGGCGCTGCGCGACCTGACCCGACGGCCCAATGCTCGGCTGACCTCCTACGGCGAACCCTTTGGTTACCGCCCGCTGCGCCAGCAACTCACGGTACGGCTGGCCGAGCTCGAGATCGAGGCCGAGCCCGAGCAGATCGTGCTCACCCACGGCGCCATGCAGGCGCTGGACCTGATCGCCCGCTACTTTGTGGACGAGGGTGACGCCGTGCTGGTGGACGACCCGGGCTTCTTCAATGTCTTCGCCAACCAGAAACTCAACGGCGCGCGGCTCTATGGCGTACCGCGAACCGCCAACGGGCCGGACGTGGTCGTGCTGGAGCGCCTGCTGGCCGAACACAAGCCCAAGCTCTTCATCACCAACAGCGTGCTGCATAACCCGACCGGCACCAGCCTCAACCGCGCCACCGCACATCGCTGCCTGCAACTGGCCGAGAAGTACGACCTGACCATTGTCGAGGACGATATCTACAGCGACTTCCAGACCGGCCCGGGCGAACGGCTGGCGGCGCTGGACCAGCTCAACCGGGTGATCTATGTCGGTAGCTTCTCCAAGACGCTGTCGGCCAATCTGCGGGTAGGTTTTATCGCTGCCTCCCCGGCAAGGGCCCAAGATCTCTGCAATCTCAAGCTGCTGACCGGGCTTTCGACCTCGGAGGCGGCCGAGCGGGTAATCCATGCCATGCTGACCGAAGGTGCCTATCGCAAGCATATGGAACGGATCAAGGCGCGTCTCAAGCAGACGGCGGATGCCAGCCTGCCGCGGCTGGAATCGCTGGGCTTCGAGCTATGGGCGCAACCCGGCGGGGGCATGTTCAGTTTTGCCCGCCTGCCGTGCGTCGCCGATACTGCGCCGATCGCGCAAGCCGCGCTGGAGCAGGAGATCATGCTGGCGCCGGGGGTACTGTTCAGCCCACAGGTGGGGCCTACACCCTGGCTGCGGTTCAATGTGGCGCATATGCAGGATGAACGGATCTGGCGCTGGCTGGAACATGTGGCGGCAGGAGAGCCCGCTCGCGCGCTATAATCCCTACTGACAACACATGAAAACAGGACGGCGGTGTGATGCACCGCCGTTCGACTTTGGAGTACCGAAACATGGCGCCGCCCCGTAAACCCTCCTCGCAATCCGCTGCTCCCACCTCCGCCCCCCGTGGTGGCCGTGGCCGCACTTCGACCGGCGAGGCCGCCCAAGGCCGCGGTGGACAAGGTCAGGGCCGCGATAGCGCTGGCAAGGGCGGCGGCTATGGCGAATCCCGTGCGCCGCGCGGTGCAGCACAAGGTCGCGATGGCGCCCCGCGCAGCGGCCAGGGTCGTTCCACGGTTGGGGAGCAGGGCTACGGCGAAGGTCGTGCCGGTCGCGGTCCGCGCCCGGGCGGTGAAGCCGCGCAAGGTCGCGACGGTGGGCCACGCACTGGCCAAGCCCCGCGGCAGGGTCGCACGGCAGCCGGGGAGCAAGGCTATGGTGAGGGCCGCACTGGCCGAGGCCCCCGCACTGGCGGCGATGCAGGCTACGGCCGTGATGGTGCACCGCGCGCCGGTCAGGCGCCGCGGCAGGGCCGTTCGGCGGGGGCTGAGCAAGGCTACGGCGAAGGGCGCGGCAACCGCAGTCCGCGCGTAGGGGCACCCGCAGCCGATGCCGGCCAAGGTCGCGGCAAGCGCCAGGGTAATCTGCAGGGCCGTGGTTACGACAGCATCGAGCAGCAGCGCCGCACGCCCAACAAACCGTACAGCAGTGCCGAATACCAGGCCATGGACGCCGACGCCCGCCGCGAAGCACGCCGTAGCGCCAGCCGCGAGGCGCCGGTCAACGTTGCCGATCTACCGGTTGCACCGGCCAAGAAGCTACGGCAACGCCACGGCAGCGAGAAGCACGAGCAGCAGGCAGCCGAGCTGCGCGAGAAGCGGGTGGATGCCAAATACATTGGTGATCTGCGCATCCAGAAGGCCCTGGCGCTGTCTGGCGTCGGTTCGCGCCGCGATTGTGACGCCTGGGTGGCCGAAGGCCGCGTCAGCATCAATGGCCAGATCTGCCAGCCGGGTGCAAGGGTGGTGTTTGGCGACAAGGTGATGGTGGATGGCAAGCCGGTGGTGATCAAATGGCCGGATCGCCTGCCGCGCGTGGTGCTCTACCACAAGCAGGAGGGCGAACTGGTCAGCCGTGACGACCCGGAGGGCCGCACCACGGTGTTCGAGCGGTTGCCCAAGGTACAGAGTTCGGCCTGGGTGGCGGTTGGCCGCCTGGACTTCAATACCTCGGGTCTGTTGATCTTCACGACCTCTGGTGACCTGGCCAACCGGCTGATGCACCCACGTTTTGAAGTACAGCGCGAGTACGCCGTGCGGGTGTTGGGCCAGCTGACCGACGAGCAGAAGAAGGAGTTGGTCGCCGGTATCGAGCTGGAAGACGGCCGTGCCCGCTTCGAGGTGCTGGAAGACCAGGGCGGCGAGGGTATGAACCACTGGTACCGCGTCATCCTCAAGGAAGGCCGCAACCGTGAGGTGCGCCGCATGTTCGAGCACTACGGCTTGACCGTGTCGCGGCTGATGCGTGTGCGCTTTGGCATGCTGACCCTGCCTTCGCGTCTCAAGCGTGGCCAATACTATGAGCTTGACGAGACCGAGGTTCTGGCCGTGCTCAAATGGGCGGGTCTGGGCCTGACTGGCCGGGTGTCGACGCGCTGACCCTGGGTCGGTGTCATGGAATTAGGCATGAACAAGGCATTCACCAAGGAAGCGGAAGGCGACGAGGACGAGGCGCTACCAGAGCACCTGCAGTTGCCCGCCGCGACCAAGAACTATATGACCCCGGGCGGTTGGAACCGCATGCGGGTTGAACTGCATGAGCTCGTGACCAAGGAGCGGCCGGCCCTGACCCAGATGATCAACTGGGCGGCAGGCAATGGCGATCGGTCCGAGAACGGTGACTATATCTACGGCAAGAAGCGCCTGCGCGAGATCGATCGGCGCATCCGCTTTCTGACCAAGCGGCTGGAAAACGCCGAGGTGGTCGATCCCTCCACCCGCGAAGCCACCGACCAAGTGTTCTTCTCTGCCACGGTCACGGTCTTGCGTGGCAATGGCGATGAGCAGACGGTCAGCATCGTCGGCGTGGATGAGCTGGACCTCGACAAGGGCCATATCAGCTGGATCTCGCCCCTGGCGCGCTGCCTGTTGAAGGCTCGCGAGGGAGACACCGTGGTGCTGCGTGGGCCGGCGGGTGCCGAGGATATCGAGATCCTTGAGGTGCGCTACCAGGCACTGGAGTAGGCGTAGCAAGACGACCATAAAAAAGGTGGACCATGCGGCCCGCCTTTTTTCATGCGCTAACCCCGCTGCTCAGGGCTGGTCGGCGCTCAGGCCGCGTTTCTCCAGCAGTGGTGCTATGCCTGGCTCGCCGCCGCGGAAGGTGCGGAACAGGCTCATCGCGTCGGCGCTGTTACCGCGTGACAGGATGTGCTGGCGGAACCAGTCGCCATTGGCGCGCGTCAGGCCGCCATGTTGGCGGAACCATAGGCTGCTGTCGGCAGCCAGCACGTCGCTCCACAGATAGGCGTAGTAACCCGCCGCATAGCCGCCGGCAAAGGTGTGCAGAAAGTAGGTGCTGCGGTAACGCGGTGGGATGGGGGCAAAAGCCACGCCGGCGGCCTTCAGGGCCTCGGACTCAAAAGCCAGCACGTCGGTAGGTACCTGCTCTGGCGTCAGGGCATGCCAGCGCTGGTCCAGGAGGGCGGCGGCCACATACTCGGTGGTGGCAAAGCCCTTGTTGAACTTGCGCACCGCCAAGGCCTTGTCCATCAGGGGCTGCGGCATATCGGCGCCGGTCTGGTAGTGCTTGGCGTAGTGGCGCAGCACCTCCGGCCAGAAGGCCCACATCTCATTGAACTGCGAGGGGTACTCGACAAAGTCGCGCGGCACATTGGCACCGGAGAGCGAGGGGTAGCGTACCTTGGAGAACATGCCGTGCAGGCCGTGACCGAATTCATGGAACAAGGTCTCGACTTCTTCGCTGGTCAGCAGGGTGGGCTGGCCTGCCGCGGGCTTCTGGATGTTCAGATGGTTGGCCACCACCGGACGGGTGCCGTACAGGCCCGACTGATCCACATAGTTGTTCATCCAGGCGCCGCCCTGCTTGTGGGCGCTGGCGTAGAAGTCGAACAGGATCAACGCCAGAGGCTGGCCATCGGCTTCCGATACTTCGAACACCCGCACGTCCGGCTGGTAGACAGGCAGATCGCGGCGCTCCTTGAAGGTGATGCCGTAGAGCTGGGTGGCGGCATAGAAGAGGCCGTCCTGCAGCACCCGGTTCAGCTCAAAATAGGGGCGTAGCTCGCTCTCGCTGTAATCGTAGTGGGCTTTGCGGACCTTCTCGGTGTAATAACCCCAGTCCCAGGGTGCCAGCTGGAAGTCCTTACCGTCGGCCGTGATCATGGCCTGCAGGCTGCGGGCATCCTGCTGTGCGCTCTTCACCGCGGCAGCGGCAACCCGCTCCAGCAACTGGTTGGCGGCGGCTGGTGTGCTGGCCATCTGGTTGGCCAGGGCGTAGCTGGCGAAGTCTGGGTAACCCAGCAGGCGCGCGCGTTCGGCGCGCAGCTTGGCGATGCGCAGCACGATGCTACGGTTGTCGAAGTCGCCACCGTGGCTGCCGCGGTTGACCGAAGCTTCATACAAGCGCTGTCGCAGGGCGCGGTTGTCCAGTTCATCTTCCTGCGGCTGGCCGGTGGTATTGGTCAGCGCCAGCAGGTATTTGCCCGGCTCGCCCTTGGCTTTGGCGGCTGCCGCTGCCGTGGCGATATCCTGTTCCGAGAGGCCGGCCAGCTCGCTGCGGTCTTCCACTAGCACGGCGCCGGCGTTGCTGTCTTTCTGCACATTGAGACTGAAGCCGTTTTGCAGCACGGCCAGTTCGGCGTTGAGCCGTTTGAGCTTAGCCTTGTCGGCATCCGACAGGCGGGCACCGGCCAGCACGAAGTTCTGGTGGTAATAATCCAGCAGGCGTAACGATTCGGCATCCAGGCCCAAATGCTCGCGCTGCGCATGGAGCTTGGCTATGCGGGCGTACAAGCGGCTGTTCAGCAAGGTGGCGTCGCTATTGGCCGCCAGTCGCGGGATCAGCGCCTTGTGCAGCGCGTCCATCTCGTCGCTGCCCCAGGTGGCGCTGAGATTGTCGAAGATCTGCTTGGTGCGCTTGAGCAGCACGCCGGAGCGCTCCAGCGCCAGGATGGTGTTGTCGAAGGTTGGCGTCGCCGGGTTGCCTGCAATGCGGGCGATGTCGGCCTGCTGCTCGCGCATGCCTTCAAGATAGGCGGGGCGGAAGTGCTCGGTCCGGATCCGGTCAAAGGCCGGCAATTGGTAGGGCAGGGTGCTGGGGTACAGCAGCGGGTTGTCTGCCGTGCCGAGGGGGGCGGCATGTGGGGCAGTACCGGCCAGCAGCATGGCGCCGGCAAGCAGCAGGGACAGCGTACGGGACATCAAGGGCTCCGGAACGAAGGGAAGATGCGGTAGTGGCAGTGGGTCAAACAGTGCCGCCGCATGATAATCGAGCAACCGCGCCTTGCCACGCGGCGTGCGACGGGCTGTACTGGACGCCGACATGGAATTCATCCCACTTCGCCAGGTCCAAACTGTCTGGGGGCTTGCCCAGGGAGCTTCCGCCATGTCTGCGCGGGTATCGCGAAACCGTTTGTATGCCCCGAATAGCGATAAGATGTCGCCAGGAGAGCTTTTGCCCATGTTGCCCATTGATCTACACGCCCATTCCAATGTGTCCGACGGCATGCTGCCGCCGCGCGAGGTGGTGGCGCGGGCACACGGCCGGGGCTGCAAGCTGTTTGCCCTGACCGACCACGACGATGTACGCGGTCTGGCGGACGCGGCGGACGAAGCAGCCAAGCTCGGTATGGGCTTTGTGACCGGGGTGGAGATCTCGGTCAGCTGGCGCAAGCACACGTTGCATATCATCGGCCTAGGCTTCGACCCGGCGAACGCCGGCCTGCTGGCGGGCCTTGCCAGCGTGCGGCACGGGCGCGACGAGCGCGCGGTGCGCATGGATGAAGCGCTGGCAGCGGTGGGCGTGAGCGGCGTGCTGGCCGGTGCCCGCAAGTTTGCCGACAACCCCGAGATGATCGGTCGGGCGCATTTTGCCCGGCACCTGATCGAACGCGGCCTCGCCAAGGATATGAAGGGCGTGTTCAAGAAATACCTGGCGCGTGGCAAGCCGGGTTACGTGAGTCACCAGTGGGCGACCCTCGCCGACGCAGTAGGCTGGATACGTGACGCTGGCGGGGTAGCGGTCATCGCCCACCCTGGCCGCTACGAGTTCGGCAAGCAGACGCTGGGCGAACTGATCGAGGAATTCAAGGCACTGGGTGGCGAGGGTATCGAGGTCGTTTCGGGCAGCCACAATCCAGCCGACTTCGAGCGCTTTGCCCGGGTGGCCGAGGTCAATGGCCTTTTGGCCTCGCTGGGCACCGACTACCACGCCACCGGCGAGGGCGCCCGCGAACCTGGGCTCTTGCCCGACATGCCGCCCGGTCCCACGCCGATCTGGCGGCGTTGGGTGGATGACGCTGCACTTGTTCTTGCCACCGCCTGACCCCATCTATCAGGTAGCAGCCGGCTATAGTGCAAGCATCGGCCCAGCGGGCCTGTCTATCGAATCGACCTCATGGCGCTTTACCTGTCCATCCATCCCGACAACCCACAAGCCCGCCTGATCAAACAGGCGGTCGACATCATCCGCGACGGTGGCGTGATCGCCTACCCGACCGAGTCCTGCTATGCGCTGGGCTGCCACCTGGGCGACAAGGACGCGCTGGAACGCATCCGCCGCATCCGCCAGGTGGACGACAAGCACCACTTCACCCTGGTTTGCCGTGACCTCTCTGAGCTCGCCACCTATGCACGGGTGGACAACCGGCAATACCGCTACCTCAAGAGCGCCATGCCGGGCCCCTATACCGTCATTCTGCAGGCCACCCGTGAGGTACCGCGCCGGGTGATGCAGGCCAAGCGTTCCACTATCGGCCTGAGGGTGCCGGAACATAAGGTGGTGCGCGCCCTGTTGGACGAACTGGGCGAGCCGCTGCTGTCTTCCACGCTGCTGCTACCCGGCGAGGACTTTGCACCCACGGACGGCTGGGAGATCAGCCAGCAGCTTGAACACCAGCTGGATGCCGTGATCGATGGTGGCGCCTGTGGTACCTGTGTGACCACGGTGATCGACCTGACCGAATCCGACCCGGTGCTGGTGCGCCAGGGGGCGGGTGACGTGGCCGTATTCGGCCTGTGAGGGCTCGTTTGCGGGCTGTTGCTACAAGGCTGGACCACGCCTGCCGACGTTGGGCCGCACAGCCCTTCTGGGTCTTTGTATTCGCTACCTATAGTGTCTCCTTGGTGGCCAAAATCGCCCTGATGTTGCTGATAGGGGAATCTGCCGCTGCGGTGGGCCAACCCCTGCCCCAATACCAGGGCGACGCTTTGCGCAGCCTGCCGCATCTGTTTCTGGGCGCCGTGCTGTTGGCGCCCTGGATAGAGACCTTGCTCAACCAGCAGTTGCCGCTATGGTTGGCCGGCAAACTGACTCAGCGGCCGCTATGGCCGGTACTGCTGAGCGCCTTGGTGTTCGGCCTCTTGCACTACCAGCGGCTGCTGGAGGGCATTGTGCTCGGCACGCTCTTGGGCATTCTGTTCGGTGCCGCCTACTGGTATCGTGCGCGCGTTGCCCGTGGCCATGCTTTTCTGGCGGTGGCCTGCATCCATACCCTGCATAATCTGCTGGCCTGGGGCGCGCACTGGTTGCAACGTAGCGGCCTTGTCGCGGTCAATTAGTCTGTACGGCGCCATGCTAAACGTGGCGCCTGGTCGTCAATGAGAGGAAAGCTGTTTTGGACGATTGGAATCTGATCCAGAAGATCACGATCTATGCCTTGCCGGTGTTGTTTGCCATTACCGTGCATGAGGCTGCGCATGGCTATGCGGCCAAGCATTTTGGCGACCGGACTGCAGAGATGATGGGACGTTTATCCCTGAACCCCATCCGCCATATCGACCCTTTCGGCACGATCTTGGTACCGGCATTGGCGCTGCTGCTGGGTGGTTTCCTGTTCGGTTGGGCCAAGCCCGTACCGGTGGACTTCCGTAACCTGCGCAACCCCAAGCAGGACATGCTGTGGGTGGCCTTGGCAGGCCCTGCTTCCAATCTTGCCATGGCAGTGGCTTGGGGGCTTTTGCTCAAGCTCGCCGGGACACTGGACGGCAGCAGCCTGCAAATGCCGCTGGCCTATATGTCGCAGGCGGGCATACAGATCAATGTGGTGCTCATGGTGCTCAACCTGCTGCCATTGCCACCCTTGGATGGCGGTCGCGTGCTGGTTTCCCTGCTGCCGCATCGGGCGGCCTATGCCGTGTCGCGCATTGAGCCCTACGGCATGTATATCCTGATCGCGCTGATCTTCACCGGTACGCTGTCTGCGATCATGAACCCCTTTATCAACCTGACCTACCATATGCTGGATTGGGTGATCTAGGTTCAGCAGCAACAAAAAGCCCCGACCAAGGTCGGGGCTTTTTGTTGTCACCGTCGGATGCTTACTCGGCCGCCAAAGCTGCCAGCGCTTGCGCCACCTCGTCCTGGCTCACGCCTTCACCCAGGCTGACCGGTGCCTCGGCCAGCACGCTGGCGCCAGTCTGCTTGAGCTTGCCCACCCACTGGCCAGCTTCCTTGCCCTGCTCAAAGCCCCGGCTTTGCAGCAGTACGCGGCCATCGTGGGCGCTGAGCTTGAAGTAGAAGCGGCCGTCCTGCTCGCGGTATTGCTTGAACACCGGCAGCTGCGGCTTGGCGCTCTCCACCTTGGCGGCCGCCTGCGGAATAGCCTGGAAGGAACGCAGGCCCACCGAGGCGCGCAGCTCGGCCAGGAAGGGCATGGCCTGGGCTCGGGCCTTGGCGGCGCCTTCCTGCAGTGCGGCTTCGATCAGCTCGGGCTTGGCCATCAGTTCCACATAGCGCTCGCGCATGGGAGCGATCTGGCCGTCGATCAGTTCAAACAAGCGCTGCTTGGCATCGCCCCAGCCCAGGCCGGCCAGCAGGTCGGCACGGAAGGTGGCGGTGTCAGCTGCACTGGCAAAGGCCTGGTACAGGGTGTACAGATGGCTGTTGTCCGGGTCCTTGGGCTCACCGGGCAGGCGCGAATCGGTCACGATGCGCGCGATCGCCTCCTTGAGGCCCTTGGCGCCGCCTTCGAACAGCGGAATGGTGTTGTCGTAGCTCTTGGACATCTTGCGGCCATCCAGGCCCGGCAAGGTGGCAACCTGTTCCTCGATATGTGCCTCGGGCAGCACAAAGAGCTCACGCCCCTTGCCGAACAGGTGGTTGAAGCGCTGCGCTACGTCGCGCGCCATCTCGATATGCTGGATCTGGTCGCGGCCGACCGGCACCTTGTTCGCATTGAACATCAGAATGTCGGCGGCCATCAGGATGGGGTAGCTGAAGAGCCCCATGGTCACGCCGGCATCGGGCTCCTCACCGGCTGCCTCGTTGGCGTCTGTACTGGCCTTGTAGGCATGGGCGCGGTTCATCAGCCCCTTGGCGGTCACACAGGTCAGGAGCCAGGTCAGCTCGGGAATCTCGGGGATATCGCTCTGGCGGTAGAAGGTCACGCGCGAGGTATCGAGCCCGGCCGCCAGCCAGGTGGCCGCGATCTCCAGCCGCGAGCGCTCGATCCGGGCCGGATCGTCGCACTTGATCAGCGCGTGGTAGTCCGCCAGAAAGAAGAAACTCTCGGTACCCGGCTGCAGGCTGGCCTGGATGGCCGGCCGGATGGCGCCGACATAGTTGCCGAGGTGGGGAGTGCCGGTGGTGGTGATGCCGGTCAGAACGCGGTGGCTGGGGCGGGTCATGGTACTGGAATCCTAAGACTGCAAATGGGCCTTCATCGGCTACGGCCCCACCTGAGCGGCGGACCAGAACCTGAGCCTTTGATTGGACTGGCTAGTATATCGACCCCAGCCCAATTGGGAACGCCCCAAGTACACGCTCGACCGCCAATTTTTTAGGCAAACCAACAAGCCGCCTTGTAAATCCGGCACTAAGCGCGCCCATACACAGCTATCCACGGACTTACCCACAGCACTTGTGGGTAGAAGTTCCCTT
>NZ_DATCSC010000084.1:0-4260 GCF_036568685.1 Chitinimonas sp.
TTGTGGCGGGTGTTGGTGGTGCGGATGGTGTAGTCGATCAGGATCTCCAGCCGGCCCTCCATGGCCTCACTCACCGCCACATCGATCAGGTTGACGGTGATGCGGGGCTCGAAGAACAGGATGGCCTTGCGGATCAGCTCCCGGGTCTCGGTGATCGTATTGGCGTTGAGCGTATCGAACACCAGCCGGCGCAGGCCGCAGCCATAGGCGGGCAGCATGACGCGCTCGCCAGGGTTGGTGCCCAGCAGGATGCGCAGGCTTTCGGCGATATCGTCGGCCGCTTCCACCATCGCGACCTGCTTGGTACGAGGATCGAAACGCGGCGGGAAACTCCAGCCCTTGCCCAGGAAGACAGCCATCTCAACCCCCTATCAGCACGGTGGGCAGGCCCAGGGCGATCTGGCCGCCATGTGCCGTGGGATCCCCCATGCGGGCCGCGGGGCGTCCACCGATCAATACGGTGGCCGAGCCCTTGACGATCGTATCGGGTGGCCCGACGCAAACCGCCATGTCACCGACCACGGCAGCGATCAGGCCGCCGATCAACACGGTCGGCACACCCGGTCCGCTTACCGGCCCGCCCACATGCGGTATCGGCGGCAGGCCAGGGGTCTGCATGGGGCAGGTATGCAGGTCGGTCAAACGGGTGGCAGGTGGCATGGCGCATCCTCTCCCGGCGAGTCAGTTGATCATCACGGTCGCGCCGCGGACTGTCGTCTGGCCAGCAGCTGACAGCTCCGCCGAGGCCGAGCCCTTGCCAGTAAAACCGGCCTGCGCCTCGCAGCTGACATTGAGCCCGCTGGCCTTCACATCAGCCTGGCTGGTGATCTCGATCGCCTTCACGGCGGTCAGCGTGATCCCCCCCTTGGCATCGAGCTTGATGTCGTAGGGGCTATCGAGTGCAATGCCGCTGCTTGAAAATTTGGCGCTGTTGTTGTGCTGGTCCTGGACCAGGATGGATTTGTCCTTGTCGTCCAGCACCACCTTGTTGTTCGCCGGGGTAGTGATGGTGATGATCTTGTCCTCCTCGTTGAACTCGATCTTGTGCTTGGCACGGGTCACCACCGCCTTGGTGTTGTTGGCGGCTTCGATGGTATAGGGGGGTGTACGGGCACTGCTGTAGAGCGACCCCAGCACCAGGGGATGCGAAGGATCGTCATTGAGGTAGCCGACGATCACCTCGTCGCCCACCTCGGGCAGGAAGAACGCACCGAAGGTATTGGAGGCATAGAACTGCAGCAGGCGCGCCCATACGCCTTCGGTCTGCGCCTGCATGACAGGCAGCTTCACCTGGATGCGCTGCTCGCCCTTGGGGTCACCATCCAGTTTCATGACCACGCCGATCTGCAGGCCGCCCACGCCGGGCAACAGGCCGCCATTGGCCGGCGCCATCACATCCTCGCGCTCGACCTGCCACTCCGGCCCCATGCCAAACACCACCTCGGTAAGCCAATTGCCGTCTGCGATGGTGTGCTCCACGCCGCTGACAAAGACCGAGCCATTGAAGCGTCCGCCCACATGCGTGACCTCGATAAGGCAGCCTGGCACCGCCTTGGCGCTACCGGTGAAGGACATATGGCCGCGTACCCTGGCCAGCGCCGACTTGACCTGCAGCGCCTTGGCCCAGCCGGTGAGCATGTCCATCTCCAGACTGGTCGAACTCTGCAGGCCGTAACTCGCTGGCCCGGCCACATTGGCCAGTTGCTCAGCCGGAATATTGCCCTGCAGATTGAAGTCCTCAGGCTTGGCGGCATTCCCCTGGACGATGGCCTGGGTCTTGGGGTTCCAGGCCGTCGCCTTGGCCTCGGCGAACTGCAGCCGGGCATCCATGTCGGCCTCGAAGGACATCAGGTCCACACCCCAGCTGACCGACAATACCGGATCAGCCGCCACGTCGGGTGGCTGGACGCTGACCTTGCCACCGGCTACATTGACCAGCAGACCGTTGAGCTCCGCCCGGGCCAGCATAAAGTCCCAATCATTGCAGTAGAACTGCACCAGCTCGGCGTAGCTCAGCGTGGTCGCCGCCACCTCCGCCTGCAGGCCATGGGCCGCGATCAGGGTGCTGATGATGTCGCTGTCGGTCTTGTCGATATAGTTGGCGTTACGTCGGCCCACGGTCATCTTGCAGGCGGCATCACGACACTCCACCACCAGTTCGGCCGAATTCTGCCCATGGATCTTCACCCCATGGCGGATCACGATGCCGCTGAAAATTTCGGTTTCGTCCTCGCCATAACCAACACTGATGGCCACCTTGGCACCCGGCTTGAAGAGCTCCTCGTCGCTGATGGGCAACACCCCGCGAGTCATGTCGCCGTCTTCGATCACCAGCTCGGCCCAGGGTACCCGGTTGAGGCTATGCCGCACGGTGACCGAGAGCACCTCCAGTGCCGGCTTGGCCTGGCCGTCACAGCTGACAGTCAGCCGGACGGGTGCATCGCTGTTGAGATTGGGGGAGTCCGCCATGGCTCAATCCAGCGGCGGAAAATGCAAGGCACTGCCAGGCTCCAGCGAGCGGAACTGACGCAGTCCGTTGAAGCGGGCCACCTCGGCGTAGTAGCGGCTGTCGCCGTAGATGCGGTGGCACAGCAGCGGCAAGGTATCGCCGGCCTTGACCACCACCAGGTGGCTAAGGTCGGGCGAACTGGTATCGGCCTCCAGGCGGCTTTCCTTGGTAGTCATGAAGGAGGTGAAGGCAAAGGCACAACTGGCCCGCAGCGGGGCGCCGCTGGGCCGGAACAGCGTGTAGTCAGTGCCGAAGCTGTTGAGCCGCCCCGTGAAGATCAGACTGCCCCAGACGATCTGGACGATGTTGGGTTGATGCTTCTTGCCGTCGAAGTTGTAGATGATGCGGCTCAGCGCAGCGAGCTGATCCTCCACTTCCAGCGGGATACGGGTACCGGTCGGCCGCGGCACCACGCCGGTACCATCGAAGATCGCCGTGAAACTCAAGGTCACCGGCTGCATATGGCTGTACTTGCGACCCGTGGCCGGGTCACCCAGCGGGATCTGCTTGGTAAAGCAAGTTGTCCGCTGCACCTTGAGCGAGGACGGGTTGATCAACAGCGAAACGCTGTTGGCGTCCCCTTCCATGGGTGCCACCACGCCCTGGGTCTCGCTGCAGATCGTCATCTTGAGCGGCGTCTTCTCCCCTGACAGGCTGGCCATTCATCGCTCCCGGAGGCGCGCCAGCTGGCTGGCCGTATCGCGCAGTTGCGAGCGTTCCCGGACTCGCTCCTGCTGCCCGCCTCCGCAGCCCTCGCAATCGTTCCCAGCCTGCGGCTCGGGCTTGTCTGCCGCCCCTTCTGCCTTGTCCTGCACCTCGGACTTGATCACCATCTGGCGTACTTCGATCGTCATGATCTACAGCATCCTTTCCGCATACAGATAGGCGAGCTCGATAGCCTCGATCGCCACATCGTTCTTGGTCGAATTGAGGGGATCCATGCTCCAGCGCAGGGGGTATGCATTGTGGAACACCCATGTCCGTACCGGGTTGCGGCTGGCGTCGAGCAGGCTGACCGTCACCGAACGCGGGCTGATCGGTACGGTCATGCCCCCTTCCAGCACCGTTTTGCACCACTTCGCCAGCGGCGAGTCCTTGTCCGCCACACCCCGCTTGAGCGTCAGGTTCTGCTGCTGCATGCCATTGGGCAGGCGGTGCTGGAAGCGGTTTTCACCGCCTTCCTTCACCTCCTGTACCGACATCTTCTGCTCGATCCCGGACACCTCCTGAAAACTGCTGTCCGCGGTATTGCGAAAGCCGCTGATGCCGACCCTGAAATGGAAGGCCACCGGCATCGCATCGCGGTCGATCTCCGGCACAGGCACCGAAGAACGCAGCGCCCCGGTGGGCGGCGGTGGGGGCGGGGGTGGACCGGGCACGGCTATCCTCCTTGCGACATACAGGACTCAGGCAGCGGGACCGTATAGCCCCGCTCCGATCAGGCATTGGCGATGGTCAGTCCCTCGTGCACGATCTCGATGGTCTCGACCGCCACCTCATTGCCCTGCGCCTTGAGGTCCGTGCCGGTTATCTTGGACGGCCAGGCATTGGCCAGGGTCCAGACCATGGTCGGCGAACCGGCCTCGTCCAATAGGCTGATGATCACCGGTACACGCTTGATGGTGTTCATCTTGATCTGGTTGAACCAGTCCCAGAACTTGTTATCCGCCTTGAAGACACCCTTCTTCATGGTCACGTTGCCGAACTTCTTCAGCCCCGGCATCTTGACCGTGGAGAACTGCGGGCTATCG
>NZ_DATCSC010000085.1:0-2562 GCF_036568685.1 Chitinimonas sp.
GCTGGCGGCGGCGTCGCATCCAGCCAGGGCGAAGCGGGTACCAAGGCGGTCTCGGCATAGGGGCCGGCCGTGAGCCTGCTGCGTATACCCTGCTTGTCCTGCATCAGCATGCCCAGGCCAAAATGGATGTGCCCACCAGCACCGGCACGCTGCCGTACCTGCGCGATCTGCTGCAGTATCTCGTCCGCCGGCCAGGGCCGGGCGGGTCCGGCCAGCCCGCTGGTGAAAAGGCCTGGCCAAATATGTCGTCGCAAGGCGTTCTCGGCCAGCCAGCCGTCCAGCAGGGTGCCGAAGGCCTGCGAGCTCTGTTTGCTGGGCCAATAGAGTTGCGGCGCCAGGTAATCCACCCAGCCCGCCCTCAGCCAGCGCTCCACATCGGCATAGAGTTTGTCGTACTGGCTAAAGCCGACAATGCCGGGTGCACGCCGGTCCGGACGCCCTAGCCCAAAGGGGCTGATGCCGAACTTCACCCAGTGCTTCTCGGCATGGATGCGCTCGTAGAGCTGCTCCACCAGCTGGTTCACGTTCTGCCGCCGCCAGTCTGCCTTTTCCAGGGTACCGCCATCCAGTTGGTAGCGGCGCCAGCTGCTCTCGTCCGGAAAGGGCAGTTCCTTCCCATTCGCGCCATTCACCGGGTAGGGGTAGAAATAGTCATCGATCTGCACCCCATCGATGTCATAGCGCCGTACCACATCGGCAATCACCGCCACCGTGTGCCGCACCGCCTCGGGCTCGCCCGGGTCCATCCAGCGGAATTCGCCATAGCGCTTGATCAGCTCGGGCGCGATCTTGGTGATGTGTTGGCTGTCCACGCGCGAGCGCGCCTGGTCATAGTGGGCACGGAAGGGGTTGAACCAGGCATGCAGCTCCAGCCCTCGCTTGTGCGCCTCTTCCACCCACAGCGTCAGCGGGTCGTAATAGGGCTCCGGCGCCTTGCCCTGCACCCCGGTCAGATATTCCGACCAGGGCTCCAGCTCGGAGGCGTACAAGGCATCCGCGGCCGGCCGCACTTGCAGGATCACCGCATTGAGCTTCATCGCCACCGCCCGGTCCAGGATGGCCCGCAGCTCCACCTGCTGCTGCGCGCTGGAGAGCCCCGGCCGGCTGGGCCAGTCGATATTGCCTATGGTCGTCACCCAGGCCGCCCGGAATTCGCGCGGCGCAGGCGGCGCTTGCAGCACCGATTCATCAGGGGTTTGTGGCGTCGCCGGCGATGGAATTCGCCGGACAGGCTCGCTACTGTCAGGCAGCTCGTTCCCAGGTTGGGACGGTGCCGGTACGGTGGCGCAGCCAGCCAGCCAGATCGCGGCAAGTACCGTCGCCATCCCTAGGCCGGACCAGCCCTGCAGAGCAGGTATCAGAGAAAAACAGAAGAAAGGGGCAAGACGGCGTCGCAACGGGTTCACCTGCAGGCAGGCCGCCTAGCTGCGGCCACGCGGGCGAGGATCGCATATCAGCCCGCCAGCCCCAAGCACTGTTGCACCTCACCAGCACTCAAGAAGACGCCCGCCAGCTCAATAAGCTCGCCAACCATTGCCGCGCTTAGATTTTATTTGAATAATTAATTTAGTTTTTATTCGATATATAGCATTAAAAGACAGCCGGTTTTCATGGCGCAAGTGACGATTTCTCCAACCACCACTCCTCGTAAACGTCCATTTCACAAGGCTTGCGCGCTCCACAGCCAGCGAGTCGTTGCGCTGCCGGGACGGCACCTATGCCTCCCACCCCGACGTCCTGCCTCATTCCGCCACTCACCACAGAACTTTCCACCCCCTTAGCACTCCATGGTTGAGAGTGCTAATATCAGTTCGCCCCCCAAATATGGGGGCGCAAAGGAGAGAAGTACATGACGACGATGACCCTACCTGTGATTGCCTCCGGCGACAGCCTGGACCGCTACATTCAGCAGATCAGCGCCATTCCGCTGCTCACGCAGGAAGAAGAGAGCGACCTGGCCAAGCGCCTGCACGAGCAGAACGACCTCGAAGCAGCCGGTAAGCTGGTGATGTCGCATCTGCGCGTCGTAGTATCCATCGCCCGCGGCTATGCCGGCTACGGCCTGCCGCAAGCCGACCTGATCCAGGAAGGCAATATCGGCCTGATGAAGGCGGTCAAGCGCTTCGAGCCCACCCGCGGCGTGCGCCTGTTCTCCTTCGCCGTACATTGGATTCGTGCCGAGATCCACGAATACATCCTGCGCAACTGGCGGCTGGTGCGTATCGCCACAACCAAGGCGCAACGCAAGCTGTTCTTCAACCTGCGCAGCATGAAGTCCAGCATGAACGCCCTGACCCACCAGGAGGCGCAACAGATTGCCGACGACCTGGGCGTGAAGCGTGAGGAAGTGCTGGAGATGGAAACCCGCATGAGCGGGCACGACGTGGCTCTGGTTGCCGAAGACGGCGACGAAGACAGCTACGCCCCCATCGACTGGCTGGCCGACAACGACAACGAACCGGTAGCGGTACTGGAACGTCGCGCCGTCGACTACCAGCACGGCGAGGGCCTGCAAGCCGCGCTGGACACGCTGGACGCCCGCAGCCGCCGCATCGTCGAAGC
>NZ_DATCSC010000086.1:0-5677 GCF_036568685.1 Chitinimonas sp.
ATAGGTCTTGGGCACATGCCGCTTGGGCGAGGCGAGGGCGTGGTTCAGCGGACCATCGTCGGTCAGCAGCAAGAGGCCCGTCGTGTCGGCGTCCAGCCGGCCCACCGGTTGCACGCCGCGCTCCACAAAGTGGGGCGGCAGCAGAGTAAAGACCGAGCTGTGGTGCTGGGGGCTGCGCGAGCATTCCACCCCGGCGGGTTTGTGGAGGGCGATATAGAGCTTTTCACGCCAGGGCCAGTCATGGCCATCCACGGTCAACACCAGGCCCTCAGTTGTAAAAGCCGTATCCGGCTTCTGGCAGGGCTGCCCGTTCACTGCCACCCGCCCGGCCTCGATCAGGCCACGCGCCGCCTTGCGGCTGCCAAAGCCTTGGGATTGCAACAGACGTTCGAGCGCTAGCGGTTTGGCCATGGTATGAGCGGGTAGGGGGTAGAAAATAAAACAGCCCCACCAATTCGGCAGGGCTGTTCGCATTCTAGCTGGTCTGTCCGCCGCTTAGCGCGGCAAGGGCTTAATCCCAGCGACCACGGTGCTCCCAGCGGTCGTGCCGGTCTTCCCAGCGGCGCTCATGCCAGCCGCGGTCGTAGTGGCCTCGCGGCACATAGACCACGCGTTCCGGCGGGTAGTAGTAACGCGGCCGTTCCACATAGACCTCGCGGCGGATCACGCGCGGCTCTTCGTAGCGGTAGTAGCTGCTGCCACGGTAGTAGCCATTGTCGCGGTAGTAACCGTCGTGGCGGGTGCTGGCCGCCACGCCCACCAAGCCACCCAGCGCAGCACCCACCAGGGCGCCGTCGCGGCCGTTCACGTTGTAGCCGATGGCGGCACCGGCCGCGCCACCCAAGGCGCCGCCCAGCACTGCGCGGGACGAATCCGCCATCGCGGCGGTGCTGGTCAAAGCGCCTGCCAGCAACAGGAGGGATATCGATTTGCGCATGGTCTTGCTCCTTGGTCACGGCACGCTCGCCGTCTATGGTTGGCATAGTGGTACCGCCGGGCTGAATCCATCCTGAACTGCAGCACCACCTTCGACCGTTCGTCGGCCGGCTCCCAGGGCTATCGACCCGATAGAAACAAATAAATTGTGTGCAATTTATTTGGCGACTATATTTCGTCTCGCCAAGCAGGCAAACCTGTTACCCACTTACAAGGAATACTGCCATGTCCGTCCAAGTTCTCTATACCGCGCAAGCCACCGCCGTCGGCGGCCGTGAAGGCCAGATCGAATCGTCCGATGGTGTACTCAAGGCCAAGCTCGCCATCCCCAAGGAAATGGGTGGCCCCGGCGGCGCCGCGACCAACCCCGAGCAACTGTTCGCTGCCGGTTACGCCGCCTGTTTCGAAGGCGCCGTCCGCTTCGTCGCCCGCCAGCAAGGCGTCAAGATCGAGTCCGCCTCCGTCACCGCCCGCGTTGGCGTCGGCCCCCGTTCGGCTGGTGGTTTCGGCATCACCGCCGACCTGGCCGTCACCCTCACCGGCATGGACCGCGCCGTGGCCCAGCAACTGATCGAGACCGCCCACAGCGACATCTGCCCCTACTCGCACGCTACCCGCGGCAATGTCGATGTGAATGTGCATCTAGTGTGATTTAACGGCTCTGGGGCCATGGGCATACCCGCCCAGGCCCAGCATCCGTAGAATGCACGGGCGGCTACCGGTACCAGCCGGTCGCCGCCCTTGTCTTCAGGTGAACAAGATCATGAACGAATCCGACTGGCTGCGGCTCGACGCCCAGCTCTGCTTCCGCCTCTACGCCGCCTCCCGCACGGTCACGCGCTGCTATCAGCCGCTGCTGGCCGAGCTGGACCTGACCTATCCGCAATACCTGGTCATGCTGGTGCTGTGGGAGCAGGACGACGTCACGGTCAAGTTCATCGGCGATCGCCTTCTGCTCGATTCCGGCACCCTCACACCCTTGCTCAAGCGCCTGGAGCAAAGCGGCCTTATCCGCCGCGAGCGCCGGCAAGAGAACGAGCGCGAAGTGCGCATCATGCTCACCGATTCCGGCCACGCCCTGCGCGACAAGGCCAAATCCGTCCCCTTGGCCCTCAAGGACGCCATGGGCTTGGAGATCGAAGAACTCACCGAGCTACGCACGCGCCTCGACCACCTGCTGGCCCAGGCCAAGGCGCCGGCCTGAGCCAGCGCCCCTCACTACCCCGTCCGCCTGGGCCGGGATATATTGGTTTACACCGCTTCACGCGCTGATCCGCAACAACTACATTCACAAGAGGGCGGTAGTCTGCCGTCCCACCTATCCAGTACCGGCGCCTGAGGAGGAAGACCGATGCTGACAGGCAGCTACAGCTCGCTGCTGGTCTTGCTTTCCCTGCTGGTGGCCATACTCGCCGCCTACACGGCGCTCGACCTGGCCGGCCGCATCACCACCGCCCAGGGCCGCGCGGCCCACTGGTGGCTGGCCGGTGGTGCCTGCGCCATGGGCATCGGCATCTGGTCCATGCACTTTATTGGCATGCTGGCCTTCCGCCTACCCATTGAGCTCGGTTACGACCCCCACATCACCCTGCTGTCGCTCCTCATCGCCATCGCCTCGTCCGCACTGGCGCTGTGGCTGGTCAGCCGGCAGACCCTACCCTGGTCGCGTCTGGTCGGCGGTGCTTTGCTCATGGGGGCCGGCGTCAGTGCCATGCACTACACCGGCATGGCCGCCATGCGCATGCTGCCGGGCATCGTCTACCGGCCCGTGCTCTTCACCCTGTCGGTCATCATCGCCGTGGTTGCCTCCGGTGCCGCGCTCTGGCTGGCCTTCCGCCTGCGCCACCACGGGGCCGGTGTACGGCTGTTTCGCGCCGCAGCCGCGGTGCTCATGGGCATCGCCATCGTCGGCATGCACTACACCGGCATGGCCGCGGCCGAGTTTCCGCTCGGTAGCGTCTGCGGTGCCGTGCGCGACGGCTTCAGCACCGGCTGGCTGGCGCTCTTCATCATCAGCGTCACCTTTGCCGTACTGGCTATCGCCCTCATCGTCTCGGTGCTCGATCTGCGACTGGAGCTGCGCACCGCCGTGCTCGCCTCGTCCCTGAACGAAGCCAATCAGGAGCTGCAATACCTCGCCCTGCATGACAACCTCACCCGCCTGCCCAACCGAGTGCTGCTCGGAGACCGTTTGGATCAGGCCATCCAGCGCGCCCGCCGTGAACGCGGCCTATTCGCGCTCATGTTCATGGACCTCGATGGCTTCAAGGCAGTCAACGACGCCTACGGCCATCGCATCGGCGACTTGCTGCTGGTGGCCATCGCCCAGCGCATCACCGCCGCGGTGCGCGCGCAAGATACGCTGGCCCGGGTTGGTGGCGACGAGATGGTGTTGTTGTCCAGCGTGGGTGACCCATCCGATGTCGCTACCATGGCCGAAAAGCTCACCGCGCTGATCCGCGAGCCGGTAAGCGTGGAAGGCCACGAGTTACGCGTCTCGGTCAGTATCGGTATCGCACTGTACCCCGGCGACGGCACTGTCCCCGACGAGCTGCTCAGCAATGCCGACGCCGCCATGTATCACGCCAAGGGCCAAGGGCGGGACAGCTACCGCTTCTTCGAAGCGTCCATGAACGCCAATATGCATAACCAGCTGCAACTGGTGCAGGATCTGCGCCAGGCCCAGGTGCGCGGCGAGCTGGTGCTGCACTACCAACCCAAGTTCCGCGCGCCGGCCGGGCCCATGACCGGGGTCGAGGCCCTGCTGCGCTGGCAGCACCCCGAGCGTGGTCTTATCCCGCCAAATGACTTTATTCCCCTGGCGGAAAAGACCGGGCTCATCCTGCCCATCGGCGCCTGGGTGCTGGACGAAGCCTGCCGCCAGATGCGCAGCTGGCGCGATGCCGGCCAGGCCCCGCGCAGTATCGCGGTCAACCTCTCGGCCCTGCAGTTCAGCCATACCAGCCTGATCCAGACGGTGCGCGAGACGCTGGACCGCCATGGCCTGGAGGCCGCCTGCCTGACCCTGGAGGTGACCGAATCGACCGCCATGCGCGACGCCGACGCCAGCCTGAGCATCCTGCAGATCCTGCACGATATGGGCGTGCATATCTCCATCGACGACTTCGGCACCGGCTACTCCAGCTTGCTCTACCTCAAGCGCCTGCCCGCCAGCGAGCTCAAGATCGACCGCGGCTTTGTCCGTGATCTGGCGCGCGATACCGAAGATGCCGCCATCGTGGCCGCCATCGTCGCCCTGGGCCAGACTTTGGACCTCAAGATCGTGGCTGAAGGTGTCGAGACCGCCGACCAGCAGACCTTCCTCACCCAGCTTGGCTGCGACGCACTGCAGGGCTACCTCTTGGGCAAGCCCATGACCGCAGAGCGCTTGGCGCAGTTGCTGGCGGCGGGTGCAGTCCCGAGCGAAGTCAAATAGCATGCGGGCTTTCGCGCGCTAGCGTCCGCCCATGCCCCACGGTTACCCGCTACCTCACGGTTATCAGGAATTCCCCGCCCACTGGCCGGTTGGCCACCCGGTCGAGGCTGACTGGTCCTACCTGGCTGCCGCAGACGGCCTGCACCGCGTGCTGCCCGATGGGCGCATCGACCTGATCGCCCACTTCCGGCTGGCCGCCGACGACACCGTCAGCGGGCTGCAGCTACTGATTGCCGGCCCCTCCACCGGCCACTTCATGGTACCGGTCACGGCCGGGCTTGGCTTTATCGGTCTGCGCTTTCGCGCCGGCTGGGGCGGCGCCTGCCTGGGGCTCGATCCCGCCACGGTGCGCGATACCAATCTGGACGACGCCCAGGTCCAGGCCCTGCTGGGTGAGCGACTCGCCCCGGTACGCAGTGCGAAGGATCTCGCCACCTTGCATACCGCCCTGCGTAGCCTGGCCACCGAGTTGGCAAGTGCTGCCGGTAGCAGTGCCCACCCACAGGCCCAGGCCGCCATCGACCTGCTGCATGTCTCCGGCGGCAGGCTGCCGGTCGTGGCGCTGGCCGAGCAGGTCGGCTGCAGCGAGCGCCACCTGCGCCGCACCATGCGGCAAGCCGTCGGTCTGCCGGTCAAGACCCTGGCCGCCATCCTGCGCTTCCAGCGCACCGCCCGCCTGCTGCGCGCCGACCCCACGCTCAGCCTCAGCGCCGCCGCCTGCGAAGGCGGCTACAGCGACCAGGCCCACATGGCGCGCGACTTCCGCCGCCTGGGCGGTTTCTCCCCCTCGGACCGCGCGCAAGTTACCCACGGGGACCTGCCCTTGTGAGGGCCGCTGGCCGATTTATCCAAGACGCGGGCCCCCACCAGGCCTAGATTGGCGCCATCTCAACCGCAACTTGCTAGGACCGCCATGCAACTCGGCTACACCCTCTACTACGTGCCCGACGTCGCCGCCACCGTCGCCTTCTACGAGCAGGCCTTCTCGCTCGCTCGCCGTTTCGTGCACGAGAGCGGCATGTACGCCGAGATGGAAACCGGCGCCACCGCCCTGGCGTTTGCCGATGAAAAGATGGCCGGCATGAACGGCCTCACCATCCTGCCGCAGCGCAAGGACGCTCCACCGGCCAGCGTCGAGCTCTGCCTGGTCACCGCCACCCCGGAAGCCGCCTACGCCCATGCCATCGCCCACGGCGCGCAAGCGCTCAAAACCCCCGAGGCCAAGCCTTGGGGTCAGGTGGTCGGCTACGTGCGCGACCTCAACGGCTATCTGGTGGAAATCTGCTCGCCGGTCAGCGGCTGAGC
>NZ_DATCSC010000087.1:0-74065 GCF_036568685.1 Chitinimonas sp.
CCTTGCGCGAGGTGCTGCCCGTCTCTGCAGCGGCCTACTATCGCCATCGCCCTATTCGAGGCTCCTCGCACTCACTGCTGCTGCTCAAGGAAGCCAGGCGAACAACGGCTTTTCGCTTCCATGGTTCAAAGCTATTGGACCTGGATGTAGAACCCGTGACGCTAAGTACCTCGGAGTCCGGAAAGCGCTTGCTGCGTCGGGTATTGCCAGATGAGGTGGCAACAAGCCACGTCTTCGAATGGACCTCCCAATCTGCCGAATCGGCCAAACTGAGCCCGGTGGTTTCACAAGTCTTGCCGCAGGCAGCGCACATCGCGGTGGATCGCCATGCCTGGAGCTGATATGAGACCGTTGAACCATCTACTCCGCCCGCGAGCCAGACATGGTGCTTGGATGTTGGTATTGCTGGGTATCAGCCTTGTGGGTGCAGGTTGGCTGCTTTGGCAAGCTTATGGCGTACATCTGCGCAACCAGAAGGCTGCAGAACAGAACGCTGTCTTATCGCAAAGGCTGGAGCGCGAAAAACACCTCGCCACCCTACCGGCACCGAGCGTCGACGCCAAGCATTGGGACGCCATCCAGTCTGAGCGCCGGTTTCCGTGGCCCAATCTGCTGCAGGCGATCGAACAAACCGCCAGCAAAGACATTGAGCTGCTCGAGTTTGTGCCGGATAAGTCGGGGCGCCAGCTAGTCCTGAAGGGTGAGGCCAAGGATCAGAAGGCTTTGGTGGTCTATCTGGAAGCACTCAATGAGCAGCCGGAATTACACGTTGTGCACCTGGCCCATCAGCAGACGCTGGTTCGGGACAGGCTGGAGACGGTGGAGTTTGAGATAAGAGCAAAACTGTAGGGCAGTCAGATCTTATCGGTGTGAAATATTAGGGTACTCGAGGAAATCGCAGTAGGAGCTAAATGCCCAGTCAGCTGGGGGTGATGCAGCGAATGATCACGTAACTCAGCAGGACGTTGCACTTTGTGCACACCACTCGCAGGCCCCAACAGGCGGCCTAATGTGTAGGTAGGCCTTTGTCATATCAGCATATCGTCATGCAGCTTTGCGGCCGAATGGATTGATGCATAATCCGCCGAATATTTCTGGCCGGTCCGGTACCACCCCCGCCGGATGGCCGCTTAACCGGCCGGCCTTTACGGTAGGCCGGCCTGCCAAGGCATGCATTTTGAAACGACTGTTCGCCCTGCTGAGCCCCAACACTGCCCGTACCAAGATCCTGTGGGTCTTTCTGGCGGTCAACCTGCTCGCCACTGCCGCCTATACGCTCTATATCTGGGACCTCAAGTCCACCAGCGTGCGCGAGGCGATCGATGCCAGGCTGGTGGCCGGCGTCAGCGCCGCGCCCAAGATGGTGGGCAAAGATTACCTGCAGGCGGCAACCGGTCCGTCGTCCATCGACCCGCAGCACTACCTCTCGCTGGTCCGCCTGCTCAATGACTACTGTCAGCGCACCGGCGTGCGCTACGTCTATATGTTTGCGGAAGTGAATGGCCAGCTGGTCTACCTGGCCGATACCGCCAACGAGAGCGAGATTGCGGCCGAGAACTACGGCCACTACTACCAGCTCTACGAGATCGCCCCGCACCCGGCGATTCTCGACACCCTGCATACCGGCCGTACCAACACCGCGGAGTATCGCGACCGTTTTGGCTATTTCCGTTCGGTCTTCCAGGCCCTCACCCGGCCTGACGGCAGCCGCATCGTGGTCGGCGCCGACGTGGACATCAGCTATGTGCAGGCCGAGCTGAACAAGGCATTGCAGCAGTCGTTGGGTATAGGTGCACTGATTTTCCTGATCGGTGTGGCTTGCTCCTTCTGGCTGGCGCGTATTCTCTCCGCCCCGCTCAGCCGGCTGGCCGAGGCGGTTGATAAGGTGGCGGCGGGCGACTACCAGACTCGCGTGGGCGTGGCCGGGCAGGACGAGCTGGCCCGCCTTGCCACGGCGCTCAACGCCATGAGCCAGGCGATCGCCGAGCGTGACCAGGAGAAAGACCGGCTGCTGGCTGAGCTGGAGCAGAACGAGGCGGTGCTGGAGGCGCGTGTGCGGGAGCGCACCCGTGAGCTGGCCGAGGCCAACGACGCGCTGCTGGCCCATGAGCTGGAACTGGAGGCAGCGCGCAGCCAGGCTGAGCAGGCTTCGCGAATGAAGTCGCTGTTCCTGGCCAATATGAGCCACGAGATCCGCACACCGATGAATGCCATCATCGGCATGTCGCACTTGGCGGCAATGACCGAGCTCAACAGCAAGCAGCGCGACTATGTAGACAAGATCCAGCGCTCGGCACGGCATTTACTGGGCATCATCAACGACATCCTGGACTTCTCCAAGGTCGAGGCAGGCAAGCTCAGTCTCGAAGCGACCCACTTCCCCCTGCAGAACGTGCTGGACCAGGTGGCCAACCTGGTGACCGAGCCCTGCGCCGCCAAGGGGCTGGCGCTGCACTTCGAGGTAGACAGCGCCCTGCCCTGCCATCTGCAGGGCGACCCGCTGCGCGTGGGCCAGGTGCTGATCAATTTCGCCAACAACGCGGTCAAGTTCACCGAGTGCGGCAGCATCCATGTACGGGCGAGCCTCTTGGCGCGCGAAGCAGACGGCGTGATGATCCATTTCGAAGTCGAAGATACGGGCATAGGCATGAGCGCCGAACAGCAGGCACAGCTGTTCCAGTCCTTCCAGCAGGCCGACGCCACTACCACTCGCCGCTATGGCGGCACCGGGCTGGGCTTGGCTATCTCCAAACAGTTGGCGCTCTTGATGGGCGGCGACGTGGGGGTACGCAGCGTGCCAGGCCAGGGCAGTACCTTCTGGTTCACCGCTCGGCTGGGCTATGGCGTGGCGCCACAGGCCAGCCACGACGTTCCGGCTGTGCGCGACTTCGGCCGCGTGGCCGGCCGCCGCGCCTTGTTGGTGGAAGACAACGAGATCAACCAGGAGATCGTGGCTCACCTGCTGCACAAGGCTGGCATGGAAGTCGCCATTGCCGGCGATGGCGAGATGGCGCTACAGATGCTGGCGCGCGAGCGTTATGACATTGTGCTTATGGATATGCAGATGCCGGTCATGGATGGCCTGACCGCCACCCGCTTGATCCGCGCCCAGCCCGGTCTTGCCAACCTGCCCATCGTGGCGCTGACCGCCAATGCCATGGCGGGCGACAGGGAGCGCTGCATGGAGGCTGGCGTGAGCGACCACCTGAGCAAGCCGGTGGAGCCGGACCAGCTCTTTGACATGCTGCGGCGCTGGGTGCCGGCCTGCGAGGGTGCGGCGTTGACCGGGCAGTAAGCGGTCCACGCGCAAGGCATATTCGTTGCGGGCTGGTTTGGGGCATAATTGACGGCTGTTTCCCGACTTCCCGCACGGATCAACCTCGTCATGCGCACTGCAGAAATTCGTCAGAAATTCCTCGGCTTCTTCGAAAGCAAGGGCCATCAGGTCGTGGCCTCCAGCCCGCTGGTGCCGGGCAACGACCCGACCATCATGTTCACCGTGGCGGGCATGGTGCAGTTCAAGGACGTGTTCCTGGGCTTCGAGAAGCGCGCCTACACCCGCGCCACCACCAGCCAGAAGTGTCTGCGTGCCGGCGGCAAGCATAACGATCTCGAGAACGTGGGCTATACCGCCCGCCACCATACTTTCTTCGAGATGCTGGGCAACTTCAGCTTCGGCGACTACTTCAAGCGCGACGCGATCACCTACGCCTGGGAGTTCCTGACCAGCCCCGAGTGGCTGGGCCTGCCCAAGGACAAGCTGATGGTGACGGTCTACGCCAGCGATGACGAGGCCTACCAGATCTGGAACGAAGTCGTCGGCGTGCCGGCCGACAAGATCGTCCGCATTGGCGACAACAAGGGCGCGCCCTACGCCAGCGACAACTTCTGGACCATGGGCGACACCGGTCCCTGTGGCCCTTGCACCGAGATCTTCTTTGACCACGGCCCGGAAGTGGCCGGCGGACCTCCCGGCTCGCCCGATGAGGATGGCGACCGCTTCATGGAGATCTGGAACAACGTGTTCATGCAGTTCAACCGGGACGAGACCGGCACGCTGCATCCGCTGCCCAAGCCCTCGGTCGATACCGGCATGGGCCTGGAGCGCCTCTCCACCGTGCTGCAGCACGTGAAGTCCAACTACGAGACCGACATCCTGGCCGGCCTGGTCCGCGCCGCCGCGCGTGAGACCGGTGTGCCCTACAGCCAGGACGTGCCGTCCTTGAAGGTGATCGCCGACCATATCCGCGCCTGTGCCTTCCTGGTTGCCGACGGCGTGCTGCCCTCGAACGAAGGCCGTGGCTATGTGCTGCGTCGCATCGTGCGCCGTGCCATCCGCCACGGCTACAAATTGGGCCAGAAAGGCCTGTTCTTCCACAAGCTGGTACCGGATCTGGCCGCGAGCATGGGCGACGCCTACCCGCAGCTGATCGAGGGCCAGGACCGTATCATGGCCGCACTGCGCGCCGAAGAAGAGCAATTCGCCCGTACTCTGGACAACGGCATGGCGCTGCTGGACAAATCGCTCGAAGGTGGCAAGAAGCTGCTGGACGGCAAAACGGCTTTCACCCTGCACAGCACCTATGGCTTCCCGATCGACCTGACCGCGGACATCTGCCGCGAGCGCGAAGTCGAGCTCGATACCGCCGGCTACGAGCGTGAGCTCGCAGAGGAACAAGAGCGCGGCCGTGCTGCCGGCAAGTTCAATGCCGCCGCCAATGTGGAATACGAAGGCAGCGACACCACCTTCGAAGGCTACGACAAGGCCGAGACCCAGGCCCGTGTGCTGGCCCTGTACAAGGACGGCGTGGCCGTCGAGATCCTGAGCGGTGGTGATGAAGGTGTGGTGGTGCTCGACAACACCGCCTTCTATGCCGAAGGCGGTGGCCAGGTGGGCGACACCGGCCACATCACCGCCGCAGGTGGCGAATTCCTGGTGACCGACACCCAGAAGGTCAAGGCCGCCGTATTCGGCCATCAGGGCAAGCTGGTGGCTGGCAGCCTCAAGGTAGGCGATACGGTCAAGGCCGTGATCGACACCAGCAAGCGCAGCGCAACCGCCCGTAACCATTCGGCCACCCACCTCCTGCACGCCGCCCTTCGCGCCGTGCTGGGTACCCATGTGCAGCAGAAGGGTTCGCTGGTGAACAGTGAGCGTACCCGCTTCGACTTCGCCCACACCCAGGCGGTTACTGCCGAAGAAATCGCCAAGATCGAGCAGCTGGTAAACCAGCAGATCGTCGCCAACACTGCGGTCAGCGCCAGCATCATGAAGCAGGACGACGCCCTCAAGGCCGGCGCCATGGCGCTGTTCGGTGAGAAGTACGGCGACGAAGTGCGCGTGCTGAAGATGGGCGAATTCTCGACCGAACTGTGCGGTGGTACCCACGTGCAGCGTACCGGTGATATCGGCTTCTTCAAGATCGTGGCCGAAGGTGGCGTGGCCGCCGGCATCCGCCGTGTCGAGGCCGTGACCGGCGAAGGCGCCCTGGCCTATGTGCAGGGCCTGGAGCACGAGGTCAAGACCGCGACCCATCTGGTGCAAGCCCAACCGGGTGATCTCGTTGGCAAACTGGAGAAGCTGCACGCCGAGCAGAAAGCACTGGAAAAAGAACTGGCCAAGCTCAAGGGCAAGCTCGCCGCCAGCGCAGGCGACAGTCTGGCCGACCAGGCAGAGGATGTGGGCGGCAGCAAGGTGCTGGCCGCCAACGTGGACGGTGCCGACGCCAACGCCCTGCGCGAGATGATGGACAAGCTCAAGGACAAGCTTGGCAACGCCGCCATCGTGCTGGCCTCGGTCAGTGACGGCAAGGTGGCCCTGGCTGCCGGCGTGACCGCCAACCTGACCGGCAAGGTCAAGGCTGGTGATCTGGTCAACTTTGTGGCCCAGCAGGTGGGCGGCAAGGGCGGTGGCCGCCCCGATATGGCCATGGCCGGCGGTACCAACCCGGCCGGTCTGCCTGCCGCGCTGGCCGGTGTGGCCGATTGGGTCAAGGGCAAACTGTAAGCTCAGTCCCTAGCGCCAAAACAAAGAGCCGACCATGAGGTCGGCTTTTTGTTGGATGCGCGAGTTGTTACAGCCACCCTACCCGCTTGAACTTCCACCATAGCGCCACATCCAGTACCACCATGCTCAGCAGCGCCACCGGGTAACCATAGGCAAACTTGAGCTCGGGCATATGCTCGAAGTTCATACCGTATACGCCGGCGATCATGGTGGGCACGGCAAACAAGGCGGCGTAGGCAGCCAGCTTCTTGCTCACGGCAGATTCGTCGAGCGAAATCATGGCCAGGCTGACCTGGATGGCAGCCGCCAGCATTTCTCGCACCGACTCGACCGACTTTACGATGCGCTCCAGGTGGTCATACACGTCGCGGTAGTATTCCTGCATGCCCACGCACACGCCGGGCACGCGGCCACCATAGAGGTGGGCGATCGCCTCCAGCAGCGGTACGGCGGCATGGCTCACCGTCACCAGCTTGCGCTTGAGGGCGTAGAGCTCCTCGATATTGAGGCGGGCGCTGTTGTTGGCCGAGAAGAGCCGCTCCTCGATGCCTTCCAACTCTCCCTCCAGGCGGTGGACGATCTCGAAGTAGCGGTCCACCACGGCATCCATCAGGGCATAGAGCACAAAGCCGGACCCGTGTTGCAGCAGGTGGGGCTCACGCTCCGCGCGGGCACGTACGTTCAGAAAGCCGATACGTGAACGGTTGCGCACCGAAAGCACGAAATTGGCACCAACGAAGATGGCGACCTCGCCCACCTCCAGTTCGCCGGCTTCATCCATGTCCAGCGCGTGCAGCACGCAGAACAGCATATTGCCGTACTCTTCCACCTTGGGTCGCTGGTGACCCTTGCGGGCATCTTCCACCGCCAGTTCGTGCAGGCCGAATTCCACCTGCATCTCTTGCAGTTCTTCCGGCGTCGCATCCTTGAGCGCCACCCAGACAAAGCAGTCGGGGTGGCTCACATACTCGCTGATGGCCTCTACCGGCAGATCGGCGATCTTGCTGCCGGCCTGATAGGCGGCGCAGTTGATCAACATGGTCCGTCTCCTTGTTATGCGTGGGCCGCTCGTAGTCCCGCAATTCACCCTACCGGCACCATAGCCGGGTAATATCTTCGAAAGCGCGCCAGCTCTGCAATAGCGGGCGCCGAAGATCGGGAAACAAGGTCATGAACTACACCCATATTTTCATGCAGCCCAGCAAAAAGATCGCGCTGGTGGCCCATGACAACATGAAAGCCAATCTGCTCGATTGGGCCAAGTACAATCGCGGCTCGCTCGCGAAGCACCACCTCTTTGCCACGGGTACCACCGGCGGCCTTCTGGAGCGGGAGCTGGGCATCAAGGTAAGCCGTTACCATAGCGGTCCCTTGGGTGGCGACCAGCAGATCGGCGCCGCCATTGCCGAGCAGGACATCGACTTCCTGATCTTCTTCTGGGACCCGCTGGAGCCCCAGCCTCACGACCCGGACGTGAAGGCCCTGCTGCGCATGGCCGTGGTCTGGAATATCCCCATGGCCTGCAACCGGGCCTCGGCCGACTTCCTGATCTCGTCCAGCCTGATGGACAAAGCCTACGAACGGCAGGTTCCGGACTACCAAACCAACCGGCCCGCCAGTGCCCGTACCGGCAATCCCTGACCTCTTTGCTCCGTAATGGATAGGACATCACACCATGCGACTCCGCCCCCTGCTGCTCACCCTTCCGCTGCTGCTTACCTTGCAGGCGGGTGCGGGTGATCTTGACCAGATCGCCACCAAGGACGCCAATGCCGGCCTCAAAGAGGCACTGACCCAGGCCGCCAGCGTCGCCGTGGGTAATCTGGGCAAGGCCGACGGCTTTCTGGGCAACGGCCAGGTAAAGATTCCTCTGCCAGACAGTCTGAAGAAGGCCGAGAAGCTGCTGCGCGTGGCCGGCCTGGGCCCGCAGGCGGATGAATTGGTGGTGAGCATGAACCGCGCGGCCGAGAGCGCCGTGCATGAAGCCAAGCCCATCCTGGTCGATTCGATCAAGAAAATGAGTCTGCAAGATGCCAAAGGCATTCTGACCGGAGGCGATACCGCCGCAACCGAGTACTTCCGCCGGACCACCAGCGAGGCCATCTCGGCCAAGTTCCGCCCCATCGTGCAGAAGGCCACCGCCAAGGTGAAGCTGGCCGAGAAATACAACGCCTATGCTGGCAAGGGCCTGGAGCTGGGGCTGGTGAAGAAGGAAGACGCCAATATCGATGACTACGTGACCCGCAAGGCGCTGGACGGCCTCTACTTGATGATCGCCGAGGAAGAAAAATCGATCCGAAAGGACCCACTGGGCCAGGCCAGCAAGCTCTTGCAGAAGGTGTTTGGCGCACTTTGATCAGATCGTGACAAGGGGCCAGACAAGCGCTCGCTCGTGCATCGCTTGTCTGGCTCTGGTATCATACATAATTGTTTGCTGAAATAGCCTGCCACGCCCCCTCAAGGAAGGGCATTGGCTGTCTCCGAACTTTTGCCCTGTCGATTTTCCCTCCAAAGAGGGATTGCCGCGGCGGGGACCTGCAATAGACTATGCCTCGCCCCTGCTGCGATACGGCCCTTAACATGACCGCCACACGCTCCACTCTGCCTGCTGACCAAACGCTCTCGGCTGAACGCCTTGAGCGCATCGATACGCTGACCGTTGAATTGCAGCACGCCATTACCGAATACCAGGCGGAGAAGAGCCAGTTGCAGCCACCGGCCGAGCCGGAGGCGCCACAGGCCGACAACTAAAGTCTGCCCGCTTTCCGCCCAAGCTGATCGCCGCATTGCCCAGACGCATGCGGCGATTTGTCTCTCTGGCGGCCACTATGCGGCCTGCAGCCTGGCCCTCAGTCCGTTCTTTGTCACACCAATTGCATCAAACCGTAAGACAGTCATCACGAAGCTTTCACAAGCGGCGACTAGCATGGCGCGGCCAAAAAATATGCCGTACCACCCGATCGCACCTAGGAGAGTAGAGAGATGTCCCAGACCCATGACGAATCCCGCCGCCGCCTGCTGAAGCTGATGTCCGGCGCCCCGCTGCTGCCGCTCGCCACCTACGGCAGCGCTTCGGCCCTGCTGGCTGCCTGTAGCGGCAGCGACGATGTCGTCGTCGCCCCGGCCAAGCCCTCCATCAGCTCGGTCAGCTTCTCGTCCATGGCTGCGCCCGACCTGAGCAACGCTGCCGCAATGGCTACCACCACCGTCAATTCCAGCCTGGTGGCGACCTACAGCGACGGTAGCAAGCAGACCTTCGCGCTGAAGTACGAGCCCTTCTTCCAGACCGGCGACCTCGTGCCCAACGGCAACGGCGGCACCATCCTTGCCGGCGGTTACTACGACATCAACAAACAGCCCATCATCGACAAGTCGGTGGCCGGCAAGGAACGTCCTTTCTATTCCGATTGCCCGGATGGCTCCTCCATCCTGACCCTGGCCAATGCCAACGTGCCTGGCATCAAGGGCAAGGCTGTGTTTGCCGTGGTGCAGTTCGAATACACCACCCGCGACCAGAGCCTGGCATCGACCTACGGCCAGCTCCCCTCGCCCATCGCCATCTTGACCCTGGACCAGGACCAGACCACCGGCAAGCTAAGCCTGGTGAAGTACCACAATGTGGACACCACCTCGGTCAACGGCCTGTGGATTACCTGTGGTGCCAGCCTCTCGCCTTGGGGCACCCACCTCTCGAGCGAAGAGTACGAGCCGGATGCGAACACCATCGCCACCAACACCCAGTTCCAGGCTTTCAGCCGCAACCTGTTCGGCGACGCCAGCAAGGCCAACCCCTACCACTACGGCCACCTGCCGGAAGTGACCGTCAACCCGGACGGTACCGGTTCGATCAAGAAGCACTTCTGCCTGGGTCGCATCTCGCACGAGCTGGTGCAGGTCATGCCGGACAAGCGCACCGTGCTGATGGGTGACGATGCCACCAACGGCGGCCTGTTCATGTTCATTGCCGACAAGGAAGCCGATCTCTCGGCCGGTACCCTGTACGTAGCCAAGTGGACCCAGACCTCGGGCACCGGCCCTGGCGCCGGCAACCTGAGCTGGATCAAGCTCGGCAGTGCCACTAGCGCCGAGATCAAGGCCCTGGCGGATACCCTCAAGGCCGCCGACATCATGGACATCAAGACCAGCGATCCGGCCGACACCAGCTTCACCAAGATCCCGTTCTCGGGCAAGAGCAACTGGGTGCGCGTCAAGCCGGGCATGGAGAAGGCTGCCGCCTTCCTGGAAACCCATCGCTACGCTGCATTGGCCGGTGGCAGCCTGGGCTTCACCAAGATGGAAGGCACCACCGTCAACGCCAAGGACAAGGTCGCCTACTCGGCCATGTCCTATATCCAGAGCACCATGCTGGACGGTTCGGGCGGCATCAAGGTGGAAGGCCCGCTGTCGGGTGCCGTGTACGCCCTGAACCTCAAGGGTGGCCAGAAGGACCTCGCCGGTAACGCCATCAACAGCGAATGGGTGCCGGTTGACATGGCCCCGCCTGCAGCACTGATCGGCGAAGACCTGAAGACCGCCGACGCGCTGGGCAACCTGTCCAATCCGGACAAGATCGCCAACCCGGACAACATCAAGTTCTCGGAAAAGCTGCGTACCCTGTTTATCGGTGAGGACAGTGGCCGCCACGTCAACAACTTCCTGTGGGCCTACAACGTAGATACCAAGGTGCTGTCGCGCATCCTGTCGGTGCCGGCTGGTGCCGAATCGACCGGCCTGCACGCTGTGGACGAGATCAACGGCTGGACCTACATCATGAGCAACTTCCAGCACCCCGGTGACTGGGAGAGCCCGCTGCACGACAAGGTCAAGCCCACGCTGGATTCGCTGGTCCGCGCCAACTTCAAGGATCGCTTCGGCGCCTCGGTTGGCTACCTGACCGGCCTGCCTGTCATCGGCTAAGCCCCCCTGGTATGCCGCCCCAGCTTGGAGCGGCAAGCCTTCCAACCCCCAGGGCCTTCTCGCCCGGGGGTTGTTCTTTTTGTCCCATCAGAACGTCGCTGCCATCTCGCTATCGCTTGTTTGGCCTCTATTGAGGTAGATTTGCGAGGTCATCCCCAAAGCAAGCAAGGAAATACTGTGACCGACACCCTTATCATCGAAGACATCCAGACCGGCGAAGGCGCCGAGGCCCAGGCTGGCCAGGAAGCCACCGTGCACTACACCGGCTGGCTGACCGATGGCACCAAGTTCGATTCCAGCAAGGATCGCGGCATTCCCTTCTCCTTCCCGCTGGGCGCCGGCCATGTCATCAAGGGCTGGGACCAGGGCGTGCAAGGCATGAAGGTCGGCGGCGTACGCAAGCTGACCATCCCGCCAGCCATGGGCTACGGTGCCCGCGGCGCAGGCGGCGTGATCCCCCCCAATGCCGTGCTGGTGTTCGAGGTGGAACTGCTGAGCATCGACTAAGCCCCATCTGGCGACCATCCGGTCGCCATTTTTTTGTTCGTTCCAATCACCGCCCACAATAACGAGGAGACACCTTATGGCGGAATTGCTCGAAGAAACGGCCCCGGCGCCGCTGAACCCGCGCGTGCGCGACCTGCCCTGGTACACGCCCTTTTCCTGGCTCAAGCTGGGCTGGGGCGATATGCGGGCCATGCCGCATGGCAGCCTCTTCTATGGCATCGCCTTCGTGGCCATGGGGTGGGCAATCAAGCTTTTGTTCGCCCATTCGCCGGAAGAAACCATCACCCTGATCACCACTTTCTTGCTGGCCGGGCCCTTCGCCTGCCTGGGGCTGTATGAAATCAGCCGCCTGCACGAGACGATCGAACGGGTGAGGCTGCTGCCCACCTTCACCGCCTTCCGCCACAACGTGGGCGGTATCGGCCTGTTTGCCCTGCTGTTGACCTTGCTGGTGGCGGGCTGGATGCGGGTATCGGTGGTGGTGTTCGCACTCTTCTTCACCGAGAACCTGCCGAGCCTGGACCTGATCCTGTCGCCGCGCTTCCTGACCGAAGAGAACCTGACCTTCCTGGTAGTCTGGCTGGGTTCGGGCACGGCCTTCGGTGCATTGGCTTTCGCGCTGTCGGTCGTTTCCATCCCGCTCATGTTGGACCGCGATACCGATACCTTTACCGCCCTCTTCGCCAGCGTACGGGTGGTACTGGCCAACCCCGTGTGCATGCTGGTCTGGAGCCTGTTGATCGTCAGTCTCGTACTGCTGGGCTTCGCGCTCTGGGGCTTGGGCATCATCATCACCGCGCCACTGGTCGGCCATGCCACCTGGCACGCCTACCGCGCCTTGATCGAGTAGTGCAACCCGCCGCCAGGTCCGACATGGACGGGCCTGGCGACGCTGTCTGATAATGTCGGCCTTCTTCTGCCACCCTGCCACCTCATGCTCAATATCGTCTTCCTCGACCGCGCCAGCCTGCCGGTGGCCGTGCGCCGCCCGAGCCTGCCCCATGCCTGGCATGAATACGATGCAACCGCGCCGCAAGACGTGGTGGCGCGCTGCCGGGAAGCCGACGTGGTGATCAGCAACAAGGTGGTGCTCAATGCCGAGGCGCTGGCTGCCCTACCCAAGCTGCGTCTGATTGCGGTGGCGGCAACCGGTGTAAACAACGTGGATCTGTCGGCAGCGCAGGCGCGCCAGTTGCCGGTCTGCAATATCCGTGGCTATGCCGAGCATGCGGTGCCCGAGCACGCGATGATGTTGATGCTGGCGCTGATGCGCAGCCTGCCAGCCTACCGCCGTGAACTGGCGGAGGGGGCCTGGCAGCAGTCACCACACTTTTGCCTGTTTGGCACGCCGATCCGCGACCTCAATGGCCGCACGCTCATGATCGTGGGTGCCGGCACCTTGGGGCAGCGTACGGCAGCACTGGCCCAAGCCTTTGGCATGCAGGTGCTGTTTGCGGAGCGCCGCAGCGCCACCGAGGCCCGCCCCGGTTACGTGCTGTTTGAGGAAGGCTTGCGCAGGGCGGACGTGATCAGTCTGCACTGCCCGCTGAACGATGAGACTCGGGGGCTGATCGGTGCCAAGGAGCTGGCCGCGATGAAGCCCGACGCAGTGCTGGTCAATACCGCCCGCGGCGGCATCGTGGATGAGGGGGCCTTGCTGGCGGCGCTGCAGTCTGGCCACCTGGGTGGTGCAGGCATGGACGTGCTGCGGGAAGAGCCGCCCAAGGCGGACAGCCCCTTGCTGGGCGTGCAGCTGGATAATCTGATCGTGACCCCGCACGTAGGCTGGGCCAGCTACGAAGCCATGAGCCGGTTGGGTGAGCAGCTGATTGGTAATATCGAGGCTTGGGCCAGGGGCGAGCCGCGCCACCTTGTCGGCTGAGCGCCGCTTACAAAGCCCTTCTGGCGTTGTTGCGCAAACTTGCCGTACTACTCGTACTGTCTGCGTTTGCGCGCCTAGCCAGAATCGCTTCGCTTGGCTTTGTTAGCGGCGCTGGGGCTTACTTGCTGACGGTTGGCTCGGACTTGAACTCGGCTACGCCGGTCGGTGGTGGCGGCGCGTTACGTAAACCGGCAAAGAAGGTATCCATCAACCATTCCGAACGATCGGCCAGGTTGAATTCGCGGTATTCCAGCCATTCACGGATACAACCGATCATAAAGCTGTTCAGCGCATAGGCGCCCAGGCCGCAGTCCACATGGCCAGGCAGTTGGCCCTGGGCCTTGGCGGCGCGCAACACCTCGGTCAGTTGCACCCGGCAGTGCTGGCCCCGTTCCTTCTCGGCCTGCAGCACGGTCTGCACCACGTCGTTGAGCTCAACGCGGAACATCAGGATCTCGAACACCCGCATGGTGCGCGGGTCTTCCGATACCTGCCGCAGAATACGGGCACCGTCGCGGCTCAAGCGGCCCAGCGGGTCGCTGCCGGGTTCCAGCACCGTGGCGTCCAGCATCGCCTGCATGGGCAGCGAGACACGGTCGCACATGGCCGAGAACAGATCGGTCTTGTTCTTGAAATGCCAATACAGTGCGCCGCGGGTCAGCCCCGCCTCGCGCGCAATATCGTCCAGCGTGGTCTGTGCCACGCCCTTGCTGCAGAAAACCCGTTCAGCTGCATCTAGCAGTTGTTCGCGGGTTTCCGCTGCTTGTTCCTTGGTTCGCCGTGCCATTTTGCGATTTTACGTTGTCCTGCGCAGTGAGGGTTTAATAACCCTTGCGTCAGCAGTGTTTACAAACATACGTGTATGTATCTAAAATCTCTGGCAACGTCAAATCCGGCAGGTTCCCGATCCCGGAGCCACTGCATTTTCTGACACAGAATCTCCCCATACTGGCGAGCTGTCACAAGGCTTTCTATGCTGGCAGTCTGCCCGGGACGATCAGGTCACCTGCCGGGCCACGCGCCCTACCCCCTTTTCTGTATCGCGAGGACTCATCCATGCCCGCCTCACGCCTCACCCCTGTCCGTACCCATGCCCTGCGCCTGGCTCCGGTCCTGATCCTCCCCGCCCTGCTGGCAGCTTGCGGCAAAGGCGAACAACACGGTGGCGGTGGTTTGCCACCGGCCCAGGTGACATTCCAGACCGTCACTCCGGGCGATGTACACGTCGACTTTGAATACCCCGGCCAGACCAATGGCTCGCGCGAGGTAGAAATCCGCGCCCGTGTGACCGGCATCATCGACAAGCGCCTTTATGAAGAAGGCGGCCATGTCAAAGCCGGCCAACCGCTGTTCCGCATCGACCCGGCGCCCTTTGCCGCGGCCGCTGCAGCAGCCGATGCCAATGTGACCACCGCCGAAGCACGCCTCAAGCAGGCCGAGCGTGATTTCAACCGGCTCAAGCCGCTGATCGAAGCCAAGGCCGTCAGCCAACAGGAATTCGACAACGCCGCCTCGGCTTACGACGTCGCCAAGGCAAGCCTGAAGGCCGCCCAGGCGCAAGCCCGTACCGCCAACATCGACCTCGGTTATACCGACGTCCGTGCGCCCATCAGCGGCATGGTCGGCCGAGCGCTCAAGGTTGAAGGCAGCCTGGCCAATGCCCAGGGCGACAGTCTTTTGGCCACCATGGCTCAGACCGACCCGATGGAAGTGAACTTTGCGCTGTCCGAGGCCGACCGCGCTCGCGTGCAGAGCGAAGTCGAGGCCGGCACCCTGAAGCTGCCCGAGAGCGGCTACACCGTGAAGCTCAAGACCAGCGCAGGTCAGGTCATCAAGGAAAACGGCAAGCTGAACTTCGGTGACTACAAGGCTGACGCCAACACCGGTGCCTACGCCAGCCGTGCCCTGTTCGCCAACCCCAAGAACGAGCTCACCCCGGGCATGTTCGTGCGCGTGATTCTGACCGGCGCCATCCGCCCGAACAGCATCGCGGTGCCGCAACGCGCCGTGCTGAGCAACGCCGACAGCAAGTTCGTCTACGTGGTGGGCAACAAGGACGGCAAGGCAGTCGCCATTCCCAAGCCAGTCGTACCGGGCGAATGGGTCAAGCTCGACGGTCCGGACCAGAACGGTTGGGTCATCAAGCAAGGCCTCGCCGCGGGTGACAAGGTGATTGTGGACGGCATGGCCCGCATCTTCTTCCCCTTCGCCCCCATCGTGCCCATGACGCCCGAGGAAGCCGCCAAGGCCGCTGCCGCCCCGCAAGGCGCACCGGCCGGCAAGTAAGGAGCATCGCTACATGTTCTCCCGTTTCTTTATCGACAGGCCCATCTTCGCCTTTGTGATCTCCATATTCATGGTGCTCGCGGGTCTGGCGGCGATGCGGACCCTGCCTATCGCGCAGTACCCCGAAATCGCGCCCCCGGTGGTCACGGTTCGGGCGTTCTACCCCGGTGCTTCGGCAGAAACCATCGCCGAAACCGTGGCAGCACCGCTCGAAAACGCCATTACCGGCGTGGAAGGCATGATGTATATGTCGTCCACCTCGACCTCCAACGGCGCGCTGGAAATTACCGCGACGTTTGAGATCGGCACCAATGCCGACCAGGCCGCGGTGAACATCAACAACCGTGTCAAACAGGCGGACGCCCGCCTGCCGGAAGAAGTACGCCGGCAAGGTGTGAGCGTGGAGAAAGGCTCTTCGGCCTTCCTGACGGTGACGGCGTTCTATTCGCCGGATGGCCGTTACTCCGACCTCTATACCTCCAACTACATCACCCTCAACGTCCTCGACAACATCAAGAAGATCCCCGGCACGACCAACGTGCAGATCTTCGGTGCCAAGGACTACGCCATGCGCATCTGGATCAGGCCGGATCGCATGACCCAGCTGAAGGTGACCGTACCCGAGGTGGCCGCCGCGCTGGCTGAGCAGAACGCCCAGTTTGCCGCCGGTAAGATCGGCCAGACGCCTAACGGTGGCAACCAGGAAATGGTCTACACCGTGACGGCCAAGGGCCGCCTGTCGACCGAGAAGGAGTTCGAGGATGTCATCATCCGCTCCAACCCGGATGGCAGTCAGCTGCGCCTGAAGGACATCGCACGGGTCGAGCTCGGTTCCAAGGATAACGATTTCAACGGTACCTACAACGGCAAGCCCGCGGTGCTGATGGGCGTGTTCCTGCAACCTGGTTCCAACGCCCTGGACGTGGGTGACGCGGTCAAGGCCGAGATCAAGCGACTGTCCGAGCGTTTCCCGCCCGGCATGACCTATTCCGTCGCCTACGACACCACGCGCTTTGTGAAGGTATCGATCAGTGAAGTGATCCATACCCTGGGCGAAGCCATGGTGCTCGTGTTCCTGGTGGTGTTCCTGTTCCTGCAGAACTGGCGTGCGACCCTGATCCCGACCCTGGCCGTACCGGTGTCGCTGATCGGTACCTTTGCCGGCCTGCACCTACTGGGCTACTCGATCAACACCCTGACCCTGTTCGGCATGGTGCTTGCCATCGGTATCGTGGTGGACGATGCGATCGTGGTGCTCGAGAACGTCGAGCGGATCATGCACGAGCAGCATCTGCCTGCTCGTGAAGCCGCCTTGCAGGCCATGAAGGAAGTGACCGGCCCGGTGATCGCTATCGTGCTGGTGCTGTGTGCCGTGTTCGTGCCCATCGCCTTCCTGGGTGGCCTGACCGGTGAGCTGTATCGCCAGTTCGCGGTGACGATCTCCATCGCCGTGGTGCTGTCGGGTATCGTGGCCCTGACCATGACGCCGGCGCTGTGCGTGCTCATGCTCAAGCGTGAACACAAGCAGACCGCCCGCTTCTTCCTCTGGTTCAACGACTGGTTCCATCGCATCACCGGGCACTACATCAGTGGCGTGACCTTCTTCATGAAGCGCTCGCTGCTGGGTATCTTCCTGTTCCTGGGCATGGTGGTGCTGACGGCTGGTCTGTTCAAGATCACCCCGACCTCGCTGGTACCGGATGAAGACCAGGGTTACTACATCAGTGCCATCTTCCTGCCGGACGGTGCTTCGCTGCAGCGCACCGACAAGGTAGTGGCCGAGGTCATCAAGGCCATCCAGTCCAACCCTGCCAACGAACACGTGCTGGCCTTCTCCGGCATGGACTTCATCGGCGGTGGCTTCAAGAACAACGCCGCCACCATCTTCGTGACCCAGAAGCACTGGGACGAGCGCAAGGTGACCACCCAGCAACTGGTGGGCGAGCTGTTTGGCAAGACCATGGGCATCAAGGAGGCGCTGGTACTGGCCTTCAACCCGCCGGCGATCTTTGGCCTGGGTAACACCGGTGGCTTCGAGGTCTATCTGCAGAACCGCGGTGAAGGTGGTGCCCGCAAGCTCGCCGAAGCCATGGGCCCGCTGATCGGTGCCTCGCATGCCGACCCGGTACTGGGTGGCGGTGGCGGCCTGCAGACCCTGTGGAAGCCGAATGCGCCGCAGCTGTATGTGAACGTGGACCGTGACCGTGCCAAGGCGCTGGGTGTGCCGCTCAACGACGCCTTCAACACCCTGGCCGGCACGCTCGGTACCTACTATGTGAACGACTTCAACAAGTACGGTCGCGCCTGGCAGGTACTGATGAGTGCGGAGGCCCCCTTCCGCAAGCGTCCTGAGGATATCGGCAACCTGTACGTGAAGAGCCAGCGTGGTGCCATGGTGCCGCTGTCGGCCTTCGCCAAGGTGGAATACACCGCCGGTCCCGATACGGTCGATCGCTACAACAACCTGCCGGCTGTGAAACTGCTGGGTAACGCTGGCCCGGGCTACTCGTCCGGCCAGGCAATCGCCGCGTTCGAAAAACTGGCGAAGATGCTGCCCAAGGATGTGGACTACGAATGGACCGGCTCGGCCTTCCAGGAAAAGCGCGTAACCAGCGCCTCGATCATCGCGCTGGCACTCGCTGCCGTGATGGTGTTCCTGATCCTGGCCGCCCAGTATGAGAAGTGGTCCCTGCCCTTCTCGGTGCTGCTGGCCATGCCCTTCGGTATCTTCGGCGCCCTGTTGGCGGTGAAGCTGCGCGGCTACACCAACGACGTGTACTTCCAGATCGGTCTGGTCACCTTGCTCGGCCTTGCCGCCAAGAACGCCATTCTGATCGTGGAGTTCGCGGTGATGAAGCACCACGAAGGCTACCCGGTTGCGGCAGCGGCGATCGAAGCGGCACGTCTGCGCTTCCGTCCCATCATCATGACCTCGATGGCTTTCATCCTGGGCGTGCTGCCGCTGGCGATCAGCCACGGAGCCGGCGCCGGTGCGCGGACTTCGGTGGGTACCGGTGTGGTGGGCGGCATGATGGCGGCGACCTTCCTGGCCATCTTCTTCGTACCGCTGTTCTACAAGCTGATTACCGCACTCAAACTGTCGACCACGCCGGATGAACTGGCACCGCCGAAGTCTGAGAGCGAATACGGCATCGTCGAGGGAGTCCATCACGATGAAAAGTAAGCTGTTCCAACCTACCCTGCTGGCACTGCTGGTGGCGGCCGGCCTGGCCGGTTGTGCCACCACGCCACCGCCCACCTTCGAATTGCCGGCGCACCAGACCGACAAGGCGCCGGCCGAACTGGCCGACTGGTGGAAGCGCTTTGAAGACCCGACGCTGAACGCGCTGGTCGACGAAGCCCTGGCGCACAACGCCGATATCATGACCGCGCTGCAGGACGTCAATCAGTCCCAGTCTGTGCTCTCGCAAGCACGTATTGCATTGTTGCCGGACGTCGACCTGAACCTGAATGGCACACGACGCAATCCCAGCGACGTGACCAGCCAGCCGGGCCAAGGTGGCACGACGACCGTCTACAAGGGCGGCGTGGCCATCTCTTATGAGGTGGACCTCTGGGGCCGCGTCTGGAAGGCCAAGGATGCTGCCTTGGCCAACCTGCTGGCCAGCCAGTATGCCCGGGAGACCACCCGCGCCGCTGTGGCCGCCCAGACCGCCAAGAGCTACTTCTCGCTCCTGGCCCTGGATGCCGACGAAGCGCTGCTGACCCAGACCCTGGCGACCCGCAACGAAGCCCTGGCCCTGCAGCAGAAGCGCTACAAGGCCGGTGCTTCGGGTGACTATGAGCTCAAGCTCGCCGAAGTCGAGCAGGCTGCGGTTGCCGCCAGCCTGCCCCGTACCGTGGCGGCACGCGAACAGGCAGAGGCCGCCCTGGCGGTGCTGCTGGGCCGCACCCCCAAGGAAGTGGTGGATGGCCACGTCAGCCGTGGCGCAGGCCTGGCCGAGCTGGCCAAAGCCCAGGAGATTCCGCCCGGCCTGCCGGCGGACCTCTTGACCCGGCGGCCGGACGTGCGTCGCGCCGAGGCGCAGCTGGCAGTCGCCGAAGCCAGCCTCAGCGAGACCAAACGACGCTATTTCCCGACCTTCTCGCTGACCGGCTTCCTGGGTGGCGAGAGCACCTCGCTGGGCTCGCTGTTCAACGCGCCGGCCAAGACCTGGAGCCTGGGCGCGGCATTGGCCCAGCCTATCGTCGGCCTGGCCCGCATTGGCGCCCAGGTAGATAGCGCGAAGGCCAGTCGCGACCAGGCAGAGATTGCCTACGCCCAGGCCGCGCGCGCTGCCTACGGCGATGCTCGTTCTGCCCTGGCCGGCCACCGTGCCGCTCGCGACGCGCTGATTGCCACCCAGCTGCGCGCAGACAGCCAGAGCCGCGTCAAGGAGCTGACCGAGAAGCGCTACCAGGCCGGGGTGAACAGCTATCTCGACCTGCTCAATGCCGAACGCGACCGGCTCTCGGCCGAGCGTGATCGCGTCAGCGCGCTGGAGCAGCGTCTGGATTCGCTGGTCACGGTGTATCAGGCGCTGGGCGGTGGCTGGAGTTCGGACAATCTGGTCAAGGCCGACTAGCCCCAGCTTTTGTAGTGGAGTAAATCAAAGCCGCACACCTCATGGTGTGCGGCTTTTTTCTTGCCATGGCGGTGATGGACTCAACTGGGGCCGCAGCCCCCGCCTAATTCAGAATGTCGCCGGATCGGATTGCGCTGACCGGCGCGGGCCTTAACGCATAAAGCCCAGATTGGCCTGCGGAAAGGCGGCGATATTGGGGAACACCTTGGGCAGATCCGTTGCCTGCACGCCCAGCCAACTGGCCAGGGTGGCGCCATACTGCTGTACCGCGGTAGTAGGCAGCCAGCGCCCTTCGTTGGTGACATCGTCCGCGCCACCCAACACCAGGCTGGGGAAACGGCCATAGGTCCCCCCTTTGACCGAGCCCCCCATGACAAAGTGGTGGGCACCCCAGGCATGGTCGCTGCCACCGCCTGAGGCGGGCTTGAGGGTACGGGCGAAGTCGGCCTGGGTGAAGGTGGTGACCTGGCTCAAGGCGCCAAGCTGGTTCAAGGCGTCGTAGAAGGACTTGAGCGCCGTACCGAGCTGCCCCAACAGCGTGGCCTGGCGGTTGAGCTGGTCGGTATGCGTGTCGTAGCCGCCGTGCGAAACGAAGAATATCTGCCGACCGGCACCGAGGGTTTGCCGCGCGCCGATTACGCGCGCGACCTGGTGCAGCTGCTGGGCAACGCTATTGTTCTGGCCGGCAAACAGGCTGGCTACGGGCGAGGTACCGGTCAGCACCGGCGCCAGGGCCGAGCTCGCTGCAATGGCTCGGTTCATGGTGCCGGCGGCTGCCTGGACCAGCTGATTGCCGGCATCGAGTCCGCGAAGCTGCGTCATGGCGCCAAACAAGGGGCTGCCGGTCGGGTTGGAACCGAAGCCATTGAGACCGATACCGCCGTTGGCGGGAATGGCCAGCGGTGTCGTGGCATTCCCTACGGCAAAGAGATTATTGCCGCCGGTAGAAATAATCAGGGGCAAGGCACCGTTGCTGCCGGCGAGGTCGGCAATGCGGCCGGCCCAACCGCTGCGGCTAGGGCCGCTGCTGACGGCCGACTGCCATTGCGCCTGCTGGTCGGAGTGGGAGAACAAACTCTCCGGCCGGTTGGCCGCGTTGGCATACTCGGCTTTGCTGATGGGCCGATTGAGCGTGCCCACGTTGAATTGCATGGCCAAGTGGCCGGCGTTCCAGATCGGCAGCAAAGGGGCGAGACCAGGATGCAGGCCGTAATTCACGCCTGGCAAGGCAATCAGACTGCTCTGTGCCAGGCCAAGCCCGCCTGTAGCAGGGTTGCCGCGCGCCTTCAGGTAGTCGGCGTAGCCGCTGGCATCCGTGGGGACGATGGTGTTGTTGCTGTCGTTTCCGCCAAACAGGAAGACACAGACCAGCGCCCGATAGTCGCTGCCCGCCAAGGGGGCTGCCAGGGCGTCGAGCCGGCTGATTTGTTCCAGCAGCGCCAGCGCGGCGGAGCTCTTCAGGAATTGTCTACGCGAGATCGTCATGGCTATGCCTTAGCGCTGTACCAGAAATTGTGGCGACGTCAGCGCCAGATAAAGTGCGGCCCGGGCCCGACCGTAGCTGTCGGTCGCGGCCACGCTGTCCACCCCTTGCTTGATTCCGGCGCGCACGTCGTCACGCAGGGCGCCGTGAAACAGCAAGAGGTTGATGCGATCGAGCAACTTGTTGCTGTCACCTCCCAAGGCCAGCCAGGGCGCCCAGTCGATGCGGGTACCGACCGCGCCGGGCACCGAGGCATCCGCAGCAATCCCGTTCTGGGCCAGGACCGCATTGACGAAATTGGCTCGGGCAAAGGCAGTCGTCGCGTCGTAGATACCGAACGGTGGCGCTTGCAGGCTGCTCTCCGGCAGGGGGTAATCGGGCGGGTAGTAGTTGAAGACCGAAGGCGGGCTGTAGACATCCTGCGCCATGGTCGCGCTCTGGGCGCGCAGGTAGACGCCATCTGAACTGCCACCTACGCTGCGCAGCAGATTGACGGCGAAGAGCGCGGGTTCCCGCAGCTTGCCGTAGCTCACCTCGTCATGCCGATCGCCGCGGGCCTCGCTGTCCAGCAAGATGGCGCGCAGCACGGCCTTCATATCGCCACGCACACCCTGACCATTATTGTTGAAGGCTGCGCTGACGCGGCTGACGTAGGCCGGGCTGGGATTGCTGGTAACCAGCTGCTGTATCAGCTGCCGACCAATGAAGGGACCGACATTGGGGTGGTTGAACAGGCTGTCTATGGCATCGCTCAGGTCCTTCTCCGCCCCCTGCCCGGCTGGCAGCTGGCGGCCGTCAAGCAACGTCTTGGCGGCGACGTCGTGATGGTCAGCAAAGGCCACCATGCGGCCTTCGTAGTTGCGGGGATTGGTCCATTTGCCGTTGACGCCCGGCCGCGGTGGGTAGGTCCAGCCGGTAAAGGCATGGGCAAAGCCTTCGACCACATCCTGGTCATAACTCGGGATAGGCTTGCCTTTGCCATCAAGCTGCTGGCTGCCATCCGGGTTCAACTTCCAGACACCGATGGAAAACAGCTGCATGACCTCGCGGCCGTAGTTTTCATTGGGCTCAGTGCCACGTGCCGGGTTGGGCTTGTCGTTGTTCACCATGTCGAGGTAGTCGCCCATCGCCGGGCTCAGGGTGACCTCGTACAAGATGTCGCGGAAGTTGCCGAAGGCCTGGTTCAGCAGAATGTTCTGGTAGGCCGCCATGGCATAAGGCTGGCCGATGTCGCGGCCCGAGATCACCAGAATCTGTGACAGTGCGAAGGCAACCCGCTGACGGAGCTGGTCCTTGCCGTTGATGGTGTTCTGGAAGAAGCGTTGCTGCAGGTAGAACGGCGTGTAGTTGTCCCGGAAGCAGTTGCTGGCCGAACCGGTGGGACAACCGACATTGGAATTGGCGTCAAGAAAGGCAAAGCCCTGGTAGCCCGTAGCAGGCTGTGCGAACTGGTCTTCCACAAAGCCGGCAATGCCCAGTTGCTTGACTGCAGCCAGGCTGGCATCGGTCGGACCAAAGCTGCTTTGCTCCAGCAAACGCAAAGCATCCGGTTCACTGACGCTGGCACCTGGCGGGGGGGGCGCTGGTGGCGGTGTGGTACCGGACGACGGGGTAGTGCTATCGCCGCCGCCACCGCCGCAAGCAGCGAGTGCAAGCGCGATCAGGGCGCTGCTGATTCCATGCCATTTCATTGCCCCGCCCACCTTTCCGATTTGATAACCGGGCTAGCTTACCGCAGGACAATGGAATATCAATGACAAATGAATAGTCAGAATGGCCGACAGGGCGAGCGGCGAGCATCAGCCCACCCGCTCATCCTTGCAAATCGGCGCATCAGGCACCTGCGATCGTCATGCGCTCCACCAGGATGGAACCCACTCGCTTGCTGCCACGTAGGTCGATGTCGGAGCCAATCGCAACGATATCCTGGAAAATCTGCTTCAGATTGCCAGCAATGGTGATCTCCTCCACCGGATGCACAATCTTGCCGTTTTCCACCCAGAAGCCGGCGGCGCCGCGTGAGTAGTCTCCGGTGATGCCGTTGACGCCCTGCCCCAGCAGCTCGGTCACAAAAAGGCCGGTACCCAGTTGCCGCAGCATGTCATCCAATCCGCCGGCCGTGGGCCGAACCAGCAGGTTATGGCTACCGCCGGCATTGCCGGTAGTGCTCATGCCCAGCTTGCGGGCGGAGTAGCTACCCAGGAACCAGCCGTTTAGGACCCCGTCGGTTACCAGTTCGCGGCGGACGCAGGCCACACCTTCAGCGTCGAAGCTGGAACTGGCCATACCACGGGCCAGGAAGGGGTCCTCGACAATCTGCACGATGGGCGAGAACACTGGCTTACCCAACGAGTCGAGCAGAAAGCTCGCCTTGCGATAGAGGCTGCCGCCCGAGGCGGCCGACACCATATGGCCAATCAGACCAGATGCCAGGGTCGGATCATAGAGCACACGGTATTCACCGGTTTTGATGCGGCGGGCGCCCAGCCGGGCAATGGCCCGCTCACCCGCCTTGCGGCCGATCACGACCGCGTCCTCCAGGTCGGCAGCGGCGCGCGCCACGCTATACCAGTAGTCGCGCTGCATGGCTTCGCCCTCTTGGGCGATGATGGAGGCAGAGATCGAGTGCCGTGAGCTGACGCTGGGGCCGATAAAGCCGTGCGAGTTACCGTATACCGATTGGCCGATATGGCTTGATACGGTGGCCCCCTCGGAATTGCTGATCCGGCTATCCACGTCGCGCGCCGCACTTTCGCAGCGCCGGGCCAGTTCAATAGCTTCTTCCACCGGCAGGGACCAAGGATGGAAGAGGTCCAGGTCCGGGAAGACCGTAGCCAGCCGCACCGGGTCAGCCAGGCCGGCGGCATCGTCCTCTGCCGTATAGCGGGCAATCGCCAGGGCCGCGCTGACCGTCTGGCTCAAGGCCTCGGCGGAGAAATCGGAAGTACTGGCGTGGCCTTTGCGTTGCCCCAGGTAGACCGTGATGCCCACGCCCTTGTCACGGTTGTATTCGATGGTCTCAACCTCACCCAATCGCACACTGACGTTCTGGCCTACACCTTCCGATACATCCACATCGCAACTGGTGGCGCCTTGCCGTTTGGCATCGGCAAGCACCTGCTCCACCAGGCTGCGCAGCGCAGGCTGGCTATAGGAAAAACCGGATTCGACGGATGAGTTCACAGGCATCTCGATGGTCTTGGCAAAGGTTGGACAGCGACGACAAGCCGGATCTGCACTTTCAGCATAATTCGGCGGCGGGGAAGTTGCCCGGCTGGGTAGGTGGCGCCGGGTCCGGTATCATAACAGTCCGTACTACAAAACCTGTTCCTGCCATGTCCCGCACGCCGCACTCCGACTCCGACTTTGCCGATGACTTCGACGGCGAAGAGATTGAATATGTTTCCAAGTCGCAAATGAAGCGCGAGATGGAGGCACTGCAGGACCTGGGCGTGCAGCTGATCAGCCTCTCCAAGCTCCAGCTCAAGAAGCTGGACCTGCCGGATGCCCTGCTGACTGCCATCAAGGACGCGCAGAAGATCACCTCCAACAGCGCCATCAAGCGGCAGCGCCAATACATTGGCAAGCTGATGCGCGACGTAGACCCCACCCCCATCCAGGCCCTGCTTGATAGCCTGAAGGGTGACAACGACCGGCAGAGCGCCTGGCTGCACCAGCTTGAGCGCAGCCGTGATGAATTATTGACCGACGACAAGGCGGTGGCCGCCCTGATCGCCGAGCATCCCAGCATCGATATCCAGCAGTTGCGCCAGTTGGTGCGCAATGCCCGTGCCGAACGCGCGGCGCAGAAACCGCCCAAGCACTACCGCAGCCTGTTCCAGTTCCTCAAGGAGATCTACCCGGAACCGGCCCTGACAGGCCAATCCGCAGCTGAGGACGACGCCGAGGAAGATGAGGATGAGTGAGGCTCTGCGCATCGGCCTGGTCTCGGTCAGCGACCGGGCCAGCAGTGGCGTTTACGAAGACAAGGGCTTGCCCGCGCTTAAAAGCTGGCTGGAGGAAGTACTGCAAACCCCGTTCACGGTGGTGGAGCGGTTGATCCCGGATGAGCAGCCCCTGATCGAAACCACACTCAAAGCCCTGGTGGACGAGGATGGCTGTGGTCTGGTGCTGACGACCGGCGGAACTGGCCCTGCCCCACGTGATGTGACGCCGGATGCCACACTGGCTGTGGCCGACCGTGAAATGCCGGGCTTTGGCGAGCAGATGCGGCAGATCAGCCTGCGTTTTGTACCGACCGCCATCCTGTCGCGGCAGGTCGGCGTGATCCGGAAGCAGGCGCTGATCCTTAATTTGCCGGGCCAGCCCAAGGCGATCAAGGAAACCCTGGAAGGCTTGCGTGACGCCGACGGCCAAGTGGTGGTGCCCGGCATCTTCGCAGCCGTGCCCTACTGCCTTGATTTGATCGGCGCCGCCTATATCGAAACCAACGAGCATCGCGTCAAGGCTTTCCGACCCAAGAAATAACATCGCGCACAGCGGCGGCCCGTCATCGGCCGCCCCATGTGCCAGCACGCTGCAGGCCGGGAAGTTGTTCGTCATCCGCCAACGATCGAGGAGATTCAAGGTGTACGAAACAGGTCTGGACAAGAACCCGGCAAACCATGCGCCGCTCAGCCCTTTGGGCTTTATCGAGCGGGCGGCGCAGGTCTACCCCGACCGTACTGCCATCGTGCATGGCACTTTGCGGCAGAGCTGGCAGCAAACCTACCGCCGCTGCCGGCAGCTCGCTTCTGCGCTGGCCAAGGCCGGCATCGCCAAGGGCCACACGGTTGCCGCCATGCTGCCCAACACGCCACCCATGGTCGAGGCGCACTTCGGTGTGCCCATGTCAGGTGCGGTGCTCAATACCCTCAATACCCGGCTCGATGCCGAGGCCATCGCCTTCATGCTGGACCACGGCGAGGCGCGCGCCGTGCTGGTGGACCGCGAGTTTGCTCCGGTCATCCGCCTGGCGCTGGCGCGCAGTAAGGTGCAGCCGCTGGTCATCGATGTGGACGACGTGCTGTACCAGGGCGACAACCATCCTATTGGATCGCTCGAATACGAGGCCTTTCTGGCCAGCGGCGACCCTGACTATGCCTGGTGCCCCCCGACGGATGAATGGGACGCCATCTGCCTCAATTACACCTCGGGCACCACCGGCAACCCCAAGGGCGTGGTCTACCACCATCGTGGCGCCTATACCAATGCCGTCAGCAATATTCTCGAATGGGACATGCCCAAGCACGCGGTCTATCTCTGGACCCTGCCGCTGTTCCACTGCAATGGCTGGTGTTTTGCCTGGACCGTCGCCGCACGTGCCGGAGTGAATGTCTGTCTGCGCAAGGTCGACGCCAAGGCCATCTTCGATCTGATCCGCCAAGAGCGGGTCACCCACTACTGTGGCGCCCCCATCGTGCACAACCTGCTCTGCAACGCGCCCAGCGAGCTCAAGGTCGGCATAGACCACCTGGTGCATGCCATGGTGGCCGGCGCGGCCCCGCCGGCGGCAATGATAGAGAGCATGGAGCAGATGGGCTTTGATCTGACCCATGTCTACGGCCTGACCGAGGTCTATGGCCCAGCCGCCGTCTGCGCCAAGCAGGCCGCTTGGAGCGAGCTGGATATTGGCGAGCGGGCCCGGCTCAATGCCCGCCAAGGGGTACGCTACCACCTGGAAGACGGTATTACCGTGCTTGATCCGGAGACCATGCAGGCAGTACCGCATGATGGCCAGACCATGGGCGAGATCATGTTCCGCGGCAATATCTGCATGAAGGGTTATCTCAAGAACGAAAAGGCCACCCGTGAGTGCTTTGCCGGCGGTTGGTTCCATACCGGCGATCTCGCAGTCGTCGATCCGGACGGCTACATTAAGATGAAGGATCGCAGCAAGGACATCATCATCTCCGGCGGCGAGAACATTTCCAGCGTGGAGGTAGAGGATGTGCTGTACCGCCACCCCGCCGTGCTGGCCGCCGCGGTGGTGGCCAAGGCCGATGAGAAGTGGGGGGAGACGCCTTGCGCCTTCGTGGAGCTGAAGGCTGGCAGCCAGGTGACAGCCGAGGAGATCATTGCCCACTGCAAGGCGCATATGGCCGGCTTCAAGGTGCCGCGTCATGTGGTCTTTGGCGAGCTGCCCAAGACGGCGACCGGCAAGATCCAGAAGTACGAGCTGCGCAAACGCACCGCGGAAGCCTGATCCATCCTTGCTACCGGCATGTTGTGGCGCGGCGGAGTCCGCGCCACTTTGCCTATTTCAAGGTATTTCTACCTGACTATATCGGCTGACCAGGGTTTACCAGACGCCCGGCCAGCCGCTACCATGCGCGGCCGCGCTGCTGCTGCAGCCCATAAAATCATCGATAAACCCGGAGTAGGAATGCATAAGTCGCTTCTCTCGCTCGCCTTGCTGGCGGCCCTTGCCGGCTGCGCCACCGAGCAATCCCGTACCCTCGAGGTCGCCAAGGTTGCGGCCTCCGCCACCCCCTACAAGGGCGCCCGGAGCCCGATCTCGGTCGGCAAGTTCGACAACCGATCGAGCTTTATGCGTGGCATCTTCACCGATGGCGTGGACCGCCTCGGTGGCCAGGCCAAGACCATCCTGATCACCCATCTCCAGCAGACCGGTCGCTTCAGCGTGCTGGACCGCGACAATATGAGCGAGACCGCCCAGGAAGCCTCGCTGGCCAAGAAGGCGCAGGCGATCAAGGCTGCCGACTATGTGGTGACCGGAGATGTCACCGAGTTCGGCCGCAAGGAAGTTGGCGACCAGCAGCTGTTCGGCATCCTTGGGCGTGGCAAGTCGCAAGTCGCCTACGCCAAGGTCGCCCTGAACGTGGTCAACGTACAGACCTCGGAAGTGGTCTACTCCGCCCAGGGTGCAGGGGAGTTCAGCCTGTCCAACCGCGAAGTGATCGGTTTTGGCGGCACCGCCGGCTACGACGCCACGCTGAATGGCAAGGTGCTGGACCTCGCCATCCGCGAGGCCGTGAACAACCTCACGGCGGGTATCGATTCCGGCGCATGGCGGCCGGCGCAGTAAGCACCTGTTATGAACGCAAGTCATTGATTGGAGGAGGGGGAAGCGCAGGCAGCAGGGCGACCCTGGCGCCACGTGGCAGTGGAACCTCATATAGTGGCGCTTTCCTGTTTTACCCCTCCCCTCCCGCAGCTTTGCACGCACAGGTTCTAGGCGCTAAAGCGCCAAGAACTCTGGCAGCCACCGCTGCGGGTAACCTCGCTGACGCTCGTCATTGCCTTGAATTAGCTTAAGCTTTTCAAGCACTTGAACTCATAACAAACTCCAGACCGATACAGGTATTTGAAACAATGAAATTTGTACTGACAACGCGCCGGGCACTCGCCGGCGTGGTGGCTTCGGCTGCGCTGCTGGGGGGCTGTGCAGCCCCCGCCAAGAGCATTTACGGCTGGGGTAGCTACCAGCAACAGGTTTACGACCATTTCCGCGGTGATGGTCGTAGCCCACAGGACCAACTGGCTTCGCTGCAGCAGGACCTGCAGACCATCCAATCCAAGGGAGAGGCTGTTCCACCGGGCTACCACGCCCACTTGGGCCTACTGTACGGCGAGCTGGGCCAGCCCGACCAGATGCGCCAGCAGCTGCTGGCCGAGAAGGAACTCTTCCCCGAGTCCGCGACATTTATGGACTTTCTGCTCAAGAAGATGCCGGCCAAGCAAGGAGAGGTACGATGAATTTTTCAGTCTGCAAGGGCATCCTGGCCGCCCTCTTCCTGATCGTACTCGCCAGTGGTTGCGCGACCGCGCCCAAGTCATACGACTACACGGCATTCAGGGAAGCCAAGCCGCGCTCTATCGTGGTCCTGCCGCCGCTTAACAGCTCGCCTGACGTCAAGGCGACCTACAGCATGCTGGCGCAGATGAGCTACCCGCTGGCGGAGTCCGGCTACTACGTGCTACCGGTCAGCCTGGTGGACGCGGCCTTCAAGGAAAATGGCCTCAGCAATGCCGCCGAAGTCCATGCGGTGCCTACCGCTAAGTTGCGCGAAATCTTCGGTGCCGACGCTGCGCTCTACGTCGAGGTGAAGGAATACGGCTCGAGCTACCGCATCATCAGCAGTGAAACCGCCGTGGCGGCCGAGGCGCGGCTGGTCGACCTGCGAACCGGCCAGACGCTGTGGACCGGCAGCGCCCGCTCCTCCAGCGCCGAGAACAACAACAATAACAACAACGGTCTTGCAGGCATGTTGATCGGCGCCCTGATCAACCAGATTGCCAACTCGGTGAGCGACAAGTCCCACACCTACGCCGGCATCACCAGCCAGCGCCTGCTCACCGCGGGCGGTGGCCAGGGTCGGTTGCTGTATGGCCCGCGCAATGCCAAGTACGGGCAAGACTGAGTAGCCCGTCCATCAAGAAAATGCCGCATGGGTAGCCTTGCGGCATTTTTTTTTGGCTACGCACACAGGCGTCACCATTCATCCCTCCAGGCGACTGGTCGTCGCATGCAGGCAGAAGCTTGAGAGGTGGCTCAGTAAGATGCCGCTTTTCCGAACCGCTCCTGCGCCATGAAACTGACCCGTCTCGCCGCCGCCTTGGCCGGCCTCCTGGCCTCGCAAGTCGTACCTGCTGCCAGCAATGGCTATTTCCGCTTCCCCACCTTGCAAGGCAATACCTTGGTATTTACGGCCGAGGGAGATCTGTGGAGCAGCGACGCGAGTGGCGGCACTGCCCGCCGCTTGACCAGCCATCCGGCCGAGGAGACCCGCGCCGCGCTATCCCCGGATGGCCAGTGGGTGGCCTTTTCAGCCAACTACGACGGGGCAACCGAGGTTTATGTGATGCCCCTGGCCGGCGGCTTGCCCAAGCGGGTCAGCTTCGAGAACACGCGCGCCTTTGCCTTGGGCTGGACGCCGCAGGGGGAGGTACTGTTCAGCGCCCAGCACAGCAGCGGGCCGAACTCCCTGCGCGTTGTCGCCGCAGTCAATCCGAACACGCTGGCCAAACGGGTATTCCCCTTGGCCGACGCCAACGATGCAGTGCTCGATGACAAAGGCGAAAACCTCTATTTCGTCCGCTTCGGCCTGGCCACCACCAATGACAATGCCCGCCACTACCGAGGCGGTGCCATGGCACAGCTGTGGCGCTATAACCTGAAATCCGGTGCCGAAGCGGAGCGCATCGGCCCGCGCGATGCCAATCTGCGCCGCCCGATGTGGTGGAACGGCCAATTGGTGGTGATCAGCGATGCCGATGGGCGCGACAATCTCTGGTCGCTACGTGACGACGGCAGCGATGCCCGCCAATTGACCCAACATCGCGATTTCGATGTACGTTCCGCCAGTCTGAATCAAGGCAAGATAGCCTACCAGTTGGGCGCGGATCTGCATGTACTCGACCTCGCCAGCCTGTCGGACAGGGCACTGGACATCCGTTTGAGCTCGGACTTCGACCAGCAACGTACCCGCTGGCTGGACAAGCCGCTGCGCTATATGAGCAGCAGCGAGCTATCACCCGATGGCGAGCGGGTTGCCGTTACCGCCCGCGGCCAGGTCACCCTGGCCGGTGTCGGCCCCATCCGTCGCATCGATATTGCCCAACCTGCAGGTAGCCGCCTGGCAGCTGCCACACTCAGCCCCGATGGCAAGTGGCTCTACGCGATCTGCGATGCCAGCGGCGAGGAGGAGGTCTGGCGCTTCCCGGCCGACGGCAGTAGCGGCGGCAAGGCGCTGACCCATGATGGCACCACCCAGCGCTGGAACGTGCTGCCTTCGCCCGATGGGCGCTGGCTGGCCCATAGCGACAAACGTGGCCGACTTTGGCTGCTGGAGCTTGCCAGCGGGCATAACGAGCTGATCGATGATGGCGGCGCCGTCGGGAACGAGGAGTACGACGCCCTGCGCTGGTCCCCGGACAGCCGCGCCATTGCCCTGGTCCGTCAGACCAGTGCGCGCCAGCTGTCCCGGATCGGTCTCTATTCCCTGGATCGCAAGCACCTCACTTGGCTGACCAGCGACAAGTACCAATCCGGTTCGCCAACCTTCAGCCCGGATGGCAAATGGTTGTGGTTCCTCTCCGAGCGTAACTTCCAGGCCCCCGGTGGTGGTCCTTGGGGCGACCGCAACACCGGCGCGCACTTCAGCCAGCGCAGCAAGCTATACGCGCTGGCCCTGCAGCCCGGCAACCGCTTCCCGTTCCAGGCCAAGGATGAACTGCAGGCCGGCAAAGCGGCCGAGGACAAGGCCGAGGCGAAGGAAGACAAGAAGGAAGAGAAGAAAGCCGACAAGCAGGAGAGCAAGAAGGATGACAAGCCCAAGCTGCCTGCCATTGTGTTCGACGGTTTGGCTGAGCGTCTGTATGAAGTACCAGGTGTCGCCGGCAATTTCCTGGACCTCAAGAGCGATGCCAAACGCCTGTATCTGCTGGAACACGATGGTGGCAAACGCGATCTGAAGACCCTGGCCATTGAAAATGGTCCAGCCAAGCTCGAATTATTCGCCTCGGAAGTCAACCAGTTCGCCTTGTCACAGGATGGCAAGAAGCTGTTCTACCGCAAGGCAGGCAACGATGGCGGCGATATGTGGATCGTGGAGGCCGGCGCCAAGGCACCAGCGGATCTCGGCAAGTCGGCGGTGCGAATCGGCGACTGGGGCATCCAGGTCCGGCCGCGCGAGGAATGGCGGCAGATGTTTGCCGACGCCTGGCGCATGCATCGCGATTCGCTCTATGACCGCAATATGCGCGGCGTGGATTGGTCTGCCGTGCGCACCCACTATGCACCACTGGTAGAGCGCGTCACCGACCGCAGCGAGCTGGATGACGTACTGGGACAGATGGTGGCTGAGGTCGGCTCACTGCATTCGCAAGTGGCGGCAGGCGACATGCGCCGCAGCCCGGAGAGCGTTGCCGTGGCAGGCTTGGGTGCCGACCTGCAACGCACCGCCAATGGCTGGAAGGTAAGCTACATCTATCACACCGAGCGCGAACTACCGGGTGAGCGCTCGCCGCTACAGTCACCGGGTGTGGATGTGCAGGTCGGTGACGTGATCGTGGCGGTGAATGGTCGCAGCACCCGCGAGGCCCGCGATATCTCCGACCTCCTGCTCAACCAGGCCGGCCAGCAGGTACTGCTGGAGATCAAGCGCGGGGATGCCCCCAGCCGCAAGGTCGTGGTCGTGGCGGTCAACGCCCAGCGCCAGGCCGCATTGCGCTACACCGACTGGGAGCAGACCCGAAAGGAGGCGGTGGAGAAGGCTGGCCAGGGCAAGCTGGGCTACCTGCACCTGCGCGCCATGGGTGGCGACGATATGGCTGGCTTCGTACGCGAGTTCTATGGCCAATATGACCGCGATGGGTTGATCATCGACGTGCGGCGCAACAACGGCGGCAATATCGACAGCTGGATCATCGAAAAGCTGCTAAGGCGGGCTTGGGCCTACTGGGCGCCCCCAGCCGGTGGCTCCTACACCAATATGCAGCAGACCTTCCGCGGCCATCTGGTGGTGTTGACCGATGCCCTGACCTATTCCGACGGGGAAACCTTCGCCGCCGGCATCAAGGCCCTCAAGCTGGGCCCCTTGATTGGTAGCCGCACCGCCGGTGCAGGTGTCTGGTTATCGGACCGCAACAACCTGGTCGACAACGGCCGTGCCAGGGTCGCCGAGAACCCGCAGTTCGGCGTGGATGGCAGCTGGCTGATCGAGGGTGTGGGGGTGGTACCCGATATCGAGGTGGAGAATCCACCCCACGCCACCTTCCTGGGCCAGGACAAGCAGCTGGAAACGGCGATTGCCTGGTTACAGCGTAAATTGGCAACCGAACCGGTGCCACCACTTCAACCTGCCGCTATCCCCCCCTTGAAATAGGCGGCGACCTCACGACCTTCCCTTGTCGGCAGCGCCGACAAGGGGGTCAGAATTCAAGCCGGAACAGATCGTCTCCCAGGTCATCGGCCAGTTCGATGGCGATTTCCGGATGGTGCAGCAAGTGCATGCCATAGCGGAAGTCGATCAGATCCTCATGGATCAGGACTTCGAACAAGGCGCGGCTGGCGCGGATCAGGCGGGGTTGGAATTGGGGCTGGGCGATCGCCTGCTGCAGGATCTGGATCATGGGTACGGATTGTTTGTACAAGCGTGCAGTATTTTACCATCAATCTCGCCATCCCTAGCGCAAATCGCGGAGGCTGGCCGGCTTGCGCCAAGGGCCGATTGATTGGAACATGCTCGGGCTCAAGCTCCCCTCTCCCGCTGAGCAACCCTCTTGTCCTCCGCCGGATTTGCCATGACCGAACCTTGTCGCTGCCGTTGGGCCAACCCGAAGAACCCGCGCTACCTTGCCTACCATGACGAGGAATGGGGCGTTCCCTGTCACGATGATCGGGCCCTGTTCGAAATGCTCAATCTCGAGGGGGCGCAGGCCGGCCTGAGTTGGGAAACCATCCTGAACAAACGCGAGTCCTATCGACTCGCCTTCGATGGTTGGGACGCTGAATGCATCGCCCGCTATGACGAGGCCAAGGTGGCCAGTCTGTTGCAGGACCCCGGCATCGTCCGCAACCGCCTCAAGGTGGCGGCAGCGATCGGCAATGCGCAAGCCTATCTGCGCCTGCGCGAGCGCGGGGAGAGCCTCGACTCCCTGCTCTGGCGCTATGTGGATGGCAAACCACTGCAGAATATGCTGCAACCGGGCCAGGGAGCGCCCGCCAAGACCGCCCTCTCGGACCGCATCTCCAAGGATCTGAGCAAGCTCGGTTTCAAATTCGTCGGCTCGACCATCATCTACGCCTTTATGCAGGCCGCCGGCCTGGTCAACGACCATGCGGTGGACTGCTTCCGCCATCAAACCGTGAAAGAACTCTGCTGATGAGCGCATTGCTCGAACATATCGAAATAGAAACCCGCCCTGCACCGCAATGGAGCGTGATCTGGATGCATGGCCTGGGTGCCGATGGCAATGACTTTGTACCGGTAGTGCCGGAGCTTGGTCTGGAAAGTGAGGTTGGCGTGCGCTTCCTCTTCCCCCACGCGCCCATGATCCCGGTGACCTGCAACAATGGCTACGTGATGCGGGCCTGGTACGACATCCTGGAGATCGGCAGCATCAACCGGCGGGTGGACGAAGCCGGTATCCGCGCAAACCGCGAGGCCATCCGGGCCATGATCCGGCGTGAAAACGAGCGCGGCATTCCAACCGAGCGCATCATTCTGGCCGGCTTCTCGCAAGGGGGCGCCATGGCCTACAGTGCGGGCCTGACCCATCCCGAGCGGCTGGGCGGCATTATCGCCTTGTCCACCTACATCCCCTCGCAGGCGCTGATTGACGCTGAGCTGAGCCAAGCCAACGCCGCCACGCCCATCTTCGCGGCGCACGGTGTGCAAGACCCCATCGTGCCCTTCGTGTTGGGCGAATCCGCGGCGCAGTGGGCGAGCAGCCAGGGCCACCCGGTACAGTGGCAAGGCTATCGCATGCCGCATTCAGTCTGCATGGAGGAGATCGAAGCGATCGGTCTTTGGATCAAGGCTCGGATCAACGCTTGAACCTGCTGCACCGGCAACAAAAAGCCGACCCATCCGAGGTCGGCTTTTTGTTGCCCGAAAATCCCCGCGTCAAGCATCGCGACGCAAGAGCTCAACAATGGTCCAGATCCAGTCCGGCCCCTTCTCCAGGGTCTCACCTATGCGCACCATAAAGGATTTATCGCGTGCCAGTACCTGGTAGAGTCGCCCCGGCGCATAGTCGGCGGAGTGCAGCAGCAGGCTGTTGGCACGCCGTCCCTCACCAAAATACGGGATGTAGAGCCCGTTCTTGCGCATCACAAGGCCCACCGTGTCGATCCCGTCTACCGCCATTGGGGCGTGACGCTCGTCCTCCAGCGACTTCATGCTGGCCGATACCGGCGTGCCGGTGAGTATCTGTACGCCGGCGTAGAGCTGGTCGGCATCAATGCGATTCAGCCGACGGATCACGGCAATATGCCAGTTTTCATGGTCGTTATTACGCAGTGCCAGCAGTACGCCCAGGCGCACCCAGTCGTGCCCCTCTACCGGTAGCAAGGCACCGAAACCGCCTTCGGACTGGTTTTCGACGACCCATTCGTCGTGCTCTATGGACTTCGCCTTGTTTACATAGGCATGGTTGCGCGATTGCGCCTGTGCCAGTTTCTGCTTGGTCCGGTCGGTCACATAGCCATAGAGTTTCATGTCCATGACTTCGTCGTTGTCGGGAGCATTGCGCGCCGAGGCACGCTGCATGGCCCGTTCATCGTCAAAGCGCACAGCCGAGAAGATGGCAGTCAGCCCCGAGGTCACCTGGATCAGCTTGCTGACCTTGGTCCGCTCGTTGCGGCTGGATTGTTGATTGCGTTCGCGCGACCAGAGTATCTCCAGCTGGCGCAGGAAATCGAGGCAGGCCGGCATCCGCGCATCGTCGCCCAAGCCCAGGCGGGCGGGCGAATCACCTGCTTCAAGCTGTCCAATGATCTTGCCCATCTCGGCCAGCAGGTCACCCACACCCCAGAAGCGCATCATGTCGCCTTCGACCGCCTCATGGATCTTTGCCGGGCCGGAGGGTTCTGCCAGATTCACACAGAACTGGTGAATCCCGTCGCGGTACTTGCGTTCTATTTGAACCTGCCGCGACCAGCCGATCAGCCAACGGTCTGCCCAGTCATACTGGCGCAGGTTGAAATTACCGTTGTTGAGGGTAGCCAGCATCTGGATACGGATGAACTCGTCTGCGCACGAGGTGGGCTGCATGTCCAGCTCGGGGTAGAGCGGGAATGCCTGGCTGTCGATGCCACTGACTTCTGCCAGGCGGTAGAGCTGGTTTGCCGCTGCCCAAAGGGTTGAGGGCGGATTCTGGAAGCGAAAGTAGTGCCACTTCACCTGGATGCCGACGTAATGCGTGGCACGCGCCAGCATCAGGGCAGTGGCCTGCTGAAAGCCCGCCTCCTCTTCCGGCCTGGGATCCTCCAGGCGGACGAAGGGGTGGTAGGCGGCCAGCATGGCGCGGGCAAAGCCAACAATATCGCTCCATAGCTTCTCCTCGATCGCCTTGCCGGCGCGAGGGTTCTGGATGTATTGCTGCCGTACCTGATCGAAGGTGGATTGAATCTTCTCATCGATCACAAACAAGGCTTGCAGAGTCGAAAGCGCCAGAGGGCGGCGTTCCAATGACTTGATCGCCAGCTCGTGCACGGCCGCCAATTGCCCTGCGATATCCTGTTCTTGTTTGAGGTCGCGCACCCATTGCGCCGCGGTACGAGCGTCAGCCAGCGGGTCGCTTTCCCGCTTGACCATACCGGTTAGGGAGCCAAACAATCCGCGCATCAGCCAGCCACCGGCGTTGTGGTCAGCAACCAGGATTCCGCCTGCTGACCATCTTCAAAGACCTGCACATCGCTATCCACGAACAAACGGGCCACCCAGGTTGCCCAGGTCGTCCACTGGTCTGCAGTTACGACAGCGATATGTCCAAAATCGGCGGCATGCTCGCGGGAGAAGCGGATCTCCTCCCAAACCACATCCAGCGTGTAGCTCAACATCTCGGTCAGGTCGAGCATCAGGTTGGGCCGACCGTGGAATTTGAGTTCGTAGAGGACGTTTTCCTCGAACTCCTTGTAGTCCGCCAAGGTAAATTCGCCGGCAACCGTTGCCAGCACGCAATGGGCTTTATGTTCGATGGCTATCATCCCGGCATCCCTCTTGTTTGGGCAGGCGTCCGGGCCGCTGGTCGGCCCGGATGCGACCTCAGGCTATGACTTTGTTATAGCCGAGCCGTTCACCTTGTTCCCAGCATAGCGGAGAGCGAGGTGCACGGGCCGCTACGCGGCAAATCGCCGTGATTAATACCACAAGCCGGCATGGCAACGCCAATCGGACACCTGGGCGCGATAGGCAATGTAGCTACATATCACGCCCGACCCTCAATGTATGCGCATGCCCATGCGCTCCCAGATTGGCAAATGGCCCCAACCTGGCCAACTGAGCCAGACCATGAAGGCCTGCCCCGCCAGATTGCCCTCAGGTACGAAGCCCCAGTAACGGCCATCGCTGCTGTTATCCCGGTTGTCGCCCAGTACCAGATAGTGGCCTTGCGGCACCCGGCAACGAAAACCGGACACGTCATACTGGCATTGCCGCTGGTAGGGGAAGTGATCAACCTGGAAAAGATCGATTACCGGCTTGTCAGGTTCGATCAAGGTCTGATGGCTGACTTTGCCGAACGACTCCCGCTGAAGTACAGCCTGGGTCAACTGACCTTGCTCATTGCCATAGCGATACTGGCCTATGGGCTGGCTGTCCATGCGCACACCGTTCACCATCAAGTGCTTGTTGCGGTACTCCACCAGGTCACCCGGCAACCCGATCATCCGCTTGATCAGATTGGTCCGGGGATCCTTGGGGTGGCGGAACACGACGACCTCCCCTCGTGCCGGCCCGGCCCGACGTAGCAAGGGCTGGTCGACAAAGGGAATACGCAAGCCGTAGGCGAGCTTGTTGACCAGGATAAAGTCACCAACCACGAGACCGGGACGCATGGAGCTGGAAGGTATTTGCATGGGCTCAACCAGAAAGGTCTTGCCTACACCAATCAGCCCAAGTACCAGCGCATTGGCATAGCCAAAGGCCGCCCAGCTCGGCAATGCCCGTTCATTGCCCTTTGCGCGGTAGCCCCGCAACCGGGCGAACAGGGCGAGCACGGCCGGTGCCAGCATGATCAGAAAAAACAGGTCGCTAGGATTGGCCCACAGGGACAACACGCCCCAGGCGCCTACCAGCAGCAGGAAATAGCCCCACAGGGCCTGCCCCGGCATTTGGTCGGCATCATGTACCGGCGGGGTGGCGCGGGCACGCCAGATCAGCAAGGGGCCCGCAAACAGTGCGGCAAAGGCAAGCAAGGTCCAATTCATGGCTTATCCGTGTAACGCTGGAAGACAGCGATGCAGTGCATGCTAGCGACTATCGCTGACTTGGCGACGTGCTAGGCGACGAGCCACGTGACGGCCGGGATGAACGACTAGCCCATCCAGCTCAAACGCGCTCCAGGACGACAAAGGCAACCACGGCGCTACGTTCATCACTCAGCGACAGATGGGCATGCCGAATATTGCGCTCGTCCAGATAGGCGGCTATCGCGGCATCGAAAGCGAGGCCCGGCCTGCCCAACGCATCATGCGTAATGGTGATGCCTGCCAGCGACAGAGGGGGACGGATACCGGTACCCACCGCCTTGGCAAAGGCCTCCTTGGCTGCCCAGCGCTTGGCCAGGAAGCGGGCAGGATCGGTGGCGGATGCGAACTCGGCCTGTTCATCCTTGGCCAGCAGCCTGTTCAGAAAGCGTACGCCATGGCGCTGATAGGCCTCCGCCATGCGCGCGATATCGATCAGATCGGTCCCGATGCCGTAGATCACCATCCACCTCAGAGCTTGTGCAGGTCACGCAATATCTTGCGGGTATGCAAAGGCGTGTCGCCCAAGAGACCGGCCAGCAGCACCCGCATCAGCTGCTTGGCCTGCAGCCCGGTCTGCACCTGGCTATAGTCGCCGGCAGCCATCCCCAGCAGGCTGCGCCCACTGATTCTGACGCCGCTCTCCCGCGGATTCCCCGAACTCGGTAGTATGCCCTGCCCCTGGTAATAGCAATATTCGCCATCGACCGCGACGGGTCGACCCTTGGCATCACGCCCCAATTCAAAGCCATAACCAAGCTCGTTCAACAGAGCCAGCTCGAAACTACGCAAGATAGGCTCAACCTCCTGCGGGCAGGCCGATAAGGCGCGTGCAGCACGGCCATAGGCCTCGAACAGACCGCCGACCGGATCTTCCCTTGGCAGCAGCTTGAGCAGCAGTTCGTTGAGGTAGAAACCACAGATCAGTGGCAGACCAGCCAGTTGCGGTACCCCACCTTGCCAATCAGCGGCATGCAGGGTCTTGAGATCACCGGCACCGAACCAGGACAACAACAGCGGCTGGAAAGCCAAAAGATTGCCACGCAGGCTGGAGGTAGGCCGACGAGCACCCCGAGCCACGAGCGCCATACGCCCGTGGTCACGACTCAGCACCTCAATGATGAGGCTGGTTTCCTTATAGGGGTAGCTATGCAGCAACCAAGCGGGCGCGTCCTCGACGCGCTGCTTGCTGCGGGCAAATGTCGCTGCCATCGACCACTATTCCTGGCCTACCAAGCGCCGCCCTGCCGGGCAGCGTGGGGTGCCTGGCCTCATTCGTAGCCGAACTGGCGGACCAGTCGGGTATCGTCAGCCCAGCCACTCTTGACCTTGACGAAGACTTCGAGATAGACCCGGCAGTCGAACATCTTTTCCATATCGGTGCGGGCCTGGGTGGAGATTTCCTTCAGCTTTTCACCACCGTCACCAATGATGATCGCCTTCTGCGCCTCCCGGTCCACCAGGATGGCAGCGAAAATACGGCGAAGATTGCCTTCTTCCTCGTACTTTTCAATCTCCACGGTGGTGGAATAAGGCAGCTCATCGCCCACCAGGCGGAAAATCTTCTCGCGGATCAACTCCGAAGCAAGGAAGCGTTCGCTACGGTCCGTGACCTGATCTTCCTCGTACATGGGCTCGCCTTCAGGCAGCAAAGGCTTCACCGCGTCGACCAGCACATCGACCTTCATGACCTTCTTGGCCGATACCGGCACAATGGCGTGGAAGGGGAACTGGGCCGCCATGCGCTGAATAAATGGCAGCAGCTGGTTCTTGTCCTTGAGCAGGTCAGCCTTGTTCAGCACCAGAATGACCGGACGGTTTTTGGGCAACAGCTTCATGACCTGTACGTCGCGATCATCAAACTTGCTGGCCTCAATGACGAACAGGACCACATCCACATCGGACAAGGTCGTCGTCACGCCGCGGTTCATCGCCTCATTCAAGGCGCTCTTGTACTTGGTCTGAAAGCCCGGGGTATCGACAAAAATGAACTGCGCGTCGGCATCGGTGCGAATGCCGGTGATACGGTGCCGCGTGGTCTGTGCCTTGCGCGACACAATGCTGATCTTCTGCCCGATCAAACGGTTCAGCAGGGTGGACTTGCCCACATTGGGGCGCCCCACGATGGCGATAAAGCCGGTACGGAAAACTGCGTCGGTCATGGCTTGTTCGCCTTCTTGGTAGTGGGGAGTTCAGCCAGCGCGCGGGTCGCAGCATCCTGCTCTGCCGCCCGGCGGCTAGCACCGGCACCTTGGGTTGCCAGATCAAGCTCGGCGACCCGGCATTCCACGACGAAATGCTGGTCGTGCGCCTCGCCCTGCTGACTCAATATACGATACTGCGGCAGACCCAGCCGGCGAGCTTGCAGCCACTCCTGCAACTTGGTCTTGCTGTCCTTGCCATGGGTTTCCGGGTCCAGCGCCGCAATCTTGGGCGCGATCAGGCGTTCCACGGTGCGGCTGGCAGCGACGAAATCGGCATCCAGGCACACCGCAGCAAAGATGGCCTCGAGCGTGTCAGCAAGGATGGAGGGGCGCTGATAGCCGCCGCTGCGTGCCTCGCCCTCCCCCAGGAACAGGTGATCGCTCAACTGCAGGCTCTGGGCGAGTTCTGCCAGCGTTTCCTTTTTGACCAAGCTGGCCCGCAAGCGCGACAGCTCCCCTTCACTGCGCTCAGGGAAGGCGTCGAACAAGAGTCTTGCAACCGATGCATTGAGTATGCTGTCGCCAAGAAACTCCAGGCGCTCGTTATGGGGAATCCCGTAGCTGCGATGCGTCAATGCTTGGCGGAGCAGGCTGGGGTTCCGGAAGCGGTAGGCCAGCGCCGCCTCCAGACGTGCAGGATCCAGTGCCACTTACTTGCTGCCGCGGTTGCGCGCTTCCGCCTGGAAGTCGAAGACGAGGCTGGCGTTAGCAACCAGCGGTACTACAGCTTGGTAACTGACGGAAATGTTTGTACCGGCCTGGTCTTGGACGATATCGAGATCTGAGCTCCTCACGGAGTGAATGTTCTCGATATTGGCACGTTTGTCGAACGATTCCCGAATGTCGGAGACCGGCGCCCCACCTTGTTCACGAGCAAGGGTATTGAGCACCTTCTTCAAGCCGAAGTACTCGGTATATACCGGTACAAGTTTAAGGCCAAGGATCAATCCCATGCCTAGGATGATGGCCCAAGCCAGCATATTGATCATGCTGAGTCCGCGTTGTTTTTGCATCTTCTTCCCCAATGATTTGCGTTGTCGCCACGAGCAGCGTCGGCTCGCGCCATTCTAGGCAGGCGGAAGGGCTTTGCAAGCCCCTCCAGTCCAAGGACCGCCGGCCAAATCTCTTGCTGGGGCAGGCGGCATGGTGGCGTCTTATTGAATATGCGTGCCAATACGGCCGAATTCCGGCCAATGGCCCCAACCCGGCCAGCTCATCCAGATCATGAAGGCGCGACCGGTCAGGTGGTCATCCGGCACGAAGCCCCAGTAGCGGCCATCGTTGCTGTTGTCGCGGTTGTCGCCCAGCATCAGGTATTGGCCTTGCGGTACTGCGCAGGCAAAGCCCGTTTCATCGTACTGGCAGTTTTCCAGATAGCGGAAGGGAATCACACCTGCTGGATTCAGCGTCGGCTTGCCCATCTCATTGAGGGTCTGGTGCGTCTTGTCGCCGAAGGTTTCCTTCATTACAACAGCCGCAATTTCATTGCCTTGCGCTTCAAAATAACGGTAGTCACCGACCGGAATACTGTCGATATGCTGGCCATTCACCGTCAGTTGTTTGTTCCGATATTCGACCTTGTCACCCGGCAAGCCAATAACGCGCTTGATGTAGTTGGTCTTGGTGTCGAGCGGGTAACGGAACACGACCACATCGCCACGCTCCGGCTTGCCAGTAGGGATGATGGGCTGGTTCAGGAAGGGAATGCGTACGCCGTAGGCCGACTTGTTGATCAGGATGAAGTCACCGACTACGAGCCCAGGGCGCATGGAGCTGGACGGAATCTGCATCGGCTCGATCACGAAGGTCTTGCCGAGGCCGATCAGCGCCAGTACCAGGGCGTTGGAAAAACCAAATGCTGCCCAGCTCGGCAGCGGGCGCTCGTTACCTTTGGCCTTGTAACCACGCAGGCGGGCAATCAAGGCCAGCACTGCCGCAACCATCATCACCACAAAGAACAGATCGCTCGGGTTGGCGTACACCGACAACACACCCCAGGCGCCGACCAGCAGCAGAAAGTAACCCCACAGCGCGCCTTCGCTCATCTGCTCGGCGTCGTAGACCGGTTGGGCAGTGCGACTATTGCGCCAGATCAGGAAGGGGCCGACGGCCAGGGCGGCGAAGGCAAGCAAGGTCCAGTTCATGCGGGCTTTCTTGGCTGTTCTTGATATTGGTTGAGAGAAGCCGGCACCCGGCCGGCCATGAATTGCGACATCGCGCCGGCAACATGCCGCCGCGACGATATCACTTGTCGCTCACCTGCAGGATGGCGAGGAAGGCTTCCTGCGGAATCTCGACGTTGCCGACCTGCTTCATGCGCTTCTTACCGGCCTTCTGCTTCTCAAGCAGTTTGCGCTTACGCGAGATATCACCGCCGTAGCACTTGGCCAGCACGTCCTTGCGCATGGCCTTGACCGTCTCGCGCGCAATGATGTGTGCGCCGATGGCAGCCTGGATGGCAATATCGAACATCTGACGCGGAATGAGTTCGCGCATCTTGCTGACCAACTCCCGGCCACGATAGATGCTGTTGGCACGGTGCACGATCAGGCTCAGGGCGTCCACGCGCTCGCCGTTTACCAGCACGTCGAGCTTCACCAGGTCGTCAGCCTTGAATTCCTTGAAGTCGTAATCCAGCGAGGCATAACCACGCGATACCGACTTCAGCCGATCGAAGAAGTCCATCACCACTTCGGCCATGGGCAACTCGTAGGTCAACATGACCTGCCGGCCCATATACTGCATGTTCTTCTGCACCCCACGCTTCTGGTTGCACAGTGTCATCACGGTACCGACATAGTCCTGCGGCACCAGAATGGTGGCGGTGATGATGGGCTCGCGAATCTCTTCAATCTTGGAGAGTTCGGGCAGGCGCGAAGGGTTCTCGATCTCGATCACCTCCCCGTCCTTCATGAGCAGCTGGTACACCACGGTCGGCGCCGTAGTGATCAGGTCCATGTCGAATTCGCGCTCAAGGCGCTCCTGCACAATCTCAAGGTGCAAGAGACCCAGGAAACCACAGCGGAAGCCGAACCCCAGTGCCTGCGAGACTTCCGGCTCGAAGTGCAGCGAGGCATCGTTCAGCTTCAGCTTCTCGAGGCTGTCCCGCAGGGCATCGTAGTCATGGCTCTCAACCGGGTAGAGGCCGGCGAACACCTGCGATTTCACTTCCTTGAAGCCCGGCAGCGGCTCCTCGGCAGCCGGCTTTACCAGGGTGATGGTATCGCCCACCTTGGCACTGGCCAATTCCTTGATGCCGGCGATCACAAAGCCCACCTCACCGGCGCGCAACACGTCGCGCTGCACCGACTTGGGCGTGAACACGCCAACCTGCTCACACAGATGCTGGGCCTTGGTCGACATGAACAGGAGCTTGTCCTTGGGACGAACCTCACCATCCACCACGCGCACCAGCATCACCACGCCGACATAATTGTCGAACCAGGAATCGATGATCAGGGCCTTGAGCGGACCGTCTGCATTGCCACCCGGCGCAGGGATCTTGGCAACCACGGCCTCCAGAATGTCTTCGATACCGATGCCATTCTTGGCAGAAGCACGGACCGCGTCGGTCGCTTCGATGCCGACGATGTCCTCGATCTCCTCGATCACACGCTCGGGCTCAGCGGCCGGCAGGTCAATCTTGTTGAGCACGGCCACGACTTCAACGCCCTGTTCGATCGCGGTGTAACAGTTGGCCACCGTTTGGGCTTCGACGCCCTGGGAGGCATCCACCACCAACAGCGCGCCCTCGCAGGCGGCGAGGCTACGGCTTACTTCGTAGCTGAAGTCCACATGCCCCGGGGTGTCGATCAGGTTGAGGTTGTAGACCTGCCCATCACGCGCCTTGTAGTGCAAGGCAGCAGTCTGCGCCTTGATGGTGATTCCTCGCTCCTTCTCGATGTCCATGGAGTCGAGGACCTGCTCGCTCATCTCGCGCAGCTCAAGGCCGCCGCAGTATTGGATGAAGCGATCAGCCAGCGTGGACTTGCCATGGTCGATGTGGGCGATGATCGAGAAATTGCGGATGTGATTCATAGACTTCGGGGCAGACTACTGAAAACGACATGAAAAATGGGCACGTTGCTGCGTGCCCACGTTGCTGCCAACCGACCAGACCAGCCCGGCAATGGCGCGTCCCACAGGGATTAACGTCATATTTTACCGGATTCGGGCCAGATAAGCATCCAGCGCGCGCCGATTCAGGTGGTAGAAGCAGATGATTTCATCGCCATCCCCCGTCAGCACCGGCACCATTTCGTTGTACTTGCGCTCGATCACATCGTCGTCGTCGATGTCCAGCCAGATCACGTCCAGATTAAGATCCGGCGCCAGCAGACGCAGTTCTTCCCGCATCTGCTGGCAAAGGCTGCAATATTCGCGCCCGTAGAGCGTCAGCAGAACCTGCTCACTCATCCGCCTTGGCACCCTTTTCCGGCAACTTCAGGCTGATGAACAGCGAGGCCTCGCCACGACGAACGCGCAGCGGTACCGAGCTGCCGGCCCTGGCCTTGGAGAGCGCCTCATCGAGGTGAGCAAAGGACTTCAGATCCTCGCCGCCGATTCCGACGATCACGTCACCCTGCTGGATGCCGGCATTGGCCGCCGCCCCTTGGGCCTGGGTCACCTGCAAGCCGAACTTGAGACCGAGTTGCTTGAGCGCACGGGCATCGAGCTCACGCACAGTCAGGCCAGATTTGTTGACGCCAGTCTCGCTCTTCTGCTCGTTCTTGCGCTCGCGCTGTGCAGAACGACCGTCGGCAGGCTGCTCCAGCTCCGCCACGGTCACATTGAGCGTCTTCACCGCCTTGTCGCGCCAGATCTCGACCGGCACGGTGCTGCCCGGCTTGGTCGCACCAACAATGCGCGGCAGATCGGACGACTCGGCAACTTCCGCACCATTGAACTTCAAGATCACGTCGCCTGCCTTGAACCCTGCCTTGGCAGCCGGTGCATCGGCCTCGACATTGCTCACCAGGGCACCCTTCTTGGTCTTGAGACCAAAGTCGCGCGCCAGATCATCGCTCAAGCCCTGGATGCCGACACCAATGCGGCCGCGAATCACCTTGCCCTTGCTCTTGAGCTGCTCGGAGATCTGGATGGCGGTGTCGATCGGGATCGCGAAGGACAGGCCCATATAGCCGCCGGAACGGCTGAATATCTGAGAGTTGATACCTACCACTTCGCCGCGGACATTGAACAGCGGACCGCCCGAGTTGCCGGGATTGACCGCCGCATCGGTCTGGATAAAGGGCACAAAGTTCTCGTCCGGCAGGTTGCGGCCCTTGGCACTGACAATACCGGCAGTCACGCTATTGTCGAGCCCGAAAGGCGAGCCGATGGCTACTACCCACTCGCCGACCTTGAGCCTCTCGCTGGAACCCAGGTCGACGGTAGGCAGCCCCTTGGCCTCGATCTTCAGCAGGGCCACGTCGGTACGGGCATCGGAGCCGATCACCTTGGCCTTGAACTCGCGCTTGTCGATCAGCTTGACGGTGATCTCGTCGGCATCAGCCACCACATGGGCATTGGTCAACACAAAACCATCGGCGTCGATGATAAAGCCCGAGCCCAGCGACTGTGCCTTCTCTTCGCGCGGCTGGTTAGGCTGCTGGCCTCGCGGCACCGGCAAACCAAAGCGACGGAAGAATTCAAACGGGTCCTCATCACCCAGATCAGGTTGATTCCGGTTAGCGCGTATGGTCTGGGTGGTGCTGATATTCACCACGGCACGGCCCTCGCGCTCAACCAGGGCGCTGAAATCCGGCAGCCCCGCCACCAGCGGCGCAGCGGTAGCCGCTACGGCAGGCGCGACGGCAACGGTTTTTGCCGCCGCCTCTACATTGGCTGCCTCGGTGCAGGCAGCCAGGCCACCAGCAATCAACAAAGCGGTCAACAAGCTGTGTTTCATACGAACGATCCTTTTGTCGTAGACAGTCTGGAATATGAACCGTTGGGAAAATAGGGGTGAAGTCGCCAAATCCCAATACCCAACCTTGGATGAATTGCGTGGCGCCTAGTTCCCGGACAGGCGGCAGCACAGAGCGACACGCCATGGCGGGCCATCAGGCTTAGCGGGGCGAGAATGATTGGGCGAACAACTGCACCGTGCGCAAGGGCACCTCACCCAGGGCCGTGATGCGCCAACCATCAACTTGTCTGGAAAAGAAGCTGATATTGGACGAGCCCTGTGCCAGCGGCAAGGTGACGGGGCCATTGCCAGCCGGCTCGATAAAGATCGACACCGTGACCATGCCATCGCTGTAGAGGAAATGCTGCACCAGTTGCCGCTTTCCAGGCATGGCGCTACGCGCCTCCTTCACCAGTCGGAAACCATTGGGCAGGTTGCTGGTATCGAACTGAGCCAAGTCCGTCGCCGGCATCGGCGCGCTGTTCGACGCTCGGCCAGGCGGGTCCGCCGGCAATGCACGACTGGCAAGCACCGACTTCAGGGCCCGCTTGTCGATCGGACCACCAATCTCCAACTGGGTGAACGAGAACTGTTCCAGCGCACCACCCCCTTCTGGGCTGTACATGGTGCTCTTGAGCATCAGGCCGGAATTGGGCTCAACACAGAGTTTGTGCGGGTGGCGCAACTTGTCCTTGGGCTCCAGCAGTATGGATTGGCAGTCATAGCCTGCCACCCGCTCGGTATTGAGCCGTTTGAAATTGTAGTTGGCCAGGACGTCGATGATCTGGTCGGGGATGATGCCAGGGAAGAATTTATTGGCCGCCCGCCGATCGAGCACCATGGGCTTCGCATCAGGCATATAGCCGGTGATCTGGTCATTGAGACGCACGAACTCGCGCGGCACGCCGTCTAGCGACTCACGACGCTCCTGCTCGCCGCCGGCGTCAAAGGCATGGACAAGGCGAAAGGTCTCCAGCATATCGGTATGCTGGTACAGATAGACCCCGCTGTAATTGAGCACACGAGCCGCCGCACCCATCTTACGTAGCAGATTGGCGGACTCGGGAGTGGTAAGGAGATCGGCCGCCTGCGCCGAGACGGCAAGGAGCAGGCCGCACAGACCCAGGCGCAGTGACATAGCAGGCTTCGCGGATCGCAAGATGAGTGGAGGACTCAGAATATGATCAACGGCCAGCAGCAGCGCGCTCAGCCTCAGCACCGGTCAGGATAACCGCCCGATGACTGAAGCCGGGGTTGCCCAGCATGGTCTGGTGAGCCACCAGATAGGGATTGAGCTCGTCGGCAACGGGCTGAGCCGCCTGATTGGCCGCAACCGGCAGACTGGGCGCCGTGACCAGCTGCGTGGCTGCAGGCGCATTGCCACCCGGCATGCCACCCACCACGTACCAGGCAGTTGCACTGACCAGCGCCACCGAGGCAGCCATAGACAACGCCACCCAGCGCCGACCGGGCACAAAGCCACGTCGTCGCAAGGCATTGGGTGCCAGAATGGCCGGTTCCGCGTCGAGCCGTGCCGAGAAATTGGCCAGGAAATCGCCGGACAGTACGTCCCGCTGATTCATGGCATCGCCGATCATGTGGTAATCACGCCACGCGTCACTGAAATCATCCTGATCCATAGAGGCGATCAGTTGCTCCAGTTCGTGGTCGTCCCACTCGCCGTCCATCAAGGCCGATAGTTTTTCCTGCATTTTCTGCACCTGTCTACCCTGGAGTCCTTTTTACCAACGCCGGTCTTTGCCAGCTGATTCGATCATGGGACGCAAACGGGTGGCGATCGCCTCCCGTGCGCGGAAGATACGCGAACGCACCGTTCCGATCGGACAATTCATTACTGCGGCAATGTCTTCATACGACAAGCCTTCCATTTCGCGCAAGGTAATTGCGGTACGCAACTCCTCGGGCAAGGCTTCGACGGCCTGATTCACCGTGGTCACGATCTGACGGTTCATCAGCTCGGTCTCCGGTGTATTCATGTCCGGCAGCTGGGAAGCCGTATCCAGCGTGTCGCCGTCTTCGTCCTCGTACTCTGTCGACAGCACCGGGCGGCGACCAAGCGAAGCAAGGTAATTCTTGGCCGTATTGATGGCAATACGATACAGCCAGGTATAGAACGCGCTTTCCCCACGGAAAGCAGGCAGCGCGCGATAAGCCTTGATAAAGGCCTCCTGCGTCACGTCCTCAATCTCGGCCTGGTCGCGGATCATACGGCTCAGGAGCCGGCCGATCTTGCGATGGTACTTGGTGACAAGCAGCTCAAAAGCCTTCTTGTCGCCGCGCTGCACGCGCAGTACCAATTCCTGGTCGATATCCCGCTCACTCGACATAGTTGCTGTTTTCCCCTCGCTGACGGCTGCTGCCTTCGGCTTTGCCGTCTCAACCGGGGAAACATGCGACTGCGTCTCGGCATTTTCAAGCGTACGCGCAGTCTTGCGCTTCGTCTTGGGCTCGATCCCCCAGGCATCAAGCAGGTTTGCGGGCTGAAGTGTAATGGTTTCCATCTTGAATGGGGCCTTTCCGCTATCCCTCCCTTGCGGGCACACAGCAGTGACACCCCCTGCCGGCAATAAGTTCCAACAATTTTGCGCCGCAAGTTGTGGCGAGTGCTTTGGTATAGTGGCGGCACACGCCTTCAGAACCTTCCGCAATGCAACATTTCGACGTTTTGATACTGGGCAGCGGCCTCGCCGGCATGACCCAAGCCCTGCAATTGGCTGATCAACGCCAGGTGGCCATCGTCACCAAGCGGCAATTGACCGATGGCGCCAGCCAGTGGGCGCAAGGTGGCATTGCCGCCGTGCTGGACCAAACCGACAGTATCGCCGAGCACGTCGCCGATACGCAGATCGCCGGCGCCGGCTTGTGTGATGAGACCGCCACCCGCTTTATCCTCGACCATGCGCGAGAAGCCATCGAATGGTTGATTGAGCTCGGCGTCCCTTTCACGCCGGATGCCGCCCACGAAACCGGCTTTCACCTGACCCGCGAAGGCGGCCACTCCCATCGCCGCATCATCCATGCAGCCGATGCCACCGGTGCGGCGGTCATTGCCACCCTGGCCGCCAGGGTCAAGGCCCACCCCAATATCACCATTCTGGAAGACCATATCGGCATCGACCTGATCGTCGGCCGCAAGTTGGGCCAACCCGAGCTGGGCTGCCTGGGGGCTTATGTGCTCGACAAGGCGACCGACCAGGTGAAGACCCTGCTGGCCGACCATACCGTGCTGGCCACGGGTGGTGCCGGCAAGGTATACCTCTACACCACCAATCCCGACACTGCGACCGGCGACGGCATAGCCATGGGCTGGCGCGCAGGCTGCCGGGTGGCAAACATGGAGTTCATCCAGTTCCATCCGACCTGCCTCTATCATCCGCACGCCATGAGCTTCCTGATCTCAGAGGCAGTCCGAGGAGAAGGCGGCCAGCTCAAGCTGCCGGATGGTCATCGCTTCATGCCGGAGCACGACTCGCGGGAGGAGCTAGCCCCGCGCGACATCACCGCACGTGCCATCGACTTCGAGATGAAGAAGTACGGCCTCGACTGTGTCTATTTGGATATCAGCCACCAGCCGGCGGAATTTGTCCGAGAACACTTTCCCACGATCTACCAACGCTGCCTGGAGCTGGGGATAGACATCACCCGCCAACCCATCCCGGTGGTACCGGCGGCCCACTACACCTGCGGTGGGTTGGTCACCGACCTGGCAGGCCGAACCGACGTACCCAATCTGTACGCGATCGGCGAGACTGCCTGTACCGGCCTGCATGGCGCCAACCGCCTTGCCAGCAACTCGCTGCTAGAGGCCCTGGTCCTGGGCCGCAGCTCGGCCCAGGACATTCTCTCGGCTGCGCCGGCAAAGCGTCTCGAAGTACCCGCCTGGGACGAGAGCCGGGTCGTGGATGCGGATGAAGAAGTTGTGATTGCCCATAACTGGGACGAACTGCGGCGCTTTATGTGGGACTATGTCGGCATAGTCCGTACAGATAAGCGCCTGGAACGGGCCGCAAACCGGATTGCCCTGCTGCGACGTGAGATCGACGAGTTCTACCGCAATTTCAAGGTCAGCAATGACCTGATCGAGCTGCGCAATCTGGTCGATACCGCTGACTTGATCGTCCGCTCGGCCCAGCAACGCAAGGAAAGCCGGGGCCTGCACTTCAGTCGCGACTACCCGGAGACACTTCCGGCAGCAGCACCGACCATACTGCCCCCTGCCTTTGGGCAGTAGACCCCGTCAGGGAGCGGCCTGTCTGCTTGTCGGCCGCTCCAGGCCCCACCGCAACCAAACACGCAGCCTGCGCAATGCATCGGGTGCCGTGCTGTCGGGCCATAGCAGCAAACGTCGCTTGCGGCCATCCTCTGCCCGCAACGGCAGTACGACCAGGCCCAGGGTGCAATAGACACCTTCCCCCAACGCATATTCGGTTGCCAGCCCGCCCTCTTCCAGCAGCCAGTTGCCATCGGCAAGCAGCTTGAGCCTGCTGCCTTGGCTTTGTCGCCAATGACGGGCGGCCAGAAGCAGGGCCAGCAATATGGCACCGCTAAGGCAAGCAGCCAACCAGGCTGACAAGTTGGCGAGCCAAGGCATAGGCAGCGCCATCAGGTACAAAGCCAGGGTAGCCACGCTGGCCATTCTGGAAGGGCGTAGCTGCAGTTGCAGGGGCGGAACGGATTTCATGGTGATGAATGGCAAACAGGGCAGCTTGGCTGCCCTGTTCATTGATCACAACTACTCGATCTGGATGCTGCCGGCGACACCGACCACCACTTGGCTGTCGCCACCTTCCATGGGCGGCGGTGCCGCGTCCGCCATCATGGCCTTGGCCGCGAACAGGCGCTGGCGCGGTACAGGCTGCGGATAGTTGCCGCTGGTATTGACGCTGATATTGACCAGCTTGTAGCTCTTGCCGCCAATACTCTTCTTGACCACGTCGGCGCGACTCCGGAAGGCCTTGACCGCCTCGTCGATCAGCTCGGTCTCAACCTTTTCACGTGCTGCGGCAGACACACCGAAGCTCACGCCGTCGAGTTGCAGGGTGTTCTGCAGCTTGCCCACCAGCTCGGCCAGTGCCTTGAAGTCGGCAGACTCGAGGCGGATCTCCGCCCTACCCCGCCAACCATCGGCCTTGTTCTTGTTGTTGTAGACCGGGTAGACGCTGTTATTGCCCGTGGCGCTCTTGACCGTCGGATAACCCTTGGCAACCTTCAGCGCATCGGCAGCACTGCGATTGAGCTTGTCCGACAGGACGGCGGCATTGGCATCGCTGAATTCCACATAGAGCGTAGCCAGCGCGAGGTCGTTCTGGACTTCGCGACGTGCCTCGGCCTGCAGGCTAACAACGTTGTACTGGGGCTGGGGCAGCTCGGTGGCCAGGGCGGAGCCGGCCAGGGCTGCCAGCAGGGTCAAGCGGGCGATTTGCTTCATGGTTTCCTCTCTCGGTTACGACGACGCCAGTCTCGCGGCTCGGTGCTGAACCCTTCGTGAATCAATGCAGGCCGTGGTCCGCGGTCGGGCTGTTATGGATGTCCTGATCAACACTGTCCATGAGCACGGTGTGGATCTCCACCTCGAACCATTCCCAAAAGGTCTTGAGGTTGCGGGATTTCGGCCAGAGCTTGCTATCCTGGGCCCAAGAGGCCAATTCCATCTCGAACACCCTGTCGGCCATATCGTCGATATAGGCAACCCCGTCTTCCTGTTCATTCACTTCCGGGATCATCAGCACGGTGCAATCGCTACGGATATCGTCCAGGCTCAGCGTGACCTCATTGTCGGGCAAGCCATTGAGCCAATCGAGAAAAGGCTTCTTGGGCTTGATCACGGCGATCGAACGATCAACAAAATACATAGTGCTCTCCATGAATACGGCCCGCTGAGCATAGCATGGCTATGCAAGCCGGCTATGAAGCGCGGGTGCCATCGCATAGAATCGGAACAGACCATACAAACCGAGACAGGATCCTGGCATGTTCGACCAACGCACCTCTGGCCGCCGGCTGGTTCGCTGGAAAGCGGCGGTGATTCCGCTGAACCAGCCCGACCGCATCATCCAGAGCAGTGCGACTGAGGTCGCGCAGAAAGGGATCTCGTTGTTCTGCAAAGAGCAACTGTTCCCACACATCACCTATCGCATCATCCTGCAAATTCCGGATGCCATGCATATCAGCGTGTCTTACGTGGAAGTCGAGGGCAAGCCGATCTACTCCTCGCTGGTTGGCTCCATGGGTGAATTCCGGACCGGGATGAAGCTGACCAACGTCAGCAACGAATACCGCACCAAGCTCGACGCCCTACTGCGTGGCATGGGCTGAACCCGGATTGGCGGCGCGATAGCTGCCGAATTGCTCGGCACATTGCGCCAGCAGTGCGAGAAAATCATCGTATGTCGCAGCGTCCAGCGCCCCGGCTCGGGCAGCCTGCTCTATCGCCTGGGCCTGCATGACGCCGGGCATCGCCCCTAGAGCCCCCAAACTACCCTTGAAGAGATGGGCCAGCTCAGCCAGGCCAGCCATATCGCCGCTTGCCCAGACCGCCTGCAATGCAGCCTGCCGCCCAGGCCACTCCTCCAGATACTGGTCGAGCAGTGTTGCCAGCAAACCGGCATTGCCGCCACAGATCAGTAGCGCTTGGCCGGCATCGAACAACATTGCATCCGATGCCGTCCCCGCCATGACCGGCGAGTATTCCGCAACACCGTACAGGAGCTGCCGCAAGCGCTCGACCTTGATTGGCTTGCTGAGAAAGTCGTCCATGCCGGCGGCAAGGCAGCGTGCCTTATCTTCAGGTAGCACATTGGCCGTCATGGCAACGATGGGTAGGCGCCCTCGCTCGCCCAGGGCTCGGATTGCCAACGTGGCGCTCAGCCCATCCATTTCCGGCATCTGCATATCCATCAGCACGAGGTCGTAGCCTTCCCGCTCTACATAAGCCAGCGCCTCCTTGCCGTTGTTCGCCAGGGTCACCTGATGCCCATCCTGCTCCAGCAGAGCCAGGGCAAGTGTCTGGTTCATCGGGTTATCCTCTGCCAGCAAGATACGTAGCGGGCGGACCGGATGGTGCCCCTGCGTTGCCGTCTCTTGCGGTGGCGCGCTCGGTCGCAGCGGGATTTCGAAGCAGAAGCGGCTACCCACGCCTGGCTGACTAAGAACACCGATATACCCCTGCATGGCTTCGACAATGCGGCGCGTAATGGTCAAGCCCAAGCCCGATCCACCGTGACGCCGGCTGGTACTGTCATCTCCCTGAGCAAAGGGCTCGAAGATCATATCCAGCTTGTCCGCCTCAATGCCGATGCCGGTGTCGGCAACCACGACGTTCAATCTGGGAGCGGTGCCGCCCTCCTCCAGCCAGTCGACCTGCAAGCTCACACTGCCTCGCGCGGTGAACTTGATGGCATTGCCCGCCAGATTGAGCAGCACCTGCCGCAGGCGCCCCTCGTCAGCCTCCACATATCTTGGCACCGCCGGTGCCAATTGCAGCGCCAGCTGCAAACCCGTTTGCTCGGCGCTATAGCGCAACAGCTCGGTGGTACGGTGCAACAGCGCATGCAGATCGCACACCGTCGGCAAAATGGTCAGGCGCCCCGCTTCGATGCGGGAGAAGTCCAGGATATCGTCGACCAGCTCCACAAGGCCCGCCGCGGAGAAATGCACCAATTCCAGGCGCTGCCGCTGCTGTGGCGGCATCTCGCCATCCAGCAACAGGCCGGTCATACCCGTGATGACATTGAGCGGCGTACGTATCTCATGGCTCATATTGGCCAGGAATTGGCTCTTGGCCCGGCTGGCGGCCTCTGCTTCATCTTTGGCATCGCGCAGCTGCCGCTCAATCAGCCGGCGGAACGACAGGTCATACCAGGCCATCAACAAGAGCTTGCGGTCTCCCACGCTAACTGGCGAAAGCGTGATCTCGACCAGCAGCTCGCTGCCGTCGGTACGCAGGAAAAGCCACTCGAAACGTTGCCAACCTCGCCGACCGGCCTCCTCCAGCAAGGCAGCGGCCTGCTGGCGGGAGTCGCTGCCATCAGGCTGCCGCTCCGGGTAGAAGCGGGCCGGGTCGGTGTCGATCAACTGGCGACGGCTGGCCAAACGCAGCGCCAAGGCAGCCGCCCGGTTACAGTCAACCACTCGGGCGATGGCCGGATCGAACAGCAGCAAGGGATTGGCCGCCTGTTCGAACAGCACGCGAAACTTCTGCTCCGACTGAACCCGTTCGGTCACATCCTGGGCGGTCAACAGCATGGCCTTCTCGCCGGTGACTGGATCGAGCACCCTATGCAGACTGTAGGCATACCAGCGCGGCTTGGGTCGGGCACTGAATTGCCGCTCTCCCTGGTCAGCACCGAACTCTATGGCATTTCGCCAGACCTGTTCGGCCTCTGCCTTGTTATCGAGCAGATCGGCAAAGCCGCCACTTTCCAGCTGGCCAAGGATAGGAAAGGCGCGCAAGGCAAATGGATTTTGCATCAGCACCCGCCCCTGCAGATCGAACATCACCACCGCCAGGGAAAAGTGCAGCACAGCCTCGACACCACGCAGCGCCAATGGGTCGATCGTCGCCGGGGCCTGAAGCTGGGCCTGCAGGCACAGCCCTGCCTGGCCATCTGGCAATACCAGTTGCGCCACCTGTAAGCGCAGATCCCGATCTGCCAAGCCTTGGCACAACTGGCCAGCGATGGTCAGCCCTTCGCCCTGCCCAGCCTCTTGCCAGAGGCTCAATAAGTCCTCCTGCGCCAAGCGTAGCCCCTCGCCGACGACCAGATCCGACAGCTCCCCCGGCTCGGCGCCCCACGCAGAAATTGCAGCGGCATTAGCCCAGCGCACCCGCCCAGTTGCTACCTCACAGGCCCAGACGGGCACGCTCAACCAGTCGTAGTGCTCAAGATCGGTCCAGGCCAATTGCCGCACACTTGCCTCCTAGCCCTCCACAGGCTTGTTTGCCTTACCAGCCGGCTTGCCTGTTACGGCCGTCTGCTTGGCCTGGCTCGGTTTACGGCGGCTACGCTTGGCGGTAGCTGGCACCGCTGCCTCGGGTTGAGCAGATTTGGGCGTCGCTGTAGGTACAGCTGGTTCAGCAACCGCTTTCGCAGCGGGCTGCTCGGCCGGCGCACCGACCTTGGGCAGGAACAAGGCCGGTACCTGCGTCTTGCGCTTACCAGGTTTGGGCGCAGGTGCCACTGCGGCCTCCGCGAGGGCCGCTACCTGGGACAACCTGGAAGCTTCAGCCACAGGCTTGGCAGCCTGGGTTGCCTTGGCTGGTGCAGGCGACGTCAAGATGGCGGCAGGAACAGCTGTACTGCGCTTGCCCCTCGGACGTTTGGGTACGACGCTTCCTGTGGGCTGAACAACGGCTGGCGCGCTTGGCGCTGCAGGGGCCGCAACCCCTTGCTTTGCCGGGCGCTTGGCGACCGGTTTGGTAACTGCAGGCGCGGTAATGGCAGCAGCCTTAGGAGCGTTCTGGCCTTTGGCCTTGGCTTGTGTCTTGGGTTGTCCCCTGGGCTGTTCTGTCGCTTGCGAGCCCCGCCCCGGCCGGACTGGCGTCACCACCGAGGGAGGAGGCGTTTGCGGCGCCGATGTTGCGACCTTTGCCTTGCTACGCGCCGGCTTGGCGTCGGACTTACCTTGTGCCAGCAGCACAAAATCGATCTTGCTGGTCTCAAGATCCACACGGGCCACCTTGATGGTCAGGCGGTCCGTCAGGCCGTAAACCTTGCCAGAGTGCTCGCCACGCAAGGAGTGGCTAGCCTCGTCATACTTGAAGTAATCGGTGCCCAACTCGGAGATGTGTACCAGCCCCTCCACGAAGAGCTGGTCCAGCGAGACAAACAAGCCAAAGCTCGTGACCGCGGAGATGCTGCCCTCGAAGACTTCGCCGATACGATCACGCATGAAGTAGCACTTGAGCCAGTTCTCCACGTCGCGGGTCGCCTCATCGGCACGCCGTTCGGTCTGGGAACAATGGGCACCGATCTCCTCCCACTTGCCTGGCTTGTACTTCTCACCCTTCAACACGGCCTTGATCGAGCGATGTACCAGAAGGTCGGGATAGCGCCGAATCGGCGAGGTGAAGTGGGTATAGGCCTCGTAGGCCAGCCCGAAGTGGCCTGCCTGCTCCGGGCTATAGACCGCCTGCTGCATCGAACGTAGCAGCATGGTCTGTAACAGGCCAACATCCGGCCGACCCTTGATCTGTTCCATGACCTTGGCGTAGTCCTTGGCATGCGGCTCGTCACCACCTTCGAGGGTCAGCCCATGCTCGTTCAGGAAGCGCCGCAGGTTCTCTAGCTTGCGCTCGGTCGGCCCCTCGTGAATACGATACAACGAGGTGTGCTTGTTGCGGCCCAGATAATCGGCGGCGCAGACATTGGCCGCCAGCATACATTCTTCAATCAAGCGATGGGCATCGTTGCGACTGACCGGAACAATGCGCTCGATCTTGCCGGCCTCATTGAACACCATCTGGGTCTCAGTGGTCTCGAAGTCGATCGCCCCACGCTCGCCGCGCGCCTTGAGCAGCACCTGGAACAAGGCATAGAGGTCTTGCAGATGCCCGACCAGCCCCTTGTTGCGTGCCTTGGCGGCCTTGCCCTTGGGGTTTTGCAGTATCTCCCAGGCCTCGGTATAGGTGAGGCGTGCCTTGGAGAGCATCACCGCCGGATAGAACTGGTATTTCTTGAGCTTGCCGCCGGGGCCGACCTTGATGTCGCACACCATGCAGCAGCGCTCCACATCCGGATTGAGCGAGCAGATGCCATTGGATAGGGCCTCTGGCAGCATAGGGATGACCCGGCGCGGGAAGTAGACCGAATTGCCACGCTCATAGCCAGTCTGATCAAGCGCATCGCCCGGCCGCACATAGTGGCTGACGTCGGCAATCGCCACGACCAAGCGCCAGCCTTTGCCGTCTTTCTCGGCGTAGACGGCGTCGTCAAAATCGCGTGCGGTTTCGCCATCGATAGTCACCAGCGGCATATCGCGCAGATCCACGCGCTTGAGCCCTTCTGGCGTCTTCCAGTCCTGCTTGCGCACCTTCTGCGGCGTCTTCGCCGCCTGTGTCTCGGCCGCATGCGAGAACTCGTGCGGCAGATCATGCTTGCGCAGCGCGATTTCGATTTCCATGCCCGGGTCGGCATAGTTGCCCAGCACCTCGATAATGCGGCCTATGGGCTGACTGTAGTTGCTGGGCTGGGTAACCAGCTCGACCGATACGACCTGGCCGGGCTCAGCCGGTAGACCACCTTCCGGGCTGATCAGGATCTCCTGGGTGATGCGGCGCTCCTCCGCCCGCACAAAACGCACACCCCGCTCGGCGAATAGGCGACCGACCAGCCGGTTGTTGACATGCTCGAGCACCTCGACAATCTTGCCTTCGCGGCGGCCGCGCCGGTCCACGCCGATCTGCCGCACCATGACCCGGTCCCGATGCAGTACCTTGTGCATCTCTTTGGGGCCGAGAAACAGATCCGGCGAGCCATCATCCGGCACCGCAAAGCCGAAGCCGTCCGCATGTCCCTGTACACGCGCCTTGATCAGGTCGAGCTTGTCGGGAATGCAGATTGCGCCCTTGCGATTGATGATCACCTCGCCTTCCCGGGCCATGGCATTGATACGCCGGCTGAAGAAATCCGCCTCATGGGGGCGAATTGCAAACAGGGCGGCCAACTCGTCAGGAAACATCGGCGCCCCATGGTCGGTCAGAATCTTGAGCATATAGCTGCGACTTGGCAGCGGATGCTCATACTTCGTAAGCTCTTGTTGGTAAAAAGGATCTGCCTCCCGCAGCTTCTGTGCAGCGCGGGGCAGCTTGTCCATCGTCTGGTTTTTTTTCGTTTTCATCATTGACACGGAGATTTGTCTCTCTAAAATGCGCATCTCTCTCGACGCGCGGTTGCAGCTGCAGCCTAGCTCGAAGCCCAGGTGGCGGAATTGGTAGACGCACTAGGTTCAGGTCCTAGCGGTGGCAACACCGTGGAAGTTCGAGTCTTCTCTTGGGCACCAATCTTCGATAAAGCCGATGCATATGCATCGGCTTTATTGTTTTCTAGCGCCGCTCCTGCCTTCTTCGCAAGCCCGCAGACAACACGCAGTGCTACGTTTTGTACAGGTAAGCAGCAAAAACGCCGCTTAACGGGCGCTGGAAAATCAAGGACTTCCGGATTTTGTGACTTTTTTTGCGCAGACAGGATTGACAGAAAAATCTGTTCCTCCATAATGCGCCCCTCTCGACGCACAGCGCACTGCGCAGTGTAGCTCGAAGCCCAGGTGGCGGAATTGGTAGACGCACTAGGTTCAGGTCCTAGCGGTGGCAACACCGTGGAAGTTCGAGTCTTCTCTTGGGCACCAATCCTCGACAAAGCCGATGCATATGCGTCGGCTTTGTTGTTTTCTGCGCGCGTACTTAGCATCTTACCCATCGCCCTACCCGACCAGCCACCCCGCAGTATCGAGCTGGAAACGGCCTGCAGTAAGGATTTTTCAGCTTTTTTCGTCGATGGTCTTGACAGGAATTCCGGAAAGTCTAGAATGCCGTCCTCTCGATGCACTGCACGCAAGGCAGTGAAGTTCGAAGCCCAGGTGGCGGAATTGGTAGACGCACTAGGTTCAGGTCCTAGCGGTGGCAACACCGTGGAAGTTCGAGTCTTCTCTTGGGCACCAATCCTCGATAAAGCCGATGCATATGCATCGGCTTTATTGTTTTCTGCGCCCGGATCCGCGTAGGAAAGTTGCCTCCCCCTCCACTCGAACCAAAATACCGATGGGGACAAAGTCAGGCCCGCGCAGCCGCAATCACGGCCAGGTAGTTGCGCACCGTCGGCGCCAGGCCGTCATAGACCGCCTCCCCGATCAGCGCATGGCCTATGGAAACCTCGGCCACCTGCGGTACATGGCGCAGGAACACGCCCAGATTGGCCTGGTTGAGGTCATGCCCAGCATTGACCCCCAGCCCCACCTTCGCGGCACGCTCAGCCGCCCTGGCGCACTGCTCCAGCACCAGACCGTAGTCACCCGCCTCAAAGGCCTCGGCATAGGGACCGGTATAGAGCTCTATCCTGTCCGCCCCCACCTCGGCCGCCAGCTCGATATCCGGCGAATCTGCATCCATGAACAAGCTGACGCGGCAGCCCAATGCCTTGAACTCGGCAATCAGCGGCTTGAGACGCGCTCCGTCACGCTGCAGGTCAAAGCCGTGGTCAGAGGTGATCTGACCATCTCCATCAGGCACCAGGGTGGCCTGCGCAGGGCGCGTCTCGGCACATAGCGCCAACATGCCCGGGTAGGCCCCACGCGCCGGCGCAAAGGGGTTGCCCTCGATATTGAACTCAGCCGCCCCACCCCGCAGCAGACCCGCCAGGGCACGAACATCGTCAGGGCGGATATGGCGCAGATCAGGACGCGGGTGGACGGTGATACCGCCAGCGCCGGCCGCCAGGCAGGTCTGTGCTGCCTGGGTGACGCTGGGCATGTCGCCGCCGCGCGAATTACGCAGGACGGCGATCTTGTTGATGTTGACGGACAGTACGGTCATGCAGCTTTCTCAAATGAAAACGCCCGACCAAGGCCGGGCGCTGACTAGGCTCAGTGCTGGAACGGGTGCCGCAGCACGATGGTTTCTTCGCGATCCGGACCGGTCGAGATGATATCGATCGGCGCACCGGTCACTTCCGAGATGCGCTTGAGGTAATCGCGAGCATTGACCGGCAGATCCTCGTAGCGCTTCACGCCCACGGTGGACTCGCTCCAGCCGGGCAGCTCCTCGTAGATCGGCGCGCAGCCAGACAGCTCTTCGGCGCCAACGGGCAGAATGTCGACCACCTCGCCGTTGATGCGGTAGCCGGTACAGAGTTTGATCACGTCGATGCCGTCCATAACGTCCATCTTGGTCACGCACAGGCCGGTCACACCGTTGATCTGGATGGAGCGCTTGAGCGCAGCAGCATCGAACCAGCCGCAGCGACGCGGACGACCGGTGACGGAGCCGAACTCGTTACCGCGCTTGGCGAGGCCTGCACCTACATCATCGAACAGTTCGGTCGGGAACGGACCGGAACCGACTCGGGTGGTATAGGCCTTCACGATACCCAGTACGTACTGCAGCATCTGCGGCGCCACGCCAGCACCCGGCGCGGCAGCACCGGCAACACAGTTGCTGGAGGTGACGTAGGGGTAGGTGCCGTGATCGATATCCAGCAGGGTGCCTTGCGCACCTTCAAACAACAGCGGCTTGCCGGCCTTGTTCAGGTCGTGCAGGGTACGCGAGACATCGCTGACCATGGGCTTGATGCGCTCTGCCAGGCGCAGGGTATCTTCCAGGGTTTTCTGGAAGTCTACCGTCTCGGTCTTGAAGTATTCCTTGAGCAGGAAGTTGTAGTAGGCCAGGTTTTCACCCAGCTTGGCCGCCAGACGATCCGGGAAGAACAGGTCCTGGACGCGGATGGCGCGGCGCGCCACCTTGTCTTCATAGGCCGGGCCAATACCGCGGCCGGTGGTACCGATCTTCTTGTCACCCTTGGCAGCTTCGCGCGCCTGGTCCAGGGCAATGTGGTAAGGCAGGATCAGCGGACAGGCCTCGGAAATCTTGAGACGGCTTTCCACATCGATGCCTGCAGCCTTGAGCTCGTCGATTTCCTTGAGCAGGGCCTCGGGCGAGATCACCACGCCGTTACCGATAAAGCAGGCCTTGCCAGCATGCAGGATGCCCGACGGAATCAGGCGCAGCACAGTTTTCTTGCCACCGATAACCAGAGTATGGCCGGCGTTGTGCCCCCCCTGGAAACGCACCACACCCTCGGCGTGGTCAGTCAGCCAATCAACGATCTTGCCCTTGCCTTCGTCACCCCACTGGGTGCCAATCACCACGACGTTACGGCTCATGGAACTTCCTTCATTGCTCAGATTGCTTGATCGCCGCGCAAGCGCGACGGGATAGAAACAGAATAGACCTTGCGGCGGGCTTTCTCAGAGCGACCGCACCTGCCAGGCACCGTCCCGCTCAACCAGCTCACGGTCGGCGTGCAGCTCTTCGACATCAACCACCTCGCCCAGCTTGACCACCACGGTCTCGCCAGCGGCGCGTAGCGCGCGGATTGCTTCGGCCAGGCCAGTATCGAGCACGTTGGGTGCCAGAATGGCGCGGCGAGCCGGTATAACCGGCAGCTGCCAGGCCAGCTCCTTGAGATCCAGGCTGAAGCCCGTGGCCGGGCGCGGCCGGCCGAACTGCTCACCCACGTGGTCATAGCGGCCACCACGTGCCACCGCGTTGGGCCAGCCCTCCGCATAAGCGGCAAATACCAGGCCGGTATGGTAGTAACCTGAGCGCAGCTCGGCGAGGTCAAAACTGACATCGATGCCACGGGCCGCCAGCGCAGCCGAGAGCTCACGCAGCGCGGTCAGCGCAGCCACCACGCCCAGCAAGGCTGGCAGCTGGCGCTCGGCCAGAGCCAGCATGTCTTCGCTGCCATAAAGGCCGGGCAATGCGATCAGCCCCTCACGCAGGTCCTCCGGCAAGCCGGCGAGCAGACCGCGCAAAGTGGGCACATCCTTTTGCTGGATGGCACGGAACACCGACTCGCGCGCCTCCCCCTCCAGCCCGGCCGCATCGGCCAAGGCCAGGAATAGGCCTATATGGCCGATATCCAGATGCACATGTTCGATGCCGGCGAGCTTGAGGCATTCGCGCATCAGCTCGACGACTTCCACATCCGCCGCCACGCCCGCGTAGCCGTAGATTTCGGCCCCCAGCTGCAGCGGCTCGCGCGCTGCCATGATGCCATCGGGCTGGGTGTGTACGACCGGACCGGCATAGCACAGCCGCGCCACACCCTGACGATTGAGCAGATGGGCATCGATGCGGGCCACCTGGGGTGTGATATCTGCCCGCAGACCAAGCTGGCGGCCGCTCAGCTGATCTGTCAGCTTGAAAGTCTTGAGGTCCAGCGCAGCGTCATGCCGGGTCAGAAGCGAATCGACATATTCGATCAACGGCGGCTGCACCAGCTCATAGCCAAAGCTGGCAATCAGGTCCAGCGAGGCTCGCCGCAGGGTCTCGACCCGACGCGCCTCAGGCGGGAGCAGGTCGGCAATATTCTCGGGCAGTATCCAGTTACGCATAGGGGCAGGCCGCCGCCATCACAGCGCCAGCAGTAGTAATCCAATCAAGAGGAGGGCCAGGCCGACAAAACGGAGCTGGCCATCCTTGAGCTCGCTCAGCTGCGCCACAAAACGGCGCCAGCTACGCGGTGACATGAACGGCAACAGGCCCTCGGCGATAAGCACGAGGGCCAGTGCGAACACAACATTATCCCACAAGCCGGTCACTTCGCTCGCGGATCCTTCATGTACTTGAAGAAGGACGAACTGGGATCGAGCACCATCACGTCAGACTTGGACTTGAAAGTCTTACGGTAGGCCTCGAGGCTCTTGTAGAAGGTATAGAACTCCGGGTTCTGACCAAACGCTGCGCCATAGATGGCCGCCGCCTTGCCGTCGCCCTCACCCATCAACTGCTGGGCCTGGTTGTAGGCATCCGCCACGATCACCTCACGCTGCCGGTCAGCGTCGGCCTTGACCTTCTCGGCATCGGCAAAGCCTTCCGAACGGAGCTGGTTAGCCACCGTCTTGCGCTCCGAAATCATGCGATCGAACACCGCCTGACTGATGTCATCCGGAAAATCCACCCGCTTGAGACGGACATCGACCACACGGATACCGATCTTGCGTGCATCGGCATCGGCCACTTGGCTGACATCAGCCATGACCTCGTCACGCTTGCCCGAGATCACGTCCTGCACGGTGCGTTTGCCGAACTCAGCGCGCAGCACGTCGTTCACGGTCTTACGCAGACGAGCGGAGGCGGTACGTTCGTTGCCGCCTACGCTCTTGTAGTACTGCTCGACGTCGATGACCTGCCATTTCACATAGCTGTCCACCAGCACGTTCTTCTTCTCGATCGTGTTGAAGCGCTCCGGTGTTTCGGCATCCATGGTCAAGATGCGGCGGTCAAAGTAGCGCACCGATTGCATCAGCGGCACCTTGAACTTGATACCGGGCTCCTTCACCACGCGCACAACTTCACCCAGCTGGAAGACCATGGCCGTCTGGCGCTGATCGACCGAAAACACACTCATGCTGATCACCAACAGCGCCAGCAAGACAATGATGACTGCGGGAATGATGCGACTCATGTTATCGGCCCTCCCTTTCGCCGCGGATACTGTCGAGACGCGAGGAACGGGGTGCCGATTGCTCGGCCGGTGCTGCGGTCGGCGCAGGCGCTTCCACTGCCGGTGCAGACTGAGGCGCGGACAACTGCATCAGCTTGTCCAGCGGCAGATAGAGCATGCTGCCGTTACCCGACTTCTGGTCGACCAGCACTTTGCTGGAGTTGCTCAGGATCTGTTGCATGGTATCGAGGTACATGCGGTCGCGCGTCACCTGTGGTGCCTTGGCATACTCGGTGGCCACCTGCTTGAAGCGCGCAGCATTACCCTCCGCCTCGGCAATCACGCGCTGCTTGTAACCATCGGCCTCTTGCAGGAGGCGGGCTGCCGTACCGCGCGCCTTGGGGATCACGTCGTTGGCGTAAGCCACGCCCTCATTGATCTGCTTGACCTTGTCCTGGCCTGCCTTGACCGCATCAGCGAAGGCGGCCTGCACTTCTTCGGGCGGCTGAACATCGTTGATGTTGACGCGGATCACGCGAATACCGGTGCCATAACCATCGAGCAGGGTCTGGATCAGACGGGTGGTATCGGCAGCGATCTGCGAGCGGCCTTCGTTGAGCACGAAATCGACCTTGTTGCGGCCCACGACTTCGCGGATCGAGGTCTCGGCTACCTGCTTGACGATATCGCGACCATCAGCGTCATTACTGGCGTTGTTGAAGACGAAATCCTTGGCGTCCTTGATGTCGTACTGCACCTCAAGCTGCATATCGAGGATGTTCTGATCCTGGGTCAGCATCAGCGACTCGCCGGCAACACGGTTCTTGGTACTACCTTGAAAGCCGACCTCGACCGAACGGTTCTCGGACAGCTTGACGATTTCGTGCTGCTCGATCGGCCAAGGCATGCGCCAATGCAGACCAGAATCGGTGGTCTGGACATAGCGGCCAAAGCGCAGGACCACCGCCTCTTCGCGGGCATCGACGACATAGAAGCCACTGGCAGCCCAGAGCACGGCTACCACGCCGGCAACCACGCCAACGCCACCGACCAGTGCGCGGCCATCACCACCGCCGCCGGAAGAAGGCTCGCTGGGGCGGCCAGGTCGGCCACCGAAGAACTGTTTGAGCTTGTTGGTGAACTGCCGGACGATTTCGTCCAGATCAGGCGGGCCATCCTTGCCGCGGCGGCCCCATTGCGGGTCTTGAGACATAGAGGGTCTTATTCCGTTTTTGTAGGGTCGTAGACAGTTACAGCCGGTGAGCCTCGCTCGGCATCCCGGGACTGGCCGTCGACGGCTTCGACCAGTGCCTGACGCAATAGATCCAGGCCCAACGCGTTTTTCGCGCTGATACGAACCGCGCGAATCCTACCATACTCATCTCGCTCGACCGCCGGCTCGCCGCCTTTGAGGTCGATCTTGTTGAATACCACGATCTGCTGCGCGTCGCCGGCGTCGATCTCCTTGAGCACCGAGTCGACCGCTGCGATCTGCGCATCACGGGTATCGCTCGCGCTATCGACCACATGCAACAGCAAGTCGGCCCGCACCGTCTCCTCCAGCGTGGCACGGAACGCCGCCACCAGGCCATGCGGCAGATCGCGGATAAAGCCTACGGTATCGGACAGCACGATGGAATGATCCACGTCCAGGAACAGCTTGCGGCTGGTCGTATCCAGCGTAGCAAACAGTTGGTCCGCTGCATAAGCCTTGGCATGGGTCAGCGCATTGAACAGGGTGGACTTGCCTGCATTGGTATAGCCCACCAGCGACACCGAGAACTGCTTGCCGCGCTCGCGCGAACGGCGCTGGGTGTCGCGCTGGCGCTGCAGATCTTTGAGCTTGTCCTTCAGGCGCTTCACCCGCTCGGTGATCATGCGCTTGTCCATCTCGAGCTGGGTCTCACCCGGGCCGCCACGGGCGCCGATACCGCCGCCCTGCCGCTCCAAGTGGGTCCAGCCACGCACCAGCCGGGTGGACATGTATTGCAGCTGTGCCAGTTCGACCTGCAGCTTGCCCTCGTTGGAGCGGGCACGCTGGCCGAAAATATCGAGAATAAGTCGGACCCGATCCGATACCCGACACTCCAGCGCCCGCTCGAGATTACGCTCTTGCGCACCGCTCAAGGCATGGTTGAACAATACGGTCTGGGCGCCGGCGCCACGCACCGCGGCACCGATCTCTTCCACCTTACCACTACCAGCAAACAGCTTGGGGTCGGGCCGCTGACGCTTGCCCTGCACCACCGCCATCACCTTGTAACCATTGCCCTCGGCCAGCAGCTTGAATTCTTCTATGTTCTCGAGATAGTCGGGCTCGCCGAAGTCCAGGCAGACCAATACGGCACGATCCCCACCCTGATGACGTTCAAACACGCAGTTATTCCAGGTTAGTCGCTACAGTCGGACAGCAAACGGGGCGCCGCAGCGCCCCGTTTGCCTGATGGCGCGGATTGATCAGGCATCCGCCGGTGCAGCCGCCTGGTCCTTGTCGTAAGGAATGCTCACGGGGCGAGCCGGTACGACGGTGGAGATGGCGTGCTTGTAGACCATCTGGGTCACGGTGTTGCGCAACAGCACAACATACTGGTCGAACGACTCGATCTGGCCTTGCAGCTTGATGCCGTTCACCAGGTAGATAGAAACGGGTACATGTTCCTTGCGCAGGATGTTCAGAAACGGGTCTTGTAGCATTTGCCCTTTTGCGCTCATTTTGTAGTTCTCCACTATTGAAATTAAAAAACGACGTAGTCCGTCAAAGTCCTGCGAAGCTCAGTACCTACCAGTAATCACTTTTAGCAGCTTTTCCGTCAAGCACAAACCGGATTGCGGCCCGCGAATACTCAGCCCTTGCGAAGCGTCTTGCGCTCGGGTTTCTTCTCTCCGCGCATTGCACCCTTGCGGTCCGGCTTGAACTCACCGGGCTTGGTGTCATAAGGGTTTTCGCCCTTTTTGAACTGCACACGCAAGGGCGTGCCCTGCAATTTGAACATCTTCAGGAAGGAATGTTCCAAATAGCGCCAATAACTGTCCGGCACATGCTCCAGGGCCGTGCCGTGCACCACCACCACCGGCGGGTTGGTACCACCCTGGTGGGCATATTTCATCTTGGGGCGCACCAAGCCGGCGCGCGGCGGCTGCTGCTTCTCGCTGGCCAACTGCAGGGCGCGGGTCAGGCGTGGGGTTGGCAGCTTGACCATGGCTGCCTTGTAGGCAGCATTGATGCTGGCAAACAGATCGCCTACGCCCTGCCCTTCCAGGGCCGAGATATAGTGGAAGCGGGCAAAGGCCAAAAAGCCCAGCTTGCGGGCAATATCACGCTTGACCTGGTCGCGCCGGTACTCGTCCAGCCCTTCCCACTTGTTGACCGCCACCACCATGGCGCGGCCTGCTTCCAGCGCAAAGCCGGCGATATGGGCATCCTGTTCGGCCACGTCCTGGCGCGCATCGAGCACCAGCACGACTACATTGGCATCCTCGATCGCCTGCATGGTCTTGACCACCGAGAACTTCTCGATCGCTTCATTCACCTTACCGCGCTTACGCACGCCGGCGGTGTCGATGATGGTATAGAGCTGCTCATTGCGCTCGAACTCGATATGGATCGAGTCGCGAGTCGTACCCGGCTGGTCGAAGGCAATCACCCGCTCCTCGCCCAGGATGGCATTGACCAGGGTGGACTTGCCGACGTTGGGACGGCCGATGATGGCGAACTTGGGGTGTTCGGGCGGAGCCTCGTCGACTTCGATCTCGAAGCCAGCCAGTACGTCGTCCAGCAGCCCACGCACGCCCTCGCCATGACTGGCCGAGATCGGCCAGGGCTCACCCAGTGCCAGCTCGTAAAACTCGGCCGATACCACGGCGTAGTTGAGCCCCTCGGCCTTGTTCACAGCCAGACGTACCGGACGGTCCAGCTGGCGCAGTCGATTAGCGATCAGCTTGTCCTGCGGGGTGAGACCAACCCGTGCGTCGACGATAAAGATGACAGCGTCAGCCTCGTCGATAGCCTGCAGGGTCTGGCGAGCCATTTCATGCAGGATGCCATCGTCGGCCACCGGCTCGAAACCGCCGGTGTCGACGCACAGGTAGGGCTTGCCACCAATCTTGCCGTGACCGTAGTGACGGTCGCGGGTCAGACCCGGCAGGTCGGCGACCAGCGCATCCCGGCTCTTGGTCAGCCGGTTAAAGAGCGTGGACTTGCCGACATTGGGACGGCCCACAAGGGCGATGGTGGGTTTCATTGTGTTCCTTGCTTACTTCACCGCGAGCGCGTGCAGACCACCGCTCTCGGTTTGCACGACCAGCGTGCTGTTGACTACCCGCGGCGCGACGAGCACACGGCTCTTATCGGTTTGCAGGCGGGCGACGATGCTGCCGTCCGACGGGGACAGCAGATGCACGTAGCCCTCGAAATCACCAACGGCAACATAGCCAGCATAGACTGCCGGGCCGCTGACACGGCGACCGTACAGGTCGGCTTGCTTCCAAAGGCTGCGGCCACCCGAGCGATCGAAAGCCTGGACATTGCCAGTCTCATCGCTGACGTAGACCTTGTCGGCATCCATGGCCAAACCGGCATAGCTGGAGACATCGCGCGCCCACAAGAGGCTGCCATTGCTGACCGCAAAGCAGGCCACCTTGCCTTGGAAGGCGACGGCACAGACGGTGCCACGGCTCACTACCGGTGCCGAGGTGACGTCGCTGATACGCTCGAGCTCGGTCGCCCCTTTGGGCTGTGCCACCAGCGATTCCCACAATACACGGCCATCGGCCAGCGACAGCGACGCCAGGCGACCGGAAGCAAGACCGATATAGACCGCACCATCAGCTACCGTGACCGGTGCGTAGTTGCGCAGGATCAGGGAAGGTTGGTTGCGTTGGAACTGCCAGCGGACCTTGCCGTCCTTGGCATCCAGCCCCCAGACGCGGCCATCGACGGTACGCACCACGGCAACGCCTTCGGCGACCACCGGCGGGGAGACCATCTCGCTGGAGACACGAGCCTTCCAACGCTGCTTGCCATCAGCATCCCAACCGTAGACATCACCCTTGAGGGTGCCGGCCACGACGAGACCGCTGGCAGCGCCGATGCCACCCGCCAGCGGCTTGTCGCCACGCATCTCGCCGAGCTTGTGGCCATCGGCCAGCGCAAAGCCGGCGACACCGTTGACGCCCGCCATGTAGACGGCATCACCAGTCACATCCGGCGCAAAGCGGAACAGGCCGGTCACATCCTGACCAAAGCCAAACAGGCTGCTCGAACCAAAGGAGGCATGCCAAGCCGACTGCAGGTTGACCGAATTGCGAACGTCCTTGAGCGGCGTGGGCTGCGGGCTATTGTCGGTACCAGCGCAAGCGGCCAGCAGGGAGACGAGGGCCAGAGTGGCAAGCTTCTTCATCATGCCCCCAGCGCGGCCAGCTTGGTTTCCAGCAGATTGCGGGCCGGTGCATCAGCCTGCTCAAGCTTCTGCAGTGCTTCCTGGTAAGCCTTACGGGCGCCGGCAGCATCCCCCTTCAGCGCCAGGGCGTCGCCGCGCAGGTCGGCAAAGTTGCTGGCATAGCCCTCGACCTTGGGTGCAGCCACCGTCTTGAGCGCTTCATCGTACTGCTTCTGGTCCATCAACACGGCAGCCAGGCGCAGACGGGCGATATCCACCACGGCATCTTCCTTGGCATTGCTCTCAACCCACTGCAAGGCGGACTTGGCCTCGTCAAGCTTGCCCGCATCGAAGGCAACCTTGGCGGCCAGCAGCATGGCACGGGCAGTCAGCGCGTGGCCAGCCTGGCTCTTGCTCATGGCATCGGCAGCAGCGCGGGTCTTGACCACGTCCTTAGTGGCGTAGGCCTGCTCCACGGCGGTAAAGGCATCGGCCGCAGCTTCGCCTTGCGACTTCTGCCAGGCACGCCATCCCATGCTGCCGAAATAACCCAGCAGCACGGCTACCAAAGCGGCGATCACCAGCTTGCCCCACAGTGCCCACCAGGCTTTCAGCTCGGCAATCTGTTCCTGTTCCTGCAAATCAAAAGCGGCCATCTGAGTGCGTTTCCGTCTACGTTAACTAGGTTGTGTTCAGCGCGCCGACTGCTGCGCGCGTATCCGTTTGAAAATATCCACCATAAACCAGCCCATCAGCCCCAGGCCGGCCAACAGCATCAGTACCGCCAGCCACACCGGCACCAGCGCGGTTTCGGCCTGCCCGACCAGGGATGCAAGACCGAATGCGGCCAACAAGGCGCCGATGACGTTCAGCACGAACAGCCTGAACGAGACCTTCAGCTTGCCGCCAGGTTCCATGGAATCAGCCTTGCAGTGCAGCCAGGGCGTCCGCCTGGGCCACCGTGCGTTGCTCGCCACCGCCGCGTAGCGGCTTGATGGCAACAGTGCCTGCCTCGGCTTCATTGTCACCAATGATCAAGGCATAAGCGGCACCCGAGCCGTCAGCCTTTTTCATTTGTGATTTGAAACTGCCGCCGCCGGCGTGGACCGACACGCTCAAGCCACCATTGCGCAGCAGCTCGGCCAGGCGCGGTGCCTGGCGCTCGGCGGCATCCCCGGCATTGACGAGATAGATGTCAGGCGCGTCAGAGGCTTCGACACCGTACTCCTGCATCAGGAGGAATACCCGCTCCATACCCATGCCGAAGCCACAGGCCGGCGTGGGCTTACCGCCCAGCGTCTCGACCAGGGTATCGTAGCGACCACCACCTGCGATGGTGCCCTGGGCGCCCAGCTTGGTGGTAACCCACTCGAACACGGTCCGGTTGTAGTAGTCCAGACCGCGCACCAGCCGGGCATTGAGGGTGTAGGCCACGCCGGCGTCGTCCAGCAGCGCACACAGGCGCTCGTAGTGGCTGCGGCTCTCTTCACCAAGCACGTCAAAGAGCTTGGGCGCTGCGTTGATCATGTCCTGCATGCGCGGATTCTTGCTGTCGAGAATGCGCAACGGGTTGGCATGCAGCCGGCGTTTGGCATCCTCATCCAACAGCTCGGCATGCTGCTCGAAATAGGCGATCAGGGTCTGGCGGTAGGCAGCACGCTCGGCCGCATCGCCGATGGTATTGAGCTGCAGTTCGACATCGGCAATGCCCAGCTCGCGCCAGAGGCGGGCCAGCATGATCATCTGCTCGGCATCGACATCCGGGCCTTCATAGCCAAAGGCCTCGGCGCCTACCTGGTGGAACTGACGTTGGCGGCCCTTCTGCACGTTTTCGTGCCGGAACATTGGCCCCATATACCACAGCCGCTGCGGGCCGTTGTAGGTCAGGCTGTGCTCCACAACAGCACGTACACAGCCAGCGGTCCCTTCGGGGCGCAGTGCCAGCTTGTCGCCATTGAGCGCGTCGGTCCAGGCGTACATCTCTTTTTCGACAATGTCGGTGTGCTCACCTACGCCACGCACAAAGAGACCGGTCGGCTCGACCAGCGGCAGGCGGATATTGCGGTAACCATACTGGGCCAGCACGCGGCGGGCCGTATCTTCCAGCTTTTGCCAGAGCGCGGTATTGCCCGGCAGGATGTCGTAGAAACCCTTGATGCTTTGAAACTTGTCTGCCATTTACAGCACTTTCACGGGAATGATCTTGGCACCGGTTTCGCGACGCAGCCGGCCGCCTTCGGCGTAGTGCGCACGGACGTAGTCCTCGACGATGGCCTGGAACTCTTCGGCAATGCCCTCGCCCTTGAGGGTCACCGTCTTGATGCCATCGACAAAGACCGGTGCCACAGGCACTTCGCCGGTACCCGGCAGGCTGATGCCGATATTGGCCAGCTTGGATTCACCTGGACCGTTCACCACGCAGCCCATGACGGCCACGTTGAGGGTTTCCACGCCGGGGAACTCCGAACGCCAAACCGGCATCTGCTCGCGCAGGTAGCGCTGGATCTTCTGTGCCAGCTCCTGGAAGAAGGTCGAGGTGGTGCGGCCACAGCCCGGGCAGGCGGTCACCAGCGGGGTAAAGGAGCGGATGCCCATGGTCTGCAGTATTTCCTGCGCGACGACCACTTCCTTGGTACGCGGCTCGCCCGGCTCAGGCGTCAGCGAGACTCGGATGGTATCGCCTATGCCTTCCTGCAGCAGCACGGACAGCGCAGCAGTGGAGGCCACAATGCCTTTGGAGCCCATACCGGCTTCGGTCAGACCCAGGTGCAGTGGGTAGTCGCAGCGGCTACCGAGGTCACGGTAGACCTTGATCAGATCCTGCACCGCACTGACCTTGCAGGAAATGATGATCTTGTCCCGCGCCAAACCCAGCGCCTCGGCCTGGGCAGCACTCTCCAGCGCAGACTGGATCAGCGCCTCTCGCATCAGCGCGTCGGCACTGAGCGGCTCGGCCTGCTGGGAATTCTCGTCCATCATGCGGGCCATCTTGGCCTGATCCAGGCTGCCCCAGTTCACGCCAATACGCACCGGCTTGTCATACTCGACCGCCATGGCAATCATCGCGGCGAACTGCTCGTCGCGTTTGGAGCCCTTGCCGACGTTACCGGGATTGATGCGGTACTTGGCAAGCGCGCGCGCGCAGTCCGGGTACTGCGCCAGCAGCTTGTGACCGTTGAAGTGGAAGTCACCGACCAGGGGCACGTTGCAGCCCATCTCGTCCAGCCGACGACGAATCTCACCCACCTGGGCCGCCGCCTCGGGCGAATTGACGGTGATACGCACCACCTCCGAGCCGGCCTGCCACAGCTCAAAGACCTGTTGCGCGGTACCGGCGGCATCGGCGGTGTCGGTATTGGTCATGGACTGCACGACCACAGGCGCATCGCCGCCGACCGGCACGTGGCCGACCATGACGCGACGGGTAATGCGACGGGGAAGCAAACTCATCAGTTCAACTCGAGATTGGCGACGTCCACCTTGATATAAGGCGTGAGGTCGGTGGGTTTACCCTTGTAGTAGAGCTCGGTATGCGGACCATTGCCGATACGCACCTTGTAGGGCGGCGTACCGCCAACGATACGGCTCTCGCCGGCCGACAGCACCTGGTTGATCAGGCGGCGGCCGGAGGCATCGGTAACCTGTACCCAGCTGTCCTGGCGGGCGACCACACGCAGATCACCATTGCCGGCCGCCGGCACTGGCGTAGCGGGTGGGGGCGCGGCGGCAGTCTGGCTGGACGCCACGGCAGGAACAGTGGGAGCGGCAACAGGTGCGACCGGCTTCTGGGCGGCTGTGGTCGGCGCCGTAGCGGCGGCGACGGGAGGTGGTGCAACCGGCACGGTGGCGGCCGCTGCAGCTGGCGGCGGCGTAGTTGCCGGTGCCGCAGCGGTCTGGCTGGCAGGTGCCGGGCTGGTGGCCGCCTCGGTAGGTGCAACCTCCGGAGCGGCGGCCGCCGTATCGGTATTCGTCGTTGCTGGAGCTGGCGTCTCAGTTACGGCCACGGGCGCAGCCTGCTGCGGCGGCACTGCGGCTACCGGCTCAGGCTCATTGCTGTCCTTGAGCATCAATTCCGGTTCGAAGCGGCCATGTTGCAGGTAGTACCAATATGCCCCAACGCCCCCGAAGACGATGGCGAGGCCGGCGGCCACGCCGAGCAAGGCAGGCATCTTGGAGCCACCGCCGCCAGGCCGCAGCACCGGCAACGCTTCGTCACGCAGACGTGGCAAGGCAGCCTGGCTGGTTTCCTTGGGCAGATGGCTGTCCAGGAACTGGATCAAGGGCTGGGCATCGAGCCCCAACAGGCGGGCGTAGTTACGGACAAACCCACGCACAAACGTATTGCCGGGCAAGGCACGATAGTCATCAGCCTCCAGCGCCTCCACCTGGCGCTTGGACAGCTTCAGCTTGTCGGATACCTCGGCCACCGTCAGCCCCGCCTCGCGACGGTGGGCGGCCAGCACGGTGCCCGGCGTGGGCGTGGCTGCTACAGGAGGATGCTGATCAGGTACAGCGTCTTGGCTCATCTCAGGCGACATGCCGGGCGGCTCTCTGTTGAGGGTGGAACTAGTCATACTGGCCATTGGCCAGACGGCGTGCTTCCTCGCTGTTAGGGAAGCGGCTCTTCAATTCCTTGGCAAAGCCGGCTTCGGCCTCGCTATTGCCCAGGCGATGTTCGTTGCGGATATTCAGCCACAGGGCGACAGCTTCCGGCGTACCGAGGCGAGCCTGGCGGGCCAGCAGTACCCGCGTGCTTTCGAACTCACCGCGGGCATAGGCCAGCTG
>NZ_DATCSC010000088.1:0-49667 GCF_036568685.1 Chitinimonas sp.
GAGGTGGGGCATGTCACCAGCCCGCAGGATGGCACGGTGCGGCTGCAGCAGGCCATCGATGCCGTGTTCGAGGTCGCGCCCGGGCCGCTGCAACTGCACGACGGCGGCCGTACGGTGCGGATAGGCGCAGAAGGCATGCGCAGCGCCGTGGTATGGAACCCCGGTCAGGCTGCCGAGGCGGTGGCCGATATCGGCCGGCATTGGCCCGAGTATGTCTGTGTGGAACGCGGCAATATTGGCGTTTCGGCCATCAAGCTGGCACCGGGCGCGAGCCACCATGCCACGATGCGGCTGGGACACGGCGACTGAGGGTGGCTGAAGCGGCGGCAGTTGCCATGCACTAGAGTGGTAGGGTCCATCTGGTGACCCGCCCACCATGCAACTGCCCGACTTCTCCCAGCTGACCATCTGCCCGGCTGAGCTGCTCGACGATCCGGGAGAGATCGCCCGCTCGCTGCTGGAGGCTGCCCGCTCGGCCCGGCTGGGCATTTTTGTGTGGGAGATCCACCGCCAGCGGCTGATCTGGAACGAGGCCATGTTCCAGGTCTATGGCCTGCCAGTGAATGCGCCGCTGGACGGCAACGCCTGGCTGGCCATGCTCCATCCCGAGGACTTGCCCCTGGTCCGCGACGAGGTGATCGCCGCGCTGACCGGTATACGGCCTTATGACACCACTTTCCGTGTCCGTGCGCCTGATGGCGGCTGGCGCTATATCAAGGCCAGCGGCTGGGTGGAACTCGATGCCGATGGCCACCCTCTGTGCATGGCTGGGTTCAATCAGGATATCCCGGAGGGGCAGCGTTTCAATCTGCTGGTCGAGCGCATTCAGGCCGATACGGTCAGCGAGGTGGGTGTGGGCTACCTGGGTGCGCTGATGGACAGCCTCTCCAGAGTGCTGGGTGTGCGCTGCGCCCTGGTGGCCGAGTACAGCCCGCTCAATGCGCCGCGTCATGCCATGACGGTGGCGATCAGCGAAGCCGGGGAGCCGCGCGCACCGCTGACCTTCCCCTTGGAGGGGGCGCCCAGTGCCGAGGTTGCCAAGGGGCGCATGGTCTTCCACGCCGATGATCTGCAACAGCACTATCCCAGCTGCACGCCGTTGGCCGATATCGCCGCCCGCAGCTATATGGGTGTGCCGCTACGCGCCTCGGATGGCGCGGTCATGGGGGTGCTGGCCATCCTGGATACCAAGCCGCTCTGGCAGGAGGAGCTGTTTGGCAAGCTGCTCAACCTGTTTGCCGGTCGTTGTGCCGCCGAGCTGGAGCGGCTGCGGCGCGAGGCCGATATCCAGCGCCTCAATGGTGAGCTGGAGGCGCGGGTGGTCGCCAGGACCGAGCACGTCAAACGTACCATGCGCGAGCTGGAGGCCTTTACCTATACCGTCTCGCACGATCTGAACGCACCCTTGCGGGCGGTGCACGGCTTTGGCTCCATCCTGCGCGAAGACTACGGCGGCAAGCTCGATGCCGTCGGGCTCGATTATCTGGAGCGCACCCTCAATGCCGCCGACCGCATGGGCCGGCTGCTGGACGACCTGGTCAGCCTGTCGCGCATTTCGCTCCGGCCGCTCAACCTGGGTAAGGTGGACCTGAGCCTGCTGGCCGAGGAGATCGTCTCCGACCTGCAGGATCAATATCCACGGGTGGGCATGGAGGTGGAGATTGCGCCACATCTGCAGGTACATGCCGATGCAGGACTGATGCGCATCCTGCTCGACTGTCTGCTGCGCAATGCCTGGCATTTCACCGCGCCGCTGGCCGCGCCGCGCATCCGCCTGTTCGAACGGGAGGGGCGCAATCGGCGCGAGTTTGTCGTGCTGGACAATGGCACTGGCTTCGATGCCGCTACGGCCGAGAGGCTGTTCGCGCCTTTTCAGGACATGCAGAGCACGGGCCGGCTGGCGGGTACCGGTACCGGGCTGGCCATTGCCCAGCGGGTGATGCACCGGCACCACGGCGGCATCCAGTCCGAGAGCCGGCATGGCGAGGGCTCGGCCTTTGTGTTCTGGCTGCCATCACCGGTGGAGCTGGCTTCCCTGCTTTGCGGCGAGGATGAGCGCTGAATGCCAGCCGCGTGCAACTGCGCTAGATTGGAGCCATCTGAACTGCGGCGCCCAGTGGCGCAATCGTTATGAGCCGACTCTCGCTACGCACCGCGCTGGTACTTGCCTTCTCCATCGTTTCGGTGCTGATGGCAATCCTGCTCTCCTATTCACTGGGGCAACTGGCCAGCGACGTGGCGCGGCGCGATATCGGTACCGCCTTGCGCGAGCTGGCTGGCCAGATGGCAGACCGGCTGGACCTGGGCATGTATGAAAAGCTGCGTGCGGTCGAGTTGATCACCAGCTTGCGCCAGGTGCGCGACCCAGCCGCTGCACCAAGCGACAACCGGGCGGTGCTGGAGAAGTTGCGGCACAGTGCCGGCGAGGTAGCCTGGATCGGCTTTGCCGACCCCAGGGGCAAGGTGATCTATTCGGCCGATGGTGTGCTGGAGGGCGCTGACGTATCGGCCCGCCCCTGGTTTGCCGGCGCCCTGCGGGGAGCTTTTGTCGGAGATGTGCATGAGGCCAAGCTATTGGCCAAGATGTTGCCGGCCCTCGCCAGTGGCGAGCCCTTGCGTTTTGTCGATGTCGCCGCCCCGGTCTATGGCTTGGATGGCAAGCTACGCGGGGTGATCGGCGCGCATCTTTCCTGGGAGTGGGCGCGCTCGGTGGAGCGCACCGTGTTCTCTGCCGCTCGCCGCTCGCAAGGCGTGGAAGTATTTGTGCTCAATGCCGAGGGCAAGGTGCTGCTGGCGCCCGAAGGCCTGGCCGGCGTGGTGTTGCCGCCTGGTTTGGCGCAATCCGAACAGGAAACGGGGCATCTATTGCGCTGGCCGGACGGCAAGGACTACCTGACCACCTTGGTGCGCACCCGCGGCCTGGAAGACTACAGTGGGCTGGGTTGGTGGGTCTTGGTACGGCAGCCTCTGGCGATCGCCTATGCGCCGGTGCTGCGGCTGCAATATCTGGTGCTGGCGATCGGGGTGGGATTGGCGGTGTTGTTCAGCCTGTTCGGTCTGTGGCTGGCTGGCCGGGTGGCGCGTCCGCTGGCTGCATTGGGCGATGCGGCTGACCGTTTGCGTGCGGGCGAGCTGGCGGTACAGATCCCTAGCGAATTGCGCTTCACCGAGATGCGCCAGCTGGCCAATTCGCTGCGCCATATGGTGGCGGCGCTCAAGACCGAGCAAGACAAGCTCAGCGCGCTCAATGCCTCGCTGGAAGACCAGGTGCATGAAAGGACCGAACTGCTCAATCTGGCGAACGAACACCTTTTGAACTCTCTGGAAGAGCGCCAGCAGCTGGTGAGCAAGCTGGAAACATTGGCCAGCACCGATAGCCTGAGCGAATTACTCAATCGCCGGGCCTTTCATGAGCGTGCCGCCATAGAGCTGGCGCGATCCTCGCGGCAGGGGACGGCGCTGTCGGTGTTTATCTTCGATATCGATCATTTCAAGCGCATCAACGACAGCTATGGGCATGAGACGGGCGACCAGGTGATCGTCGAGATCGCCCGTTTGACGCGGGATGCGTTGCGCGATGTGGATGTGGCGGCCCGCTTTGGCGGTGAGGAGTTCGTGGTACTGCTGCCGGATACCGCGCTGATGGCGGCGCTACAGGTGGCTGAACGGCTACGCCTTGCCATCGCCGCGCTTACGCTGCCGCATGAGGATGGGCCGGTGCGCTTTAGCAGCAGCTTTGGCGTGGCCGAATGGGTGGACGGGTTGAGCCTGGAAAAACTGATCTCGCGTGCCGACCAAGCCTTGTACCGAGCCAAGAACAGTGGTCGCAACCGTAGCGAAGCCTGGTTGTTGGGCTGAAGCAGGCCAACAAAAAAGCCCTGCCGGTCAGGATCGGCAGGGCTTGTCTGGAAGTTGAGGCGGTTACGCGGCGTTGGCGAGCCGCTTCAGCACTTCTTCCTTGCCCAAGAGGGCCAGCACCAGATCAACCGAAGGGGTCTGGGTCGTGCCGCAGACGGCGGCACGCACCGGCATGCCCAAGAGCGGCATCTTGATGCCTTCGGCGGCCACGAAGGCCTTGATGGCGGCGCTGATGCTGGCGGCATCCCAGCTGGTATCGGCCAGTACGGTGGCGAAGCGACCCAGGCGGGCGCGGCTTTCCTCGGTCAGGTGCTGGGCAGCCAGCTCGGCCGGGGCGGCATCGTGGCGGTAGAAATAGGTGGCCTGGGCGGCGAGGTCGACCAGGTTGGTCACGCGCTCCTTGAGGAGGGTGATCACATCCGCGAGCGCCGGACCCTGTTGCACATTGCAACCCAGCTTGGCCAGGAAGGGCTCGGTCAGGGTGGCGAGGCGGCCGTTGTCGGCAGCCTTCATGTGCTGCTGGTTGATCCACAGCATCTTGTCGCGGTCGAAGCGCGAGGGGCTGGGGCTGACGTTCTTGAGGTCGAACCACTCGACGAACTGGTCCAGGGTGAAGAACTCGTCGTCACCATGACCCCAACCCAGGCGGGCCAGGTAGTTGAGCAGGGCCTCGGGCAGGATGCCCTGCTCGCTGTAGTCCACGACGCTGACTGCGTCGCGCCGTTTGCTCATCTTCTGGCCGTCGGCGTTGAGGATCATGGGCAGGTGGCCATAGACCGGCAGTGGTGCGCCCAGTGCAGCCAGGATATTGATCTGGCGCGGGGTGTTGTTGACATGGTCGTCGCCGCGGATGACATGGGTGATGCCCATGTCCCAGTCGTCCACCACCACGCAGAAGTTATAGGTCGGGGTGCCGTCCGGTCGGGCGATGATCAGGTCGTCCAGCTCGCCGTTGGCGATCTCGATACGGCCCTTGACCGCGTCATCCCAGGCCACCACGCCATTGATCGGGTTGCGGAAGCGGATCACCGGCTGGATGCCGTCCGGGATGGCCGGCAGCACCTTGTCGCGCTCAGGACGCCAGCGGCGGTCGTAGCGCGGCTTCTCGCCACGGGCCTCGGCCTCGGCGCGCATCTGGTCCAGTTCTTCCTTGCTGGTATAGCAACGGTAGGCGCTGCCGTTTTGCAGCATGTCCTGCAGTACGGCCTTGTAGCGGTCCATGCGCTGCATCTGATAGTAGGGACCTTCGTCGTAGTCCAGGCCCACCCAGTGCATGCCGTCGAGAATGGCCTGGACGGACTCGGGGGTCGAGCGTTCCAGGTCGGTGTCCTCGATACGCAGCACGAACACGCCTTGCTGCTTGCGGGCATGGGCCCAACTGAACAGGGCGGTACGCACGCCGCCAATGTGCAAGAGGCCAGTAGGGGAGGGGGCAAAACGGGTACGGACGGTCATGATGGGCCGGATCAGTGCGGTAAAAGCCGCATTCTACCCGCTGCTGCCTAATCCGTGAGCTTACGAGCGAAGCGAGGCTTCCCCGCGGCGGCGGGGACGAGGGGGGGATTCGATCAAGCGAGGGGGAGCCGTACGTCGGGCCTGCGTGCCCTGTGGCTCCCCGGTTTCCCGGGTGCCTGTACGCGCACGTTTATATGTTCCGGCTCAATTTGGCAGCGCTACTAGGCTCACCGGAAGTTAAAACGTAGGCGGCGTTCGCTGTCGGGCGCGCCGGCGCCGACCTGGCTCAGGAAGGGGGCCAGCAGGCCTTCCGAACCGTTGGCAGCCTTGAGTCCGACCTCGGCCTGCAGGCCCTGCTTGGCGTCCCAGCTACCTTGGCCGCTGAGCTGCAAGGGCCCGCCCAGGGTGGTGAGCTGCAATTGCCAGCGCTCGCCGGCGGGGCTCAGCGTGGCGCGGTAGTCGCCCAGCGGCTGTACGGCGGGTACGAGGCTGGAAGCGGCATTGCGCCAGTCCAGCAGCAGCTGGCCTTCCGGCTTGCCGGCCTGCCAGACAAAGCGGCCGGTGCTGAGCTGCAACTGGCCCGCGAGACCGTAAGCCTTGCTGCGGTTGTCGAGCTGCAGCAAGGGAGCGGCGGGCAGGCCCAGGTTGGCATCGCGCAGTTCCAGACTACGCAGGCCCACGTTCAGAAGGGCGCTGCCCTGGTCGAGTTTGATCTGGTAGCCCAGCTTGCCTTGTAGCAGTGCCTTGGGCTGCCAGTTCCAGCTCAGCCGCTCCGCCAGGGCAGCGCCTTGCAGCACCGGCTGGGCCGAGCCCTGCCAGATGGTGCCTTCGGCCGCCACCAATTGCAGCTTGCCGCCGCTCTGGCCCTCCAGCACGCTGCCTAGCAGGCTGGCCGGCAGGCGCAAGAGCAGGAAGATCAGGATCAAGATCGCCAGGACGACCCACCACAGTGTGCCTAGCCGCCTCATCGGGTCCACTCCAGATCAGCATCGACCATGCCGGGCTCGGCACCGGCGCGTACCGACAGCTTGGCCAGCTGCCAGCCCTGGCTGCGGGCGCTGCCGAGCAGGGTGGTGAGGGCCGACCAGGGGGCGCCGCTAGCGTGCAGGGCCTGTTGCTTGTCATTGATACGGTTGAGCTTGGCCTGTTGTGGCCCCAGACCGGCTGCCGTAGCGAGCATGGCCAGATCGTTGTTCTGAACTGTGCTCTGGCCGCGGGCCGCCAGGATGTCGCGCTCGAAGCGGGCGACATCGGCCCGCAGGGCGGGCAGGCTGCGTTGCAACCGTTCGCACTGGCTATTGACCGGGTCGATCAAGAGGCCGTAGACCAGGGCGATCAGCAAGACGGCCCCGCCAACCTTGAGGATGGCGCGTTCACGGCGGTTGCGTTGTTTCCAGTAGGCCTGGAGCGGGAGCAGGGCGGCGTTCATGAATTCGGGGTCAGCGTAATACGGGTACGGTCGGCGGCGCTGGGACGGCTGTCCACCTTGCCGAGTTGGCTCAGTGCCTGGGCGAGCCCGGCCAGTTGTTCCGGCTTGGCCTGGTACTCGGCCTCGATACGGCCATTGAGGTAGTCCAGGCTCAGTAATTTGATGCCACCGCCGGTGGCAAGGCGCGGGGCGAGGTCCATCAGCTTGCCCAGGCTGTCGCTGCCGTTGCCGGCCGGGGTGCCCGGTGACTGGCTGCGTAACTTGGCCTGCAGCTGCAGGACCGGGTCGACCATGGGCTCCTTGGGGAAGGCGCGGCTATACGCGGTACGGATCTGCTGCTTGAGGGCGGCCTCTTCGCTACGCCAGCTCCACCACTGGCCCAGCCAGAGCAGGCCGCCAATGGCCAGCATGGCGCCGGCCAGTACGGCGCTGGCGCGCAGGCGCGACCAGTCGAGGTCGAGCTGGGGGCCGGCGGCGAATTCGCCTTGCAAGAGATCGATGGCGTCGGGGGCGATGGGTCGGGCCAGCACGTCACCGGCGGCCAGGCTGACCGGCCGGGCCAGCGTGCTTTGCCAGGCGCCCAGCTCGGGTGCCGAGGTCTGCCGTGCCGGCAGCGCCAGTGTCAGCGGTTCGGCCTCTGGCAGGGCCAGGGCCAGTAGCTCGGGGGGCTGCTGCGGGTCGGTGGCGTCGAACCATTGTGCAGTGTCGGCGGTGCGGCGTGCCCAGCCATTGCCATACCACATCAGGCTCTGGCCGTCGGCCGGGATCAGCATGTCGGCCGACCAGACGCTGCGCGGCCGGCGACCGAGCTGGCCCAGGGTATTGAGCAGCTCGGCGAAGGCTTCCTTCTGCACCGCGGCCACCAGGCAGCGTTCGTCCTCGATGCGGTGGGCGAGGTGCTGTTCGCTCGGTTCGGTCAAGAGAACCTGGTCCAGCGCATAGGGGAGGAGCTTGCCAGCCTGCCGGCGGGCGCCGGGCGGCAGGCTGACGGTGGCGCGCAATACCCGGGCGGGCGGCAGAAAGAGCTCCAGCCGACCGGCGGCAGGTAAGGACTGCAGGGTGGAGCGACCCTGGCTGACCTGCTGGCCGTCGAGCAGGCGCCACTCGACCTCGGTGGCGGCGGTGGCCGGCAGGCTGGATTCGGTGATGAACAGGCGCAGCGTAGTCACGGGGCGTAAGGCTCTCGCGTGGTTATGGAGCCCGGTTTGACCGGGCGTCGTAAGGCGGGCGCTAGTATGACACAGGCTTGATGACGACAAGACGGCCGTGCATGGCCGTTGCGGCGGCATGGATACAGTGCCGATTTTGCCGTCCAGGAAGGCCGGCATACTACAAGCTGCCGGGCGGGTTTGTTTTTTCCGGCCGCTCTCGCCTATAATTCGCGATTCTTTACGCGCCGGGTCCGGTAAACGGGTCGGCCAACCCTGCTTAAGGGGCGTGAATTAAAGCGAGCGTGGCGGAATTGGTAGACGCACTGGATTTAGGTTCCAGCGCCGCAAGGTGTGAGAGTTCGAGTCTCTCCGCTCGCACCACGGTTTCCGCTGACGCCGGCATTTGCCGGCGGTTTTGTAAGTAACTTTGCACACAGCAATACAGGATAGATTGACCATGCAAGCACAACTGGAAACGCTGGGCCAACTGGAGCGTCGTCTTGACTTCGCGATCCCGTCCGCCGACATCGAGTCCGCCGTGGACGCCCGTCTGAAGCGTGTGGCCCGTACTGCCCGCATCCAGGGCTTCCGTCCCGGCAAGGCCCCCATGAAGATCGTGGCCGCCAACTACGGCCTGCAAGCCCGTGAAGAAGTGCTGAACGAGCAAGTGCAGACCGCCTTTGCCAAGGCAGTGCAAGAACAGAAGCTGCGCGTCGCCGGCTTCCCGCAGTTTGAAGGCAAGCCTTCGGAAGGCGATGCTTTCACGTTCAGCGCCACCTTCGAGGTCTACCCGGAAATCACCGTTGGCGACCTGAGCAGCAAGGAAGTTGAGCGTCCGGTGCTGGTCGTGTCCGATGCTGAAGTCGACAAGACCATCGACATCCTGCGCAAGCAGCGCACCCGTTTTGACCGCGTTGAGCGTGCTGCCGAGAAGGGCGATCGCGTGATCGTCGACTTCAAGGGCACCATCGACGGCGTCGCCTTCTCGGGCGGTTCCAGCGAGAACTACGCCTTCCTGGCTGGTGAAGGCCAGATGCTGCCGGAATTCGACAATGCCGTGCTGGGCATGAAGGAAGGCGAGAGCAAGACCTTCGACCTGGCCTTCCCGGCTGACTATCAAGGCCAGGAAGTGGCCGGCAAGACCGCTCAGTTCGAAGTGACCGTCAAGAACGTCGCTGCACCGCAACTGCCGGAACTGAATGCCGACTTCGCCAAGCTCTTGGGTATTGAGAGCGGTGACCTGGATGCCCTGCGCGCCGAGATCCGCAAGAACGTTGAGCGTGAAGTGAAGCGCCGCCTGACCGCCCGTGCCAAGGAAGCGGTTATGCAAGCCCTGCTGGACGTGACCCCGGTCGAGACCCCGAAGGCCCTCCTGAACCAGGAAATCGGCCGTCTGATCGAGAACGCCCGTCAGGAAATGCAACAGCGTGGCTTCGATCCGAAGAACATGCCCTTCCCGCCGGAAGTCTTCGAAGAGCAGGCCAAGCGCCGCGTCAGCCTGGGCCTCGTGCTGGCTGAAGTGGTTCGCGCCAATAAGCTGGAAGCCAAGCCGGAGCAGATCCGTACCATCGTCGACGAGTTCGCCGAGAGCTACGAGCATCCGGAAGAAGTGGTCAAGTGGTACTATTCCAGCCCTGAGCGCCTGGAAGGCCCCGAGGCGCTGGCTCTGGAAGACAATGTGGTCGAGTTCGTCTACACCCAGGCCAAGACGGTAGACAAGCAACTGGCGTTTGATGAACTGATGGGCCAGCAGGCTTAATGTTCTGACGCGTCTAGCTTGAAAAAGGGCTCGTCCGCCTTACCTTTAGGGTAAGTGCCGGCCGGGCCCTTTTTTATCCCGGCTACTATCTACGACTTGCCCAACCTTAGACCAAGGTGATGAAGGACATCATGAGCAACTGGAATCCCGCTGACTGGCAAACCAAGACCGACCCGCAAGCTCTGGGCTATGTGCCCATGGTGATCGAGCAGAGCGGCCGCGGCGAGCGTGCTTACGATATCTACTCGCGCCTCCTGAAGGAGCGCGTGATCTTCCTGGTGGGCCCGGTCAACGACGCTACCGCCAACCTGGTGGTGGCGCAGATGCTGTTCCTGGAATCGGAAAACCCGGACAAGGACATCTCGCTGTACATCAACAGCCCTGGCGGTTCGATCTCGGCCGGCATGTCGATCTACGACACCATGCAGTTCATCAAGCCGGATGTGTCCACCCTGTGCGTGGGTATGGCCGCCAGCATGGGCGCCTTCCTGCTGCAGGCCGGCGCCAAGGGCAAGCGCTTTGCGCTGCCGAATTCGACCGTCATGATCCACCAGCCGCTGGGTGGCTTCCAGGGCCAGGCGACCGATATCGAGATCCATGCCAAGTACATCCTCAGCCTGCGCGAGCGGCTGAACAAGCTGATGGCCGAACACACCGGCCGTTCGCTGGAAGATATTACCCGCGACAGCGATCGCGATAACTTCATGACCGCTGCTGAAGCGAAGGAATACGGCCTGGTCGACCAGGTGATCACCTCGCGTCAGGCGCTGGGTTAAGCGTTACCATAACCCGTTCGCCATCGGGCCGGCTGCCAGCCGGCCTGTCGGTTTTACAGACTGCGGTCGCCCCGGGCGGCCGCGTAGCAGTGGCGAGGTTGCCATGACTGAAAAAGAAAAACTCCTGTATTGCTCCTTCTGCGGCAAGAGCCAGCATGAGGTACGCAAGCTGATCGCCGGTCCGCAGGTCTTTATCTGCGACGAGTGCATCGAGCTTTGCAATGACATCGTCCGAGAGGAACTGCAGTCTGGCACCGGTGTAGCGCCGGCAGGCGGCAAGTCGGGCGGTGCCAAGCTGCCTTCGCCGGCCGAGATCCGTGCCTCGCTGGACCAGTACGTGATTGGCCAGGACAAGGCCAAGAAGACGCTGGCCGTGGCGGTGTACAACCACTACAAGCGTTTGGCCAACCCGGCTGCCAAGGCCGGCGACGTCGAACTCGCCAAGTCCAACATCCTCCTGATCGGACCGACCGGTTCGGGCAAGACCCTGTTGGCCCAGACTCTGGCGCGCCTTCTGGACGTGCCCTTCGTGATGGCCGATGCCACCACGCTGACCGAGGCGGGCTACGTAGGTGAGGATGTCGAGAACATCATCGCCAAGCTCTTGCAAAAGTGCGATTGGGATATCGAAAAGGCCCAGCGCGGCATTATCTATGTCGATGAAATCGACAAGATCTCGCGCAAGTCCGACAACCCCTCGATCACCCGCGATGTGTCGGGCGAGGGCGTACAGCAGGCCCTGCTCAAACTGATCGAAGGTACCGTGGCTTCGATCCCGCCTTCGGGGGGCCGTAAGCACCCGAACCAGGAGTTCCTGCAGGTTGATACCACCAACATCCTGTTCATCTGCGGCGGCGCCTTTGACGGACTGGCCCAAGTGATCCGCCAGCGTTCGCAAAAGGGCGGCATCGGCTTTGGTGCCTCGGTGCACTCCAAGGACGAGAGCAAGGATGTGGGCAAGACCCTGCGCGAGACCGAGCCTGAGGACCTGATCAAGTTCGGCCTGATCCCCGAGTTCGTCGGCCGTCTGCCGGTGGTGGCGACTCTGGACGAACTGGATGAGGCCGCCCTGATCACCATCCTGACCGAGCCCAAGAACGCGCTGATCAAGCAGTACCAGAAGCTGTTCGAGCTGGAGGGCGCCGAGCTGGAAGTGCGGCCTGAGGCGCTGTCGGCGATTGCCCGCCGTGCCCTGATCCGCAAGACCGGTGCGCGTGGTCTGCGCTCCATCCTCGAAGGTGCGCTGCTGGACACCATGTACGAGCTGCCCTCGCAGCACGACGTGAAGAAGGTGGTGATCGACGAGAACGTGATCGAGCACGCCGGCCAGCCCATCCTGGTGCACGAGGATAAGCCGCAGTCGCAAGCCGCTTAAGGTTGCTGGCAGCAGTCTGCTGACGAGCGCCAGCGAGGTTCCCCGCGGCGGCGGGGCGGAGGGGGTGGATCAAAACAGGGAAGAGCCTGCCGGTTCAGCTCTCTTTGCCGCGTAGCGCCAGGGGTGCCCTGGCGCCTGCGCTAGCCTCCGTTACCTGTCTGTGGCTTAAGTTCATGACAGGCTCTTAGCGTGTTGTCTCGCAAATCAGCGCTAAGTGATTCAAAGCAAAAGAAACCGCCCTTCGGGGCGGTTTCTTTTTTGCCGGCGGCAGTTGCGAAGCCCTCCGTATATCAGTCAAGATGGATTCAGGCGTGATTGAAATTAACGTTATGCCCCCCATCTTCCAGCCATCGACACCCGCACTGGATAGCCCATGTCCCAGCACGCTGAATTACCCGCCAAGCCTATCGAGATGCCACTGTTGCCGCTGCGCGACGTGGTGGTCTTCCCCTATATGGTGATTCCGCTGTTCGTTGGCCGCCCCAAGTCCATCCGCGCCCTTGAGGCCGCCATGGAAGCCGGCAAGCAGATCCTCCTTCTGGCGCAGAAGAATGCCGCCAAGGATGAGCCGGTCGCGAGCGATATGTACGACGTCGGCACCGTTGCCACCATCCTGCAGATGCTCAAGCTGCCTGACGGCACCGTGAAGGTGCTGGTGGAAGGCAGCCAGCGTGCGCTGGTGGAGACGATCACCGAAGATGAAGGTCACTTTACCGTCACCGCCCGTCCGGTGCCGCTCGACGCGGTAGAAGATACCGAGACCGAGGCCATGCGCCGTGCGCTGCTCGGCCAGTTCGACCAGTTCGTCAAACTGAACAAGAAGATTCCGCCGGAGGTGCTGACCTCGCTGTCGGGTATTGAGCGTGCCGGTCGTCTGGCCGACACCATCGCCGCCCACCTGCCGCTCAAGCTGGAGCAAAAGCAGGAAATCCTCGAGATGTTCAAGGTCGGCGACCGGCTGGAGCACCTGCTCAAGCAGCTGGAGGCCGAACTCGACATCCTGCAGGTGGAAAAGCGCATCCGTGGCCGCGTGAAGCGGCAGATGGAGAAGAGCCAGCGCGAGTACTACCTCAACGAGCAGGTCAAGGCAATCCAGAAGGAGCTGGGCGAGATCGAGGAAGGCGCCGAGCTCGACGAGCTGGAGAAGCGCATCAAGACCGCCGGCTTGCCCAAGGATGCCAAGGCCAAGGCCGATGCCGAGCTCAAGAAGCTGAAGATGATGTCGCCCATGTCGGCTGAGGCCACCGTGGTGCGCAACTACATCGATACCCTGATCGGTCTGCCCTGGAAGAAGAAGACCAAGATTAGCAAGGACCTGGCCGAGGCCGACAAGGTGCTCGACAGCGACCACTACGGCCTCGACAAGGTCAAGGAACGTATCGTCGAGTACCTCGCCGTGCAACAGCGCGTAGACAAGCTCAAGGCCCCCATTCTGTGCCTGGTAGGCCCTCCCGGCGTGGGTAAGACCTCGCTGGGTGAGAGCATCGCCCGTGCCACCAACCGCAAGTTCGTGCGCATGGCGCTCGGTGGCGTGCGCGACGAGGCCGAGATCCGCGGCCACCGTCGTACCTATATCGGCTCCATGCCCGGCAAGATCCTGCAGTCCATGAGCAAGGCCGGGGTAAAGAACCCGCTCTTCCTCTTGGACGAAGTGGACAAGATGGGTGCTGACTTCCGTGGCGACCCGTCCTCTGCCCTCTTGGAGGTGCTGGACCCGGCGCAGAACCATGCCTTCAGCGATCACTATCTGGAAGTCGACTACGACCTCTCGGACGTGATGTTCGTGGCCACCGCCAACTCGCTCAATATCCCGGCGCCGCTTCTGGATCGGATGGAGATCATCCGACTGGCCGGCTATACCGAGGACGAGAAGGTCAATATCGCCGAGAAGTACCTGGTGCCCAAGCAGATGACCGCCAACGGCCTCAAGGAGGACGAGCTGGTGATTCAGGAGTCGGCGCTACGCGACATTGTCCGCTACTACACCCGCGAAGCCGGTGTGCGTAGCCTGGACCGCGAAGTGGCCCGCATCTGCCGCAAGGTGGTCAAGGCCCTGTTGCTCAAGCCTTCCAGCAAGAAGGTGATCGTCAACGCCAAGAACCTCGACAAGTACCTGGGCGTGCGCAAGTTCACCTATGGCCTGGCCGAAGAGAACAACCAGGTCGGCCAGGTGACCGGCCTTGCCTGGACCGAGGTGGGCGGCGAGCTGCTGACCATTGAGGCCGTGTCCTTGCAGGGCAAGGGCAAGATGATCACCACCGGTACGCTGGGTGAGGTGATGCAGGAATCCATACAGGCCGCGCTCTCCGTAGTGCGCAGCCGTGCGGTAAGCCTGGGGATCGATCCGGACTTCTACCAGAAGCACGATATCCATATCCACTTGCCCGAAGGCGCAACCCCGAAGGATGGTCCTTCGGCCGGTATCGCGATCACCACCGCCATGGTGTCCATCCTGACCGGCATTCCGGTACGGGCGGACGTGGCCATGACCGGCGAGATCACGCTGCGTGGCGAGGTATTGCCGATCGGTGGCCTGAAAGAGAAGCTGCTGGCCGCGCATCGCGGTGGCATCAAGCATGTGCTGATCCCTGACGGCAACACCAAGGACCTGGTGGAGATTCCGGACAACATCAAGCAAAAGCTGGAAATCCACCCGGTGAAGTGGATAGATCAGGTGCTGGCACTGGCTTTGGAGCGGCAACCGCTGCCCCGTCCGGCCGAGCCGGAAGCCGCCGCAGAGGCTGCTCCGGCGGCTGGCACGACGGCGCCGGCCAGCACTACGCCGACCAAGCATTAGGAAGGCTCAGCAAGCGGCTATTGCGTTAAGTAACGCTGTTCCTCCCGGGGCTGCCCGGGTGGGGCAGCGCGTTCGAAAATCGGCTATTTCTCGCCGATTGATACCAGGCCCCCACGGCCCTCGGGCCCTCGCCGACGCGAGTAAGCGGACTTTTCCAGGGGTTCATTAGTGGGATTTAAAACAAATTCCGGGCGTATGCCCGGAAATCCAGCAGTGACGCGGCTTTGCGCTTGACACGCGAAAAATCCGCTTGCTATAAAGCTCGTGCGTTTGACCTTCGTTGCTCATCCTATCAACCGAAAGGGGACATAAGTGAATAAGTCGGAACTGATTGACGCCATCGCCGCCGAAGCTGAGATTTCCAAGGCCGCTGCAGGTAAAGCGCTTGACGCTACCATCGCCTCCGTGACCAAGGCCCTCAAGGGTGGTGACTTGGTGACGCTGGTGGGCTTCGGTACCTTTTATGTCGGTGAACGTAGTGCCCGCAGCGGTCGCAATCCGCGTACCGGTGCAACCATCAAGATCAAGGCTGCAAAGCAACCCAAATTTCGTGCTGGCAAATCCCTGAAGGATGCCGTACAATAGCTGGCTTTCCTGGACCGAATACCGAATCAGCGGTTTAGCCGATTCGGTCAGTTAGGATCAGGGTGGTTAGCTCAGTTGGTAGAGCGTCTGCCTTACACGCAGAATGTCGGCGGTTCGATCCCGTCACCACCCACCAGTTATGCCGTAGTCGATCACCCTTTCATGCTTGAGTGATTAGGCTGAACGGATCTGGAGCGGTAGTTCAGTTGGTTAGAATACCGGCCTGTCACGCCGGGGGTCGCGGGTTCGAGTCCCGTCCGCTCCGCCAGACAAAAAGGGTGAACTGTAAAGTTCACCCTTTTTTATTGCCCGTAACAAACCATCCTTGCCGGATGTGGAGATGTGTTCCGATGTTTGATTTCGTGGATAAGAATCGCCAATTTGCCTCGGTCGCACTGGGGCTGGTTGGTCTGGGCCTGTTGGTAGGCGGCGGTGTGGCGGGTTATAGCGCCTCCGGTTTCGGCTCGGACTACCTGGCCAAGGTAGACGGGGTCAAGATCGGTGAGCGCGACCTTGCAGCGGCCAACAACGGCCAGCCGGTGGCGGATGCCCAGAAGCCGCAGCTGCTGCAGGAGCTGATTCAGCGCCAGATGTTGCTGAACGAGGCCAACAAGCGCTATGTCCGCGCCAGCGACGCCCAGTTGCGTGAACAGATCCTCAAGATTCCGGCCTTCAAGGACGAGAAGGGCCAGTTCAGCGCCGAGCGCTACAAGGAACTCTTGGCTGCCCGCCAGATGTCCATCCCGCAATTCGAAGCCAAGCTGGCCGAAGACCTGCGCCTGCAGCAGCTGGTTGGCTCGCTTATGGGCAGTTCCATCAGCTCCAAGGCAGCCGGCGATCGTCTGATCACCGCGCTGGCTACACCCCGTGATGTGGCGATGTACCACTACGGCCCCGAGCGCTTCCTGGATCAGGTCAAGCTCACCGACGCCGACATCAAACAGTATTACGACACCCATCTGAACGACTATCGTCTGCCCGAGCGGGTGAAGCTCGAGTACGTGGTGTTGTCGCGCGAGGAGCTCGCCCAGGGCATCGCCGTCGATGCGGCCAAGGTGCAGGCCTATTTCGAGGCCCACAAGGCCGAGCTGGCGCCGGAAGAGCGCCAGGTGCGGCATATCCTGGTCAAGGTCGACGCGAACGCCGACAAGGCCGCCAAGGATGCCGCCAAGCAGAAGGCTGAGAAGCTCCTGAGCGAACTCAAGCAGAACGGCAACCGCTTTGCCGAACTGGCCAAGGCCAACTCGGACGATCCGGGTTCGGCTGCGCAGGGTGGTGATCTGGGCTTCTTTGGCCGTGGTGCCATGGTCAAACCATTCGAAGACACCGCTTTCAAGCTCAAGAAGGGCGAGCTCTCCGGTCTGGTTGAGACGCAGTATGGCTACCACATCCTGCAACTGACCGATGTGCGCGCCAAGACCCTGGCCGAGCTCACCCCGGTGATCGAACAGCGTATCAAGCTTGAGGAAGGCCAGAAGCGCTTCCAGGCCGAGACCGAGAAGTTCAGCGATCTGGTCTACCAGAAGGCCGAGAGCCTGCAGCCGGCAGCCGAGGCCTACAAGCTGACCATCAAGCAAAGCGACTGGGTGAGCCGTGACGGCAGTGCCGACCCGCTGCTGAACAATGCCAAGCTGCGTGAAGCGGTCTTTGGCGACGACGTGCTGGTCAAGAAGCATAACGCCGAGGCCGTGGAAGTGGCCCCGGGCACCCTGGTGGCGGCCCGCGTGAGCGCGCACGAGGCGGCGAAGCTGCAGCCGCTGGCGGACGTGACGGCCAAGATCAGCGATACCCTCAAGCGCGAGCGTGCGGTGAAGCTGGCGCAGGAAGCCGGCAAGCAGGCCCTGGCTGATCTGCAGGCTGGCAAGACTCCTGCCGTGGAGTGGTCAGCTGCCAAGCCGGTCAGCCGTCTGCAGCCGCAAGGCCTGGGAAAGCCGGAGTTGGATGCGGTATTCACCGTGCCGGCCGCCAAGCTGCCGGGCTATGCCGGTGCGCAGAACGCCACTGGCTATAGCCTGTTCCGCGTTGCTGCCGCAACTGCCCAGCCGCTGGAACCTGCCATGCGCGCCAACCTGGCCGGTTCCCTGGAGCAGGTCGCCGGCCAGCAGGACCTGAATGGCTATATGGCGCAGCTGCGCAAGAGCCAGAAGGTGGAGAGCAAGTAAGCTTGTCGCCGGTCGTAAAAAAAGCGCCTCTTCGTGAGGCGCTTTTTTTTGCCCTGGATACGCTCAAGGCTTTTTAGCCGCTTCCAGCTCGTATACCGTCTTGCCGCGCAGCTTGAAGAGGTGGGCAGCGTGGTAGAGGTTCTCGGAATGGCCGACGAACAGCAGGCCATTGCTGCGGAGCAGCGGCGCAAAGCGTTCCAGTATCTTGAGTTGGGTGGCGCGGTCGAAGTAGATCATCACATTGCGGCAGAACATGGCATCAAACGGGCCGCGTACCGACCAGACCGGGTCGATCAGGTTCTGTCGGCGGAAGGTCATCATCTCGCGCAGTTCCGGCTTGATCTCGTACTGGCCATCGGCGCGGCGGCTGAAGAAGCGGCTCAGCTGCTGGGGCGTAAGCTTGTCTACCTTGTCGGCGCTGTAGACACCGGCCTGGGCGATCTTGAGTACGCTGGTATCGAGATCGGTGGCGATGATCTTGACCGGCGGGCGCAGGCTGTCGAAAGCCTCGGCGGCGGTGATGGCCAGCGACCAGGGTTCCTCGCCGGTCGAGGCGGCCGAGCACCAGATATTGAGCGTACCCAGGCTGCGGTTGGCGCGCAGGTGTTCCAGCAGTACCGGGAAGTGGTGCGCCTCGCGGAAGAAGGAGGTGAGGTTGGTGGTCAGCGAGTTGATAAAGGCTTCCCACTCGGCCTCATTGCCCTTTTCCAGCAGCACCAGGTAGTCCTGGAAGCTGGACATATTGTGTGCCCTGAGGCGCTTGGCCAAACGGCCGTAGACCATGTCGTGCTTGCTGTCGTTAAGCGCAATACCGGCATAGTCGTAGATCAGCTTTTTGACCCGGTCGAAGTCCTGCTGGGTGAATTTGAACTCGCGGCTGGCCAGCGGCGCGGGCGGCACGATGGGCGGGATCAGGGAGGCGCGGGGCGGGGTGGAATCTTTCATGGTCCACTTATCTTAGCAGCCCAAGGCAAGAAGCACCGCAGCGAGCGGCAGCATTGTCCGTTGCCGGTCCGGTTTGCCGCTTTGGGGCTCGCAACAGCCCTGGCGCGATTCTGCGCCAGGCTGTGAAAGCCAGGCTACAGGCGGCCTGCAATGGAACCGACCGACGGTGACTCTGGCGGTCCACTCCTTGCTTCAAAGCTCGCATAATCAATGTGTTGCCGGCCCTGCTTGCCAGGGGGCACACCGGACCACGTAGGAGGCACCATGGCCAACTTCGACATCAACAGCAAGCGTTACGACTTCACTGCCCTCAACCAGCCCAAGGCTGCGGCCGACAAGGCCACGCCGGCAGGTACAGACAGCGGGGGCTTCGCTGCCCAGCTGGCGGCGTTCAAAAGCCAGAACTTCAATACCCTGCTGACCGCGGCTTTTGACGCGCCGACCGATTCCGGCCTCGCCAGCGTGGACAATGGCAGCGCAGTTGGCGGCTTGTTCGGTACGCAGCAGAGCAGCGGGAGTGGCGACTTTCTGTCTGCCCTCACCAGCAGCCGCCAGCTCGCAGCCAGCAAGTCGGTCAGCGGGCTCAATATGAGCCTCTTTGACCCGCAGGCCGGCTACGACATGATGAGCCTGATCAACAAGAAGGATGTGCTCTACCAGGCCCAGTATGCCGAGCTGAACAAGATGGGCGATGCGCTCAAGACCATGCAGAAGGCCGGCGAGCAGCTGGCGGGTATCGGCCCCGATAGCAGCAATGCAGACATCAAGGCCAAGCTGCAGGACTTTGCCCAGCAGTACAACCAGTGGGTCAAGGATTTCAATACCGATATGCAGTCCGGCGGGGTGCTGGCTGACACCCAGGCGGCCAAGGTGGCCCGCTACGAGCTGGCGCAGAGCATAGGCAGCATCTTCCATGGTGCGGTGGGTGGCGTGCAGGGCATGTCGGCACTGGGCTTGAGCGTGGACCCGGGCACCGGCCTTGCCAGCTTGGATGCCGCCAAGCTCGACGCCACCTTGGCGCAGAACCGGCAAGGCGTGCTGGGAGCGGTGAAGGACTTCAGTGGCAACTTTACCGAGGCGGCCAAGCTGCTCAACGAGCCGGACAACTTCATACCGCGCCAGCTCGACAACCTGGGGCGGGCCATCCACTTTATCGCCGACAACAAGAGCGCCTGGCAGACCGAGTTTGGCCAGGGCGATGCCTATACCGCCAGCGGCCAGGTAGCCCAGGCGCTGGCGGCCTACAAGCAGCTGTTTGCCTGAGTATTCGCTCAGGCGGCCGGCTCATCGGGCCATTTCAGCACCGTCTGCTTGCTGTTGCCGAGTTTCTGGGTCTTTTGCAGGCCTCCGTGGCTGGCCTCCAGGGTGTAGCTGCCTTTAGGGAGCTTGAGCAGGCAGATGGGGCCGTCGGCCTTGAATTGCAGCGGTTGGGCCAGGGCCTTGCCGCTGATGCTGACGTCCACGTCGGCCACATAGGCACCGCGCGCGCCGGCCACGAACAAGAGCGAGTGGGTGGCATTGCCGCGTTGCGACTGTAGGGTCGCCATGCTCTCTTCCCCCACGCCGCCGCAAAGATATTGGGCGTCCCCAAGTGTCTGCCATTCCTGATCCTGGGCGTGCAGTGCCAGGGCAGTGGTGGCCAGCAGGCCAAGTAGCAAGGTACGCATGATTTTCCTCCTGACGGGTTGAGAATGCCGTCGGGCCGCAGCGTGTGGCGACGCGGCCGGCGTGCATTGTTTATCGCACGTATCGTGCCTGTCGGTATTGACGCAAGTCATTGCTTTGTAAGCGGGTTGTTGCTAATTCATCGGCGCATGACGGTAAGACTTGCGTGCAGCAGGGTAAGCTTTGCCGCCTGCAGTTCCAGGCTTGCCCGGCACAGTTACCCGCGCTAGTCTTGTGGGTCATCCCATCTCCAGACCAAGAAAGGAGGAAAAATGAGTACGCCCCAGTGCACCGTATGGATTGCACGCCTGTTTGGTATAGCCAGCAGCTCTTGCCCACGTTCCATCGCGCTGCGATAACCAGGCCAGAGCAAAGCCCTTCTTCCCCTAGCGTTTTCTCGCTACCTCGTTTTCGTCAGCGCGCCTGTTGATGCGGATGCTTGCATCCCTAAGAACCGGTAAGCGCCATGACTACTCTTATTTCCGCTGTATCCCTGCAACTGGAAGCAAACCACGGTCTGCTGTTCCAGGATCTTTCCTTTACCTTGCGCCAGGGCGATCGTATCGGCCTCGTTGGCCACAACGGTTGTGGCAAGAGCACGCTGTTGCGCCTCTTGGCCGGGCAACTGGCGTCTTCCGGCGGCGCCTTGCACCAGTCGCGGCAATGCCGTTTGCAACTGGTGGAGCAGCAGTTGCCCGAGCGCCTGGCCGGGCTCAGCCTGCACGCGGCCCTGGCCGAGTCGGTGGTCAACCAGCCCGAGTACCTATGGCGGGTGGACAGCCTGCTCGATGAGCTGGGCTTCAGCCCCGCCGACCATGCCACGCCGGTGGCGGCCCTGAGTGGCGGCCAGCACACCCGGCTGCTGCTGGGCCGGGCGGTGTTGCAGGAGCCCAATGTGCTGTTGCTGGACGAGCCCAGCAACCACCTCGACCTGCCGGCCATGTTGTGGCTGGAAGCGTTCCTGGCACGTTGGCAGGGGGCCTATGTGCTGGTCTCTCACGACCGCCGCCTGCTGGACAACGCCACCTCCCATAGCTGGATATTGCGTGACCAGCGCATCTACGACTTTGCCTTGCCCTGCAGCGCGGCCCTGTTGGCCTTGGAGCAGGCCGATGTGGCCGCTGGCGAGCGTCATGCTGCCGAGCAGAAGGAGATAGACCGGCTGGCCGCCAGCAGCCACAGGCTGGCGGTCTGGGGCAAGGTCTATGACAACGAAGGCATGGCCCGCAAGGCCAAGTCCATGCAAAAGCGCGTGGACAAGTTGCGTGAGGCGCAGTCCTTCGTTACCGAAGGCTCGCCCTGGCAACTGAGCTTGCGGGGGCAGGCCAGCCCCGCCAGACAGTTGCTGGCGCTGCAAGCCATGCCGGTGCGGCCGGCACCGGGCCTGCCCGCCTTGTTTGAGGTCGAGGCGCTGTGGGTGCGGCCGGGCGAGCGCATCGCTGTGCTGGGGGCCAATGGCCAGGGCAAGAGCTCCTTGCTGCGGCAGTGCTGGCAGGCGATCTCCACCGCGACCGAGCAGCCTGGCCTGGCCTGGCACCCGGGCATCGCCATCGGTTACTACGATCAGTCGCTACGGCAGCTGCCCGATACCGATACCCTGGATACGGCGCTGACACGCTACTGCGGCCTGGATGAGATGGCGCGGCGGCGGGCGCTGATTGCCGCCGGGTTTCCTTACCTGCGCCACGGTCAAACAGTGGGCCTGCTCAGCGGCGGCGAGCGGGCCCGGCTCCTGTTCCTGGCGCTGTCCTTGGCGAGCTACCACCTCTTGCTGCTGGACGAGCCCACCAACCACCTCGATCTGCAAGGCAAGGCCCAGCTGGCAGAGGCCTTGCGGGGCTTTGCAGGCAGCTTTGTGCTGGTATCGCACGACCGGGAGCTGATCGAGCAGTGTTGTGATCAGTTCTGGGTGGTGCAGGATGGTCGCATCACTGCCTGGCAGGACGCGGAATCGGCTTACCGGCAGCTATTGGGCGGCGCTGCACCGGTGGGGTTTGCGCAGTCGGTCACCGCTGTGGAAACGGTGGAGATGGGAACTCCGTCCCTGGACACGGAACAGGGCCTGGCCCGGCTCTATGCGCTGGAGGCGCTGCTTGCTGCCGATTTGGCACGCAAGCCGCGGCAGCAGACACTGCGGTTGCAGGCCGCCTGGCGGGAGGAGATGGCCAGGTTGGAACGTAGCCTGGGCTTGATGGCCAGCGACTAACGTGCGCAATCCTAGGGGGCCGCTGGCCCCCTCAGTCCATCTGTTTCAGGATGTCGCGCACCCTGTCGAGTGAAGGGTCGATATCCAGGGTATCGATGGCACCAAAGCCGAAGAACAGGCCCGGCCGCGGTGTGCTGCAGCCGTAGAAGCCGCTCAAGGCGTAGAGGCCGACCTCGAGCCGTCTAGCCAGGGTCAAGAGCTGCGGGATGTCGACCTCGGTCCGGGTGTAGGCCGCCAGGTGAAAGCCGGCCTGGATGGGGATGTGCGTGAACCAGGGCGAGAGGTCGCCTGCCAAGCGCTGTACCAGCCTCTGGCGGCGGCTGGCATAGGCCGCGTGGCAGCGACGGATATGCTTGGCCAGGTAGCCGTCGTCGATGAACTTGGCCAGCGCCAGCTGGTTCAGGGTCGGGCTGTGCCAGTCGCTCAGGTGCTTGGCGGCACCGACCGCTGCCAGGATGGCCGGTGGCGCGATCAGATAGCCCAGCCGCAGCTCCGGGCTCAGTGACTTGGAGAAGGTGCCCACATAGGCCACGAGGCCATGTGTATCGAGTTTGTAGAGCGTGTCAGTGGGGCGGCCTTCGTAGCGGAATTCGCTGTCGTAGTCGTCCTCGATCACGATGGCACCGAGCTCGAAGGCGCGCGCCAGCAGGGCCAGCCGGCGGGCGTGGCTCATAGGCATGCCGAGCGGAAACTGGTGGGCCGGAGTGAGGTAGATCAGCCGGGTGCCGTCGGGTATCGCCTCAACCCGCATGCCCTCGTCGTCCACCGGTATGCCGACCACCCTAGCCCCTTGGGCCTGGAACAGGAGGCGGGCTGGCGGGTAGCCCGGTTCCTCCACCGCCACGGTACTGCCCGGGGCCACCAGTACCCGGGCGATCAGGTCCAGCGCCTGTTGTGCGCCATTGGTGACGATCAAACCATCCACCTCACAGCCGATGCCGCGACGGTAGGCAATATGACGGACGATGGCCTGGCGCAATACTGGCAGGCCCTCCGCCTGGCCATAGAGCGCCCGGCCGCCCTGCTGCTGGCGCAGGGCATAGAGCATGCAGCGGCGCCAATCTTCGTGCGGAAAGAGGCTGCGTTGGGTAGCTCCACCTATGTATTCAAAGCGAGCCGAGCCATCCGGGCCCAGATGACGCAGCGGCGTAACCATGCTGCGCCACTGCTCGACCACCGCGGCACCCGCCAACTCCTCGCTGCGCCGAGGTGTAGAGGGCTTGCTGTGCTCGGCACGCACAAAAGTGCCCTGGCCGACCTGGCCCTCGGTCAGCCCTTCGTCGCTGAGCCGGGCGTAGGCCTCGGTCACCGTCTTGCGCGAGAGCCCCAACTGCTCTGCCAGCAACCGGCTGGGAGGCAGCCGCTCGCCCGCGGCCAGGCGGCCTTCGCGGATGGCGGCCCTGAGCTGGCGAAAGAGCTGGCCGGCGAGGTCGCGGCCGCCTTCGATAACAAGATGCAATTCCATGGGTGGCCGAAGAGGAGGGATATTCCCATTCTAGTGATGGAATTGGTCTCCTCAAATTGCTGAATATTGGTCACGGATAAGGGAGCCAGAGGCGCCTAGCATACGTCTCACCAACTCACTGCAAACAAGGAGCAAGACCATGCAAAGCCGCATCGACTTCTACACCGCCTCTCCCGAAGCCCTGAAGGCCCTGATCGCACTGGAAGGCTCGGTCAACAAGCTGGGGCTGGAGCCCGAACTCTTGGACCTGATCAAGCTGCGCGCCTCGCAGATCAACGGCTGTGCCTTCTGTGTGGACATGCACACCACCGATGCCCGCAAGAAGGGCGTGGGCGAGCGCCGTCTGAGCGGGCTCACGGTGTGGCGCGAGACGCCCTTTTACACCCCGCGCGAACGTGCCGCCCTGGCCTGGACAGAAGCCGTGACCCTGATCTCGCAGACCCATGCGCCGGACGAAGACTACACCGCCATGCTGGGTGAGTTCAGCGAGAAGGAGATTGTTGACCTGACCCTGGCAATCACCACCATCAACAGCTGGAACCGTATGGCGATCAGCTTCCGCAAGATGCCGGCGGCGTAAGGCGGCCATGATGAGGATGCGCAGCTGGATCTCCATCGCCGCACTCGGGCTGGCCAGCCTGTATGGTGGCCTCGCCGAGGCCCACGAGGCCGGCCAGGAGACGGCCTCGGTACTGCAGGCCAAGGCACTGCCAGATGCACCAGGCAAGTTTGGGGTGGTGGCCTTGGTCAGCTTCGAGCCGGGGCAGGCCGCTACACCGCACCTGCACGACGGCTCGCTGTTTGCCTATGTGCTGGAAGGCGAGGTGGTCTCGCAGATGGCTGGCGAGGAAGCGGTGACCTACCGGCAGGGCGATAGCTGGTACGAGATACCGCGCCTGGGCCATCCGGTGGCCCGTAACGCCAGCACCAGCAAACCGGCGAAACTGCTGGTCTGGGCGCTGATCGGCGAAGGTAAGCCGATCAAGGAGCCCTTACCGCAGTGAGGACCCGCAACAGGTACAAAAAAGGCCCCAATGATTTGGGGCCGTTGCATATGGGCTGGACTAGTGAACAACGCCGCTGGCGAGGGCGCGCTCTGCCTGGGTGATCTCGGCCAGACGGGCGAGGTCGGGAATGCGGACATGGCGCTGGTGCACCGCGATCAAGCCCAGCTCATCCAGCCGCGACAGGGTACGGCTGACCGTCTCGAGCTTGAGGCCGAGGTAGCTGCCTATCTCTTCGCGCGTCATGCGCAGGTGGAATTCATGGGCCGAATAGCCGCGTGCCGCAAAGCGCCGCGACAGGTCCAGCAGGAATTGGCCGACCCGTGCCTCGGCCCGGCCGGTACCGAGTTGCATGGCCATGTACTGGCTGCGGCTGATCTCGCGGCTCATCAGCTGCAATAGCTTGCCCAGCAAGGCCGGCACTTCGGCGCAGCGACGGTTGAGGTCGGCGTACGGGATGCTGCAGACTTGGCTGTCTTCCTGGGCAATGGCGAACAGCTGGTGTTCCTGAGTGTCGATGCCGTCGAGGCCGAGCAATTCGCCACTCATGCTGAAACCGGTGACCTGCTCGCGCCCGGCGTCGTCGAGGGCACAGGTCTTGAAGCAACCGCTCTTGACCACGTGGATGGCGTGGAAGGCTTCTCCGGCGCGGTATAGAGCCTCACCGCGCTTCACCATGATCTTGCTGGCGGTGCCGGCCTGCTTGGCCTGCTTCTCGGTCCGCCCGGTGGCAAGGCACAGGCCGTGCATACGGCAGCTGGTGCACAGTGGTTCGGCTGCGACCATGGGCTGCCAGTTCACGGCAGACAGGGCGGCGGTTTCTGCACTGTTGGAGGAGAGATCGGTGAAGTAGCTTTCCATGGCGCACATCCTTTCTGGGCGATTCGTTCTCAATGGGTACGCGGCTTGAGCGCGAGCCAGGCGAGCAGATCCCTCACCTGGGCAACATCGGTGCTCTTGTCGTAGAAGTAGCTGGCACCCGCGGCCAGGCAGAGGCGGCGGTACTGGCTGTCGGCGTGGTTGGTCAGCACGGCGAAGATGATGTCCGGCGCATCCGGGTGCACGCGGCGCAGCACATCCAGGCCGCTGCCTTCCAGGAGGCGCAGGTCCAGCACCACGCAGTCCGGCTGCTGGCGCAGGATGTCGCTGACCGCCTGCTCGGCAGTCTCTGCCATGCCGACCACTTCGGTGGCGGGAATGGCGGCGATCATCTCGACCAGCCGCTCGCGTATGGCGGGCGAATCGTCGACGAGATAGATGCGGGTGGAGGGGGCCTGGGCTGACATGGCGTCAGTATCGGTACTTGGCCCGGGCGCAGGTATCAGCGGCCTACCTGCGCTGGGGGTAGGCGGGCTCTGCAAATCGGGGTAGGCGGATTCCTAAGGGAGGAAGCCTAAGGCAATAGATGCCGCAGCGCGCCGCCCGGCGATCCCCGCAGGGAGGAGGCCGAAGTAGTAAGCCACCTGAAGGTGGCAACGACTTCGCTCAGTCGGGCGCTTTAGCGCTACAAGATATCAACGATTCCCCGCGCTGATTTGTTCCGGGCCCCCATGGCCCCCGAGCGCTGCACGCACAGGTTCTAGACGCTAAAGCGCCAAGAACTCTGGCGTCCTCTTTACGAGGGGGGAGCCTCGCTGGCGCGAGACAGGGCACGCATCTCGTGGACTACTTACTCGAACAGCCTGTGCTCGACCGCGTAGCGGACCAGCTCGGCCTGGCTCTGCATATTCATCTTCTGCAAGAGGCGCGCCTTGTGGGTGCTGACCGTTTTAACCGAGAGGTGCAGCTGTTCGGCGATGTCGGTGACCAGCTGGCCGGCCACCAGGCGCTGGAAAACCTGGTATTCGCGGTCTGAGAGGGTGGTGTGCAGCGGGGTCTCGGCCTGCGGCATGGCCTGCAGGGCCAGCATCTGGGCAACCTCGGCACTGATATAGGCACCGCCACCGGCTACCCGGCGGATGGCCGATACCAGCTGGGCCGAGGCGCTTTCCTTGGTCAGGTAACCGGCCGCACCGGCGCGAATGGCGCGGATGGCGTACTGGTGCTCCTCGTGCATGGTCAGCACCAGTATGCGTAGCGCCGGCGCCTCGCGGCGGACCTGCTTGATCAGCTCGATGCCACTCTTGCCGGGCATGGACATGTCGAGCAGCAGCAACTCGAAGCCACCCCGGCGGATGGCCTCCAATACCTCGTCGCCATTGCAGGCCTCGCCCGCCACCTGCAGGTCGGGCGTGGCCTGCAGGAGTTGCTTGAGCCCTTCGCGGACGATGGTGTGGTCGTCGGCCAGCCAGATGCGGATCATGCGGTGGCCTCGCGCTCGGTGGGCAGCGGCAGGGTCACGGCGATATGGGTGCCCTTGCCGGCGGTGCTGTCGATCTGCGCCAGGCCACCCAACAGATAGGCCCGCTCACGCAGGCCCAGGAGGCCATAGGAATTGGGTTTGCGGGCTTCGTCGGTAGAGAAGCCACGGCCATCGTCCTGGATGTCGATCAGTACCTGTCCACCATCCTGGCGCAGGCTGATGCGTACCTCGGTGGCGCGGGCATGGCGGGCGATATTGGTCAGCGACTCCTGCACGATGCGGAAGATGGCGGTGGCGATCGGGTCGGGCCAGCAGGCGTCGGGGTCGTCCATGTTCAGGTGGCAAGGCACGCCGCTGCGCTGGCTGAAGTTCTCGACCAGCCATTCCACCGCCGCGACCACGCCGAGGTCGTCCAGGATCAGGGGGCGCAGCTCGGTGGAAATGCGGCGCGTGGAAGCCACGGTATTGTCGAGCAGGGTCTGCATCTTGGTGAGTTTGTTGCGGGTCGCTTCATCGGTGCCGGGCAGTTGCGACTGCAGCCAGTTCACATCCATTTTCAGGGCCGTGAGCGCCTGGCCCAGCTCATCGTGCAGCTCGCGGGCGATGCGGCTCTTTTCCTGTTCGCGTACCGAATGCGCGGCGGTGGCGAAGGTGCGCAGCTCCTCGCGCGATTCGCGCAGTGCGAGTTCGGTGGCCACCCGCTGGGTGACGTCGCGCAGGATCACGGTGTAATAACGTGCACCATGCTCGTCCACATGCGAGATGGAGGCATCGATAGGGAACTCTTCGCCATTGCGGCGCAGGCCGGTGATGATGCGGTCCGCCCCCATGCGGCGCGAGCTGGCGCCGGTCTGGCCAAATTGGCGCACGTGCGCGCCATGCGCGCCGCGGTAGCGGTCGGGGATAAACCAGTCGAGCGGTGAGCCCAGCGCCTGCTCGCGTGAGCAGCGGAACATGTGCTCGGCCGCGGCGTTGAACAGCACGATGCGCTGGCGCTGGTCGACGATGATGATGGCGTCCATGGCCGATTCGACGATACCGCCCAGGCGTACCTGGATATCGTGCAGCTCGGCGCGGGTGGCCTGCTGGCGGTGCAGGCGCAGACCAGCCAGGATGGCGATGCCAGCGCCGCAGAACGCGGCGACCAGCAACATGGCCCGTGGCTGCCAGCCACACAGCCCCAATATGGCAGCCAGCAGCAAGAGCGCCGCCAGCCAACCGAGCTTGTCAGTGGCAAAGCGGCGCAAGGTGGCCTGCGCGGATGGCGCGGTGGAAGTCTGCTGCACCCTGACCCTTTACAATGGCGATATGGCGTGAATGCCGCCAGTTTGCCACCAAACACGCTTGAGGGTCAGGCATAAGCATCAAAACCGGAGCACGACGCGGCCGTCTATCTTCCCGTCCTGCATACGGCCGAAGATCTGGTTGATATTGTCGAGCTTGTCGGTACTGAAGTGCGCTTGCACTTTGCCTTCACCGGCAAAGGCGATGGCCTCGTTGAGATCCTGCCGCGAACCGACGATGGAGCCGCGCACGGTCTTGGCATTGAGCACCACATCGAAGATGGGCAGGCCGAAGTCACCCGGTGGCAGACCGACCAGGGACATGGTGCCGCGCTTGTGCAGCATGCCCAGGCCCTGGGCGAAGGCGCTGCGCGAAACGGCAGTGATCAAGGCACCGTGTACCCCGCGCAGTTGCTTTTGCAACTCCACCGCCGGGTCGAGTTCGGCGGCATTGAGGGTCAGGTCTGCACCCAGCTTGCGTGCGAGGGCCAGCTTGTCGGCACTGACATCGACCGCCACCACATGAAAGCCCATGGCTCGGGCGTACTGCACCGCCATATGGCCGAGCCCACCTATGCCCGAGATGGCCACCCAGTCGCCGGGTTTGCACTCCAGCATCTTGAGCCCCTTGTAGACCGTCACCCCGGCACAGAGTACCGGCGCAGCGGCGTCGAAGGCCAGATTGTCCGGCAGGTGGCCCACATAGGCAGGATCTGCCAGCACGTATTCGGCATAGCCACCGTTCACGGTGTAGCCAGTCATCTGCTGGCTATCGCAGAGTGTCTCCCAACCGGTCAGGCAGTGCTCACAGCAGCCGCAGGCAGTGTGCAGCCAGGGTACGCCCACCCGGTCGCCTTCGCGGATGCCACGCACACCGGCTCCCACCTTGGCGACATAACCCACGCCCTCGTGGCCGGGGATGAAGGGCAGGGAGGGCTTGACCGGCCAGTCACCGCGCGCGGCGTGCAGGTCAGTATGGCAGACCCCGGAGGCCTCTACCTTGACCAGTACCTGGCCGGGCGGTACCTCGGGGATAGGCACCTCCTCGATGACCAGCGGCTGGTCAAAGGCATGGACGACGGCGGCTTTCATCAAGGTGCTCATGGCGGGCTCCGGTGGCGGTTGGATAGGCTTACCTTGCCACTGTCCGGTATGGGCGATGCTGATCTACATCAAACTCGCTGCCGCTCAGATAACCTTGGAGTAGGTTCCCGCCTTGCGGCCCTCGCGCAGATAGCGGTCGAACACCATGGCGCTGGCGCGGGCCAGGAAGCGGCCGCGCGGGGTGATATGGAGGCCTTGCGGACGGACTTCCAAGAGGCCATCCATTTCCAGTGTCTTGAGCTCGGCCAGTTCCAGCGCAAAATAGCGCTGGAAGTCTATGCCCCAGCGTGCGTCAAAGGCAGCGAAGTCCAGTTCGGACTGGCACAGCAAGGCCTGGATCACCTCGCGGCGCAGGGCGTCGTCCTGCTCCAGCACGTAGCCGCGTGCCTCGGGCAGATAGCCGTGATCGAGCGCGGCGTAGTAGTCGGCCAGCTCGCGGTGGTTCTGCACATAGTGCTCGCCCGCCTTGCCGATGGCCGATACACCCAGGCCGATCAGATTGCAGTCGGCGTCGCTGGCATAGCCCTGAAAATTACGCTGCAGGCGACCCTCCTTGAGGGCCACTGCCAGGCTGTCGTGCGGCAGGGCGAAGTGGTCCATGCCGATATAGACATAACCTGCGTCCATCAGACCGTTCACCGCCTGCTCAAGGAGCGCCAGCTTGCCCTCGGGCGTGGGCAGATCGGCATTGGCGATACGCCGCTGCGGCATAAAGCGTTCGGGCAGGTGGGCATAGCTATAGAGCGCAATGCGCTCTGGCCGCCAGCCGATTACTGTTTCGAGGGTGCGCGCCATGCTACGGCTGTTTTGCCGTGGCAGGCCGTAGATCAGGTCGAGATTGATGGAGCGAAAGCCCAACGCTCGCCCGCGTTGCATGGCCGAGCTGACCCAGGCTTGCGGCTGGACGCGGTTGATGGCCACCTGTACGTCCAGGTCCACGTCCTGCACACCCAGGCTCATGCGGTTGAAGCCATGGCCGGCCAGCCGTTCCAGCGTCTGCTCGCCCAGCCGACGGGGGTCGATCTCGATGGCGCATTCGGCGTCCGCCTCAAGCGGGAAGCTGGCCTTGAGCATGTCCATCAGCCGGTCGAGCTGGGCGTCTGTCAGGAATGTGGGGGTGCCACCACCCAGGTGCAACTGGCGGAGCGTGGTGCCCGCGGGTAGCTGGGTGCGGCGCAATGCGACCTCGCGTTCCAGGTAGTCCAGGTAGCGGTCGGCCAGGCCGCGGTCCTTGGTGGTGACCTTGTTGCAGGCGCAGTAGTAGCAGACCGTGTCGCAGAAGGGGACGTGCACATAGAGCGAAAGCGGCCGCTCGGCGCGGGCCAGTGCCTGGCGGTAACCATTGCCATCGTAGCTGGCATCGAAGCGGTCCGCCGTGGGGTAGGAGGTATAGCGCGGCCCCGGCCGGTCGTAGCGCTGGACCAGGGCGGCGTCGAAGCGGGCGGTGGGGATGGCAGACATGGCGAGGGCTCGGGCTAAGGATACTGCCGCAGCCTAGCCCGGCCGCGTTCACGCTATCTTGATCCGGATCAAGCACGACTCAAAGCTGCACGAACACCTCGGAGTAGACCATGCCGTCCATACCCCGGTTCAGTCTATGGGCCTGGGGATGGGGCAAGGCTTGCGGTCGGCCGGTCGAGGTGCGCAGCTCCACCCTTATGTTGTCACCGGGGGCCTGCTGCAGCGGCAGGGGTTGGGGGGCGACAAAGATCTGTGCGGTGCGTCCACCCAGCAGTGCCTGGCCGGGTTGACGCTGGAAGACCAGCGGTTCACCGTCCTGATCCTGCCATTGGGCGACGATCTCCAGCGGTAACGGTTTGTGCTGCCGGGGTGGCTGGACGATGTAATAGCGCCAGCGGGTCTGACGGGCGTTCAAATCGAGGCGATAGCACGGTGCCTGAAATGGCGCCGAGTTGCTTGGCAGGCGTAATTGGGCCGGGTGCAGGCTGATCACGCCCCATAGTCCACGGCTACCTTCCTTGGGGAGCCAGGGCCGCAGCCTGGCATCGCGTTGTGCTGCCACCGCGCGGGCGATCTCGCTGCGTTCGATCGGGTGGACCACATGGTCGGGGGGCAGCCAGGAGGTGTTTGCGCCGGCGTCGGCAGCTGGGTAGGGCAGGCGGTGCTGCGACAGGCAGCCATCTGCGGCCAGCAGCGGAATGGTTTGTGTCGAGCCGGGTGGCGCGCTGAGGTTGTCGAAATAGAACAGCTGCTCGCTGGTCTCACCATCCGTCGGCAAGGGGAGGTGGGTGTAGTTGTCCAGGGCTGGATCGTGACACTGGAGCACGAAGGTCAGCGGGTCGGGCTCAGCCGCGAGTGCGGTCCAGTCGCCATGCCTGCCGGCCAGGGCATACACGCTGCCTCCGCCAGGCTCGCTACGAAACACCAGTTGGTGCCGGGACAGCAGTTGCTGGCAACCATGGGTGGGGTGCAACGCCAGGGGCATGCAGATGCCGTGGGCGAAGTAGCCATGCCGGCACTGTATGCCGAATAGCTGCAAGCTGTGATCGGGCGCGGACATGGCGAACCTCAGCAATGGATACGCAGGTTGTGGTGGCGGGTCAATGCCTCGCCTGGAAGATGGCCGCGCCAGCCGGCCAGCACTGCCGGATCGGGACGTTCGGGACTGGCGTGTGGGACCACGATCGGGTCCTGGTGCTTCGGCAAAGGCCACAGCACGCTGCCGGGCAGGCTGTAGCGCAGGATCAAGGCGGTGAGCAAGGCTTGCTCCAGCGCAATGGGGCTGGGTCTTGCCTGGCCCCGGACCAAAAGGCCGGCCAGCCAGAGGGTTGTGGCCTGCCGCTCGGCACGTTGCAGTGCCTCGCCAGCCAGACCAGCTTGCATAAGCATGCCCGGCAGCATGTCCAGTACCCGCTGATAGCTAGCGTGCTGGCTACCCAATAGCAGTGCCGTTACACGATGCTGGAAAGCCGCGTCGGGCAGGCGCGCCAGCTGGCGGGCGGCGGTGGGCCCCAGCAAGGCCAGCTCGTGGAGCACCAGGCTATCCGGCAGGCCGGCAAGCCAGGCGGACAGGTTGAGCCCGGCACCACGGGACAAGCAGGCCGGCCAGGCGCCGTAGCGCAGTAGCATGCGCAATTGGAAGCTGGCCGAGCGGTCGCGCGGCAGCATCTGTTCGCCATCGGCCTGCAGGGCGCGTCTGAGCAACCGGCACCAACTCAGTTGCCGCTCAATTTGCGGCAACTGAGCTGCCGGTGGATGCAGGTAGGCTCGACCGGTAGGCGGCAGCAGCAGGGTCAGCAGGCGGATCAGCTGTGCTTCGTCCAGGCAGGCGACCAGGGCCGCCTGCCAGTGCACGCCGGCCAGGTCACGCAGCATGCCGACCAGGGCATCCGGCGCGGTCTGCAACAGGATGGCGACCCAGCGGCGGCGCAAGGCACTCTCGACCTGGGGGCTGGCGGGGGCCTGGCTGAGCCAGCCGGCCAGTTGTGCCAGCAGATCCTGCTCAGACGGTCCAGTACTTGGGCGAGCCTGTGGGGCGTAGGGCAGGGCGGCGATGGCTTCCTCGGCCTGTGCCAGCAGGCAGGCGGCCAAGCGAGAGTGCTGGCGCTGCCTGGGGGACAGCGCCAGATAGAGCCGCTGCAGCAGGGCACGCTCGGGCAGGTTGGCGTAGATCGCCAGGTGCTGCAGGGCAATGCGCAGCAGGCTGGCCTCGTCGAGCTGGGCATCCTGTGGTAGTTCGGCCCAACGGGCCAGCGCGGCGTCATGCAGTAATTGACCGAGCTCGCTGCCGATGGCGCCGCGCAGCCGGGCCAGTTCGACCGCCTTTTGCAGCGCCAGCAAGAGGCGGCATAGCCAATGCGCCTGCTGCGGCGCCAGCAGGCGCCACATGGGCAGGTATAGGTGGGGGGCGAGGGCCAGCAGCAGCTCATGCCGGCCGGCGGCCTGGGCCAGTAGCGGCTTGAGCTGCAGGCGCAGGCTGGTGGCGTTGCCGTGCCCTTGATGCAACTGCGCCAGTACCTGCTGGCTGGGCGCGAGGTGGTGTTCCGGGTGGTTGCTGTGCATGGTCGTGCTCCCATTCCCGGGCTGGGCCCGGGTTGTTCTTCTGACGCGTGCTGCGTTTTGAAGAGCACTACTCAAGTTCCATGCCATGCCTGAATAGGGCTTTACAGGCGCTATTGGCCACCGGTTGGTGGGATTGGCGTGTCAATTGACGTGTAAACCCGCTGCAGTTGACACGCCCGGAGGGCGCGCTGATTTACACTAGGGCACAGGTGGCGGCAGAGGCCGCTACACTGAGCGCAAAACAATACCTACCCGCCCATGATCGATAGTGACCTGACCCTGCCCAGCCCCGGTACCCAGCTGGCGCCCACCAGCCAAGCCCTGCTGGGCCTGACCGTGCTTTGGCATCCACACCCTGAACGGGTGGGTGAGCAGGCGGTCCTTTCTGATCAAGGGCTCTCCTGGCAGCTCAACCGCTTTCTGCCCTTGTTCCGTGCACCCGGTGCGGCCGAGGGGCTGCCGCTGGGGGAGCGCTGCATAGGTCGTGAACCCATCGTGCTCGAGCGGCAGGGCGAGGACGTGCTGCTACGCATACCCCCTGGCCGCATGCAGGTGGACCTGAACGGCCAGCTGTTGGAGGGCGAGCATTTGCTGAGCCGGGCTCAGCTGGCCCAAGGTGCGGTGCTGGGGTTGGGCGGTGCGGTGCTGCTGTGCCTGCATTGGGTACAGACCCTGCCGCGGCTGGGCGATACGGCCGGCCTGATCGGCGTCAGCAGTGCCATGGTGCGGGTGCGGGAACAGATCCGCCAGGTGGCCGATACCGATCTGGCCGTATTGCTGCTGGGCGAGACCGGCACCGGCAAGGAGCTGGCGGCTCGTGCCATCCATGCCGCCAGCCGGCGCAAGGCGCTGCCCTGGGTCAGCGTCAATATGGCGACGCTCAGCGAATCGTTGGCTGCGGCGGATCTGTTCGGCGCCAGCAAGGGGGCCTATACCGGTTCCCAAGGTGCGCGGCAGGGTTATTTTGCCGAGGCGGGCGGTGGCACGCTGTTCCTGGATGAGATCGGCAATACCCCTGAGGCGGTGCAGCCCATGTTGCTGAGGGTGCTGGAGACGGGTGAATACCGGCCGCTGGGTGCACCGCGCAACGAGCTGTCGCAAGCTCGGTTGGTGGCCGCCACCGACCAACGGCTGGATGCCGGCGAGTTCAACCAGCCCCTGCTGCGGCGGCTCGAAGCCTTTGTGATCCGGCTGCCAGCCTTGCGCGAACGGCGCGAGGATATCGGTCTCCTGATCGTGCACCTGCTCGCGCAATGGCAGGCACAAACTGGCGTGGCGGTGAGTTTTGAACCTGGCTTCGTGCGCGAGCTGTGCTGCTACGACTGGCCGGGCAATGTACGCCAGTTGGCCAATGTGGTCCGCCGCGCGGCCCTGGCCCGCCAGGTCGACGATAGCCCCAGCCTGAGCGAGCTCTTGGGTGTGGTGGTTGGGGTGGCGCCGCTTTCGGCCGGTCTGGAAGTCGCCGGCAACGACGCTAACGAGGTTACGCCGGTGCGGCGGATCCGGCTCGCCGAGTTGAGTTCGGCGCAGCTGATCGATGCTTTGGAACAGCAGGCCTGGCAGATCAAGGGTGCCGCCGCCGTGCTGGGCATCTCCCGGCCCTCGCTCTACAAACTGCTGGAAGCCCACCCTGACATCCGCAGCGCCGACGCCATCGACGAAGCCGAACTCCTGGCCGCCTGGGATGCCTCGGGCGGCGAGCTGACTGCCTGCGCTTCTCGCCTGCGCACCCCCAGCGAAGCCCTCCGCCGCCGCCTGCGCGCGCTGGGTTGCGTAGCCTAAGCGACCAACAACTTTCTTCGAGGTCTCTACGAATACTTCGGGTTCAAGGCGCGCAAATTTAGGCCGTCGGTGTCAGCGATCGCTGTGGCAAATCGGAGGTGCCGACGAGCGTCAGCGAGGTTCCCCGCTGGCGGGCGGGGTGTGTGGGGGCTAGATAAAGAGGTAGGGCCAGGCCATCTCAGTCCTCGCAAACGAAAAACGCCCGGGTTTCCCGGGCGCCTCAAATGCAACCTATCGTCTGGAAGTGGTCAATAAGCAATAGGCCCTAGCGGGTACCGTTGCCCACTTCACTCTCCGGATCAAAGGTATAGACCCGCAGGAAGGGCTGGCCACCCGGGCCGTTGGTGATCAGCACGGTCACGTACAGCGACAGCTCCCAGCGACCGTTGTGCTGGCCCACGGTGAGGGCGTTCTGGCGCTGGAAGTGCAGGTGGCGGAAGCCATCGATCACATGCGGATGGCCCTTGGGGTTGATATCGGTGATCAGACGTGCGGCGAGGTCCGGACCGACGAACAGCGAGGGGCGGGCGTAGGTCGCCACGTCCAGCAGCTCGTCCATGGCGATGATCTGAGGCCGGGTCAGGATGGTGCACTCGAGGATCTGTACCTGGAATTCCGGGTAGAGCAGGGCGTTGCCGGTGGCCGTCAGGTTGAAATCCAGCGTCTCGCCCTTGAAGAAGCGGACACCGCCGGCGTAACGGCCGCTCTTGGGATGGGCGTTGGTGTCGTCAACCGACCAGACGAGCTGGTTGCTGACCTGGGCGATATCGAAGCTGACGTCGATGCGGGGTTTGATGAGCGATGTCGTCATGTATTTCTCCCTAGCAGTAGTTGTTGGTAGCGGGGTTCACGCCTTAGTTTGATCAAGTCCGGTTCAGACTCGAACAGCGAGACAGGGTAGCCGAGCGATATGGCAGTTTCGGTTTCGCTCAGCGCCTGGGCCCGATCCCCAAGCAACTCGTAGGCCAGCACGGCGCGGAAGTGGGCATCGGGGTTGTCCGGCGCGCTGGCAAGGCCGCGCTGCAGCCATTCACGTGTGACCGCGCCGTTGCCGACGCGGGCATGGTAGAGCGCGCCGCGTGTCAACAAGGTGGCGTCGCCTGGGCGTCGTGACAGCAGGGGTTCGAGCAGCTGGACCGCTCGCTTGTAGGCCTGGCCGGCCTCCTGTTCGCGGCCCGGCACCCAGCGCAGGGCATCACCCAGGTTGGCCCACTTGAGGTAGTCATTGGGACTGCCCTTGGCACCCGAGGCGGCCCGCTCGAAGGCCTGGGCGGCGCCCAGGTAGTCGCCGCGGGCGTACAGGGCGGTACCGAGATTGCTGTAGAGCGGTCCGCTGGGGCGGATCTGCAGGCCTTGCTGCAGTACCTGCAGTGCTTCGTCCAAGCGGTTCTGCCGCACCAGCGCGGCGTTGAGGTTGGCATAGGCGTAAACGGCATCCGGCTGCAGTGCGATGCTGTCGCGGAAAGCGGCCTCGGCGGCCCGGTAGTCGCCCTGCTGGTAGCGCAGGGTACCCAGCAGGTCGGTGAACAGGCGCTCGCGCGGATAGTGGCCCATGGCCAGCCGGATCACCTCCTCTGCCTCGGCCCGCTTGCCCTGCCGCAACATCAGCTGCGCCTTGCCATTGAGGGCGTAGAAGTTGCGCGGGTCCAGCGCCAGCGCCCGCGTCTCGCTGGCCAGGGCCTCCTCCAGCTTGCCCTGGTGCTCCTGTACCCAGCCCATGGCGGCATGGGCCAAGGCCAGTTGGTCGTCCAGCTGCAGCGCCAGCTTGGCGCTGGCGTCGGCCCGCTGCAGCCAGGTCTCGTCCTTGCCGTCGCCGGCGTAGCGCAGGCTGTAGGCGATGGCGAGGCCGGCGGCGGCGGCGGCATGTTGGGGGTTGTACTGCAGGATCTCCTTGAAGCGATCGGTTGCTGCCTGCAGCTCGTCGTCGCGATCGAAGTTATGCAGCGCCGCCATGCCGGCATTCATCAGGCTGGCCTCGGAGGGGCGGGGGGCGAAGGCGTGCTGCACATCCAGCTGGCGGTAGGCGATGGCGCCACCCACCAGCAGGGCCACGCCCAAGAGGCTCAGCAGCAGGGCCTTGCGGCCAAAACGTGGCACCAGGGTGCCGTCGAGTACCCGGCCCTGCCGGCGCAAGGCAGGCGCACGGCCTTCGCGTACTTGCCGGGCCGCTTCGCATACCGCCTGCATGGAGGTGGGGCGCAAAGCCGGCTCACGCGCGGTCATCTGCCGGACCAGCGCGGCGCAAGCGGGGCTGACGCCCTCGGGCAAGGGCCACGCCTCGGGGCGTGACTGCATATGGGCAGCGGCCAGCGCCAAGCCGTGCAGGCCGGCGAAGGGGCGTTCGCCCGCCAGGAGTTCGTAGAGGATGACACCCAGGGCGTAGATATCGCTGGCGGTATCGGGTTGGCGGCCCAATAGCCGTTCCGGCGCCATATAGGCGATGGTGCCCTCCTGGCCGGTCTGTGAACCCGAGCCGGTGGCCAGCGGGTCGATCTGGCGGGCCAGGCCAAAGTCGAGGATGCGGATGCGGCCGGTGGGCTCGACCATCAGGTTGGAAGGCTTCAGGTCGCCGTGCACCAGTTGCGAACCGTGTGCCTGGGCCATGGCAGCGGCAATCTGCTCGATGATCTCGAGTGCCCGGTGCTCGTCGGGTTGCTGCTCGCGAATAAACGACTGCAAGGTGCTGCCTGGCACCATTTCCATGACGATGAACTGGCTGTCGTCCTGGCCGTCGATGGCGAAGATATCGACAAAGGCATCGTGGTTGAGCGAGGCGGCGAGGCGGGCTTCGGTCAACAACTGGTCGGGGCGCAGCCCCTCGGTCACCAGCTTGAGCCGCTTGACCGCCACGCTACGGCGCAGCCGGGTGTCCCAGGCTTCGAATACTTCGCCGAAGCCGCCCTCACCCAAGCGCCGCCTGAGGGCGTAGTGACCCAGTGTCTCGTCGGCCGGCTCGGTATTGTCGGGCGGGTTGGCGGTATTGGCGTCCATGCAGGGCGTTCTGGTGCTGCGGATGAGCGATTGTGCATGGAATCCGCGGCGCCATCAAAGCGCAAGGGGGCGCCTGTGGGGCATTACGCAGCAAGCCGGCTAGCTGCCCTGGCTGCGGATCAGGAACAGTCCATCCATGGCGCGGGTCGTGGCAACGTAAAGTTCACGTGACTGCTGCAGGCTGGCGCCCACTTCGAAGTGGGGGGCCCAGTCCTGTTCGCCTGCTGCCGGCAGGATCACGTAAGGCCACTCATTGCCCTTGCACTGCAGTACCGAGGTCAGTACCACCTTGTCCGCCAGGCGCTGGCGGTTGTGGAAGTAACGCTCGGCCAGGGTATCCAGTTCCTGAGCGTAGGCGGTGGCGCCTTGCCGTACGATGCGACCGGCCTGCTGGTTGAGGGCGCTGCGGGTGGCCTTCAGCGCAGCCGGGGTGGGGGCGAGGGCGTAGAACCACTTCCACACGCCCATCTGGTCCAGCCAGCCGGTCAGGGTTGCACCGGTACAGGCGCCGGTAGGTTGGCCCAGCTGTAGTCGCAGTAGCGCCAGGGCGTCGCTGCATTGGTCGGTGCGGTAGTCGAACTGACCGGATTCATAGTTGTAATGGCGCAGCATGTCCTGCAGGGTGGCGGCCTTGTCGGCCGGCATGCGCGGTATGCTGGCCAGCAGGGTCAGCGCCCGGCAATCGAGGTAGCCGTAGTCCTTGGGCTGGTACCAGCCGGCCAGCAGCAGGCCGGCCCGCAAGATCAGCGCCTCGCGGGCGAGGTGGTAGGGAGCAATACCCTCGCAGCGGTAGGGCAGGTTCTGTGCGTGCAGGGTGCTGCAGAGCGGGTAGGCCAGCTGTGGCTGCGGCACGATGACGGCAATGTCCTGGCCGGCCACACCGTCCTCGCGCAGGCGGTTGATCAACTTGGCCGTGGCGGCCGTCCAGTCCTCGCCCGCCGACAGGGTCTTGACCGGGGTGCTGGCCTTGGGACGGGCCTTGATACCGGCTGTGTCGGCATGGATGCGCTTGAGCAGATTGCCGGCGGATTTGGCGAGCGGCGTGCCAAAGCGGTAGGTGATCGAGAGTGGCAGCGTTTGGTTGAGGGGCAGATGGTCGGTGAACTGCTCGAAGGCCGAGAAGGGCGCAAGGCCCCGCCATTCGAAGATGTCCTGGCCCCGATCACCCACCACCACGAGCCGGCAGCCGGCGCGGGCCAAGGCCAGCAGGATCTCGAAGTGAACCGCCTTGGTGTCGTGGAACTCGTCCACCAGCACGTGGCTGACCGGCTTGGCGCGCAAAAAGGCGGTGATGGCTTCGGGCTCTGCGGCGAGGTCATGGGCGGCATCGCCATGACGCAGGAAGTCCAGTCGCTCGCGCTGCTTTTCGTATTCGCGGTACAGCCGGTGCGCCCAGGGTGGTAGTCCCAGGCCCTGCAGGGCGTAGGCGATGGTCTCCTGATCGAAGCTGTCGGCCTCGTCCAGGTCGATATTGCAGAACGGCGACTGGAAGAAGGTGCGGCTGATCTTGAGGTTGTCGACCAGGTCCAGGCAGTAGGCCACGTCGTCGTGGCTGCTGCCTATGGTGGCTTCATCGTCGTCATCCCGCTGGGCATTGAGCAGGTGGATGGCGTCCAGCATGGCGGCGTAGGCACGATCGTCGCCTTGCAAGGCGTGCCCGGTAGCGCCGGACCGCCAGTATTTGAGCGTGGAATGGTCGCGCAGGCAGCGCAGGGCGAAGGCGTCGAAGGTGGCGGCAACCGACTTGAGCGCCGCGCCACTGAGCTCGGGCCGGCAGCAGGCCTGGTACTGCTCGCGAAAGCGCTGCTCGCCACGGGTCGAGAAGGTCAACACCAGGGCTTGTTGGCCCTGCCGTTGCAACCGGTCGTAGAGCAGGGCCAGGGCGGTGGTCTTGCCGGTGCCGGCGGTGGCCTCGATCAAGAGATGCTCGCCACGCACGGCCGAAGCTGGCCAAGCCAGGATCTGGTTCAGCTCGTCAGTCAGGATCAGCTCGGGCGCGGGCATGGGGGCAGCTTTCAGGGGTACGGCAGGGGGCGGCCATTGTGCATGATAGGCGCCCGCCTAGCCACGCAGGTCTCCTGCAAGGCGATTGAAAGCGATCTGAAAGCTTGGGCTGCTACTTTGGCTGCCACATAGAGTCCGTACTCCAATCGGACCATGGAGACAGTGGGCCACCTGCCCGGGTGCGGTGCCCATCGCCAGATACGGCCGGCGGCATGCTGGCCAGACTACATACCAAGAGAGACGACATGAAGACCCTAGCCTTGCGTACCGCCTTCCTGCTGGGCGCGCTGACCGCTGCCGGCAGCGCCTTTGCCGACGACAAGATCATCATCATGGTCGGTGGCATCGAAAAGCAGATCTACCTGCCGGCCCGCCTGACTGAGGAGCTTGGCTACTTCAAGGAGCAGGGCCTGGATGTGGAGCTGCAGAGCGAGCCCGCTGGCGTGAACGCCGAGAACCAGATGCTGGCTGGTGCGGTGCAGGGTGTGGTGGGTTTCTATGACCACACCATCGACCTGCAGGCCAAGGGCAAGGCCGCCATCTCGGTGGTGCAGTTCAGCCAGGCGCCCGGCGAGGTGGAGCTGGTCTCGGCCAAGCTGGCCAACGTGATCAAGTCGCCGGCCGACTTCAAGGGCCGCAGTCTCGGGGTCACCGGGCTTGGTTCCTCCACCAACTTCCTGACCCAATACCTGGCCGCCGCCCACGGTGTGAAGCCCAGCGAAATCACCCCTGTCCCGGTCGGTGCCGGCAATACCTTTATCGCCGCCATGAAGCAGGGCCGCATCGATGCCGGCATGACCACCGAGCCGACCATCTCGCACCTCTTGAAGGAAGGCGAAGCCAAGATCCTGGTCGACCTGCGTACGCCCGAGGGCACGCAGAAGGCACTGGGTGGGCTCTACCCGGCCGCCTGCCTCTATATGCCCACCGCCTGGGTCAATACCCACCGCACCCAGGTGCAGAAGCTGGCCAATGCCTTCGTCAAGACGCTGAAGTTCATCAATACCCATAGCGCAGCGGATGTTGCCGCCAAGATGCCGGCCGACTTCTACGCCGGCGACAAGGCCGGGTATATCGCCGCACTGGCCGGCAGCAAGACCATGTTCACCGCCGACGGCCGCATGCCGGTCAGCGGTCCGCCCACCGTGCTCAAGGTGTTGCAGGCCTTCGACAAGGAAGTGCAGGGCAAGACCATAGACCTGACCAAGACCTACACGGCCGAGTTCGTGTCCGCTGTCCGCTAAGCCCTGCCCGAGAAGGAGAGAGAACATGACGCATGCTGCTTCTACGGTGCAGGACGAGGTCGCCATCGAGCTGAACAACGTCACCCGCCGGTTTGTCAGCCCCGAGGGTAAGGTCATTCCGGCCCTGCAGAATTTTTCCTTGCAGGTCCGCCGGGGCGAGTTCGTCGCGGTGGTCGGCCCCACCGGCTGTGGCAAGTCCACCACCCTGGGCCTGATCACCGGCCTGGCCAAGCCCAGCGCTGGCACGGTGCGGCTGTATGGCCAGCCGGTAGCGGACATCGACCCGCGCATCGGCTTCGTCTTCCAGGCCGACGCCGTCTTCCCCTGGCATAGCGTGCTGCAGAACGTGGCGGCTGGGCCCATCTTCCGTGGCATGGCCAAGGAAGTGGCAATGGAAAAGGCGCGCGACTGGGTGCGCCGGGTGGGCCTGGCAGGCTTTGAGGCGCACTACCCGCACCAACTGAGCGGTGGCATGCGCAAGCGGGTGGCGCTGGCGCAGACCTTTATCAATGAGCCGGAAGTCCTGCTCATGGACGAACCCTTCTCGGCCCTGGATGTACAGACCCGGGCGCTGATGCAGGAGGAGCTGCTGCAGCTCTGGGCCGGTAACAAGGCCTCGGTGGTGTTCGTGACCCACGACATCGAGGAAGCCATCGCCTTGGCCGACCGGGTGTTCGTGCTGACCCGTGGCCCGGCCACGGTCAAGGCGGTCTACGACATCGATCTGCCGCGCCCGCGTGATCTGTCCGAGGCACGTTACTCACCGCGCTTTATCGAGCTCTCGCGCAGCATCTGGCGCGACCTGCAGAGCGAAGTGACGATCTGATCGCCCGCTGACTAAAGGGAAGACGAATATGAATGCCGAAGCAACAAGCAGTCTGCAACAAGAGATCGCGACCATGGAGCAGGCCGCCAAGGCCGCCATCCACCGTCGCTGGCAGTGGGTCTATTTCCTGCGCATCGCCGTGCTGGTGGTCACCCTGGGTGGCTGGGAGCTGGCTGGGCGCATGAAGTGGATCGACCCCTTCTTCTATTCCATGCCCTCCGACATCGCCAAGCAGATCTGGGTCTGGTGCACCGAGGGAACCTCGCAAGGCCCGCTGTGGGTGCAGGTGCTGGTGACCCTGGAGGAGACCACGCTGGGCTTTTTGATCGGCTCGGTGATGGGTGTGATCTGCGGCGTGGCGCTGGGCCGTAACCGTCTGCTGGCGGATGTGTTCAGTGTCTATATCAAGGTGGCCAACTCCATCCCGCGCGTGGTGCTGGGCTCGGTGTTCATCATCGCGCTGGGCCTGGGCATGGCTTCCAAGGTGGCGCTGGCGGTGGTGATGGTGTTCTTCGTGGTGTTCGCCAATGCCTTCCAGGGCGTGCGTGAAGCCGACCGTAACCTGCTGGCCAATGCCCGTATCCTGGGCGCTTCGCACCGCCAGGTGACCATGTCGGTAGTGCTGCCCTCGGCCATGACCTGGATCCTTGCCAGCCTGCACGTGAGCTTCGGCTTCTCGCTGGTCGGTGCCGTGGTCGGCGAGTTCCTTGGTTCGCGCCAGGGCATTGGCCTCTTGATCGCCACGGCACAGGGGGCATTCAATGCCGCCGGCGTGTTCGCCGCCATGATCGTGTTGGCGGTGGTGGCCCTGCTGGCCGAGTTCCTGCTGACCCGGCTGGAAGACAAATTGCTGAAGTGGCGCCCGCCGCAATTCAGCGATCAGTCTGCTTAGAAAAGTGCAGCTGTGGCGATGGTCTGTGTGCGCAGATCTTCGCCCGGTGCCCCTGTGCGGGGGCGCTGAAGCAGACAGCCACCCTTGGGTGGCTGTTGCACTTTTCCTCGTAGGGGAAAGGGTGGCTTTCCCGCCGTTGCAGCCGGGACCTACGGCGGTGGGAAAGTCAGTCTGACCACGGTGCCGCTACCCTCGGGTGGTGCCGATAGCTCAAGGGCGATGCCGAAGCTGCGCGCGATCTCGCGCACGATGGCTAAGCCCAGGCCGCTACCCGGCAAGTCTTCGCCATGCAGGCGGTAGAAGCGCTCGAATACGTGTTCGCGCTGATCCTCGGGGATGCCAGGACCGTTGTCCTCCACCGTCACGATCAAGCCGCCTGTTTCGTCCTTGCACGTACGCACGGTGACGATGCCGCCACTGGGCGTATAGCGGATGGCGTTGTCCACCAGATTGCTCAGCAGTACGGCGAGCTGATGGCGGGTACCGCGCACCGGCAGGCTGCCTTCCTCACCCTCGTAGCCCAGGTCGATCTGTTTTTCCTGTGCCACCAGTGCCAGCTCCTCCAGTACCTGGCGGATTACCGGCAGCAAATCGAGTTGCTTCACGGTTCCGGGGCGCAAGAGTTTGGCGTCGGCCTCGGTATAGGCCAGAAGCTGCGCCACCAGCCGGATATTGCTGCGCAGCCCCTGTCGCAAGGCGCGCAGGGCGGCGTCTTTTTCCTCGATGGTTTGCTGGCGCAGGGCATAGCTGACCTGGGTGTTGAAGACAGTCAGCGGGGTGCGCAACTGGTGCGAGGCTTCGCCGATAAAACGATCGTGTTCGGCCATCTGCTCGCCCAGCCGTGCGATATAGTCATTCATGGCGGCGACCAAGGGTTGTAGCTCACTGGGCATGGGGCCGGCATCGAGCGGGGTCAGCACGCCGGGCTGGCGCTCGGCCATCCGCCGCCGCAAGGTCAATAGCGGCGCCAGGGCAAACTGCAGCGCCAGCAGGATCAAGACGGCCGTCGCACCCAGGATCATGAGGTGGTCACCGGCAGAGCGGCGCCAGAGATCACTGGCCAGGGCCTTGCGCGAGTGCAGGGTCTGGCCGACTTCGACCCTGACCAGGGCCTCGCCACCCGCGGCGAAGACCGGCTGGGCAAAAGCCACCACGTGCACCGGTTCATCACGCATCACGCTAGGGAAGAACAGATATTGTTCGGACTTCAGCGCGACGGTCGATTGGGCCATCTCGTAGTAGCCGGAGAGCAGGTTGCCCTCGGGCGTGGTCACCCGGTAGTAGACCTGGTCGGGCCGGCTGCCGTCGGCGGCGGAATCGAACAGCTCCAGCGCTGCCGGCGGCAGGCTGAGGCTGTAGTTGCCGTCGACAAAGCGCACCTGCTCGGCGATTACCCGGGCAGAGCCCAGCAGCTGGTTCTCCTGCACCAGGCGGGCGATATGGTCGGCGCGCAGATAGCCCACCGCCACGTCCAGTACCGCCAACAGGCTCAGCGGCAGCATGGTCCAGGCCAGGAGCTTGGTACGCAGGCTGTTAAATGGCATCGCGCGGCTTCAGGAGGTAGCCCAGGCCACGCAAGGTGACGATGGCGGCGCTGCTGGCCTCCAGCTTCTTGCGGACCCGGTGCACATAGACCTCGATGGCGTCGCTGGAAACATCCATCTCCAGTGCGAACAAGGAGGCGGCCAGGCTCTCCTTGCTGAGGGTACGGCCCTGCTTGAGCATGAGGGCTTCGAGCAGGGTGTGCTCGCGCGGGGTCAGTACCAGATCGTCGCCCGCTACGCTGAAGCGGCGGCCCACGGTGTCATAAGCCAGGTCGCCGCAATAGATCACCGGCATGGCATGGCCCTGCGCACGGCGCAGCAGGGCACGTACCCGCGCTTCCAGCTCGGCCAGCTCGAAAGGCTTGGCCAGATAGTCGTCTGCCCCCAGGTCCAGGCTGCCCACCCGGGCTTGCAGCTGGGTATTGGCGGTCAGTACCAACACGGGCACCTTGCTGCCGCGGCTGCGTAGGCGCCGCAGCACGCCGTGGCCGTCGAGCCGGGGCAGGCCCAGGTCGAGGATGACAAGGTCGTAGGGCTCGGTGTGCAGCACCTGATCGGCGTGCTCGCCATCGTGCAGGCAATCCACCGTATAACCCTCGTCGCGCAATGCCTTGGATAGCCATTCGGCCAGGCCGGGATTGTCTTCAACGAGGAGCAGGCGCATGGTCAGGAATAGGGGGAACGAATACCCGCCGATTATGCGCCTGGATGCGCGCCGACGGCAGCCTGCTGGGTACCGGCAAGCTCCGTTGAGCTTCAGTCCGGCGGTGCAGCGCCGGTCTTGCCTGGGTGCCAGGCCTGCTCCCAGGCGGCCTGTGCCGCTTGGCGTGCCAGTGGCCACGGCAGACTGCCATGTCGGCGACGATACTCCGCCTCGAGGCGTGGCTCGGCAGCGGCGAAGTCGAGGTGGGGGTAGACCAGTCGGCCCAGGTGACCGACCTGGTAGGCCGTGGCGAAGCTGGCATAGTCGCCCTCGCTGGCAAAGGCCTGCTGCGTATGGTGGCGTCGCCAATGGGCGTCTTCATCGCCCAACCTGGGGGGTGTGGCTTGCTCCAGCCTACGACCCAAAGCGGCGCCAAGCAACAGACCTGCCGCTGCCAGGCCGTAAGACCAGCCGGCGCCGGCCTGGCCCGGCAGTGGGCCGATAAGCAGCGCCAGCAAGAGACCCGCCAATGCACAGGCCAGGGCAAGGGGATATCGACCGCTGGCACGTCGGCCTGTGGTGAGATTCGAGGCTCGGAACAGCCTGCCCGGTGGGGAGAGTGGAAGTTGCATGGAGTGACCTCCTGGTCGGCTGGCCCGGAGGGCATCGCCGTTTCGCCACTATGTGCGATCTTTACCTGTTTGCCGCTCTGACCCGCATTGTGGGCGACGGGTTCATCACCTTAGGCCGGTGGCCGCCGGACGGTGGGTTGGGGAGGGCCTCCCTCGGGCGAGGTAGGGAAAATGCTGAGTAGTGGCCCTGCGGGCCATCCTGTCCGGAATCCGGGGTTGTCGCCTCGTGCCCAGCACCCAGGGGGTGAATTGGGGGCTGTCGCCCTGCCCACATTTTGCCTAGGTGAGCTCAGCAGAGCGTCAGCTTGGCCGAAGCCAAAATCAGTTTTGTGCCGATATCCCTATTCCAAGCCTAGGCCAATGATGGCAAGCAACCGTCGTGGCGGGCCCGGAACCGCTGCGACTTTGCCCATCGTCCATAGTCGGGATCGTAGTGTGATAGACGCCGCCATTGGCCTGCTTGCCAGTCAGCTCAACCAGCACCTGCGGCGATGCTTTGTGCTGACCGAGGACATTGTTGCCGTCTCCAATCTGCAGGAGCCGGATGGTACGCCGGTGCACCTGGCGAGCAATAAATTGGTGCTCTTCCTCAACGGCCTGGAGCGGGAGACGGCAGCACACCGAGGACAAGGTGGAGGCAGCTTGTCCAGGCTGGGTAGCCTGGTCGGGTCGGAGCCGGTATTCGTCAATCTGCTGCTGATGGTTGCCGCCAACTTCAGCGGCAACAGCTACCCCGAAGCCTTGAAGTTCCTCTCCAGTGCCATTGCCTTCTTCCAGAGCAAGTCGGTATTCGACCACCAGAACACTCCTGAGCTGGATGGGCGGCTGGAACGCCTGCTCTTGAATATCGAGAACCTGAGCAGCAGCGAGATGCACAGCCTGTGGACCATACACGGTGGCCGTTATATGCCATCGGTCCTGTACCGGGTACGCATGGTCAGCCTTGATGGAGATGGCGTGCTGCGCCGTGAGCCGTACATCCAGGCGACCGACGAAAAGGTGGGGAGCTGAGTATGCGGCGCTACCGCCTGCTGCTCTCGATCGAGCTGAGCCATGAATATTACGAGGCCGGCAGGCCGCGTGGCCTGCAACTTATGCCCAGTGACGAGACTGCCGCTTTTCTGGACCGGCATGGCGTGATCGTAAAGCCGCTTGGCGACCGTTTGGCGCTGGTGATCGAGGAGGGCGCCCTGGCGGGTTTGTGGCAGGAGCGCCTGCAAGGGACGCACCCGCGCCAGCTGCGCTTTCGGCTGCGGGCCGCCTTGCCCGAGCTGCTGTTGTGTACCGATACCGCGGCGCTGCCCCAGCGGTTGGCGCCAGATGGTGCAAGTGCAGGCAGTCTGGTGCCGGTGGCCAGCCTTGCGGCCGTGGTTTCCTTGCGGCGCGATCCGGGTCTGTTGGTGGAGATCGATCTGCCACTGGTCACGGCGGATATCGCCGATCCAGCGCAGTGGGCACAGGTACCTGAGCGTACCTATCGGGTGAGTCTGCCGGCACGCCGTACGGTATGGAAGTACCTGCTGCTTGGTGACTGGCCGGCGCCGGCCATACGCCTGGTAGACCTGCAGGGCGAGGTGCAGTTTGGCGAGCCGGAACAGGAGTTGCTGCCCGATGGCGCCGCAGCCTGGGCGATACGCTCACTCTCCGCCATACGTCTGCAGGAGCAAGGCCGGCAGCGCTTTCAGCTGCGTACCGGCAGCGAGCTGGCTGAGCGGGTGCTGGTACAGCGCCTGCCGGTGGCGGCCCCTTCGGGGCTGCGTTACGAATCCGTCCGCGACGTACCGACCGCCGTGTCGGAGATTTTCATCAACCGTTGATTTTCGCTACAGGAGTTTGAGATGGGTGCTATGAAGACGCCTGGCGTCTATATCGTCGAAAAGAATGCCTTCCCCAACTCCGTGGTGGAAGTGGCAACGGCCGTGCCCGCCTTTATCGGGCACACCCAGAAGGCCGACAACCGTAACAAGCCGCTGACGCTGAAGCCCTGGCGGATCAGCTCCATGACCGAGTATCACCAGTACTTCGGCTTCGGTCCCAATCCGCGTTTCAACATCGCCGAGAATACCGACGCAAGCCGTTTGCCGGCCTTCAGCGTGGGTGACAAGGGCTATGTGCTGGAGCAGCCCGCCGGCAAGGATGGTGGCAGCTACGGGCTCTACTACGCGCTACGGCATTTCTTCCAGAACGGTGGCGGACCCTGCTACATCGTTTCGGTCGGTGATTACACCCAGGACCTGGATCGCGAAAAATTCGAGGCCGGCATCGCGGAGCTGCTCAAGGAGCAAGAGCCGACCATGCTGTTGATCCCCGAGGCTGTACGGCTGTCGCTCGATGGTTGCATCGATCTGCAGAAAGCCATGTTGGCACACTGCGGCGGCACCATGCGCAACCGGATCGCGATCCTGGATATCTGGGAAGGCTACAAGCCGCGTAACGACCCCAGCGGTGACCCGGTGGCCAACTTCCGCGACAAGCTGGGTATCAACTATCTCGACTTCGCCGCAGCCTACTACCCCTGGCTCAACAGTACCGTCATCGGCGAGAAGGACCTGACCTACGAGAATATCGCGACCGATTCGGCCGAGCTGCTCAAGCAGCTGCTGCGACAGGATCTGCAACTGCCCGCGGATGCCGCCACGGCCACGCCCAAGGAGAAGAGCTATCTGACGGCGATCGACGATATCACCAAGGATTGGAAGGCGGCCGATTCGACGCTGAGCGACCTGGATGTGGAGAACAACAAGGCGCTGCTCAACAAGACCCTGACCTCGGTCAGCGGCCTCTTCAACACCATACTCGGCGAAGCTCGCCAGCAACTGAACCTGCTGCCACCCGGCGCTGCCATGGCGGGTATCTACACCATGGTCGACAACAGCCGCGGCGTCTGGAAGGCGCCGGCCAATGTCAGCCTGGCGGGCGTGGTGTCGCCAACCGTCAGTATCTCGGCGGTGGACCAGGAGGACCTCAACGTTACGGCGCAGGGCAAGTCCATCAATGCCATCCGCAGCTTCATTGGTGAGGGGGTGCTGGTATGGGGGGCGCGCACGCTGGATGGCAACAGCCTGGATTGGCGCTACATCAATGTGCGGCGGACCATGATCATGCTGGAGGAGTCCTGCCGTCTGGCTGCCAAGACGCTGGTGTTTGAGCCCAATGTCGCCAATACCTGGGTCACCATCCGCAGCATGATCCAGAACTTCCTGACCAATATCTGGAAGCGCGGCGGTCTTGCCGGCGCAGTGCCGGAGGATGCCTTCAGCGTCCATGTGGGCCTTGGGGAAACGATGACGCCCGAGGACATACTCGAAGGGATATTGCGCGTCACCGTGCTGGTGGCCATGGTCAGGCCGGCCGAATTTATCGAGATCACCTTCCAGCAGCAGATGCAGAAGTCCTGAGGCAGAAAAACTGGCGGGTGCCGGTCAGGCAGTCACGGACCGGTGCCATTGGTTAGCACAAGCATAGATGGAGAAATCTCATGGCAGACGATGGTTCGGCGCAATCCTCAAATGTATGGCCCTTGCCCAAGTTCCACTTCCAGGTGAAGTGGGATAGTACGGTGATGTCCTTTGAGGAGGTATCCGGTCTGGATGTGGAAGCGCAGCTGATCGAATACCGGCAGGGCGATAGCCCGCAGTTCTCCACGGTCAAGATGCCGGGGCTGAAGAAGTTCGGCAACGTGACCATGAAGAAGGGTGTCTTCAAGGCGGATAACAAGTTCTGGGACTGGTTCAACCAGATCAAGATGAACACCATCAAGCGTGT
>NZ_DATCSC010000089.1:0-19877 GCF_036568685.1 Chitinimonas sp.
CGGAAGAGATTGCCGCGGTCTACCTGTTCCTGGCCAGCGACGACGCCAGCTATATCAATGGCGCAGTGCTGTCGGTGGATGGCGGGCTGGTGATCTAAGCCAGCTGAAGGCTATGCTGCAGGCAAATAAAAAACCCGTCTCAAGGACGGGTTTTTTATTTGTGCGCTCTCAACTGCAATCGGCACTTGATACTTCCAACGGTTAAGAGTGTGCGAACGAGCGCCAGCGAGGCTCCCTCGCCTCAGGCGAGGGCGGGGGGAGTGGGGTCAATAAAGCGAAGCGCGTCTCTGGTTTCGTTTGCCATCTAGCACCCGGCGTTGCCGGGTGTTGGTGATACCGTGGAGATTAAATTGACCCCAATCGTGTTCTACCCGGCCGCGGCCTCGTAGACGATCTTCCAATCGCTGCTGTGGCGCCGGAAGTAGAGTCGCTTCTGGCTGCGGTTCTCCAGGTTGCTGCTCTTGTAGTCCTGGGCGAAGTTGGCCATCAAGAGGCTACCGTCGGCGCTGGGGTAGTCGAACAGGCTGACGTCGTCGAGCTTGATCTTGGCCCATTGCTTGCCTGCGTTGACGGCGGTCTTCTGCGCCTTCCATTCGCTCAGGCCCATGCTGCCGGATTTGAACTCGCCAGCGTAGTGCGACAGGTAGCGCGGGGTGTCCAGGCTTTCCCAGTCGCGGCGCCATCCTTCCACGCTGCTGCGGGCGGCTTCGCGGCGGCGCTGCCATTCCTCGCTCGAGACCCACTCCACTTTGGGGCTGATGACCACCGGGGTATTGGCCTGCAGGTAGCTACCCAGAGCTTCCATGTCGGCATTGGGCATGGCCACGCAACCGTTGGAGGCTTTGGGGGCGCGGCTGTAGGTATCGTAGGGCACGCCATGCAGCCAGATGCCGCTGCCGGTGCGGCCTTGTTGTTTGTCCCAGTCGTTGGGATAACTCAGCGGCCAGGCGCCCACGCCGTACAGGGCAGCGCGCTGGCCATAGGTTTTGTCCAGTTGCTCGCGCGCCATATGGTTGGTGACAAAGTAGACGCCGAGCGGAGTGCGCTGGTCGCCCTCGCGCGACTTGTCGAAGCCCAGCTTGCCGATCGTGATGTAGAAATCGAGCACGTAGCGGGGCACGCCATTGTCGTTGCGGAACAGATAGAGCCGCGAGCGACTGGCATCAACCACCACGGCAAAGCGCTGGCTGCTGGAGAGTTGCAGCAGGTTGGCGGGGATCTCGCTCAGTGGGGGCGGTGCGTTGTAGCGCGCCATCCGTACCGCGGCTTCGTCGCGCAGGTCCTTGAGCTTCTCGTCGGCGATGGGGGCGCTGCCTATGGTGGCCAGCGGCTGGGCTCGCGCCATCAGCAGGTCGCCCTTGAGCAGGTGGGCTAGGCGGTAATTGGGGCGGGCGTCGAGCAGGGCATCGACCAGTTTATCGGCCTCGGCCAGACGGTTCTGGCGGATCGCGGTCAACGCAGCAACGACGGCTTCTTCAGGCTTGCTGCTGGCCAACACGCGCGGCAGCTCGCCAGTGAGGGTTGCGGCAGCAGAAGGGGGCCGTGACCACTGCATGGAATTGGCAGCGGGTGCCACGTACAAACCTGCGATCAGGCAGGCGGTGATTTTCAACCAGGAACGACGCATGGAAGCTTATCCTACCCGTTCTTCACGAATCAGCCAACGATCACCATTCCGCTCCAGAATCAAAGTCTTAACGGTGGATTTTTCAGTCGTGTCTGAACTATAGGACTGTACAAAGCGGACGGTGGCAAGACCGCCATCCAGCTTGATCTTGAGGTTGCTCAGCCGCACGCTGATCTTCTTGGCGCTCTCGATCCGCTCACGACGTTGTTTCTCCCATTCCTGGCGGCTGCTGCCGGCCGGCTTGTAGCTCTTGCTATAGCTGGCAATGTAGGCGGGTACGCGCTTGTCGGCCCAAGCCTCGGCCCAGGCATTGACTGCGCGGGCGACCTGACTTTCCGTTTCTTTGCCGCTGTCAGCCTTGGCTGGCGCCGGCTTGCTGGCCGGAACTTCGACCTCGGCTGGCTTCTTGGCTGCCGGCGGTACCGGCGTCGGCGTGGCGGTTTTTTGGGGGGTAACCGGTGTGGCGGGCTTGCTCGGCGTAGCGCTGGCTACCTGGGTTGGCGTAGGCGTAACCACCGGTTTGGCGGTTGTGGTCGTGCTGGGTGTTGGTGCCACGGCAGGCGGTACCGCCGGCTTCTCGGCCGGTTTTTCTACCGGTTTGCTGACAGGCGGTGGCGCAATGGGTGTGGCTGGGGTGGCCTGTGCGACAGTCGCCGGCTTGCTGGCGACCAGTGGCGTGCGGCTGCTGCTGACCAGGTCCTGGACCAAGGCCAGTCGGGGCGCTGCGCTGTTGACCGCGGGTACGGCCTGACCACTCTGTCGCTCGACTACATCGCGCTGCAGGGCTTTTTCATAGGCTTGGGCGGCCAACTTGGCGTAGACGTCAGCCAGGTTGGCGTGCGCCGTGGCGTAAGCCGGGTTGGTCTGTAGCGCCATCTGCAAGGCGGTGCGCGCCTTGTCGAGCTGGCCTTGCTGCGCATACAGCGCGGCAAGGTTGTTATAGGGCTCGGGCAGATTGGGATAGTCGGCGGTCAGGGCCGTGAATACCTGCAGTGCCTCGGTGGTTCGTCCCAACTGCGCCAGTGCGTTGCCGCGTAGCAGGCGCAGGCGTGCATCGCGCGGGTTCTTCGCCAGCGCCTTGTCTGCCGCCTGCAGGGCATTGTCGGCCTGACCATGGCTCAGGCTGGCGGCGATCTCCTCTGCCTCGCCGGCCTGCGCGCCTACCAGCGTGGCGGCGCTCAACAATATCGGGAACAAACGGGAAGCAAACATCGACTGGACGCAGTGTGAACTTGAATACAAACTCACCATTTTATCAGATACGTAGAAGTGGCTGCGCCCTAACCATGCTCTCCAATTTTCCACCCGGCCTGCTCGCTGCATTATTGCTGGTCGGCTCCAATGTTTTCATGACCTTCGCCTGGTATGCGCACCTGCGTGATATGGCCAGCAAGCCCTGGTATATCGCGGCTTTTGCCAGCTGGGGGATCGCTCTGTGCGAATACCTCTTGCAGGTGCCGGCCAATCGCATCGGCTTTCATGTCTATAACCTGGCCCAGCTCAAGATCATGCAGGAGGTCATCACCCTGGCGGTGTTTGTGCCCTTTGCCGTCTTCTATATGCAACAGCCGTTCAAGTGGGACTTCGTCTGGGCGGGGGTCTGTCTGCTTGGTGCGGTGTATTTCATGTTCCGAGGCTGAGCCCGTGCTTGGCGCGGGAGTCGGGCGGCGGGCCCGGAATCGGGTAAAATCGCGCTATTGCAATCCATAGAAGCAGTATTCCTGCCGCGCCAATGACGACCAAGCCCACCTCCGAGAGCAACGCGCCCGCCGCATCCAACTTCATCCGCAACATCATCGATGCCGACCTGGCCTCGGGCAAGCACCAGCGTACCGTCACCCGCTTCCCGCCCGAACCCAATGGCTATGCCCACGTCGGTCACGCCAAGGCGATCTGTATCAACTTCGGCATCAAGGAAGACTACAAGGCCAAGGGTTATGCCAGCGAGTGCAATCTGCGCTTCGATGACACCAATCCGGAGAAGGAGTCGCAGGAGTACGCTCTGGCCTTCCAGGAAGATGTGAGCTGGTTGGGCTTTGAGTGGGATGGTGCCGTGCGCTGGGCTTCGGACTACTTCGACGCTCTCTACGCCTATGCCGAAGAGCTGATCCTGGCCGGCAAGGCCTTTGTCTGCGAACTGAATGCAGAAGAGATGCGCGACTACCGCGGCGACTTCGGCAAGCCCGGCCGCAACAGCCCTTACCGCGACCGCACGGTCGAGGAAAACCTGGCCCAGTTCCGCGCCATGCGTGCTGGCGAGTTTGCCGACGGTAGCAAGACCCTGCGCCTCAAGATCGACATGGCCTCGCCCAACCTCAATCTGCGCGATCCGGTCATCTACCGCATCCGCCGTGCGCATCACATCCGTACCGGTGACAAGTGGTGCATCTACCCGATGTACGACTACACCCATTGCATCTCGGATGCGATCGAGGGGGTGACCCACTCGCTGTGCTCGCTGGAATTTGAAGACCACCGTCCGCTTTACGACTGGGTGCTGGACAACATCACCATCGCCGCCCACCCGCAGCAGATTGAGTTTTCGCGGCTGGAGCTGCTGTACGCCATTACCTCCAAGCGCAAACTCAACCAATTGGTGGTCGACGGTTCGGTTACCGGTTGGGATGACCCGCGCATGCCCACCATCTCCGGCATGCGCCGACGTGGTTATTCGCCGGCCGGCATCCGCCTGTTCGCGCAGCGTTGCGGTGTTTCCAAGAGCGAAAACATCATCGACTACAGCGTGCTGGAAGGTGCCGTACGCGAGATGCTGGAAGCCGATGCACCACGCGTGATGGCCGTGCTCGACCCGATCAAGGTCACCCTGACCAACTTCCAGCCGGGCGTGACGGGCTCGCGCAGCGCGCCCTTCCATCCGCAGCACCCGGAGTTCGGTGAGCGCGAGGTGCCAATTGCGCCGCAGATCTATATCGAGCGCGAAGACTTTGCCGAAGTGCCGCCCCCGGGTTGGCAGCGCCTTACCCCGGGTGGCGAAGTCCGCCTGCGCTACAGCTACGTGATCAAGTGCGACGAGGTGATCAAGGACGCCGAAGGCAAGGTGGTCGAGCTCAAGTGCTCGCTGGACCCGGATACCTTGGGTCAGAACCCGGTCGGCCGCAAGGTCAAGGGCGTGATCCACTGGGTCTCGGCCGAGCATGCCATTGAAGCCGATGTACGCCTCTATGACCGCCTGTTCACGGTCGAACGTCCCGATGCAGTGCGTGGCGAGGATGGCCAGTACCTGGACTTCCGCCAGTTCCTGAACCCGGCCTCGCTGCGTACCGTCACCGGTTATGTCGAAGCCTGCGTGCTGGGCGCCGCGCCCGAGACCTGCTACCAGTTCGAACGGCTGGGTTACTTTGTGACCGACCGCAAGGAACACGTCCCCGGTCGGCGCCCGGTGTTCAACCGCACCGTGGGCCTCAAAGATAGCTGGACCAAATAGATGACTCAGCCCACCGACGTCCTGGCCAGCCAACTGGCCTTCCTCCTCGAGCTCGACAAGCTCAAGGCGATCCAGCGCCGCACCCGGCCGGTGGGCATGAGCCGTTACGAGAATTCGGCCGAGCACAGCTGGCACGTTGCATTGATGGCCATGTTGCTGGCGGAGCATGCCGAGCCGCCGGTGGCCATAGACCGGGTGGTGAAGATCCTGCTGCTGCACGATATCGTCGAGATCGATGCCGACGATACCTTCCTCTATGACGAAGCCGCCGCAGTGGCCAAGGCCGGTAAGGAGCAGGCGGCCGCCGAGCGGCTGTTCGGCATGCTGCCGGCTGCCCAGTGCGATGAATTCATGGCGCTGTGGCGCGAATATGAAGACCGCCAGACCCCGGAAGGCCGTTTTGCCTATGCCTGTGACCGCCTGCTGCCCATGCTGCAGAACCTGGCCAACCAGGGGCAGAGCTGGCAGGAAAATACCGTCCGCCTGGAGCAGGTGCTGCGCAAGAACCTGCCGATCAATGATGCTGCACCAGCCTTGTGGCAGTACGTCCGACCTCGCCTCGAGGCCGCACAACAGGCTGGTTGGCTGGGCTGAGCCCCTGGGCCGCCTGCCGGCCCACACCGTTACCGCGACGAAAGCACACGATGTCCGTACTTCAGAACGATACCTTCCTGCGCGCGCTGCTGCGCCAGCCGACCGACTACACCCCGCTGTGGCTGATGCGCCAGGCTGGCCGCTACCTGCCCGAGTATCGCGCCACCCGTCAGCGTGCCGGTAGCTTCCTCGACCTGTGCAAGTCCACCGAACTGGCCACCGAAGTGACCCTGCAGCCGCTTGAGCGCTTCCCGCTCGATGCTGCCATCTTGTTCTCCGACATCCTGACAGTGCCGGACGCCATGGGTCTGGGTCTCTACTTCGCCGAGGGCGAAGGCCCCAAATTCGAGCGACCGCTGGCTGACGAAGCCGCCATCCGGGCGCTTGCCGTGCCGGACATGCACAAGCTGCAGTACGTCTTTGACGCCGTCGCCTCCATCCGTAAGGCGCTGGCCGGCCGGGTGCCGCTGATCGGCTTCTCCGGCAGCCCCTTCACGCTGGCGAGCTATATGATCGAAGGCGGCGGTACCGACAGCTTCAGCAAGATCAAGACGCTGATGTATGACCGACCCGATCTGATGCACCACATCCTGCAGATCAACGCGCTGACCGTGATCGAGTACTTGAATGCCCAGATCGAGGCCGGCGCGCAAGCGGTGCAGATTTTCGATAGCTGGGGTGGTGCGCTGGCCTATGGCAAGTACCAGGAATTCTCGCTGCAATATATGAAGCAGATCGTCGCTGGCCTTAAGCGCGAGCACGACGGTCGTCGCGTGCCGGTCATCGTCTTCACCAAGGGTGGTGGCTTGTGGCTGGAAGACATTGCCGACACCGGCTGTGATGCCATTGGCCTCGACTGGACCATGGACCTGGCGGCGGCGCGTCGTCGCGTAGGTGACAAGGTGGCGCTGCAGGGCAATTTCGACCCGGTTGCCCTGTTTGCCAAGCCAGCCGCCATCGAGGCGGAAGTTGCCCGCCTGTTGGCCGACTATGGTGACGGCAGCGGCCACGTCTTCAACCTGGGCCACGGCATCTCTCAGTTCACCCCACCCGAGCATGTGACGGCCCTGGTGGACGCGGTGCATCGTTTGTCGCGCCCATACCACCGCGCCGCCTGAGTGCACCGTGATGGTGCTGAACCGGTTCCAGAGTGGGACCGGTTGTCGGTTTTGGAATAAGTAATAAAAACAGCCATTTGCGGCCCGATCTTGAAGTGTCGCGGTGGGAAAAATGGCTAAGTTATACACAGCAATGGCTAATGCTGCGCACGTGCTTGTCAAGCCTCTCGTTTTACCGTGTCGAAGCAATGATAATTATCTAAGCAATTGAATTTAAACAAAAAATTCTTTTGCTTAAATTTTAAGCAAGCCAATAAAGCGCCTGATGTATCCGGGGTTTAGCGTCTTTCCCGGAACTTGCCCACAAAGTTATCCACAGGAATTGTGGACAGGCGGAAAATCCCTGCTGCAACACGGATTTAGCCTGTTTCCAAGGCCGCGAAAATTGTTTTCTTGACATGCCTTTTCTCCGCGTTGCGCTCGACGTGCCCCTGACCCGGCTGTTCGACTACGAAGCTGCCGCCGCGACCGTTGCCGATGTCGGCAAGCGGGTGGTCGTGCCCTTCGGCAGTCGACGCTTGGTCGGCTTGGTCATGGAGGTGGCCGAGCAGCCCGCAGATCCGGGTATGACCATCAAGCCGGCGGAAGCGGTGCGGGAGGATCTACCGCCCGTCTCGCCGGAGGTATTGGGCCTGCTGCGTTTCTGCGCCGATTACTACCAGTACCCGCTGGGACAAGTGGTGCATACCGCCTTGCCGGTGCGCTTTCGCGAGCCGGGCGAGCTGCAGCTGACACGCCCTTGTGCCTATGAAGCGCGCGACGCGGTAGCCCTGCAGGCCAGCCTGCCCAAGCGCGCTGCCATGCAGCAGCGCCTGGCCGACCTCTTGGCTCGGCCCTGCACGGAGGTCGAGATCCGCGCCATCTCTCCGGCTGCGTGGAAGTTGTGCCGTGACTGGCTGGCCAGCGGTGAGGTCATCAGTCGTCCCATTCCCTTGCAAGCACCTGCCCCCTCCCATGGCCCGGTGCTCAATCAGGAACAGCAGGCCGCGGTGACCGCCATTGCGGGCTGCAGCGGCTTCCAGGCCTTTTTGCTCAACGGTATTACCGGCAGCGGCAAGACCGAGGTCTACCTGCACGCCATTGCCGCGACGCTGGCGGCGGGCAAGCAGGCCTTGGTGCTGGTGCCGGAAATCAATCTGACGCCGCAGCTGCAGGCGCGTTTCCAACTTCGCTTCCCCGGCGCCGAGATTGTCAGCCTGCATAGTGGCGTGGCCGACGGTGAACGGGCGCGTGGCTGGGTGCAGGCGGCACGCGGTGACGCCCATATCGTGCTCGGTACCCGGCTGTCGGTCTTTACCCCCTTGCCCCGGCTGGGGTTGGTGGTGGTCGATGAGGAACACGACGGCAGTTTCAAGCAGCAGGATGGCCTGCGCTACTCGGCCCGTGACGTGGCAGTCTATCGCGCCCGGCAGGCCGGCATACCCATCGTGCTTGGTTCCGCTACCCCCAGCCTTGAGACCTGGCACAACGCCAGCAGTGGTCGCTACACGCTGCTCCGCTTGTGCGAGCGGGCGGTGGCAGGGGCGCAGCCACCACGCTGGACCTTGTTGCCCACCCGCCGTCAGCCACTGCAGGATGGGCTGCATGCCCGCACCCTAGCGGCCATAGCCGAGCGCCTGGCGCGGGGCGAGCAGAGTCTGATCTTCCTTAACCGCCGCGGCTACGCGCCGGTCATGCATTGCAGCGAATGCGGCTGGCTGGCCGCCTGCAACCGCTGCTCGGCGCGGCTGACCGTACACCTGCGCGAGCATCGCCTGCGTTGCCACCACTGCGGTTGGGAAGAGCGCTTTCCGCCGGTCTGCCCGGGTTGCGGCAATAGCGATATGAAGCCCCTGGGGCAGGGTACGCAACGGCTGGAGGCAACCCTGGCCGAACACTTTCCCAAGGCCCGTATCCTGCGCATAGACCGCGACAGCATGCGCCTCAAGGGCAGCTTCGAGAGCGCACTGGAAACCATCCATGCCGGCGAGGCCGACATCCTGGTCGGCACCCAGATGCTCGCCAAAGGGCATGACTTCCCGGCGCTGACCCTGGTGGCGGTGGTCGGCGCCGACAGCGGGCTCTATTCGGCCGACTTCCGTGCCAGTGAGCGGCTCTATGCCCAGCTGGCCCAGGTAGCCGGCCGGGCAGGGCGGGCAGACAAGCCGGGTGAGGTGCTGCTGCAGACAGACTTCCCCGAACACCCGCTCTACCAGGCCCTGCAGGACGACGACTACGCTGCCTTTGCCGAGACCGAGCTGGCAGAACGTCGCCAGGCTGGCTTTCCGCCTTTTCTGCATCAGGCCATTCTGCGTGCCGAGGCCGACACCCTGACCGAGGCGATCACCTTTCTGCGCCAGGCACTGGCACAAGCACCGGATGATGCGGCAGTCACGGTCTGGGACCCGGTGGCGGCAAATATGGTGCGGCTGGCCAGCCGCGAACGGGCTCAACTCCTGGTGCAATCCACTGCACGTAGCCGGCTCAGCGCTTTTTTGGCGCAATGGCTGGCCGGATTGCGACAGCTGAGGGCTGGCAAGGTGCGCTGGGCGCTCGATGTCGATCCGCTGGATATCTGAGTACGCAGGACTCCAGCTACCATGTGACGGACCTCGGAGTTTTCGACCATGTGCCGCCATGTCCTAGCCTGTTGCCTTGCTTTGTTTTTGACCCCACTCACGCTTGTGGCCGAGGGCATCCTGCCGCCACCAGTGAGCGCTGAGGGTAGTGGCTGGCGATTGGATATTAGCCAGCGTGCGGCAGTCCGCCTGCTCTACCAGGTGCGTTACCGCGCCACACCGCTCTCCGGCTATTGGCGTGGCAGCGTGGCAGACTGCGTGCCGGGCGAGCTGTTGGCTGCGCACCGGGCCGATCTGCTGGACAGGCTCAACCTGTTCCGTGCCTTGGCTGGCGTACCAGCTGACCTGGTGGAGGACCCCGCCGCCAGCCGCAAGATCCAGGCGGCTGCGCTGGCCGTCGCTGCCAACGGCCGCATCGCGCATCAGATCGATCCTGGCTGGCGCTGCTATAGCGAGGAGGCCCGCACAGGCGCAGCCGACGCGGTGCTTGGCATAGGCCAATCCGGCCCTGATGCAATCACGGTCTTTATGCGTGACGCTGGCGAGCAGAACGCCGGGGTCAACCACCGGCGCTGGTTGCTCTACCCGCAGACCCATTTTGTCGGCCTGGGCGATATACCGCCGAATAGTGGGCGTCGCGCCGCCAGCGGCGTCAGCGCCTTTGACGGCTTGTATGCAGGCAACCGTCCTGCCGTACGCGATGACTTCGTGGCCTGGCCACCGCCCGGTTGGGTACCCTATCCGCTGGTCTTTCCACGCTGGTCGCTGTCGCTGCCCGACGCAGACTTCTCCGCCGCGACGGTGAGCCTTGCTGTGGATGGCCAGGCTGTACCTCTGATACAGGAGCCGGTCGAAACCGGCGCCGGTGAACCCGCCTTGGTGTGGCGGCCACGCGAGCTGGCATCGGATGTGGCCTGGCCCAGGCCGATGGTGGATCGCGACTACCGTGTCGAGATACACGGCGTTGTCCAGGCCGGCAAACAGCGGGATATCAGCTACGTAGTGCATATCTTCGACCCAGAGCGGCCCGGGACCGAGGGTGAACTGGAAGCCCGGGTCGCCGGCCCGGCGCGGGTCACGCTTGAGGGGAGTGACTTCAATCTGAGCCTGCCCCCCGGCGCCACGGGGGCGCAATGGCGTGCGCTGCGGGTGGCCGGCTGGCCACTGCAGGAGGGGGCCGAACAAGGTTACGGGGCCTTTGCCTACACCGGCGCCAACGACTACCCGGTCTTGCAACAGCAAGTGGTGAGTGAGGGCCGGCAGGCTTTCCGCCTGGCGCACCGGCATATCGGCGACGAGGTCCTGCTGCTGGCCGAACCCTTGCTCGCCGATACCCATACCGTGCTGCGTTTTCGGCAGCGGCTGGGCTTGGCGGGTGCCGGCGAGGAGGCGAGGGTGGAGGTGCGCGTTGTGGGCCAGGCGGATTGGGTGCCGCTCTACCAGCGAGCAGGTGGCTTGCCCACGGCGGCCGACAAGCAATTCAACGAGCAGCGTGTCGAGCTCGGTCGTTATGCAGGCCGCCTGCTGGAACTGCGCTTTCGCTACCGTTTTGCCGAAGGCGACTTCTTTGCCCCGGACGATGAACGCGTAGGCTGGTATCTGGACGATATCCGCCTGGATGCGGCCAACCGTATCCTCAGTTGGGGGGAGCCGCGTGATGCTACCGCGGGTTTCCGCTTCCGCCCCGCCATGGTGGGGATGTGGCGTTTACAGGCCAGGCCCACGGTCTACCGCGCGCCTGGTGATTGGGGCCCCTTGTGGCCCGTGAGTGTGGAGTGACTATGCAGGCAGGCAGGATCGCGATGGTGTTGGGTGGGCTGCTTGCCAGCCTGTGGGCAGAGGCTGCGCTGCCGGAGGTGGTGCTCGCACGGCTCAAGGCCGCCAAACTGCCCGAGAATGCTTTGGCTGCCGTGGTCCTGCCGCTTGATGGGGGACCGGCCCGCCTGGAACACCATGCAGATGTGGCGGTCAACCCGGCCTCCACGCTCAAGCTCATCAGCACGCTGGCGGCGTTGGAGACCCTGGGGCCGACCTACCAGTGGCGTACCGGTCTCTATACCGATGGCCAGATCGAGAATGGCTTGCTGCGCGGCAATCTCTATCTGCAGGGGAGTGGCGACCCCAAGCTGACTTTCGAACGGGTCTGGCTGCTGCTGCGCGATTTGCGCGCACAGGGGGTGCGACGTATAGCCGGCGATCTGGTGCTGGACCGTAGCGCCTTCCGCCTGCCGCCCGAGGAGGCATCCGGGCAGTTCGACGAACAACCCGAGCGCGCCTACAACGTGCTGCCCGATCCCTTGCTGATGAACTTCAAGGCGGTGCGCTTCGAGATGGAGAGCGACGCCAACGCTATGACCGTGCGCATAGAGCCGCCCTTGGATGGACTCAGTGTCGACAGCCGCATGAAGTTGGTCAATGGCGACTGCAGCACCTGGAATCAGGGCTGGGCCAGGCCGGAGATACGCAACGAAGCCCATGGCCAGATAGCGGTTACGCTGCAGGGCCGCTTTCCGCGGCAGTGCCGGGCGGCGCGTTACCTTGGTGTGCTGGAGGCGCCGGACTTTGCCAGCCGGCTGGTCCGCGGCTTGTGGCAAGAGCTGGGTGGCGAGATCACCGGGACTACCCGCGAGGCAGCCGTGCCGATCGGTGCCCGCAAGCTGGCCGAATCCGTCTCGCCCCCCTTGGCCGAACTGGTGCGCGATATCAACAAACTCTCCAACAACACCATGGCCCGTTCGGTATTCATGACCCTAGGCAGCGACTACCAACGCAGCCATACCGAGGCAGCCACGCTGGATAGCCAGCAGGCGGCGGCGCTGGCGGTACGCGACTGGCTGGCCGGGCGCGGTCAGGCTTTCCCCGAGCTGATCATGGACAACGGCGCCGGTCTCTCGCGCATCGCCCGCGTCACCCCCCGCCACCTCGCCACGGTATTGCAGTTGGGCTATCGCAGTGCGTTTGCGCCGGAGTACGCCGCCAGCCTGCCCATCGTCGGTCTCGACGGCACCATGCGCAAGCGGCTGACCGGCAGCCCGCTGGCCGGCACCGCCAGGATCAAGACCGGCACCCTGGAGGATGTGAAGGCGGTAGCTGGCTATGTGTACGACTCGGCGGGCCGTGCCTGGCTGGTGGTCGGCATCGTCAACCATAAGCATGCCGAGGTGGCCCAGCCGGCGCTCGATGCCCTGCTTGATTGGGCCGGGCAGGCGTCGCCCTCCTGAGTACGTATAATTGCGATTTCGCCGGTTTCTGCCGGCGCCCCTCTCCAGACTAGCGCCCCGCCTTTGCTGGCTGGGCCCAGGTGCCTTGCATGAAATACCAGGACCTGCGCGACTTTATCGCGCAACTCGAAGCCATGGGGGAACTCAAGCGCGTCAAGGCGCCGGTGTCCACCCACCTTGAAATGACCGAGATCTGCGACCGTGTACTGCGTGCCGGAGGCCCCGCGCTGCTGTTCGAGAACGTACCGGGCCACAGCATGCCGGTACTGGGCAATCTGTTCGGCACGCCGCGCCGGGTTGCCCTGGGCATGGGCGCGGAGGAGGTCGGTGCGCTGCGTGAGATCGGCAAGCTCCTGGCCTACCTCAAGGAGCCCGAGCCGCCACGCGGCCTGCGCGACGCCTGGGAGAAGTGGCCGCTGCTCAAGCAGGTGCTGAATATGGCGCCCAAGGTACTCAAGCGTGCCCCCTGCCAGGAGGTGGTTGTGGAAGGCGAGCAAGTCGATCTCAAGCGCATCCCCATCCAGCACTGCTGGCCGGGCGACGTTGCACCGCTGATCACCTGGGGCTTGGTGGTCACCCGCGGGCCACACAAGCCACGCCAGAACCTGGGCATCTACCGCCAGCAACTGATCGGCCGCAATCAACTCATCATGCGTTGGCTGGCGCACCGCGGCGGCGCGTTGGATTTCCGCGAGCATGCTATCCGCCACCCTGGTCAGCCTTTCCCTATCTCGGTGGTGCTGGGGTGTGATCCGGCCACCATTCTGGGCGCGGTCACGCCGGTGCCGGACGCGCTGAGCGAGTATCAGTTCGCTGGCCTGTTGCGTGGCAGCCGGACCGAGCTGGTGCAATGCCTGGGCAATGAGCTGCAGGTGCCGGCCAGCGCCGAGATCGTGCTGGAAGGGCATATCCCGCCGGTCGGGCCCGGTTGGACCGGCACCAGCGAAGCCGGTGTGCCCATGAAGGAGATCGGCGGCTATCTGCATGCGCTGGAAGGCCCCTATGGCGACCATACCGGCTACTACAACGAGCAGGACTGGTTCCCGGTGTTCCAGGTCGACCGCATCACCTCGCGACCCGACCCGATCTACCACAGCACCTATACCGGCAAGCCGCCGGACGAGCCGGCTGTGCTGGGTGTGGCGCTGAACGAAGTGTTCGTGCCCATACTGCAAAAGCAGTTCCCGGAGATCGTCGACTTCTATCTGCCGCCCGAGGGCTGCTCCTACCGCATGGCCATCGTCAGCATGAAGAAGGCCTATGCCGGGCACGCCAAGCGGGTGATGTTCGGCGTCTGGAGCTTTCTGCGTCAGTTCATGTATACCAAGTTCATCGTGGTGGTGGACGACGACGTGGACGCCCGCGACTGGAAGGAAGTGATCTGGGCGATCACTACCCGCATGGACCCGACCCGCGATACCGTGCTGGTGGACAACACACCCATCGACTACCTCGATTTTGCCTCGCCGGTCTCTGGCCTGGGCTCCAAGATGGGGCTGGATGCCACCAATAAATGGCCAGGTGAGACCAACCGCGAGTGGGGTGTGCCTATCACCCACGACGAAGCCGCGCGCGAGCGTATGGACACCGTCTGGCGCGAGCTGGGGCTTTGAACCGGCGTGGGTTGAACGAGTGGCCTCAGGCGGCGTGGGTGCTATCTGCCAGTGCCGCAATATATGGCCAGCCTAGGCTGGATAGGATGCTCAAGTAATCGTGTCACCCTTTGCCCATGGTTAAGACCTTCCATCATCTCGAAGCCACACCACCGCCAGCCGACGCCGCCGAGGCTGGTGCGGAAGAGCGGATCAAGACTTTCCATCACCTGCCGCAGCGGGACGTGAGCCCACACGGGGCGGCCGCGCCGCCCGCGCCGATACATACCTTTCACGGTCTGACAGCAGCCCCTGCGGCCATGCCTAGCCCGCTGCCTCAGGTGCTGTTTGCCGGCCGGGCGGTGACTGCGGAAGAGGTGGATGCAGCTTGGCGGGCGACCGTCACGTCAGCGCTTGCCGAATGCGCTTGTACCGATTGGGCCTTGGATGAACGAGGCGTGCAGCGCGTACGCAACCTGTTTGAAGAAATCCGCTTTGGCGATGCGCAATATCAGAGCCTGTATGCCGCCGAGGTGACTGAGCTGATGCGGCTGTTGCAGGACCAATTGGCGGCCTTGCTGGCCGATGCTGCCTTGCCGCAATTGCACCGGACGGCCAGCGCAGTGCTGGTTACGGCAAAGCAGGTGAATATGTTGGCGCTGGACCCCAACTCCTTGTCTGCGCGTATCAGCGACTGGTGGCGCGGTCGGGAGGCCAGAAAGCGGCTGCTGTGGCAGCAGTTTGAGGCTGCCAGCGCACAGATGGTGTCCCAGCTGGCGGAGGTGCGCCCGGTTCTGGACACACTGAAGCATGGGCTGAGCGATTTTTCCGAGTTGTTCGCGCGTAACGAGCGGTTGTTCGAGCAGCTGACCGTGCATGTGCTCGCCATACATCTCAAATTGCGCGAGGTGTTGGAGCGGGACTTGCCCATGCGTGAAGCCCAACTGCGACAGGACGGCATTCAAGATCCCTTCGCCTGGCAGCAGCTCAATGCCTTGCAGGACGATGCCGAGCGCTGGCAGCGTAAGTTGGGCAATCTTCAGCTGTTACGGCACACCGCTTTACTCACCTTGCCCCAACTACGTTTGAGCCAACGTAACCTGCTTGCGATGGTGGGGCGCTTCGACGATATTAGCGAGATTGTGATACCAAGTTGGAAGCAACAATTCATCACAGCGTTTGCGCTGCCCGATAACGACGAAAACAGACTCTACCGTGACCTGACCAGCTTGCAAGCTGGTTTGCGCGAGCAACTGGAGCGACTCATACCGTGACATTCAAACCCGTATCCGCCCATCAACTTGACCTCGCCTTGCCCGCCGTCGCGCCGGAGGCCTCGTCTGCCTCCTTGCCGGTGGCCGCAGCGGCCGACAAGCTCGCAACGGCTGAACCTGACTTGGTCGCCGATGCCATCGCCCGTCGACGTGACGAACTGCTGCAGTCCGGTGTGGACCCGCACGAAGTGGAGCGCCAGGTCAGGGCTATCCTGGCGGGTTTTGACCCGCGGCAACCGAATGCCGTGATTGATTTCGGTCGTCAAGCAGGCGACAAGATTGCCCAGTATTCCAACGATATGCTCGGCCAGGTCAAGAGTGGTCATATGGACGAGATCGGCGGGAAGCTGACCGAGATCGTGGTGCTGGCCAAGGGTGTCAATCTGTCCGATCTCAAGGAACAAGGCTCCAAGTTACCCCTGATCGGCGGCCTGATAGACCGCTTCAAGTTGGGCAAGGAAAAGGTCCTTGGCAGGTTCGAAACGCTCGCTAGGCAGATCGATAAGATCGTCGGCGAGCTGGACGTGCAGCAACAACGGCTGGGCAAGCGTAGCCAGGACCTGGAGCAGGTCTACCAGCTGAATGTGCAGGAGTACTATGGCCTTTCCAATCACATCATTGCCGGGGATATCAAGCTCGAGGAGATGCGCGCCATATTGATCGATATGAAGGCCGCACCTTCTGCCGCCGACCCGATCCGCGCACAGGAAATCAATGACTACCAGGATGTGCTACAGCGTCTGGAGAAGCGTATCCATGACCTGAGGGTCATGCAGACCATCGCTATCCAAACCGCACCCATGATACGCATGGTGCAGTCGAACAATCAGGTCCTGGTGGAGAAGTTCCACAATATCAAGGCCCTGACCATACCGGCCTGGAAAAAGCAGTTCACGCTGGCTATTGCTTTGCTGGAACAGAAGAAATCCGTGGAGCTTGCGACCCGGATAGACGATGCGACCAATGAATTCCTGAAGAACAACGCCGAGCTGCTGCACCATAACTCGGTCGCCACCGCCCGTGCCAATCAGCGTGCGATCGTTGATATCGAAACCCTGGAAGCCGTGCAGCACTCCCTGATCAGCACCTTCGAGGAAGTGGCGCAGATTCAGCAGGATGGCGAGCGCAAGCGCGCCGAGGCGGTGGACAAGCTGTCGCAGATGAAGCAGGAACTCGTCACCAAGCTGGCCGGCAAGATGTAAGCTGCGCCGCGACTACAAAGCGCGTCTGCGGACGCGCTTCTTGTTGTTCCAGTACCTACAAAAAAACACTGATCTAGGGAGGCCTATGGCTACGCTATTCAAATTCTTCAAGAGTTCACTGATCTTTACCATTGTCGGCCTGATCCTGGCCTATCTGATTGGCGGCCCCAAGGCGGCGTTTATCGCCGGCATCCTGTCCGTGTTGGAGGTCTCGCTGTCCTTTGACAATGCGGTGGTCAATGCGACTGTGCTGAAGGATATGGATGCAAAGTGGCAACAGCGCTTCATGACCTGGGGCATGCTCATTGCCGTATTTGGCATGCGCGTAGTCTTTCCGGTGCTGATTGTCGCGGTTGTCGCCCATTTGAGCCCCTGGGCCGCGCTGATGCTGGCGGTCGGCGAGCCGGACAGGTATGCCGCGACCCTGACCTCGGCCCACGTGGTGGTCGCCGGTTTTGGTGGTGCTTTTCTGCTGATGGTCTTCCTCAAGTTCTTCCTCGACAAGGAGAAGGACGTTCACTGGGTGCGCGTGATCGAGGAGCCGTTGAGCAAGCTGGGCAAGATGGAAGCGGTCGAGATTGCGGTATGCCTGGCGGCGATCTACGGCATCTCCACCCTGCTGCAAGCCCATGAGCAGTTGTCCTTTGTGCTCGCCGCGGTCGCGGGCCTGATCACCTATATCCTGGTGGATGGCTTCGCTGCCCTGTTGGAGACGGAGGAACCGGGTGATGCGGGCCTGGTGGCGCGTACCGGCCTATCCGCCTTCCTATACCTTGAAGTGCTAGATGCCAGCTTCAGCTTCGATGGTGTGATTGGTGCGTTTGCACTGTCCAACAACATCTTCATCATCGCCATTGGCCTGGGCATCGGTGCCATGTTTGTGCGCTCGCTGACCCTGATGTTTGTTGCCAAGGGTACCTTGGACCAGTTCCGCTATCTGGAGCACGGTGCTTTCTACGCCATCGGTGCCTTGGCCAGCATCATGTTCATCGGCACCTTCCATGAAATTTCCGAGGTCGTCACCGGTCTGATCGGCGCGGGCTTTATCGGTCTCGCGCTGTGGTCGTCGATCCGGCATAACAAACGTGCGCCCGCACCCGTACTCGAATAGGCTGGAGGAGCCAATACGATGGCCATCAATTTGACCAAGAAGCAGACGATCAACCTCAGCAAAGAAAACAAGGTGGCGCTGACCGGTGTCACCATGGGGCTGGGTTGGGATGCCAAGGCGGGCCTGTTCGGCCTGTTCGGCGGCGACATCGACCTGGATGCGTCATGTCTGATGTTTGACGATCAGCTCGAATGTGAAGCTGTCTGGTTCCGTGAGCTACGCAATCGGGACGGCTCGGTTCGTCATTCCGGTGACAACAGGACCGGTGCCGGGGAGGGCGATGACGAGACCATCCAGGTTCGTTTTGACCAATTGAACCCCCGTGTCCGCCATCTGGTCTTTACCGTCAACAATTTCACCGGCCAGAAGTTTGACCGGGTGAAGAATGCCTACTGCCGGGTCGTCAATGACAAAGGTGTGGAGGTTGCCCGCTATGCCTTGGGTGACGAGGCCAATGGCAGCCATACCGGCTTGATCTTGATGAAGGTCAGCCGTGGCGATGATGGTGATTGGCACTGCACAGCCATAGGCCAGCCGGCCAATGGCCGCACTTGGCACGATATGCGTTCCGACATCCTCAAACTACTTTGATTCCTGGAGTCTTGTATGGCGATCAATCTAACCAAAGGTCAAGGTATCAATCTGACCAAGACAGCACCCAGCCTGACCCGTATCCGCATGGGTCTGGGCTGGGACCGCAAGACCACCGGCGGCCCCGAGTTTGATATCGATTGCTCGGTCTTTATCTGTGGACTGAATCCGGCCGGTGAGCCCAAACTGATCTCGGACAGCCATTTCATTTTCTACAACAACCTCAAATCCCCGAACGGTGCCGTGGAGCACAAGGGCGACAACCGCACCGGTGCGGGTGACGGCGACGATGAAAGCGTGCTGGTGGACCTGAGCCTGATCGATGCGGCAGCGGCCGAGGTGTCGTTCATCGTCACCATCCACGAGGGGGCTGAGCGGGGGCAGAACTTCGGGCAGATCCACAACGCCTATATCAAGCTCTACGACGATGTGACCGGTGCAGAGGTCGCGGGTTATGACCTGGATGCGACCTTCTCCAGCGAGACGGCAGTGCAGTTCGGTTCTCTCTACAAGAAGGAAGGGCACTGGCACTTCAAGGCGGTGGGGGCGGGTTACCGGCTGAGCCTGGGTGATTTTGTTGCGGGTTATCAATAGGACCGTACCGGTATGGCGACCAAGCTGTCCAAGGGGCAGGGCATTAACCTGAGCAAATCGGCACCGAGCCTGAGGCGTGTGCGCATCGGTCTAGGTTGGGATGCGCCGGAACTGCATAACGGCCATCCCTTCGACCTGGATGTATCGGCCTTTATCTGCCTGCTGAATGCGGCTGGCGAGCCCAAGCTGATCTCGGATGAGCACCTGGTCTTCTACAACAACCTGAAGAGTCCCAATGGTGCGGTGGCGCACTCTGGTGATAACCGTACCGGGGCCGGCGATGGAGACGATGAGACCATCATCGTCGATCTCTCGCTGCTGGATGCTCAGGCCATGGAGATCTCCTTTATCGTGACCATTCACGAGGCCCCTGAGCGTAGGCAGAACTTTGGTCTGGTGCGGAATGCCTTTATCCGGCTATATGACGATCTGTCTGGGGCGCTCGTCGCTGGGTATGAGCTGGATAGCAGCTTCGCCAGTGAGACGGCGGCGCAGTTCGGTTCGCTCTATCGTAATGGTGGCGAGTGGCATTTCAAGGCGGTCGGCGCAGGGTATAGGCTGACGCTAGGCGACTTTGTTGCGGGCTACCAGTAGCACTGAGTAGGTTGCCCCAAAGAAAAACGGTCCGTGTAGACGGACCGTTTTTCTTTGGCAGAGGGCGTGCACGCACGCCACTGCTCATGGCCTTGGCACTGTCTTTGCAAGCCACATGGGCAAAAGCACGGGCAGCAGGCTATTGGAGTTTTTGCTCAGTTGCCGTTGTGCAGTGGCAACTGCCTGCCTGGCGGGCAAGAGAATGGTGTAGAGCTAGCCCAGGAACTGGCTGGGATAGTGCTCTTCGAGCAGTTGGCGGCAGTCGACAACGCGCAGGTCGTTGTCTTTGGCAAAACTCATCAAAAAGCTGTACACACGCGGGTCGATCTTTTCGAGCTGCTTGTCGATGGCGACGC
>NZ_DATCSC010000090.1:0-31293 GCF_036568685.1 Chitinimonas sp.
GGCGCGTCGAATACAACACCGAGCGACCACATAGTTCGCTGGGTTACCTGACCCCGACACAGTTCGCAGAGGCTTGCAAACGGGAGCGGGATTTAACAACGGACTCTAAAAGTGGTTCGTACTAAAGATGGGGGCAGGTCAACGGCCGCCTTGTCAGGCAGGTTGTAAGCGCCGCCATCTGCAGATGCACCACGACGCTGTGGGAGTGGAAGGCAAACCGCATTTAATGCGCTGACGAGCGTCAGCGAGGTACCCCGCCAGCGGAGCGGCTGCCAGAGTTCTTGGCGCTTTAGCGCCTGGAACCTGTGCCTGCAAGGCTGCGGGAGGGGCAGGTGCGGATTCCGGCGAAGATGACCGTGTATGCCGGCGAGCGTTGACCATTTTCGGCATTCCATACTGGTGGTGACCGCACCAGTTTAGTATGCAGCCACAACGGCAGAGCGAGGTTACGTCGTAGTTCAGGTAGAAGCGGTCAACTCCAAATGACCGGTATTCGGCCAAAGTGGTCGGTCAGCATGTTTCTCTTGAGCGGCAGGTTTACACAAGAATCTGGACATGCCCCTTTCCTAACAGTCACCAGGGCACTCATCGGGAGCTGCTTTTCTGCACTGAGACCGCTGTTCACTGGAAGAACAGCGCCTCCATGTCCTGAATCGTTTGGGGCGTCAGGGCAGTCGCCTGGCGCAAAGCCTCACGGCTCCCCGGATTCATGTTAATCACCGCCACGTAGACACGCGCACGCCAGTAGTTGAAGGGCGTCAGCCTTTGTGCCTGGAATTTGGCAAGCCCGACCTCACGGAGTTTCTGTAGAAAGGATGCATCGTCAGCCGCGCGAGCATCCTCGGCCAACTTTGCTCCCAACTCCTTGAATTCACCCTCCACGCGAGACTTGATCTCGTAGACGTCATCCCAGGTCGCGAGCTTCTCTTGTCGATCAGGATCTGCGCTCCGAAGGTTCACGACCACGCGTGGAAACAGATCGTTCGCGTCATCGACGACCACCTCGATCTCTTGCAACGATGCGCTTTCAGCCCAGGGCGAAAAGCTGAGGCGACGGACTCCATCTTTGAGAACCAAGTCTTTGGCCAGCTTGGCCTTGGAATTGCAAGTGTTGCAGATGGGCAATAAGTTCTTGGGATCGACTCCGTATATCGGGTACAGGTCTTTTGCTAGAAGGTGGTCGTACGGGCCGCGCCACTGCTCGTTGTCGTTCTCGTCAGCCCGAATCTGAGCAAGGTATTCGGTCCCACAAACGCAGCACACATTGCCATTGCCTGGCGCATTGCCGTGGCGGAAGCGTGCATAGTGGTCGTCAATGCATTCACCACACGCTTGCTCCACGCCTCGGAGCTTCGCCGTGCGCTGAAAGAGGTGAACAGCCAGTGACTTCAATGCAGGAAAAACCGCTTCGGGTATGGCTGTCAGCGGTACTGTCCGGTCGGACAGGAAAGCACACGGGTCAGTTCTCGCCGCCAATACAGCCCCAAGAGCTTGCTTTTGCACTTGATCAAGCGCCGACAGCGTTGCCAACAGGGCATCAACCGCAGTGCGAGTCGGCTCATTTCCAGTAATCGCAGCATACAGGCCGGCCGGAAGGTGGGCTTCATCCACTTGCCGCCTTTCCAGCGCCGCCAGCATCGCTTCTACAAGGAATAAGTTAAGCCCGTCAAAAACCTTCGAATGCTCAAGATTTGGTCTGATCTCAAACAGCATCAGGAATTTCTCAACCTATTGATGAGATACGAACGCTCCATCGACTCGCCGATGGAATCCTCAAGCCATTCCAACTTTCTTTCGGTTGTGAGTTGAGGGTTTTCCAACCGCTCGCGAATTTCCTGGACAGCTGTTTCGGAGATCGTTGCACGCAGGTTGAAGTGCTTTTTTATCAGTACGTCAAACGATGCGCCAAAGGTCTCTCTTGGCGGATTCGTCATGTCAGTCGCACCGTCGACCTTCTTGAAGTGGAAGACCGCTTCACGAGGTAGCGAAGAGACCAAAAAAGGCGAGTGTGACGAGATGAAGGCTTGGACCTTTCCGTTCGCTTCGTTGGCCTTTTCAAAATCCAAGTGGAATCGTGTGCGCCAGCTTGGGTTCAGGTGCGTTTCGGGCTCATCGTAGAGGAACAGCGTCTCATCGTCCCCGAAGAGTCGCACGGCACCAAGTGTCAACAGAAGCTGTACTTCCCCATCGCTCAAATCGTCAAACGCAACGGTACGCTCGCCATCTGACATCCAGAGTTCCTGCACCGAAAGTGGAAGCTTCCCTTTTAGCGGTTTCTCTACATGGCCTTGAAAGTCGTCGCGACGCAGTGCGCGCTTCACCGTCCCAGACCATTCATCAACGCCCAGAAGTTGAAGCTTGTACAGCGCCGAGAACCACTGGTCAGGCGCTCGCGAGTTGTCAGCCATCCGACGGATGACTTCCGGGTCCCGGAAATCAATCTCGATGTCGCCAGCCAAGAAGTCCAATTCCAGCAACTCATACACGCTCTCGCTGGTTCGTAGAGAGATCGGCGTACACCTGTTTGGCCCAGCCAATTCGATCAAACGCTTGATGTCGCGGGCGTTGTCCGAAGCAGTTGCCTGGCCACGCAGGTCATACCTCAACACCACTCGCGCAGGATGGCGGAATGGGATCTCGTTCCACACCTCGTCACGGGCAGCATGCGGAAGCATACCGAGTGTGGCGATCAGCAGCGCTGCGCAGTCATAGTCGAGGAAGAGATTCCTGGGTATCGCCGTGTCGGTCTCGCGTAGCCTGAAAAGGCCCGATTCGGGATCCTCCCCTTCGGCAGCGAATATGCCCGGGTTGCGCCTGAGATAGCGCTCATTGATGGCCAGCGTTGCCCTTTCATCCACTTCGGGCTGCGCAAGCTCTTTCTTCAAGTTTGACCTGATCCGAATCACGTCAAAGTACTGAAGCGCGTTGCGCATGAAGGCTCGCTGAAGGTTCTCGGACATGCCGGAGGCGTATCCGATGACCCGTGGTAGCGCCAAATCTTCCAAGGAGCCATCCGCCGTGATCTCACTCCATGTCCCCTGGGCCGGCTGCGCAATACCATCGTGAGGCTGGTCAATGCGCCGATGCACCGCGATGCGAAGACGATGCCGCGTGTCCACGGCGAACCGGCGCAAACCTTCGTAGCGAGACGAAGCCATCTCGTAGGTAACGCGAAAGTCATACCCCAGCGGCGCACGTACCCGGAAGTCCTGTCGCTGCCGCCGTTCAAGGAAGGCAAAGGCCTCTGCGATGAGTTCCATCACCTGCGACTTGCCCGAACCGTTGGCGCCAATGAGGACGGCAACATCGCCTTTAACCGTTGAGAAATCAAAGGCCTGATCCTTTAGGCCTTTGTATTGCCCGAATAGCTCGATCGACAGCAGCTTCATACAGCGCTTTTCCGTCCGCGTCTTGTGCTGGTCGACGGTGCTTCCTGCTGCAGTCGGCGCAACAGTTCACTCGCAGGTTCGTCGTTCGGGTCTTGTGGCACCAGTTCGCCGCGGAAGGCCTTGGCCAGCAGGGCCGGGGTCAGGCGGTCGGTGGCGGTCTGAGCGGTTAGCAGGCAGGCTTCGAGGCGGTCGGCGAAGGCGAACAGAGTTTCAACGCGGCGGACGATCTCCCTTTGTTCTTCAATCGGTGCTATCGGCAAAGGAGCAAGCCTGACCTGAGCAAGGTTGAGAACCGGCATATCCATGCCACGGTGCTGCGCACGAAACCAGTCTTGGACGGCAGGTGATTCAAGCACGATAGCTAGAAACTGCGGCACCATGTCGCTACAAGGCCTGAGGCGGGCGACACTGCGGGATATATTCCCACCGCTAAGTTCATCCGGCACCACGGCGACTTTGGTCGCGCGAATGATGCCGAGCAAGACGTCGCCGCCTTTGATCGATGACCGGTGATACCTATTTGCAATGTCGACGCTAGTTCGGCACAAGGAACCTACCTGAATTCGGCCATCAGCAATGTCGGTGGTCTGAACATACGGTATGCCACTGACCAATTTTGGTCCAGGCTGCACGATGCCGTAGACGATGTTTGCGTCAGACTCGACCACATCCTGCGCACGCAGAATTCGCCAAGTGGATGGAACATTTAAACTATTGATGTCTGGTGGAGGGTCGCTCTCGTTGTTGCGTTGGAGCCACTGGGAATGCATAGCCCAGTCTGCGTTCGAGCGACGCCAATCCTCTGTCAGCCTTCCTGACGTGGCTGCGGCGAGAACTGATTGACGGAAGCGTTTGAGGATGGGGGCGACGCGGGCCAGGCGGGTGTTGACGGCATCCACTCGGGCGAGGATGGTGTCGAGTTTGTCGGCGATGCGTTTTTGCTCGGCCAAAGGAGCCAGCGGAATATTGATCGCCTGGAAGTGATCGCGCTTCAGGTTGTTGATATTCACGCCACGTGCCATTTCACTGACAGCGTCGCGATAAGCCTTAGACGAAAAGAAATGGCCGAAGTAACGAGCGTTGATTGTAGATGAGGGGCGCAGAACGCCACAGAATGCACCAAACGACATAGGCTGTTCTCTTCGCACCTGCGCAGCCTTCCCAACCACGCTGATGCTGCCACTCGACGTTGCGATAACTACATCTCCGCATTTCAGAACCTGTTCAGCGGACACAAGGCTTGCAGGCACGTAAACGAGGTTTTGAAGCTCAAACCCTCTTGCCTGGATGTTGTTCGCGCGAACGATGGGAATCAGTCCGCTTGCACTCCGATCGGTGGCATCTGATTTGGTGTACGTAACGCCCCTTACAAACTGAGAACAGTCCAGCAGCGTTGGATTGCCCCAGCCCAGTGGTTGCTGATTCATGCCCCTTCCCCCAGCTCCGCCAGGATCGCTTTCAACTCCAACACCGCCCCGCTCAGCTCGTCCATCGCCTCGCGCGCCAGCACGGCCGGTTCGGGCAAGTCGGCAGCGTCTTCAGCGCTGTCGTCCTTGAGCCAGGCGATGTCCAGGCTGTCGCCTTTCTCGCTCGCAATCCACTCACGGCTGAAACGGCGAAAGCGCCCCTGTTCGCCCTGGTCCTGCCGTGTGGCTTTACCGTTAGGATCGTCGCCGTACGCGGCGATGAAGTCGGCAAAGTGTGCGTCGGTCAGCGGGGTGCGTTTGCCGAACTTGGGCGCGTTCGCCCGCATGTCGTACACCCAGATTTCTTGCGTGCTGCCGGTGGCGGCCTGGCTGACCTTCTCAAAGAACAGCACATTAGTCTTGACGCCCTGGGCGTAGAAGATCCCGGTAGGCAGACGCAGGATGGTGTTCAGCCGGCACTTGTCCATCAGGTCGCGGCGGATGTCGGCGCCCACGCCGGCCTCGAACAGCACGTTGTCGGGCAGGACCACGGCGGCGCGGCCACCGTCGCGCAGGTGGCGCACGATGTGCTGCAGGAAGGCGAGCTGTTTGTTGCTGGTCGCAAAGGTCAGGTCGTCGCGGGTGGGGCCGCCGCCGCCCTTGGCGGTGCCAAAGGGCGGGTTGCTGAGGATGATGTGGCTCTTGGGCAGGGCGCTGCCGGCGCTGCCCAGGGTGTTGCCCACGTGCACCACGCCTTCGTCGTCGCCCTCCATGCCGTGCAGCAGGCAGTTCATCAGCGCCAGGCGGCGGGTGCCGGGCACCAGTTCCATGCCCAGGAAAGCCTGGTTGCGCTGGAACTTGCGTTCTTTCTCGCTGAGGTTGTAGAGGTCGTCGGTCTGGTCCTTGATGTAGCGGTCGGCCGCGATCAGGAAGCCTGCGGTGCCGGCAGCCGGGTCTTGCACGGTTTCGCCGGGCTGGGGCCGGATGACCTTGATGATGGTGTCGATGAGTGGGCGGGGCGTGAAGTACTGGCCGGCGCCGCTTTTGGTTTCGCTGGCGTTCTTCTCCAGCAGGCCTTCGTACAGGTCGCCCAGGCCGTCTTGCCGGGCGCTGAACCAGTCGATGCCGTCTAGGCTCTTGACGAGCTGTTCCAGGTGGCGCGGCTCTTTCAGGCTGGTCTGCGCGTCGGCGTAGATGGCGGCGATCAGCCGGTCGTCACTGGCGGAGAGCTTGAGCAGGGTCTCGCGGTAGTGGCGCAGCAGGTTCAGGCCGCTCTTGTCGCGTAACTCGGGCCAGCGGGCGTAGGCCGGCAGCTTGTGGCCTTGCAGGATGCCGCTCTCTGTGTTCTCGTGCTCCATCTTGATGAAGAGCAGCAGCACGAGTTCGGTGACGTAGTCGCTGTAGTTGATGCCGTCGTCGCGCAGCACATCGCAAAGATTCCAGAGCTTCTGGACGATGTCTTGAGTAGTCATTTTTGAGTTCTCTGAATCTGTTTAGCGTCAAACGCTGAATTGTCAGGCGGCGCGTGGCCAGAGACCGGCAGCCAACGCGCCCATCACACTGTCAAGCTGCCCGCCCAGCAGTTTGTCCAGCTGCTTCGCACCACCATCGTTGGCAAAGGCGTTGTTGACGAAAGCTTGGTCGATGACCAGTTCGTGCGTGAGTTGTTTGGCCAGGCGGTCCAGCCACTTGCGCTGCACCGGTGTCCATGCGTGTTGGGCGTAGATCTTCTGCATGGCCTGGGCCACCCGCTGATCGAAGGGCAGCAGCGCTTCGCCCAGTGCCGCTTGGCGGATGTAGGCGATGACGCCGGCAGCGATGTCCTGGTTGCTGTGCTTGCGCCAAGCGGCCTTGAGGCTGGCTTCGGAGTAGCCCGCGCCGTCAAGCAACAGGCGCACTTCCTTGAGCTGTTCGCGGGTGAGGTCCTTGGGTCGGTTGACCACCGTGGCCATGGCAACCGATTGGTTGATTTGTTCGCGTACGAAGTGGCTGAAGCTGTCGAGGTAGTCCTCGGGCTTGGCGTACAGGCCCCAGCTTTGGCTGCGTTCCCGCAGTTCGTCGGCCTGGGTGGCGATGACGGGCATGTAGGCCGTGCCCAGGAGCTGCTTGACCTCGGCAAGTTGCAGCAACAGGCGGGTGTTGTGGCGCAGAAATTCGGCTGCGGCCTGGGGACCACCTTCTTGCCCGAGCTGGTGCAAGTGACGATGCAGTTGCGGCGGCGGGACGCCCCATTGCTGTTCCAACTGGTCCAGCTTATCTTTCAGGGCCGGCTTCTTCTCGGCCTTGTGCGCGGCGTCGCGCAGAACGCGCATGAGCTTCTGGTTGAGCTGGTCGAGCACGTCGTGCGCGTGGCTGCGGCCGGGGGCGCTGCCTGCGGTTTGATGCGCGGCGGGGTTGTTCAGTTCGTCGAACAGTTGTTCCAGCGTGACCTTTGGGTCCTTCACCAGCGGCTGCATGGTGTTGACGGCCTGAAGTGACGCGTACAGGTCCACCGGGTCGTAGATCTTGAAGACGGTCTTGCCGATGTCGTCGCAGCGCCGGGTGGCGCGGCCGATCATCTGTTCGTACAGGATGCGCGAGCGCACCCGGCGCATGAAGACCAGGTGGCAGATAGGCGGCACGTCGATGCCGGTGGTCAGCAGGTCCACCGTGATGGCGATGGTGGGAAAGCGCTCGTTCTTGTAGCGGCGGATGAGCTGGTCCACCTTGTCGGACGCGCCGGTGATTTTTTCCACCGCGGCCTGGTTGTAGTGCTCGCCGTGCACGGCCTTGAAGGCGTCGCCCAGCAGGCGCTTGACCATGTCGGCGTGCGCGTCGGTGGCGCAGAAGATCATGGTCTTCTCTTCGCCCATGGGGTCCAGCTCCTGGGCGAGCTGTTCGCAGATGACGCGGTTGAACGGTTCGCTGATGACGCGCTTGTTGAAGCTTTCCAGCTCGAAGTGCAATTCGTCGTCCAGTTCGGCGGTTTCGATCTCGCCGGTGCCGAGGTTGATGGCCTCGACCTGCTGGCCGCTGTCGAAGTGGATGCCGTGCTGGCTCAGCAAGGTCTGGTAGCGGATGGGGGGCTCGTGATCGATAAGCCAGTCGTCGGCCACGGCTTCACGGTACGAGTAGGTGTAGACAGGTCGACCGAAGATGTCGGTGGTGTGGCGTGCCGGGGTGGCGGTCAGCCCTACCTTGACGGCGTCGAAGTAGTCCAGCACGCGCCGGTAGGTGGATAGGTACTGGGTCTGGTCACGCAGGGCGAGCTCGCCCTCGGTCATGCCCTGGTCCAGTGTGTAGCCGCGGTGTGCTTCGTCCACGATGATGCAGTCGAAGGCGTCCAGCGGAGGCGGGTTGTCGCTGCCGAAGATGCGCTTGACCATGGCCTGCACTGTGGCCACCTGCACGCGAGTTTCGGCCTCGGCAGCCATGTCGCCCAGTTCAGCGATGTTGTAGATCTTGGACAGGGGTTGGCTTTGCTCCAGCGGTGCTTCATTGAAGGCGTCGATGGCCTGATCGCCTAGCGCCGTGCGGTCTACCAGGAACAGGATGCGTCGAAAGCGCTCGGCCTTGAGCAGGCGGTAGATGAGGCCGATGATGGTGCGCGTCTTGCCCGTGCCGGTGGCCATGGCCAGCAGGCATTTGGTCTGGCCGGCGGCCAGCGCGGCTTCCACTGCGCTGATAGCCTTTTGCTGGTAATCGCGCAGACCCAAGTAGGCAAAGCCTTCTTGTTGCAGCTTGGCTTCCGCCTCGGCCTTGTTGCGGTGGAGCTGGTCGAGCAAGCCGTCAGGTGAGTGGAAGCTTTGCAGCGGCTTGGCCAGGTTGCCCTGGTGGCGCAGATCGCGGAACCAGGTGCCGCTGGCTTCAGGGCTCTGCTTGACCAGCGGGCGGCCGTTGCACGAGTAGGCAAAGGGAAGGTGAAACACTCCTCCCTGCCCGTCGGGCCAGGGGCCCTGGCGGCCTTCAGCCAGCCAGGCGGCTTCGTGCCCGGGTTCGATTTGCAAGCCACGGGCGTAGCGCTCGGCCTGACCAATCTTCCCGGCGACGTTGACGTTCAGGCGCTTGGCTTCGACTGCAGCAATGGGTGTGAGACCGGCGAATAGCAGGTAGTCGGCGCTCTGCTTGCCCGCAGTGGGCCATTCGGCGATCGCCAAGTTGCGGTTGCGTTCCGGCCGTGCGCCTTTGGCATGGGTGAGTTCATGGGTGTCGGCCTCCCAGCCGGCGTCCTTGAGCATCTGATCGATGAGCAGGCGGGTGGAAGCTTCGTCCATCGCCACCTTTTGTGCAGCCTGGGTGGTGCGCTGCGCAAAGGCCTGAATGTCCAGCGAGGTGGGTACGTCCAGCGCAGCATTGGCGGTTTGCAGGTGGGCGTCGAATTCGGCCTTGAGGGCGACGTAGCGGCTGCTAGCCTCTTCGGCCAGACTTTCGTAGAGGCTGCGCTCTTCGGCGGCCCGTTCGGCCAGCACACGCTCCTGTGCTGCCTGGGCGGCCAACAACTCTGCCAATTGGCCTTTGGCCGCCTGTTCACTCTGGGCCTGCTGCAGGTTCTGCGTGAGGTCAGCCACTTGCTGCTGCATCGTAAGCAGCCGCTGGCTGGGGTCGTCCGGCAGGATGAATGGACCGGGCTTGAAGTCCGCGTCGCTGCCGAAGCTTCGATGGAACCAGAGCGCGATTTCACGGGCTACCTTCAGCGCCTCTAGGCCCTCGCGGTAGCCGATACGATGGTCGACCTGATGTGCAGCCTCGTTGCCCCTCTGGCGCAGCAAATGGAACATCTGCCGCACTTGCGGATCAAGGCTCAGGCGCTGGTCCACTGCGCGCAGCATCTCTGCCTGGGTGGGTTGAATCAGGCGCACACCAACACGGGACGCCACATCCTGCGTGATCGACTCGGCCAACAACCGCAGCTTGAGCACGCAGCTCGCCGGATCGAAGGGATAGAGCCGCTCCGCGGTTGCCCCAAGATCAGCGAGCAACGGGCTGTGCTCAGTTAGAAATCCGAAATTGCTTAATCCTTGCGCGATGTCTCTTGCCATTGACCTCTTGCCCCTTAAGTCCTTGCAAGCTCGTTCGCCTTGCGGTGTTTGGTGGCCTTAACCTTTCACAACACTCTTATGCGCGCTTGCGGCGTCCGCCGCCCATTCACCTCCAATGCCGCGCGATCTGCAGTACTCGAGCACCATATACTCGACCATAGATGCCAAGCTGCGCCGCTCCTGCTCGGCGGCGGCGACAAGCGCAGCCTTCACATCCGGTGGGACTCTAACGCTTACAACCTCTGTCTTCGTGACGGCCATGAGCTGCTCCTGTGTGAAAAACGCTAGCGTTTTGCTAAGCATATCTGGAATCGTTTTTCCAGCCAACAAGTCTTCGGCATATTGGCGCGCTCTGCGCAGAGAATCATGGCGCACGCAGGTGTGTTAGGACGCCAACTGAACATGCTTGCCGGCCGTACGCATGTCGATCAATCCATCAGCCTCGCTTGCGCTCGCACTTCTCGACGAGCGGAAGGGTTTGGCCTCCAGTCCAAGCGTGTCTGAAGTTCTCTGTAAACCGGTCGTTACTGCCTCGCATGCTAACAGGCTGCTTTGGCCGAGTAGCAGTCGATCGTAGTCGAGCGACGCCTTGGCTATTTTGGGTCGAATACCGTCGCTCACTGACTGACCCATTCGCAGCCACTTCACGGGTCAGCGCAATCCGGTTGAGCGGTCAGTTACAACCAGCATGGCCGTCAATGAGCACCAGCGCCCGCAGGCAGGGATTCGAACAGGGCCGAGCGCCTGTTTCAGCCGTCCTAAACGGCAAGCGCCCGGGTTTCCCGGGCGCCTGCACTGCACTCAGCTACTCTCTGCTGCTTGCTCAGGGCACTAGCGAGCGAGCCTCCAGGCCAGCCGCGCCGCCACCTTGGCCGTAATCCCGTCCCTATCCATGCTCGGGTTCAGCTCGGCAATATCGGCCAGCATCAGCTTGCCGGTCGCCTTGGCGGCATCGATCAAGGCCTCCACCACCGGCAGCTCCACGCCATAGGGCGCGGGGGCCGATACGCCCGGCGCCACCCCGGCCGGCAGCACGTCCAGGCACACCGTCAGGTAGAGCCAGTCCACCTGGTCGGCAAAGAAGGTCAGGGTATCGAGCAGGTTTTCCAGGTTGTCGCGGTGGCAGTCCTCGTCGCCGCGCCACTGCACGCCCAGGCTGCGGGCACGGTGAAACAGGGCCTCGGTATTGGCCGGCTCCGAGATGCCATAGACCAGGTAGAGGAAGTCGGCACCGTTGGCCTCGCACGCCTCGGCAATCTGCCGGAAGGGCGTGCCCGAGCTGGCCCGCTCGCCGGCGCGCAGGTCGAAGTGGGCATCGAGGTTGACGATGCCGATGCGCGGCCGCCGCTTCTGCAGCTCGGCATGGCGCGCCAGACCCAGAAAACTGCCATAGGCCATCTCGTGGCCGCCCCCCAGCACCAGGGGGAAGTGCCCCGCTGCCAACAGGTGCGCCACCTGCCGGCCCAGCTCGGCCTGCGCATCTTCCAAGGCGTCCGCCTCGCACGCCACGGTACCGCCGTCGTAGACATGGCCCTCGTGGTGCCAGGCCAGATTGGCCAGCGCCTTGCGTATCGCCTGCGGCCCCTCCTTGGCACCCGGCCGACCCTGGTTGCGGCTCACCCCGGCATCGCAGGCAAAGCCCAGGAGCGCCGTCCCGGCCGCGGCCGCTTCATGCAGCTGCTGCACCCGCTCATGCCAACGCCGCCCCAGCGCCCCCTCCTCACTGTCATTCCGGCCCTGCCAAACACTCATATCCGCGACTTGGTACATGGATTTCTCTCGTATTGGGGCAAGCAGGTATGCAACCTGTGCCCAGAAGATTCAACAAACGGCCCCAATACCCACTGACGAGCGCCAGCGAGGCTCCCTCGCTTGAGCGAGGGCGGGGGGAGTGAGATCAATAAAGGGAGGAGGCCCTCTATGACCTTCACTGAGGAATAACGCCCGGCTGAGCCGGGCGCTGAACAAACACCTCAGCCCCAACCGAAGCGTCAACATCAATGGGCCGACGGCAAAACCATCCGCCCCTCATGCCAGCGCTGCCACAGCGGCTCGCCCCCCAGCCAGTAGCACAGCTCGGCCGGCCGGGCGATGCGCCACAGCGCAACATCGGCCCGCTTGCCCACCGCCAGGGTACCCGTCTCCTCCAGCAGGCCCAGTGCCTTGGCCGCATAACGGGTCATGCCGGTCAGCGCCTCCGAGGGCGTCAGGCCGAACAGGGTGCAGGCCATGTTCAGCGCCAGCAAGGGGCTGCTGGAGGGCGCCGTACCCGGGTTGCAGTCGGTCGATACCGCCATCGCCACGCCAGCCTGGCGCAGCGCCGCAATCGGCGGCACCTTGGTTTCACGCAGGCAATAGAAGGCTATCGGCAGCAGCGCCGCCACCGTACCGCTCTCGGCCATGGCGGCAATCGCCTTCTCATCCAGCCACTCCAGGTGGTCGGCCGATAGTCCGCCATACTTGGCAGTCAGCTTGGCACCGCCGGAATCCGACAACTGTTCGGCATGCAGCTTGACCGGCAGCCCCAGGCCCTTGGCGGCCTTGAAGAGCCGCTCCACCTGCTCGCGGCTGAAGCCGATGCGCTCGCAGAAGGCATCGACCGCATCCACCAGACCTTCGCCGGCCAGCACCGCCAGCCAGTCTATGCAGGCATCGATATAGTCATCAGCCCGGCCCTGGTACTCCGGCGGCAGCGCATGCGCCGCCAGATAGCTGGTACGCACCCGCACCGCGCGCGCCTCACCCAGCTGCCGCGCCACGCGCAGCATCTTGCGTTCGGTCTCCAGGTCCAGGCCATAGCCGGATTTGATCTCTACCGTGGTTACGCCCTCACGCAGCATGCCATCCAGCCGTCGCAGGCTGGCAGTGAACAGCTCCACCTCGCTGGCAGCACGGGTGGCCGCCACCGTAGAGCGGATACCGCCACCGGCCCGGGCAATTTCCTCGTAGCTCGCACCATTGAGCCGCATCTCGAATTCATGCGAGCGATCGCCGCCGTAGACCAGGTGGGTATGGCAGTCGATCAGGCCCGGCGTCAGCCAGCCGCCCTCGCCGTCCACTTCCTCGCAGTCGCCCAGGCCTGCCGGCAGCTCCGTCTCGCGGCCCAGCCAGGCGATGCGTCCGTCACGGATCAGCAAGGCGGCATCGCGCAAGAGGCCATAGTCCGAACCGGGCAGCATGGTCGCAGCGTGCACATGGCGGATCAGGGTATTGTGGGGCATGGCTGTCCTATAGCTTGGCCGTGCTGAAGGTATCGCACGCCTCGATGCGCCCGGCATCAAAGCCACGCTGGAACCAGCGCATACGCTGCTCCGCACTGCCGTGATTGAAACTCTCGGGCTGCACCTGGCGTCCGGCCGCCTCCTGCAGGGTATCGTCGCCCACCTGGTGGGCAGCTCGCAGCGCCTGCTCGGCCTCCCCCGGCTCCAGCCGGTTCTGCTTGGCCACATAGTGGCCCCAGATGCCGGCAAAGCAGTCCGCCTGCAATTCCAGCTTCACCGATTCACGGTTGGCCTCGGTGCGGGATTCGCCGGCCATCTGCTGGTGCGCCTTGTCCAAGGTGCCCAAGAGGTGCGAGACATGGTGGCCCACCTCATGCGCAATCACATAGCCACGGGCGAACTCGCCCTGTGCGCCCAGCTTCTGCTGCAGCTTGTCCAGAAAGGCCAGGTCGATAAAGACCTTCTCGTCGCCAGCGCAGTAGAAGGGCCCGACTGCCGAGCTGGAAAAGCCGCACTGCGTGCGCACGCCGTTGCGGAACAAGGCCAGCTTGGGCTTGCGGTAGGTCAGACCTTGCTCGGCAAAGAGCTGGTCCCACACGTTCTCGGTACTCTTGAGCACGCGGGCGGCGAACTTCACCTCCGGGTCGTTCATGTCCGGCTTCTTGCCGGCATGGCTGGGTGCCGCCGGCGCATGGGTAGCCTGCTCCACGCCAGATACCACATGCAAGGCCGAGCCGAAGTCGACATTGAAGAAATAGCTGATGCCGGCCGCAGCCAGCACCCCGACGATACCGATGCCGCCCAGCGGCAAGCCTCCGCCACCACCACCACGGCCGCCGTCGCCCACGTCCTCGACGTTGTCGCTTTCGTCCATATCATCAAGACGCATCACTCTCTCCGTTGAGCCCGCTATAAACCCACGAGCTGCACTGTCAGAAATGTCAGCGCAGGCACCCGGGAAACCCGGGTGCTCACGTTCCTCGCATGCGGAGGCAGGGCTCAACCCTCTATCGCTTCCCTACCCCTCCCGCAGCTTTGCACGCACAGGTTCTAGGCGCTAAAGCGCCAAGAACTCTGGCAGCCGCTCCGCCGGCGGGGAACCTCGCTACGCTCGTAGGCGCACTGAACAAATGTCAGCTTATACGATCACGAATATCTAGCAGGTTAGCTCAGCGCTGCATGGGCAGGTTCAGGCCCCGCTCGCGGGCGCAGTCCTGGGCGATCTCGTAGCCGGCGTCGGCATGCCGCATCACCCCGGTGCCCGGGTCGTTCCACAGCACGCGCTCGATACGCTTGTCGGCCGCCTCGCTGCCATCGCAGACGATCACCACGCCGGAATGCTGCGAATAGCCCATGCCCACGCCGCCGCCATGGTGCAGCGATACCCAGGTCGCACCGCCGGCGGTGTTCAGGAGGGCATTGAGCAACGGCCAGTCCGATACCGCATCGCTACCGTCGCGCATGGCTTCAGTCTCGCGGTTGGGGGAAGCCACCGAGCCGGAATCGAGGTGATCGCGGCCGATCACCACCGGTGCCTTCAGCTCGCCCTTGCGCACCATTTCGTTGAAGGCCAGGCCCAGCCGGTGCCGGTCTCCCAGGCCCACCCAGCAGATCCGTGCCGGCAGGCCCTGGAAGGCAATGCGCTCGCGCGCCATATCCAGCCAGTTGTGCAGGTGTGGGTCGTCCGGGATCAGTTCCTTGACCTTGGCGTCGGTCTTGTAAATATCTTCCGGGTCGCCCGACAGCGCCACCCAGCGGAAGGGGCCGATGCCCTTGCAGAACAGCGGCCGGATATAGGCCGGCACAAAGCCCGGGAAGTCAAAGGCGTTCGCGACGCCCTGGTCCTTGGCCACCTGGCGGATATTGTTGCCATAGTCCAAGGTGGCAGCGCCGCTTGCCTGCAGGTCCAGCATGGCTTGCACATGGTGGGCCATGGAGCGCTTGGCGGCCGCGGCCACGCCGGCCGGGTCGCTCTTCTGCGCCGCGCGCCACTGCGCCACATCCCAGCCCTGCGGCAGGTAGCCGTGCACCGGGTCATGGGCGCTGGTCTGGTCGGTCACCACGTCCGGGGTGATATTGCGTTTCACCAGTTCGGCAAATACATCGGCAGCATTGCCCAGTAGTCCGATCGAGACGGCCTTGCCCTCGGCCTTGGCCGCTTCCAGCATGGCCAGCGCCTCGTCCAGGTTGTGCGCCTTGCGGTCCAGGTAGCGGGTACGCAGGCGGAAGTCGATACGGGTCTCGTCACACTCCACCGCAATCATGCTGAAGCCGGCCATGGTCGCGGCCAGCGGTTGCGCGCCACCCATGCCGCCCAGGCCACCGGTCAGGATCCAGCGGCCCTGCGGCTTGCCGTCGAAGTGCTGGTTGGCCACCGCGTAGAAGGTCTCGTAGGTGCCCTGGACGATGCCCTGGGTGCCGATATAGATCCACGAGCCGGCGGTCATCTGGCCGTACATCATCAGGCCCTTGCGGTCGAGCTCGTTGAAATGCTCCCAGTTGGCCCAGGCCGGCACCAGGTTGGAGTTGGCCAGCAGTACCCGCGGTGCATCGGCATGGGTACGGAACACCCCCACCGGCTTGCCGCTCTGGATCAAGAGGGTCTCCTCGTCGCCCAGCGTCTTGAGGGTGTCGAGGATGCGGTCATAGCAGGCCCAGTCGCGCGCCGCCCGGCCTATGCCGCCATACACCACCAGCGACTGCGGGTGCTCGGCCACCTCGGCGTCGAGGTTGTTCTGGATCATGCGGAAGGCCGCCTCGGTCAGCCAGCTCTTGCAGCTCAGCTCAGTGCCACGAGGGGCGCGGATCACACGGGTCGGGTCGATGCGGGGGTCGCTCATGGCGGTCTCCTGTCGCGGCCATCCGGCCGACGGTTGGTATCACTGGGTGGGTACTAAGCCCCACACCGGGGTTTGTAGGTTCAAAGCATTGACAAACGTCAGCGAGGCTTCACCCCCGCAAGGAGGGCGCCGTGCTGGTAAGCCCCTGAAGAGGCAACAACCACGCGGCCGCGGCGGAGGGGGTGGATTCAAACAGGAGAGAGCCCACTGTGTGCGCCCCACCGCCGCCTGGCACCAGGGTTTCCCTGATGCTTGCCCTACCCTCCACACAATTCAATGTCCTGGATTCATAACGGGCTCTCAAAAAAAGCCGCTGAACTGGTAACGCCCGGCCGGGTGGTAAAGATTGGCCACACTCGCCACCTGGCCCTTGGAAAAGGTCCGCCGGTGCAGCACCAGGCAGGGCTCGTCCTTGTCCATCGCCAGCTTGGCGCGGGTCGAGCGGTCCGGCCGGCGGGCCTCGATCCGGTACTCCACCCTTGAGAGCGGCGCACTGCGGGTCAAATACTCGTTCGGGGTCACCCGGCCGTAGTCCTGCTTGAGGTAGTCCGGCGCCAGCTGCGGGTTGGCCCAGCGCTCCTCCAGCTGGATGGGCTGACCGTTCTCTCGGTGCAGGATCAGCGAGTAGTAGAGCTGGCTACCCGGCTCCAGCCCCATCTCGGCCGCCAGCACCGCGTCGGCCTTGACCGCTTGCAACTTCAAGAGCTCGGCCGCGTGCTCGTGGCCGCGGCCGCGTATCTCCTCGGCGATGCTCTTGATGTCGACCAGGGTGCTCTGGTACTTGGTGGCCGCCACAAAGGTGCCGGCACCCTGGCTGCGCGTCAGTACGCCTTCGGCCGCCAGCTCGCGTACCGCCCGGTTGACCGTCATGCGGGCAACGCCGAACTGTTTCACCAGCTCGTTCTCGCTCGGCACCTGGTCGCCAGCCCGCCACTGGCCGGCCTGGATGGCCGCCAGAATATGGTCCTTGATCGCCTGGTAGGCCGGGACGTTAGCCATGGTCTCAGCCTTGCGAATCGAAGCGCATGGGCGCGAGGCGGGCAAAGGCACCGGCACGCACCAGCTCGGCGATCACCTCGATATCCGGCGCGAAGTAGTGGTCGATATGGTAGTGCTCGACCTTGCCACGGATCAGCGCCATGGCACCCAACAGGCGCGGCGAGGTCTGGTGCGGTGCGCGCAGGTCCACGCCCTGGGCGGCAGCCAGCAGCTCGATCGCCAGGATATGTGCCACGTTCTCGGCCATGTCACCGAGCTTGCGGGCGGCAAAGGTGGCCATGGAGACATGGTCTTCCTGGTTGGCACTGGTCGGCAGGCTGTCCACACTGGCCGGGTGGGCCAGGGTCTTGTTCTCGCTGGCCAGGGCCGCGGCAGTCACGTGGGCAATCATAAAGCCCGAGTTCACCCCGCCGTCACGCACCAGGAAGGGCGGCAGGCCGGACAGGGTTGCGTCGATCAGCAGCGCAATACGGCGCTCGGCCAGCGCGCCGATCTCGGCCACCGCCAGCGCCAGGTTGTCGGCGGCAAAAGCCACCGGCTCGGCATGGAAGTTACCGCCCGACAGCACTTCCTCGCTGTCCGGGAAGACCAAGGGGTTGTCCGACACCGCATCCGCTTCGCGCAGCAGCACCACCGCCGCGTGGCGGATCTGGTCCAGACAGGCGCCCATGACCTGGGGCTGGCAGCGCAGGCTGTAGGGGTCCTGTACCTTGTCGCAGTCCTTGTGGCTGATGTTGATGGCCGAGCCATCGAGCAGGGCGCGGTAGGCGGCCGCCGCCTCGATCTGGCCGGGATGGCCGCGCAGCTCGTGGATGCGACGGTCAAACGGCACCACCGAACCGGCGGCCGCGTCCACGCTCAGCGCGCCAGACACCAGGGCGGTCTGGTAGAGATCCTCGATGGCGAACATATTCATCAGCGCCAAGGCGGTGGAGGCCTGCGTACCATTGAGCAGCGCCAGGCCTTCCTTGGCCGCCAGGGTCATGGGCTGCAGGCCCACGCGGGCCAAGCCCTCGGTGGCCGGCAGCCAGCGGCCATCCACCAACACCTCGCCCACGCCCAGCAGCACGGCTGCCATATGGGCCAGCGGCGCCAGGTCGCCCGAGGCCCCTACCGAACCCTTGACCGGAATACGCGGCAGGATGTCGGCGTCCAGAAGCTTCACCAACGCCTCGATCACCGCCAGCCGGATGCCGGAATAGCCGCGCCCCATGCTGGATATCTTCAGCGTCATCAAAAGGCGCACAGCCGGTGCCGCCATGGGCTCACCCACGCCCACGGCGTGCGACAGCACCAGGTTCTTCTGCAACAGCTCCAGCTGTTCCTTGGGGATGTGGGTGGAGGCCAGGCGGCCAAAGCCGGTGTTGATGCCATAGGCCGGCGCCCCCTTGGCGACGATGGCGGCCACCGCACGGGCCCCCGCCTCGATGCCAGGCACCGCGGCCGGGTCCAGCGTAATACGTACGCCGCCGGCCATGATCTGGCGCAACTGGGCGAGGTTGAGTTTGCCGGGGGTCAGGGTAAGCGCATGCATGGGGGTACTCATCTGAGGGCTATCAATGGCCGCGACTCTACTCCGGCTTATTTGTATAGACAAGTTGCATTGCAACACGGCCGCCACGCGGCAAGAAAAAAGCCGCCGGTCCCAGACCGGCGGCTTTCTTGGCACCCAGAGGCCCGCGCGGCTATTTGCCGCCCTTGGCCGGTGCGCTGAGCTTCTCGCGCAGCGCACGGGTATCCACTCGATAGGCCGGCGCGTTGAGCGGCCCGGCGATCTGGATCGGCACCACCACGCCCTTGAGCGCATCGAGCTCGGGCAGGCCGCTGCCGCCACGCACGGTGGCATTGAGCAGGTAGTCGAGCTCGCCACGGCCGATATCGAGCTTGCCACCGCCCTCCAGCGCCACAAAGGGCGCACGGATCTGCAGGTCGCGGCTCTCCGCCACGCCATCCTTGAGTACAAAGCGCGCGCTCAGGTCCGAGAAGCGCGTACCACGGCCGGTCTCCACCTTGACGAGGTCGCCCGTCAGCTTGGCGAGGTTGTTACGCAAGCCGCGCAGCATATCGCCCACATCGAGGCCTGCGATCTCACCACGCGACAGCATCACATCCACCCGTCCGGCCAGGCCGCGTCGCAAGGCATCGATGCTGATCGCCGGCGCATTGACGTCCACATTCAGATTGCCGCGCCCCGACAGGCGGTCAATACCGAAGGTGTCAGACATCAAGGCCGCCACCTCCATACCCTGCAAGGTCTGGGTCAGCTGCAGCCGCGGCACCTTGCCACCGCTCAAGAGCGCCCTGCCCTTGAGCTGCCCACCGTAGATATCGGCCGCCAAGGGCTCCAGCAATACCTGCCGCTTGCCGGCCTCAACGTGGGTCTGCAGGTTGAAGACCCGGAAACGGCCGATATCGAGCTCACCCAGCTTGATATCGCCACGGGCCGACAGGCCGTCCAACCAGGACCAGTTCAGCACCTGCTTGGGGTCCAGGGTCGGGGCGTTGTCGACCGCCGGCAGATAGGGCGTCAAATCCAGCTTGGCCAGATCCAGCCCGAAGGCGTAGCGGGGAGTAAGGAAATTCTCCAGTGACAGCTGGGCGGTCACCGCCGCGCCGTCGAGCTTGCCGCGGCTGTCCCAGTCGAAGCGTTCCTTCTCCAGGTCCACGGCGGTACGGCCACCCAGCTCCAGCTTGATCGCTCCGCTGGGCAGGGCCTTGTGGTTGTAGGAGCCGGTCAGGTTGAAGCCTTCCAGCGAGATACGCCGCCAGTCATCTATGCGTAGCGGGCTTTCAATGTCCAGCACCGCGTTCTGGGTGTCATCCAGGAGGCGCAGGCCCAGCTTGGCAGTGTCAGCCACCAGCCCACCCTGCGGGTCGGCTGCCAGCCGCGCCAGCTTAAGCTGGCCGGCGAGCTCGCGCTGGCTGCTCTTGATGCCGAAGTCCGCCTCGATCTGTCCGGTCGCCAGCCCCCCCTCGCCGCCTCGGAATTCCGGGCTCTTGATGGTGGTCTGCCATCGCTGGTCACCGCGCTGGGCCGAGGCCCGCACCGTGGCATGGGCCAGCCGGCCGCGCCACGGTAGCGCCGCGGCACTGAGGTCACCCGTCAATTCCAGATTGCCGTCGCGCCACTCCGGCGTCTCGGCCTTGATCGCCAAACGGAAGCCCTGCAAATGAGCGGTCAGGCGCTGCCGATCAACCTGGATCTGGCTGTCCACCCGCAATCCACCGCTCCAGTCCGGTGCCGTCAGCTGGCCCAGCACGGTGATCGCACCGGCGTCACCTTCCGGGTCCAAGGCATGCAGGTCCAGCTTGCGGAAGCGGGTGACCTGACCATGCAGATCGTTCCAGGTCAGCGCTGCATCCACGAGGTCTACCCGCTCGGGTCGCCAGCTCAGCCGCTGCGACTTGGGCCGGCGGGTCAGCAGATCATCGATATTGAGCCGCCCCTCGCCCAGGAAATAGAGATTGGCCGCCAACCCCTCGACCCGGGCATCGACCACTTCGACCTGCCCACCGAACAAGGCCCCCCAGGAGAGCGAAAAGCGGGCATTGTCGAAACGGGCAAACAGCGAGCGGCCATTGGGCTCGCTCACCGTCAGCCCTTCCAGCGTCACGCTGGGGCGCGGCAACAGCGCCAGGCGCATGGCCTTGACCGCCACCCGGCGACCGAGCGATTCACTGGCGTCCTGCGCCAGCTTGTCGGCCCAGCTGCTGAAGTTGAACAGCGGCAGGGCAATGACCGGCAGCAGCAGGGCCAGGAGGACGTAGAGGCCGCGACGCAGGCGGCTGGGCAATTCTTGCAAAGGCATGGCCGCGATTATTCCAGCCGCGCGCTGGCTTTGGAATCCATAAGCACTCGCTTTTACAACATTGGCATCAGCAGGTAGGGACAGGACGGCTGTTAAACTGGCGTTTTTCGCGCCCCATGCCCCCGGAGAACCCCATGAGCAACGCCCAAGCGCCGCACCTGACCGATATCAAGGTCCGTGGCTACCACCTCGACCTGTACGGCCACGTCAACAACGCCCGCTACCTGGAATTCCTGGAAGAAGCCCGCTGGGGCTTTACCGAGGCGCACGGCTCCATCGATTACTTCACCAAGGCAGGTCTTGCCTTTGTGATCGTCAACATCAACATCGACTACCGCCGCGCCGCGCTGATGGGCGAGGAACTCAGCATCGCCACCGCCATGCAAAAGATCGGCAGCCGCAGCGCCGTCATCCACCAGCGCGTCACCCTCAAGGGCACCGACACCGTAGTTGCCGAAGCCGACGTCACCTTCGTGATCTATAGCGCCAAACAAGGCAGCGCCATCGCCTTGGACGGCGAACTGCGCCAGCAGTTCGAGCGCCTCCCCCACTGGTCGGCGGAATAAGCCGCTGCGGCGACCACGCCGCAGAACATCTACGTTCGAGCCCCCGCTGGCAGCGGACCCGCAATTGCGTAACAACTGCCTGGACGAAGTGCCGACGAGCGTCAGCGGGGTTCCCGCCGGCGGGCGGGGCTCAATAAAGCGGCAGCGCTTGCCTCAGTCATCGCAAACGACAAGCGCCCGGGTCTCCCGGGCGCCTGCGTTGAACTCATCCTTAACGCACTGTCTCTACGTTAGACAGCGCTACACTCGGTAACGGGCAACCGTTACCTGCATCTGGTTGGCCAGCTCCTGCAGCTGGTTGGCCGCCTGCGCCGTATTGCCGGCCGCCCCGTTGGCCTCCTCCGACATCTGTGCGATCCGCTCCACCTGCTGGGCAATATTGGTACTGGCCGCGCTCTGCTCACGGATCGCGTGGCTGATGTCCTCCACCATATCCACCACCTGGCTTGATCCCTGGCGGATCTGGCCTATCGTGCCGCCAGCCTGGCTGGCCTTCTGCACCCCGGCATCCACCCGCTCCACCACCTCGCGCATACGCGCTACCGCGGTGTCGGCCCCCTGCTGGATGGTACTGATCAGGGCACTGATCTCCTGGGTCGAGACCGAGGTCCGCTCAGCCAGCTTGCGCACCTCGTCCGCCACCACCGCAAAGCCACGGCCCTGCTCCCCGGCACGGGCCGCCTCGATGGCCGCATTGAGCGCCAACAGATTGGTCTGGTCGGCCACGTCCTTGATCACGCCCACCACCGCACCGATATTGGCACTCTCGCGTGCCAGCAGGTCGATCTGCTGCGAAGCATCGGCCACCCGCTCGGCAATCCCGTTGATCTCGCTCACGGTAGCCTGTATCACCACCTCGCCCTCACCGGCAATATCGCCCGAGCGGCGTGACATCTGGTTGGCCTCAACGGCCCGGTCGGCCACATGGTTGATACTGACCGTGACCTCTTCCACCGTGGCCGCCATATTGGCGGCCGATTCGCTGGCCGAGGCCGAGCTCTGCGACATCTGCCGGGCCGCCGCGGCCATCTCATTGGCCTGGCCATTCACGCCACCCACCGCACCGGCGATCTCGCGGAAGCTGTTCTGGAGGGTATCAAGCAGTCGATTGAAGGCCGCTACCGTCAGGCCCACCTCGTCGCGGCTGTTGATCGGCACCCGCTGGGTAAAGTCCAGATCACGACCGATGCGCTCCACCGTCTTTTCCATTACCGCCAGCGGCGTGGTCACGGCGCGGTAGATCAGCACGCCAAAGACCGACAGCGACACCACTGCCAGCACGATCACCACGATCAGGATGCTCATCGCCCGCTGGTAGATGGCTTGCGCCTCCGCCGACGAAGCCTCTTGCAGCTTCAGGTTGTAGGACGAGACCTTCTCGATCGCCGCCTGCACCTGCTGCTCGGCCGGCAACACCTTGCCATACAGTGCGGCCACAGCCTGGTCATTCTTGCCCGCATTGGAGTTGGCCAAGGCCTCGCCATAGCCGGCGACATAGACGTCGAAGGCCTTCTTCAGCACGGTGTAGTTGGCACGGTCGGTCTCATCGTCGACCAGATTGTTGTAACCATCCACCGCCCGCTTGGCGGCGGCCGTCGCCTCGTCCACCTTCTGGTTGAAAGCCTTCTTGAGGTCGGCATCCTGCTCCATCATGTGCGACAGCAAGAGGGCGCGCATTTCGCGGTAGGCAATGGCGATATCGCTGGTGGCCTGCACACTGGGAATGCTGTTGTCAGTCAGCGACTTGACCTGGGTATTGAGCGCCTTGAACGCGCTGATGCCAACGCCGCCGACGATCAACAGCGCCGCCAGCGCCAGGGCCAACATAAGCATGAGACGCTTGCCGATGGACATAGTGTTCTACCCTTTTTTCGTTGGATGGGCTGCTCGTGGGGCAGCTCTATCAATTCGAGCTATTACACTATAGTCGGCCGGCAACCCAGTCCAGTGTTAGCCGGTACTTAAATGCCCCGAATTACACGATCACCCCGCCGCCCAGGCAGGCCACGCCGTCATACAGCACCACCGACTGGCCCGGGGTCACCGCCCACTGGGGTACATCAAACCGCACCCTGGCCACGCCGTCCTTGACCTCAAGCAACTCGCAGTCCGCATCCTGCTGCCGGTAACGGGTCTTGGCGGTGTAACGACCCGGCTTGGGTGCCTCGTCTGCCACCCAGCTCAGTTGGTCGGCACTGAGCTCAGGCCTGAGCAGCAGCGGGTGATCATGGCCTTGCACCACGATCAGTTCATTCTTGTCCATGTCCTTGCCGGCCACATACCAAGGCTCGCCTGGCCCACCGATATTGAGCCCCTGCCGTTGCCCCAGGGTGTAGTACATCAAGCCCATATGTTCACCCACGGCACGGCCTTCCGGCGTACGCATCACACCTGGCACCTTGGGCAGGTAGCGGTTGAGGAACTCGCGGAAGGGCCGCTCGCCAATAAAGCAGATACCGGTCGAATCCTTCTTGGCATGGTTGGGCAGGCGGATCTTGGCGGCCAGCTCCCGCACCTCGGTCTTGTGCATCTCGCCCAGCGGAAACACCGCGCGCGATACTTGATACTGGCTCAGCCGGTACAGGAAGTAGCTCTGGTCCTTGCTCTCATCCTTGCCGCGCAAGAGCCGGGTGCGCCCCTCGGCATCCAGATCGGTGGCCGCATAGTGGCCGGTAGCAATACGTTCGGCCCCGAGCGATACCGCGTAGTCGAGGAAGGCCTTGAACTTGATCTCGGCATTGCACAGCACGTCCGGGTTGGGCGTACGGCCGGCCTGGTACTCGCTCAGGAAGTAGGCAAACACCCGGTCCTTGTATTCCTTGGCGAAGTTCACCAGCTCGATATCGATGCCCACCAGGTCAGCCACCGCGATCGCATCGCGCGAGTCCTCCTTGATCGAGCAATACTCGTCGTCGTTGTCGTCCTCCCAGTTCTGCATGAAAACGCCGACCACATCCAGGCCCTGCTCCTTGAGCAGCCAGGCGGAGACCGATGAATCCACGCCGCCGGACAATCCGACGACAATGCGTTGCGCTGCGGTGTTACTCATAGTGGCGTATCAAATCGAGTGGAAAACGACGACCGGCTCTATGGTCGTCTATGCATTGCAGCACCAGCGGGCTGCGATGTTGCTCGCGGCAGGCCAGTACTTCCTCATAACTCAGCCAGACGGCACGCACGATGCCCTCGTCCAGCACCGCAGTCTGCCCAACTCCGGCAGCCGCATCATCGTGGCGGGATACGGGCAGGCCCGGCCGCAGGCTCTCGGTAGGCAGCAATTCAGCCGCATAGGCAAAGCGCAGATAAGTCAGCCCCGGCCTGGTCGGCGGCGTCCACTGGTAGATGCCCACCAGCGCCGTCGGCCGCATCCGATAGCCGGTTTCCTCAAGCGCCTCGCGCACACAGGCATCAACCAGCGCCTCACCCTGCTCCACATGCCCGGCCGGCTGGTTGAAGCACAGCCCCTCGGGCTGCAGCTCTTCCACCAGCAGATAACGCCCATCGTGCTCGATTACGGCGGCAACGGTGCTATTGGGCTTCCAGACGGGATCGGACATGGTCAGACCTGATATGGGGAAAAAGCCCGATATTTTAAAGACTTAAATCAAAAAAACAAAACCCGCACCAGAGGGCGCGGGTTTTGTTTGCTGGCAATGGCCGACTTAGCCTTCCGCCACCCGCTTGGCAATATGAGCCAGCGCCTCTTCCACCTGGTCCACCAGGATCAGGCACAGATCACCCGGCTGCAGACGGCCCAGGGCTTTGTCGATGGCGACGAACTCGCCATTGATCTCGTCCACGTAGGCGGTGCGGCTCGCGCCGCTCAGACCATCACGCAAGAGCGCGATCACCTCGCCGTCTTCACGGCCGCGCTGGCAGGCGTCCTGGTACAGCAGCACGTCGTCAAAGGCGGCACCCAGGATGCGGGTCTGCTCGCGGATATCCTCGTCACGACGATCACCCGCACCACTGATCACCACCGAGCGGCGTTGCGCCGGCATGGCTTCCACCGCCTTGACCAGGGCCAACATGGCATCCGGGTTGTGGCCATAGTCGGCAATCAGGGTCGCGCCACGGTAGTCGAACACATTGAAGCGGCCCGGCGCATTGTCGGTGTCGCTCACAAAATTGCGCAGGCCCTCGGTCACCGCATCCCAGTTCAGGTTCAGCGCCCAGGCAGCGGCCACCGAAGCCATCACGTTCTCGACCTGGAAGCTGATGGTGCCGCCACGGGTCAGCGGAATCCCGGCCAATGCCAGCCGGCGCTTGACCTCGCCCTCGGCCAGCACGATGGCACCGTCCTCGATAAAGACCACCCGGCGGCCCTGCGCACGCTGCGCCGCCATCACCGGCAGGTGCGGGTCAGCGGCAAAGAAGATCACCTGGCCGGGGCAGTTGGCAGCCATGGCAGCCACCACCGGGTCAGCCGCGTTCAGCACCGCGTAACCGGCCGGCGCCACGTTCTGCACGATCACCCGCTTCAGCACCGCCAGGTCTTCCAGCGTGGTGATGAAATTGAGGCCCAGGTGATCGCCCATGCCCACATTGGTCACCACCGCCACATCGCAGCGGTCGAAGGCCAGGCCTTCACGCAAGAGACCGCCGCGGGCCGTCTCGAACACCGCCGCATCCACATCCGGGTGCATCAGCACATTACGGGCGCTGCGCGGGCCGCTGCAGTCGCCGCTATCGGTCTGCCGCCCGCTCACGTACACGCCATCGGTATTGGTCATACCCACGCGCAGCCCAGTCTGGGCCAGCAGGTGGGTGATCAGCCGCACCGTGGTGGTCTTGCCATTGGTACCGGTCACCGCCACCACCGGGATACGACCGTCATCGCCCGCCGGGTAGAGGGTATCCATCACCGCCTCGCCCACCGGCCGGCCCTTGCCGTAGGAGGGCGAGAGATGCATGCGCAAGCCCGGCGCGGCGTTCACTTCCACAATGCCGCCGCCTTGCTCTTCCAACGGTCGCAGCACGCTGTCGCAGACCACGTCCACGCCACAGATATCGAGGCCCACCATCTTGGCGGCGTCGATCGCACGGGCCGCCATCTCAGGATGCACATCGTCGGTCACATCGGTAGCGGTACCGCCAGTGGAGAGGTTGGCATTGTTACGCAGCACCACCCGCTGGCCCTTCTCAGGCACCGAGTCGGCATTCAGGCCCTGCAGCGCCAGGCGCGCCAGGGCAATGTCGTCAAAGCGGATCTTGGTCAGCGAGGTCGCATGGCCCTCACCGCGGCGCGGGTCGCGGTTCACTTCCTCGACCAGCTCGCGCACGCTGTGCTTGCCGTCGCCGATCACATGCGGCGGGTCACGGCGGGCGGCCGCCACCAGCTTGTCGCCCACCACCAGGAGGCGGAAGTCGTGGCCGGGCAGGTAGCGCTCCACCATCACGTCGTCACGGAATTCGCTGGCCGCCTTGAAGGCGATCTCCAGGTGCTCGCGGCTGGTGATGTTCACCGTCACGCCCTTGCCCTGGTTGCCGTCCTGCGGCTTGACCACCACCGGCAGGCCAATCTCCATGGCCGCCGCCCAGGCATCGTCCGCATCCTTGACCGGGCGACCATGCGGCACCGGCACGCCGGCAGCAAACAGCAGCTTCTTGGTCAGCTCCTTGTCCTGCGCGATCGATTCGGCAATCGCACTGGTGCTGTCGATCTCGGCCGCCTGGATGCGGCGCTGCTTGCTACCCCAGCCAAACTGCACCAGGCTGCCCGTGGTCAACCGGCGGAAGGGTATGCCCCTTGCCACGGCGGCATCCACGATGGAACCAGTGCTCGGCCCCAGCCGCTCGTCCTCGTCCAGGTCATGCAGCGCCTTCAGCGCGGCGGCCAGATCAAAGGGCGTGTCGCTCAGCGCCGCCCGCACCAGCGCTTCCGCCAGTTCCAGCGCCTGCCGGCCCACCGCCTCCTCGCTGTACTCCACCACCACCTGGTAGACACCCGGCTCCACCGTCTGGGTGGTGCGGCTGAAGGTCACCGGGCAGCCAGCCTGCTCCTGCAGGCCCAGCGCCGCAAATTCGATCGCGTGGGCCAGCGAGATACCATCCTCGTGGCGGGTGCCATGCAAGGGCAACAGGGCCGGGAAGCGGGCACGCAGCCGGGTCTCGAAACCCGGCAGCCGGCTGATCTCGCATTCATCGCCGCTACAGGTGACGATCGCCTCGATCGAGGTGTGACGGCTCCACAGATTGGGGCCACGCAAGGCACGGATACGGGATACTTCCATCTAGGCTGTCTTTCGCTGGGGGCCGCCAGGGCGGCCGCTGTTCCATCAGTCCGCCAAAGGCGGTATTGCTTGTTCCAACCCATCCGCACGGCCCGTCAGGACCATGCAGACGGTACTCAGGCCTGCGCCAGGCCGTAGGCTGCCTCAAGGCCAGCCGCGATCAGCTCGATCACGGCCCCCTGTTGCACCGCTACCGCCACTGCCGCCAAGGTCGCAGCCGAGTCGGTTTCATCCAGGCCGGCCGGCAGCGGCGCAATCACCTGCTCTTCCTTGCCACGCGCCAGCACAATGTCCTGACCACGCAGGAAGACCGCCCGACCGCCGTTGCCACGGTGCTCGGCCAAGGCAGCCAGGTTGCCGTCCAGCGCGTAGAAAATCACTTCGCCATCGCACAGCTCGGCCATGCTCACCAGCATCGGGTCGGCGGCATTGAGCACCGCAGCGCCATCGTCCTGCACCACGTCAATCTGCGTGCGCAGTACCTTGTAGAGCTGTTCCGGTTCCAGGATATGCCAGGGTGCCAGCGCGGCCAGGCCTTCGCTGTCGGTCACCACCCCCACCGCACAGCGGTCGTAGGGCAGGCCCTCGTCCAGAATGCGCTCGGCGGTATGCTCGAACACGGCAGTATCAATGGAACGGTTGATCAACAGCCGCTGACCAGCCTCCCAACGGGTGCTGTCGCTGGCATCGATGCGCCGCTTGTCCAGGTAGAGGCCGCTGCTGCAAGCCAGGCCCACATGGCGGCCGGCCATGCGCAAGAGGCTGGCCGCCAGCTTGGCCACGCGCTTGGCGCCGCGGCTGCCGGTCACCCCCACCAGCGGGATGCGGCCGCTCTGCCCCTCGGGGAAGAGATGGTCGACGATAGCGCGCCCCACCGGGCGGCCGGCGCCATTGGCCGGCTTGAGATGCATCAACAGGCCGGGGCCGGCGTTCACTTCGACAATGGCGCCAGCCTGCACGTCCAAGGGCTTGCCAATGTCCTCGGCCACCACGTCCACACCGGCAATGTCGAGACCCACGGTCCGCGCCGCCAGGCCCACGATAGCCGCGACCTCCGGATGGACCTCGTCGGTGCAATCGAAGGCCACATTGCCATTACGCTGGATCAGCACCCTGCGGCCGGCCGCCGGCACGGAGTCCGGCATCAGGTCCTGCCGCTTCAGGTCGTTGAGGATGGCGGTATCCTCGGTGATCTGCAGGTAGTTGAGCGGATGGTCCTCGGTCTTGCCGCGGCGCGGGTCCGCATTGATCTGGCTTTCCACCAGCTCGATCACGGTCGATTTGCCGTCACCGGTCACCCAGGCGATCTCGCCACGGGCCGCCGCCACCACCTTGCCACCCACCACCAGCAGGCGGTGTTCATTGCCCGGGATGCAGCGCTCCACCATCACCTCGCTGCCATGCCGCTCAGCCAGCTCAAAGGCCGCCGCCACATCCTCGCGGGTCTTCAGGTCCATGGAGACGCCACGGCCATGGTTGCCGTCGGTGGGCTTCACCACCACCGGCAGGCCGATATCCTCGGCCGCTTCCCAGGCCTCATCGGCGTTGGCGACGATCACGCCCTCAGGCACCGGCACGCCCACCGAGCTCAAGAGCCGCTTGGTCAGGTCCTTGTCGCTGGAGATGCTCTCGGAAATCGCACTGGTCTGGTCGGTCTCGGCCGTCCAGATACGGCGCTGCGCCCGACCATGGCCCAGTTGCACCAGGTTGCCATCGGTCAGGCGGATATGCGGAATACGGCGCTCGGTCGCGCCGTCGACGATACAGGCCGTGCTGGGGCCAAGATGGTGGTCATCCACCAGCTCATGCAAGGACGCCACCACGGCGGCCACATCAAAGCCGGTGTCGTTGATCGCCGCCACCACTAGGTCCCGCGCCGCCACAATGGCAGCCCGGCCGACCTGCTCGTTGCGGGCCCGCACCGCGACCTTGTAGATGCCGCGTTCGGCCACGCCGCGCGCCTTGCCAAAGCCAGCCTGGATGCCGGCCATGTTCTGCAGCTCGATCGCCACGTGTTCCATGATATGCGCCGGCCAGGTGCCCTCGCGCAAGCGCAGCAGAAAGCCACCGCGCTCGCCCACGCCACAGCGGTGCTCGACCAGGCCCGGCAGCCAGGCGGTCAACCGCTCATAGAAGCCAGGCAGGGTGTTGGATGGAAAATCCTCCAGCTCACCGATATCCACCCAGGCCTCGATCACCGGACGGTAGGTCCACAGATTCGGGCCGCGCAGGTAGTTGACGCGGAGGAAGGTAATGTCTTTTTTCATCTTGATCCCAATGGTTTGGATCGTCTTCAAAGTGCCTGTTCCGGGTTCGGGACCGACGAGGGCAAAGCATATCGCAGGCCGCGCGTTATACTTGGTATAGACCCGTAGGGCCAGTCCCAATAGCGGCATAACGTGTTTTGCTGTTGCGGCGGCCGCAAGCTGTCAACCGCAACGGCAGCCCGTGCGTTTCACGCAAGCCAGGCGGCACAAGCCTTCGCGGCCCGCGCCCCACCCCAACCCGGGTCGATCAGCCATCCTCAGCGGCTGGTCGGCCACCCCGACGACGACCGAAGTGACCACCGAAGCCCGCCCCGATACCGACCTGAGCCGTAGCCTGCCGACCGAAAGCTGGCGCAACGAGCTAGCCCCGCATCTTACCCCCGCAGAGAACGTTTTGGCCGGCCTGGAGGTTGACCTCGACGCGCAACTTCACTTCCGCACCTCGCTCCTGGTACTGACCGACCAGCGGCTCTGGAGCCGCCCGGCTGGTGCGCGCGACTGGCAGTCCTGGCCGCTCGCCGCCGCCCAAACGCTCAAGCACCACGACCACGCCGGCGTCGGCGTACTGGAACTGCACACCCCCGATGGCAAGCTGGCCGACTGGCGCTACACCCTGGGCCAGAACCCCGCCGCAATCCGCCTCCTGGAGCGCTTCGAAACGCAGATCGAGGTGCTGCGCACCGGCCAGCAACCCGCCCCGCGCGAGGAAATCCGTTGCCCGGCCTGCAAGGCTCCGCTGGAACACGAAGATGACGAGTGCCCGGCCTGCGACCGCGAGTTGCACACCCCGCCCTCGACCTGGACCCTGTTCCGGCTCTGGCGCTTCGCCCGCCCTTACCAGGGCCAGCTCCTGGCCGGCTTCCTGCTCATGCTGGGTGCCACCGGCGCCACCCTGGTCTCGCCCTATCTCTATATGCCGCTGATGGACAAGGTGCTCATCCCCTTCCAGAACGGCGCCCATATCGAGCCGGCCACGGTCGCACTCTATCTATCCGGTCTTCTCGGCGCCGCCCTGGTGTCCTGGTCGCTGGGCTGGGCCAAGACCTATATCCTGGCCCTCGTGAGCGAGCGCATCAGCGCTGACCTGCGCACCACCACCTATGAGCACCTCTTGCAGCTGTCGCTGGAATACTTCGGCGGCAAACGTACCGGTGACCTGATGTCGCGCATCGGCTCGGAGAGCGACCGCATCAGCGTCTTCCTGTCGCTGCACGCGCTGGACTTCATCACCGACGTGCTGATGATCGTCATGACCGCGGTCATCCTGTTCAGCATCAACCCCTGGCTGGCCCTGGTAACCCTCCTGCCGCTGCCCTTCATCGCCTGGATGATCCACCTGGTGCGGGACCGCCTGCGTACCGGCTTCGAAAAGATCGACCGGGTCTGGGGCGAGGTCACCAATGTGCTGGCCGACACCATCCCCGGCATCCGGGTGGTCAAGGCCTTCGCGCAGGAGCGGCGCGAGGCGCAGCGCTTCCGCGAGGCCAACCAGTCCAACCTGCAGGTCAACGACAAGCTCAACAAGACCTGGAGCCTGTTCTCGCC
>NZ_DATCSC010000091.1:0-9274 GCF_036568685.1 Chitinimonas sp.
CATCTCTGGGGTCAACGCCTTCTGGGTCCATGAGCGTTTTGCCGCCGCCTTCAGCGACGTACCAAGTCTCATTGAGGATCTGTACGTAGCCGCCAATTACGGCTACCTCTACCGTGTCGGTCACAGCCCCTCGGCCAAGACAATAGAGCGCTTCCTGGCCTGAGCCTTGCTACCCATCGGGTAGTTAGTAGGCAGCCGACCTGGGTATGCCGTCGCGGGTAAACCAGTCCTTCGCCGAGGCTACCGGCGCAAAATTGTTGATCTGGACTGGCAGCTCCTTGGGTACACAGAAGATATTCACCGAGACCAGCTCGGAAAAGATATTGTCGCTATTTCCCGCCACGTTATTCGGGTTGTACATCAGCGCCAAGTGCCACCAGGCGCGATAACCCAGCTCATCGACCAGCTCCAGCAGTGCCTCAGATTTTTCTTCCCGGTCATTCTCCAAATACATGATGGGTCGGCAACGCCATATGGTTTCGCGCGCGCCGTCCAGCACATCATGCTCCATACCCTCGACATCCACCTTCAGGAAATCCAGGCGCGATAGCTGAAAGCTGTCTACGGTCCGGATCGCCACCGGTTCATAGCCGGGCCGGCTCAGTCCCTCGCACAGCGCTACGCCACCGACATTGATTTCCTGGTCCAGCACATAGCGCGGCACCTGCATGATATCGGCTCGGGCCCCCAGGCCACACAACAAGGGGTCAACATTGAACAGCTCATTGAGCGCTAGGTTGGCGCAAAGCATCTGGTAGACGCGTTGCTGTGGCTCAAACGCCAGCACCCGGCCGGCCTGGCCGACCGCGCGCGCCAGGAACAAGGTATGGCTGCCGATATTGGCACCTGCCTCCAGCACGATATCGCCCGGTTTCACGATCTCGCGAAACAGCGATACCTCGGACTCAGAAAACTCACCATAAATATCCAGCGACTTGCCAACATACTGGTCGTGCACGAAATAGCCCATCAGGCCATGACGGCATTGCCGGATTCGACGCAGGGGCCCATCTATCAACAAACTCACAGTCTACTCCTCAATAACAATCCACCAGACAGGCTTAAGCCCGCCATGAACAGGCACAGCCTGCGCCGCATGACTGCGGAATCCAGCCAACTCCTGTTGCGCCGGCAGGCCTAACGATCAGGCTCGCCCGCCCAGCATGCAGTGTGAGTGATAATCGCATCTAGCGAGGTCCAGGCAACCAGCCCCAGAGTCGCGGCGCGGCGGGTATCGGGCAAATAACGCGAACGCCCCACCCCTTCTTCTATTGCCGTCAGCCTAACCGGCTTGGCCGGCGCCAGCAGCGCGCCAATACGGCCGGCCAGCGCCTGTAGCGTGACGAATTCGTGCGAGCCCACGTTATACGCCTGCCCGGCCTCGCCGCGCAGCAGCAATACGAGCAGCCAGATCGCTAGGTCGGCGCCGTACAGATAGCTGCGCCACACTTCACGGTCTGCCAGAACCGTGATTTCCCGCCGATACAAAGCGTCTCGGATAAAGTTGCCGATGGCAAAATGCCCGTCGAATGGCAGGCCCGGCCCCGCAAAGGCAAAGCAGCGGGCGAATACCGGCTCCAAACCACTTACCTGGGCATGCAACACCGCCAGCATCTCGGCTGCCCGTTTGGCCTCGCCATAGGCACTGTCAGGGTCGCAGGGGTCGCAAGCCAGGCCGCAATTCTCGGCAAAACTGTCTATATCGTCTGGCTGGCGGCCATACTGCGCCCCCGAACCGGTAAGCAATATGCGCTGCGCGCCGCTAGCACTGGCAAAGGCCAGCACCCGGCGCGCCCCATCAACGATCTGCTCGTAAAGTTGCGGCTTGTCCGCCTGGGCCGCTGGGGCGGTATCGGTCGCTGCATGGATCACGTAGTCGTAGCGTGCCGCCCCCGGCGCCAGCGTGGTCACATCACCCTGGATCAAACGCAACCAGGACACGCCTCGATAGCCGGGCTCGCGCGCCAGAAACGCCTCGGGGTCGCGCGACAGCACATCCACGCAAACCGGCACACCCCGCTCGTTCAAGGCAGCCAGCGCTGCCAGCAACCAACGCCCAAAAAAGCCTGTCCCGCCAGTAATAAAAAGCCGCTTGCCGGCCAGCGCCGCCAGGGTCCCCAATTGTAGGTCCAGGCGCAGGAAGTCCTGCGCCACCTGCGGGGACCGCAGCGATACCGTCATGCCACGCCCCAGTAGGGCAGATCGGCCACCTGTTCGACCACGCCCTCTCCGACCAGCGCGCCATAACCCCAGGCAACGCCAGTAAAGGACAAACCATTGGCGCGCGAGGCTTCCTCGTCAGACCGGGTGTCGCCGATATAGACGGAGGTCGCCGGGTCAATCGCGCAATCGCGCAGCAAGGTCGCCAATGCCACTGTCTTGTTCTCGTAGGCCGGCGTGCGGCTATCGATTGCATAGACACGCTCGAACAGACCCTCCCAGCCCAGATAGGCCAGGATGCGCAGTGTGGGCACTTCGCGCTTGTTGGTAACGATATAGGCAGGCAGACCCAGCGCCCGCCACTTGCTCAGCAAATCGCCTATGCCTGGATAGGGCTGTGACAGTTTGTAGCCCTCATGGTCATAGACGTGCCGGAAGCTGTCACTCAACTGCACGAGCTGACCCTCGTCACCGATGCCGGTCATCTCGCGCAAGGCGAGCTTCAGCGGCGGGCCGATCAGGCTGGCGTCAATGGGGCGGACTGGCGTAATGCGGTGCGCCGCCAGCACCTGCTCGAAGGTGCTGAGTATGCCCGGTGCCGAGTCGATCAAGGTACCGTCCAGGTCCAAGATAAAGCGCTCCGGCAACATGCCCTGGTTTGCTGCCGTCATCAGGCTTGCTCTGGCAGAGTCAGGCCACGGGCCGTATAGCTGGCCGCCGGCACCGCGCCGCTCAGGTTGCCCGCCAGCTCCTCGATAGGCAGCAGCGGCGACATATCCTCCAGCGGCAGCGAAATCATCGAACCATCCGCCTGCGGCACCGCCGCCACCTTGGGCCACAGCACCTCGTTCTCGATCAGGCGCACATCCACCAGCAAGGGTCCACGCTGCTGCATGGCGTCACGCAACACCTCGCCCAGCTTGGTCGCGTCATCAACCTGTACCGCCTTGAGGCCATAACAGGCCGCCAGTTGCAGCACGTCGGGCATGAACAGCTTGGCTTCAGGCCCGGTCGCCACATAGCGACCGTTGAAATAATTGCGCTGGCTGTTGCGGATGGACGCATAGCCATTGTTGTTCATGATCACGCAGACGATGGGAAGGTCAAAGGACTTCAGCGTCGCCAACTCCTGCAGGTTCAGCTGCAGGCTGCCGTCGCTCTCGATCAACACGGTACGTTGCCGATCCGCCGCCACACAGGCACCGATCGCCGCTGCCAGGCCGTAGCCCATGGCGCCCAGGCCCGAGGTCAGGAACATGCGCTGACCTGGCTTGTTGCGGAAGACGGTATAGACCGCCTCCACCGCCAGGCCCGAACTGCCGGTGACCACCATGGTGTCAGGCTCGATCGCATCGCTCAGTACATCGGCAAAATGGAAGTGGCTGATCGGCCCCTCGGCCGGGAACGGCTGCCCGTCGCACACCGTATAGCGCTGCTTCCAGGCCAGGCAGCGCTCGCGCCAGGCCTGCGGCGAGGTCACCGCCGGGTAAGCAGACAGCGCCGCAAAGAAGGCGGCCGCATCGGCCTCGATCACCGTGCTGTCTGGCAGCGTCTGCCGCGCCAGCTCGTGCGGGTCGATATCGACTACGAACTTACGCGCATTGCGGGCAAAAAGCTGCGGGTTGTAGGCGGTGACTACATTGTCGAGACGGGAGCCGACCGCGATCAGCAGGTCGCAGTTCTGAACCGCAAAGTTCGGTGCCCGCAGCGCCACCGCGCCTGGCCGGCCCACATTGAGCGCATGCTCGAAGGGCAAGAGATCCAGGGCGTTCCAGGTGGTAACCACCGGCACGGCAAACTTCGCCAGCAGCTCGGTGATCTGTACAGCCGCGCCCGACAGGCGCACACCATGCCCGAGCAGGAACAACGGGCGCTCGGCCGCGGCCAGGGCGGCGTGGAGCTCGTCCAGCAGGGCCGACGCGGGTGGCACAGGCGCAGCCAGGCCATCCTGCACCGGGTCAAAACCCTGCAGCTGTTCGGTATTGACGCTGGCGGCCTGCACGTCCAGCGGAATATCCAGCCAGACCGGCCCCTTGCGGCCCGTACGCGCCAAGTAGAGCGCCTTTTCCAGGTGGTAGCGGACAGCAGCCGGGTCTTCCAGCGTCACCGCATACTTGGTGATCGGTTCGACCACGCTGACGATGTCCACTTCCTGCACGCCCATCTGTCGCAACGGCCGGCCGCGCAAGAGGTCGGCCCGCTTGACCTGGCCCGAAAGGACCAGCAAGGGGGTCGATTCGATCCATGCTCCGGCCACCGGGGTCACGACATTGGTAGCCCCCGGGCCGGTCGTCACCAGAGCAACGCCGATATTCTCGTTGACCCGTCCATTCGCCTCGGCCGCAATCCCCGCCGCTTGCTCATGGTGATGGGCGATGTACTCGATATCGGGATGCTGACCGGCAGCATCAACCAGATGCATGGCTCCTCCGCCAGGCAGCAGGAAGACCTGCCGCACACCTTCGGCGGCCAGTACGTCAAAGATGTAGTCTGCTACGCGTTTGATCGTCATACGTTCAATCCAGCCAGTACTTCAGGAAGGTCTTCCGGTTGGGGTTGGCCTGGATAGCCGCATCCGTGTAGAAGGAATCGTTCTTGTGGTGAGTGGTTGAGATTTCCTCGAACACCGAACCGGTCGCGCTGCTGAAGGCATGACGTACGCCACAGGGCACCGTCACCACGTCGCCGGCCTTCACGGTACGGACCTCACCATCGAGCTGTATCTCGGCCGTGCCGTGCAGCACATGGAAGGTCTCTTCCTTCTGCTGGTGATATTGCTCGGGGTGGGTTTGGCCTGGCAGGAGGACCAAGAGCTTCTTGCAATACTCGCGGTTCACCACCGTAATCATGGTCAAGCCGTAGGCATCGAAGCGCTCCAGGCCATAGTGGTGCGAGATCTCCAGCTCAGCCCCGCCCGGCACCACCACATGGCCCTGGGCCAACAGCGCCTTCACGCGCTGGGCAATACCGTAGATCTGCTGCCGGCTGTCCTGAAAGACCACATTGTCCTTGCGCAGGGCATCGCCTGCCTTCAAGCCCTGCAGCAGTTGGTACTCCGCATACTTGGACCAGTCATTCGCCAGCAACTGGCCCGGCTCGGGCGGGAAGGCGAAGAAGACATCATCCGAACCGATCTTCTTGCCGCCCGGCACCTCATTGCGCACGAAGACACCACGGCGCAGGCTGTTGAGGCTATCCAGTTCCACCTTGGAAGGCGTGTAGCGACCGCTCTGTGTACCGCACATGCGCAAGGCGTCGGCCGCGGCGGCCAACCAGGCATCCACCTGCTCAGGGCTGGCCGAATAAAGGTTGAGCGGCCATTGCTCGGTGGCCATACCAACATGCTTCTCGAAAATGCTCGCGCCCTTGGCCAAGGCCACCACCACACCGGTACGGTTGTCCGGATGCTCGTGGGTGGAGTAGCCCACCGGCACACCCGGGTAGCGGCCGCGCAGCAGATCAATCTGGTTAAGCTGCAGGCCAGCGTCCTCGGTCGGGTACTCTGCCACGCAATGCAGCAGGGAGAACTGGATGTTGCGGTGCTGCAGGAAGCTGACCACGCGGTCGATATCCTCGATCGAGGAACCCGCGGTCGAGGCAATCACCGGCTTGCCCGCCTTGGCAATCGCCTCCAGCAGCGGCCAGTCGGTCAGCGAGCAGCTGGCTATCTTGATCACGTCAAAGCCGTGCTCAACGATCTTCTGCACCGAAGGCTCGTCGAAGGGGGTACAGATCGCCTCGAAACCCTCCTCTTTCATGACAACCAGCAGCGCCTTGAACTCGGCCTCGTTGAGTCGGGCTTCCTTGAAGCGCTTCACGTACTTCAGGTCCTCACGGTCCTGGAAGGCCGGGTGGATATAGGTATCGAGGTCGCGATACTGGAACTTGAAGGCAAAGCGGAAAGGGTACTGCCGGGCAATCTTGCCGAAGGCGCGAATGATCGCAGCACCGTGCCGGACATCCCCCATATGGTTGTTGGCCATCTCAAGAATGAACAATGGCGAGTTCAGGTTACTCATAGGGATTCCCATCAGAAATTGGTGCCGAAATAGGCTTCCAGGGCATCGCACACATAGTCCAGCTGCGCGGTCTCAAGCCCCGGCCATACGCCTATCCAGAAGGTGTCGTGCATGATGCGGTCGGTATTAGCCAGCTCGCCGGCAATCCGGTAGTTACGCCCCTTCATATAGGGCTGGCGCGTCAGGTTGCCAGCAAACAGCAAACGAGTACCGATCTTGCGCTGGTCCAGGTACTGCAAGAGGTCGACGCGGGTCGTATTGGCCGCCGGCTTGAGCGTGATAGGGAAGCCAAACCAGGCCGGCTCGCTACCTTCGGTCGCCTCGGGTAGCAGCAGGAATTCCTCGCAACGCTTGAGCCTCGCATACAGATAGGCGTAGTTCGCCTTGCGGGCCGCCACAAAATCCGCCAGCCGGTCAAGCTGGGCAAGGCCGCAGGCCGCCTGCATATCGGTGATCTTGAGGTTATAGCCCAGGTGCGAATAGGTGTACTTGTGGTCATACCCTTCCGGCAAATCACCCAGCTTCCAGCAAAAGCGCTTGCCGCAGGTATTGTCCTTGCCCGGCGCGCAATAGCAGTCACGCCCCCAGTCGCGGAACGACTCTGCAATCAGCCGCAGCTCAGGGTTGTTGGTGAACACCGCCCCACCCTCGCCCATGGTGATGTGGTGGGCCGGATAGAAACTCAAGGTCGCGATATCGCCAAAACCACCCACCTGCCTGCCGCGGTAGGTTGAGCCCAGCGCATCGCAGCAGTCCTCGACCAGCCACAGACCATGCTGCTTGCAGAAGGCCACCACGGCATCGAGCTCGAAGGGGATGCCCAGCGTATGGGCGATCATGACTGCCCGCGTCTTCGGCGTCAGTGCCGCTTCCAGCAGGCTGACGTCAATGTTGTAACAAGGCAGGCTGACGTCGACAAAGACCGGCACCGCCCCATTCTGCAGGATGGGGTTGACCGTGGTGGGGAAGCCGGCCGCCACCGTGATCACCTCGTCACCCGGCTTGATGGCCCGCTCGCCCAGGCGCGGTGAGGTCAAGGTGCTGAAGGCCAGCAAGTTGGCCGATGAGCCCGAGTTGGTCGTCAGTGCGTACTTGACGCCCAGGGTCTGCGCCAGGCGCTGCTCGAAAGCCTCGTTGAAGCGCCCGGTGGTCAGCCAGCCATCCAGTACGGCGTCGGTCATGGCCGACAGTTCGGCCGCACCGATCACCTTGCCGGACGGCGGTACCGGATCGCTGCCCCCGGTAAAGGTCTTTTCCGAGGCGGTTGCTTCGGCATAGCGGGCAACCAGCGCCAATATCTCGCGCCGTAGTTCATTCGCTTGCATGGGGGGAAGTCCTGGTTAAGCTGAGCTAGGACTGAAAGTAGCTCGAAATCTGTTGGATGGTCAGTCGCTGCATGTCCGCACCCGACAGCCAGGCTCGGTGCCAGTCAGAGGTCGCAGCCAGTGCCGCTTCCAGTCGCCAGCGTGGCCGCCAGCCCAGTGCCTGGCGGGCCTTGCTGCTGTCTAGCCGGAGCAGGCCGGCTTCGTGGGGCCCCCCGTCATCCTGCACCGAGAGCGTGCCGTCGCCCCACAGGCGGCACAGACTGCCCGCCAGCTCAGCAACGGCCACACTGTCCTCGTCCACCGGACCGAAATTCCAGGCCTCGGCCCCCTTGCCATCAAGCAAGGCCTCCGCCAGTTGCAGATAGCCCGACAGCGGCTCCAGAACATGCTGCCACGGCCGCACGGCATGGGGCCGGCGTATGACCACCGGTCGGCCATCGGCCAGGGCGGAGAGGATATCGGGCACCAGCCTGTCGGCTGCCCAGTCGCCGCCGCCGATCACGTTGCCAGCCCGCGCCGTAGCAATCAGCGGGCCGTCGAATGACTGGCGCCAGCAGGCGCTGACCAGCTCAGCGCAGGCCTTGCTGGCGCTGTAGGGGTCATGCCCGCCGAGCGCATCCCGCTCCCGGTAGGGCCATTGCCACTCCTGATTCTGATAGCACTTGTCCGTGGTAACCACCACCACCGCCTTCACCGACGACACCTGGCGTGCCGCCTCCAGCAGGTGGGCGGTTCCCATGACATTGGTGGCCATGGTCTCGAGCGGCGTACGGTAGCTCTCCCGCACCAGCGGCTGGGCCGCCAAATGGAAGATCACCTCGGGCTGCGCCGCCTGCACCGCCGCCTGTACGGCGGCAAAATCGCGTATATCGGCCATGACCGAGCTGGTCAGCAACTCACGCACCCGCGCCATTTCATAGAGCGCAGGCCGGGTTGGTACCGAAAGGCTGAAACCGTGCACCTCGGCGCTGGCCGAGGCCAGCGCCAGCGACAACCAGCTCCCCTTGAAGCCAGTATGCCCGGTCAACAGCACCTTCCTGCCACGCCAGGCAGACAGCGCGCCTACCAGACCTTCCAAGGTGCCTCCCCGCTGGCCCACAACTCTTCCAGCCTGGCCTTGTCACGCACGGTATCCATGGCGGCCCAGAAGCCATTGTGGCGAAAGGCCGCCAGACGGCCATCGCGCGCCAGCCGCATCATCGGCTCAGCCTCCCACAAGGTTGCATCGCCGTCGATATAGTCAAAGACCTCGGAGCCCAGCATAAAGAAGCCGCCGTTGATCCAGGCACCATCACCACGCGGCTTCTCCAGAAAGCCAGCCACCACATTCTGCTCGTCCACATCAAGCGAGCCATAGCGCCCTGGCGGCTGAACCGCCGTCACAGTGGCGAAGTGGCCGGCGGCGCGGCGCTCGGCATGAAAGCGAGCCAGCGCCGGCAGGTCCACATCAGCCACCCCATCACCATAGGTAAAGCAGAAATCTTCCCCATCCACATACTCGCGCACGCGCTTTAAACGGCCACCGGTCATGGTGTTCTCACCAGTGTCGACCAGGGTCACCTTCCAGGGCTCGGCATAGCGCTGGTGCACCGTCATCTCGTTCTTGGCCATGTCAAAGGTCACATCGGACGAGTGCAGGAAGTAGTTGGCGAAGTACTCCTTGATCACATAGCCCTTGTAGCCCAGGCAGATCACGAACTCATTGATCCCGTGGTGGGAATAGATCTTCATGATGTGCCAGATGATGGGCTTGCCACCGATCTCTATCAT
>NZ_DATCSC010000092.1:0-15127 GCF_036568685.1 Chitinimonas sp.
CGTGACCGGCAACGAGGTCACCATCTCGCTGGGTGTGGCGCACTGGCCCAGCAGCGACGACGACCTCGCCACGGTCATCAGAAAGGCCGACATCGCCCTTTATGAGGCCAAGCACCAGGGGCGCAACCGGGTGGCGGTGGCTGCCCTGCAGCAACCCGCCGGCTAACCGGGCCCCCGCCCAGTCAGGCCACCCGCAGGGCGACCTGGCTGACGGGATGTCAACCCGGGCAAGCTACGAAGCCGCCATGCGGCCTGCAGGGAAGGCATTGGGCGCGGCAAGCATCATGCGCCAGCGCAGGTACATCCAGACCGCTGCCACCAACGCACAGAGGGTACACAGTAACGGCAAGGGCACCGCAAACAGCACCCGGTCCACAAAGATCCACGCCCCGACAAATACGAAGGCCGCGACCATCAGCCAAGCGTAGCCCGCCAGCGACGGTGGCTTGAGCCGCGCATAGTCACCCAGCACCAGGCCAGCGGTCAGCAGGTTGAAGGCGGCCAGTGCACCCAGCACCGGAGTGACCCAGTCGTCCTTGGCCCCGGGTAAGAGCATCAGTAGCCCGCCAAGCAGGCCGAACAAGAGCCAGGCACGCAGCAGATAGCGCAGGTGCAAGCATGCCAATACCCGGTTTAGCGCCCTTCCCTGCGGGACACCAGGCAGGAGCTGCAGCAGGGCCTGCTCCTTACGGCTCTGGTAGATGGCGCTCCAGAGCGTCCAAGGCGCGGTCAGCAAGGGAATCAGCCCCGGCAGCAACATGGCGCGCAGCATGGCATCCGGCAGGTTGATGCCCAGCATCTGCAACAGGCCCAGATGACGGGCCAGCAGAGCGCCCAATATCAGTACCGCCGTGATCAGGACCTGGGAATAAAAAGTACCCCAGAAGGCATTCGGCCCCAGCCCGTAGCTCAATAATTCGACAGGCTTGTGCCCCTGCACCAGCGCAGTTTGCAGAAAGCGGTGGTAGCTCAAGGGATTGACACCTCCCAGCCAGCGATTGGCCTTGGTGGCCTGCGGCTGCGGGCCGCCCCTGAAGGCGCGGGTCATACGGGCTTGCCGTCCTTGTAGCCGCCAGTGGCCATCTCCGCCGCGGGCGAAGATCCAGGACCACGCCACGTAACCCAGCACAATCATCGCTACAAGCAGACCTGCCCCACCAAGTGCCGATCTCAGCGCAGCCTCAAGCAGCGGCCACGGCGTAAGACCTGTATTGGATGCCAGCCAGGCCAGCAGATAGAGCGTAAAGATCCATGGCGAACGCAGGCAGAGCGCGATATAGAGCGCAATTGCGGCGGCGATCAGCCAGATCTGGATGAAATGACCAAAGCTCAGCGCAAACACCGCCGCGATCAAGGTGGCGGTGGCCAACCACAGGGCCACGGTCACGTTGAGCAGGCGCCGCCTGAAGCCCGGTACCAGTTGGGCATTGAGCGGCGTATTCTGTGCCAGCGCCCGCTGTGGGTAGCTTGCCCAGAAGGCGCTGGCCATGATCACCAGTGGAATCGCCAATGCCAGGCTTGTTGCCATTTGCCAGGGTAATTTCGCCATGAGCGCAGCCACTAGCGGCACAATAGCGCACAAAACAGACAACCCCAGCAGTACCCAAGAAGCAGCACCGCGCAATACGCCATAGGCTTGCCAAAGTAAGCTCCGGTACGCGTTCATTGGGTCACCTCGACGAACAGGTCCTCCAGGCTCACCGGCTCGACCGACAGTGCGGGCACCGTGCGTATCTGGGCCAATCGCTCGGGGCTCAACCGCGCCAGCACACTGCCGCCACCCTGCATCGTCTGCGGCACACTGATGCGCTCTGCAGGCGCAATCTGCAACAGCACTTCGCTCGGGCCACTGACCCGGCGGGTCGTTTCCAACAACTCATCCAGACTAGTCTGCAGGGTAATGCGCCCCTCCTTGAGGAAGGCCACCTCCATGGCAATGCGCTCGAGGTCGGACAGGATATGGGTAGAGAACAGCACGGTGGTATTGCGCTCGATCACGCCATCGATCAGCTCATGCAGGAAGTCGCGCCGGCCTACAGGGTCCAGGCTGGCGACCGGCTCGTCCAGGATCAAGAGTTCGGGATCATGGGCAAGCGCCCGGATGATGGCGAGACGTTGCTTCTGGCCACCCGAGAGTGTGCTGATGGCCTTGTCCCGATCAATCTGCCAACGACTGAACAGCCCTTCCACCTTCTCGGTATTCCAGCGCGGGTAGAAGGCACGGAAGTAGTCCAGCAATTGGCGAGGTGTCAGCCACTCGAACAGGTCCGCCTGTTGCGGCACATAGCCGATGCGCGCGCGGCTGGCATCCCCCAGCGAGTGTGCCGGTTCACCAAACAGATGGCTCGCGCCAGCGTCCGCCTCGCGCAGACCAAGCATGCACTCCATCAGGGTGGACTTGCCCGCGCCGTTACGCCCCAACAGGCCCACCACCTTGCCGGCAGGGATCTGCCAATCCAGCCCCTTTAGCACCGCCTGTTTGCCAAAGTGCTTTTCCAGCCCAGCGATCTCTATGACCAAGGGGTTCATGTCTTTTCCTCGAAGATTTGTTGAAATAATTCCAGCACGAAGTTGCTATCCAGCTCCAACTGCCGGGCTTCCAAGGCTGCGCGCTCCAGGATGGGGCGCAGTAGTTCGAGCCGAGCGGCCACATCCAAGGCAGGTTTGCCCTGCGCACCTGCCACCTGCATGCCTAGGCCCCGTCGCCGTTGCAGCACCCCCTCCATCTCCAGAAGGCCATAGGCCTTGGAGACCGTCATGGGGTTGAGCGTCAGGCTCTGGGCCAAATCGCGTACCGAAGGCAGGTCATCCCCCGGCGCCAGCTGGCCACCTGCCACCAGCCGTCGTATCTGGTCCATCAGCTGGCGATACAAGGGCTCGGGTGAGCCGGGCGAAACCGAAAACAGGGTCAGGGAGCTGGGTGGCATTGTCTTGTATACTGTATTAGTTGATTAATACAGTAATCACACAACGTGGCAGCGTCAAGTACTCAGGCGCACGGCCGTATCAATTTCCCAACGGGAAAAACAAAACACCCCGCACGGGCGGGGTGTTTGAGGGAACAGCTTGAATGCGGTGTCAGTCAGGGAAGCGGCTGGCGGGGTCGTAAGCCCGCTCATCCGTGTCCCAGCTACGCAGGCCCAGCACGCGCTCGCCCAATGCGCTCAGTTCGGCGCGCGGGTAGCGGGTCTGCTCCCAGCGACGCGGGTCGCCAGGAAAGGCAAAGCCCTTGGCCGGCTCGCGCTGGTACCAGGAGGCCACCCGCTCATCACGCAGCGCGGTGTTGCCCTCGTCCGCCGGGGTAAAGCTGATGTACTGCGCCAGCCGCACCCCGTCTTCCGAGGTATTGGGCCGTATGCCGTGTGCCAACAGGCTGTTGAAGATCAGCAGGTCGCCTGCCTGCATGGGGATAAAGCGCAACGGCCAGGGCACGGCACCGGGGGTATCGAGGTCCGGCCGCCAGGGATTGCGATCCTGAGGGGCGCTACGGCGCCACTCGGCAAAGTGCTCGAACAGTTCCGGTATGCACTGAAAGCCGCCCGATTCCTCACGGGTATCGGACAAGGCCAGCACGCCCTGCACATTGACCGGCAGCGGATCGAGCGTGGTGTCCGCATCCCAGTGGATAAAGCCGCCAAAGCGACGCTTGCCGCGGTTCGGGGTATTGAGGTTGGCACGATCGATGGTGACCCACAGCGCCTCGGTATCCCAGATATCGACAAAGGCATCGTAGATGCGCTGGCTCTGGCGGTTGTCCCACAAGGTCTGGTTCTGGTAGGCCTCCACCATGCCCGAGCCATTGAGCTCCTGCATCTCGTGGCTGCGCAATTCAGCTTGGTCCCAGGTGTCGGGGCGCGCTGGGTCCAATTCCTGGAACTGCCACAGAAAGTCGGTCGTACGCTTGACCTGGGCCGCCGGCACCGCCTGTTTGACGATCACAAAGCCATAGGTCTGCCAGTGCTTGAAGTCCGCCTCGCTCAGTACCCGCAGCGGCAGCTGCTTTTGGATATCACGCAGTTGCGGCCGTTCGGCATAGGCCACGGTGGGGTTGCCCGGGCGTTGGTCGCCATAGCGGTAGCGGTCGTTCATGGTCAGCCTCCATATCGTTGGGATGTGCTGCCATTGTGCGGAAGTGCGGGCCAGGAAATATGCGCCGGCTGCCCAGTATTGATACGATACTGACGTCCAGACTGATACAAATCGTCGCCATGCGCCCGCAGTTCGAACATGTGACCGTTCCACCCGGTGCCTCCTGGGCCCTGCTCTGGAGAGAATTGCCGGAGATTCCCTTCATCTGGCATTACCACCCGGAATTCGAACTCACGCTGACCCTCAACGCGCAGGGGCAGCGCTACATCGGCGATCAGTTGACCGACTTCGCGCCCGGCGACCTGGTCCTGGTCGGGCCCAATCAGCCCCATACCTGGGCGGCCAGCGAGCGGCCAGACCCGGATCAGCCCATGCTGGCGGTGGTGGTCTGGTTCAGCCTGGCCTGGTTGGAGCAGCTGGTGGCCGGCTTGCCGGAGCTGGGCCCCTTGCGCCGGTTGGCCCAGGCTGCCGGCCACAGCCTGGTCTTTTCCGGCGAGACCGCCGCCGCTGCCCAGCCGCTGCTGCTGAGCCTGCGCGACAAGACGGCAGCGGAACGGGTGCCGGTACTACTGCAGATACTGCTGTTGCTGACCGGCGACGAGGCAGCCAAGCCCCTGGGCAGCACGATCCCACTGGGCGGCAAGGATGCGGGCCGGGAACGGCTGAGCCGCATACTCGACACCCTGCACCGCGACTTTGCCGACCCACCGACCATTGCCGAGCTGGCCGCGCAAGCCGCCCTGTCGGTCGGCGCCTTCCACCGTTTCTTCAAGCGCCACACCGGGCAGACCGTGCTGGGCTATCTCACCCAGCTGCGTATAGGCCATGCCTGCCAGCTCTTGATCAGCACCGACAAGCCCATAGGCGTGATCGCCAGCGAAGCCGGCTACCGCAATCTGGCGCATTTCAACCGCCAGTTTGTTGCCAGCCGGCAGCAGACCCCGCGCGAGCTACGCGCCCGCTACCGTAAGCCATAACCGTGCAGGCTGGCGCCTGCCATAATGCAGATATAAAGAGGAGCCACCATGAGCGATGCCAGCAACAACCCTTTCGCCTTCTTCCAGCAGTTCTTCAAGCCCATGGAGGGCATGCAGCCCTTTATGCCGCCACTGACCGAGGAAGAATGTGCCCGCAAGATCGCCGAGCTACGCACGGTGGAGCAGTGGCTGGGCATGCAGGTCAGCATGCTGCAGATGAGCATACGCACGCTGGAGCTGCAGCAGGCCAGCCTGGCGGCACTCAAGCCGCGAGAGAAGCCGTCCTCGGACAGCGGCAGCTAGGGAAGCTTTTTCAAAGGGACGCAGATCTCGGTGAGCAAGGCTTCGGGCGCCACCTCATGAGGGGAATTCAGGTACTCCTCCCAATCCGCCGTGTGACGCAATTCCAGGCCACAGTTCGGTACCCAGTCGCGGTAGATGGCCTGCCAGGTCTGCCAGAGCGTGTCGTAGGGCCCACGGTGTAGAAAGACTGCCGCCGGCCCACCCTCGAAGTAATGGAAGCCCAGGTCGCTCCCCTCGGGCAGGGTGATCGCCTCGCGCAAGACCAGCGCAGCATGGAAAGGCAGATCGGGGTCGTTCGGCCCGATCGGTGCACGGCCACAGAAATCCAGACAACCGCAAACCAAGGGCCGCCAGTGCTCATTGGCTGCCACTGCGTCTTCCAGCCTGGCAAAGGCCTTGCGGGCCGCCACCCCGGCATTGTTGTTGATCATGCCGTACTCGGTGGCAATCAAGAGCGGACGGGTAGGAAACTCACGGAACTCGGGCTGCAGCATGGTCTTTCCTTTACTCGAATGTATGGGAGGGAAAGTCCTGAACGGATGTGGCCGTCCCTGCGCCATGGCGCGGCGCAAGGCAGTGGCGCTGAGGCCGGTGCTACGCCGCAGGGCCTTGCCCAGTGCATGCACGCTCTCAAAACCGCAGTCGAGCGCGATCGCCGTCACGCTGGCCTCACTCGCCAACAGCTTGTCGACCGCGGTGTGCAGCCGCCTGCGCTGCAGATACTCGAGTGGTGACTCACCCTGCATGGCAACGAACATGCGCTGGAAGTGGTAGCGCGACATCAGCGCCACCTCGGCCAGTTGTTCGCTGTCGATAGGTTCGGCCAGGTGCGACTCGATATGGACGATCACCCGGTTGATCCGGTCGCGGTAGGTCAGTTCGGTCTGTCTGCGCATGCTGTTTCCGTTTCAGGACCTGCACAGCCTAAGTCAGGCCCACGCCCCTCACTCTCCCTGGCTTGCGCATTTGCGGCGCAGCAGCCTTAGTGAACTACATCCGTCTTCAGACCGCTCCGGCCTACCTGCAACCAGGCGAGCAGGCCCAGCACGGTACACGCTAGCGCACCCAGCGCCAGCGCCCAAGGCCGTGGCGCCAGCCAGGGCGAGATCACACCCGCGACGAGGGAACTGAACATCAGCTGGATAAACGCCTGCAGTGACGAGGCCGTGCCCCGTTCATGCGGATATAGGTCCAACACCAGCAAGGTCAGGGTCGGGAAGGCCAAGGAGATGCCAATGCCGGTGAGCATGATAGGGATGACCGCCCAGGGCCAGGCAATGCCGGGCGCGGCCAGACAGTAGGCCAGATTACCCAGACCGGCGAGCAGCATGATGCTGTAGGCCAAACGCACATTGCTGGCAGGGGTGTGGCGACCGGCACGGCGGCCGGACAGGAAGGCGCCGGTCATCATGCCCAGGATGGTGGGCACGAAAAAGTAGCCGAACTGGGTAGCACCCAAGCCCAGATGGGTGAGCACGAACACCGGCGCCGACGCGATAAAGATGAACAGCGCCGAGAAATTGAAGGAACCCGACAAACACAACCAGACATAGGCCGGGTTGCGCAGCATGTCAAAGTAGCGCGCGAACAAGGGCACCGGCTCCAGCGCCAGCCGGGATGCCTTGGGGTGGGTCTCCGGCAGCCAACGCCAGCAACAGGCCAGGAGCAGCACCGAAAAGAGCGCCAGGAACCAGAAGATGGCCTCCCAGCCGAACTGGGTGCCGATCAACCCGCCTATCATGGGCGCGATGGCCGGCGCCACGCTGAACACCATGGTAATGCGCGACATCACCCGCTGCGCTTCGGCCCCATGGAAGCGGTCACGGATGATGGCCCGGCCCACGATCAGGCCGGAACCCGCCGAGACACCCTGGATCGCCCGGAACAGCAAGAGCTGCCAGAGGCTGGTGGAAAATGCGCAGCCCACCGAGGCCAGGGCAAACACCACTACGCCGGCGAGGATGACCGAGCGCCGACCGAGCGCATCGGACAGCGGGCCGTGCAGCAGGGACATCAGACCATAGGCAAGCAGGTAGACGCTGATGGTCTGCTGCATCTCGACCGGCCCGATCGCCAGCGCTCGCTCCATCTGCGGGAACATGGGGAAGATGGTGTCGATCGAGAACGGCCCGAACATGGCAAGGCCGGCCAAAAGCAGCACGAAGCCGGCGCGGGAGGGCTCGGTATGGGTAGCAGACATGCAAAAAACCGGGACAGGGGAGACCGCGCAGTCTAACGAAAGACGCGCCCCCTGAACCGGCACAGTTGGGAGAACTTGCCCGGTCCGGTGGGTAGGTGGGGTGGCACTCCCCTACCCTGCCCAGGGCTCAACCTTTGATGCGTACGTTCCTGCCGCTGATATCGCGCTGGGACGGATTGCCGTAGATGGTGATGTCACCCGAGCCCACGCTACGCGCACTGACGGTCCGGCTGACTGCCACGGTCACGTCACCCGAGCCATAGGTCGACAGATCGGCCGATTCCGCGCTCAGGCCGCCCATATTGGCATTACCCGAACCGTAGACGCTGGCGTTCACGTGCCTGACCGTGCCGGCGGCGCGCAGATTGCCCGAGCCGCGGATGTCAGCCTCCAGGCTGTCGCCCTGCAATTGCCCAAGGACCAGATTGCCCGAGCCGTTGAGGCTGGCTTTGACGCGCGAGGTCTGCAGGGTATTGGCCTCGATGCTGCCCGAGCCATTGGAGCGTGCATCGAGCACCGTGGCCAGACCCGCCAGTTGGATGGTGCCCGATCCGTTACAGACAGCGCTGAGCTTGTCGGCGTTGAGGCCCATGGCATTGATGCGGCCGGAACCGGACAGGACGAGCTTGTTGACCTGCGGTGTGGTGTAGCGGACCCGCAGACCGTTACTGGTCTTGACGCTGCCTTCCATCCAAACCTTGAGCGTGCCGTTGCTAACTTCGGTATGCAGCAGGGGCAGGAGATTGCTATCTGCCTCCACCTCCAGCGAGACCGTATTGCCCTGGCGTACGTCGGCAATGATGGAACCGCTGATCTCCACTTGTTCGGCCGCGCCGACGGTACGGTTCTCTATTCTGCGCTGGCCGTCGCCAACGGTTTGCGAGCCACCGGAGTAACTGTAGTAGTCCCCCTCGGATGGAACGACGACAACGGCACACCCGCCCAATGCGAGTAGGCAGGCCAGGGTAAGCAGGGAGCGGGTCATGAGCGGTTCCTTGTGGGTGGCGCAGGGTTCCGCGCCTTTGAGATATAGCATACTACATAGTATGTTATATCCCACAAGCATCATGGCATGCCCCGTGGCGCCCCTGCGACACACTCAAGGGATCAGGATGGTCGAACCCACCGTCTTGCGCGCAGCCAGGTCCACATGGGCCTGGGCCGCCTGGGTCAGCGGGTAACGCTGCGCCACGCTGATCTTGACCGAGCCATTTGCCACCACCGCAAACAAGGCGGCGGCGGCAGCCTCCAGCTCCTGGCGAGTGGCGATATAGCTACCCAGGGTGGGTCGGGTCAGGAACAGCGAACCCTTTTGCGACAGCAGCAAGGGCGATATCTCCGGCACCGGGCCGGAAGCATTGCCGTAGGTCACCATCAGACCACGCGGTGCCAGGCAGTCGAGCGAGCCGGCAAAGGTGTCCTTACCCACGCCGTCGTACACCACCCTCACCCCCACGCCACCGGTAGCGGCACGGGCGGCGGCGACAAAGTCCTCGCTGCGGTAGTCGATCACCACATCGGCGCCCAGCTGCTTCACCAGCGCCACCTTGTCCGCACCGCCAGCCGTGGCGATCACCCTGGCACCGAGGGCCTTGGCCCACTGCACCGCGATCTGCCCTACCCCGCCTGCGGCAGCGTGGATCAGGATGGCATCGCCCGGTTGCACCGCATAGGTCCGGCGCAAGAGATACTCGGCGGTCAGGCCCTGCAGCATCATCGCCGCCGCGGTCTCATCGGCAATCGCATCGGGCAGCTTGAGCAGCTTGTCGGCCGGAATCAGCCGTTCGCTGGCATAGGCACCCAGGGGGCCGCTGGCGTAGGCCACCCGGTCACCAGGCTGCAACCCTTCGACCCCAACCCCCACCGCCTCGACCACGCCGGCCGCTTCCGAACCCAGGCCTGAGGGCAATGGCTGCGCGTAAAGGCCGCTGCGGTAGTAGGTGTCGATAAAGTTGAGGCCGATGGCGGTATGCCGTACCCGCGCCTGGCCAGGTCCTGGGCTGCCAACGTCCAGCTCTTCCAGCTGCAGGACTTCCGGGCCACCGGTCTGGTGGAAGCGTACTACCTGGCTCATATCGGGCTCCATAGATGCAAAAGCCCGTGCCAGGCGGGCACGGGCCGGACTAACCGCCGAAGACGGTCAGAGTTTGAAATAGGCCACCATCTGCCGCAGGTCGGTCGCCTGATCAGTCATGGCGGTCGCCGTGGCCGACAATTCCTCGGCCGCAGCCGCATTGGACTGCATGGAGAGGCTGATCTGGCTCACACCGGAATGGATCTGCTCGATGCCGCTGGTCTGGTCGCCCGAGGCGGCGGAAATCTCCTGCACCAGGGCCGCGGTACGGCGGATGCTGGGCACCATGACGTCGAACAACTGGCCCGCCTGGTTGGCCAGGGCCACGCTCTTGCCGGCCAGCTCGCCGATCTCGCGGGCGGCATTCTGGCTGCGCTCTGCCAGCTTGCGCACCTCCTGCGCCACCACCGCAAAGCCCTTGCCATGCGGGCCGGCGCGGGCAGCCTCGATGGCGGCATTGAGCGCCAGCATATTGGTCTGATAGGCAATCTCGTCGATCACGCCGATCTTCTGCGCGATCTGGTTCATCGCGGTTACCGTCTGCCGTACCGCATCGCCGCCCGCCTCGGCCTGCTCAACGTTCTGCATGGCTATGCTATCAGTGGCGCGGGCATTTTCGGTGTTCTGCGCCACCGAGGCAGTCACCTGTTCCATGGAGGCGCTGGTCTCTTCCACGCTGGCTGCCTGGCTGCTGCTGGAGGCCGACAGCGACATGGCGGCGCCACTGATCTGCGCGGCAGCATCACTCACCAGCTCGGTGGAGTTGCGCACCTTGCCGATCACGCTGGCCAGGGTGTCACTCATCAGATGGACCGATACCGCCAGTTGGCCGATCTCGTCGCGACAGGCCACACCCGAGGACGTCTTGAGCCGGCCCTGGGCGATCTCGGCCAGGGCGGTATTCACCTTGCGCAGCGGTTGGATCACAAAGCTGCGCATGGCCAGCGACAAGGCCAGTACCAGAATGGCATCCAGCACCAGGATCTGGGCGATGATGAAGACCAGCCGGTCACGCAGCTGGGCTTCGATATCGGCATTGCTGCTGACCAACTCTATCCTGCCCACCGTGCGCATCGTGCCATTGGCCGAGTAGCGCAGCTCGCGCGCTCGGCGCTCGTCGCTCTCCTGCAACTGCGCCTGGCCGCTCACCACCTTGGCGCTGGCATCGCGCTGCAACGCCAGAAAGACTTTGTCCTCGGCACTGACGGTGATGCCACGCACAAAGGAGCGGTTGAGCTCGGAGCGGACGATGCTTTCGACCTGGGTCGCATCGAAATTCCAGACCGCCACGGGCAAGGACTGCGACAAGCGGTCCAGTATGCCCACCAGGGTAGCCTGCCGCTGCTGCTGCAGGTCGGCCTGGGTGCGGTAGTAGTTGTAGGCGCCAGAGGCCGCCAGCACCAGGGTGACAATGGCGACGAACAGCAGGTTGAGCTTGAGGCTGATGCTTTTGAAATTGAACACAATCCGCCCTTATTGGGAACCGCCTGAGTGCTTCATCCTAGCCTACCTCGGCGGGCGTCCCAATATCAAAAAAGCCCACCGTGAAGGTGGGCTTTTTGATCAGCGACTTAGCGTTGCGTCGCACGCGGACAACAAAGCGATCTAGGCCTGCTCCGCCTCGCCACCGGCCATCAGCTTGACGTTGCCACCCACCGCGGCAGTGTTGATGGTAACGGTACGTTCACAGGCAAAACGCAGCAGATAGTGCGGGCCGCCAGCCTTGAAGCCGGTACCCGAGAGGCCTTCGCCACCGAAAGGCTGCGAACCGACCACGGCACCGATCTGATTGCGGTTGACGTAGAGGTTGCCAACCTTGGCCAGCTTGCGCACCGTCTCCACCGTGCTGTCGAGGCGGGTGTGCACACCCATGGTCAGACCGAAGCCCAGCTTGTTGACGCGATGGATGGCATCGGCCAGCTCCTCACCCTTGAAGCGAGCGATATGCAGCACCGGGCCGAAGGTCTCGCTGGTCGGCAACTGGTCGAGCGATACCTCAAAGGCCTGCGGTGCAAAATAGCAGCCCTTGGACAGCTCGGCCGGCAGCGGCGTAGTGGCGATACGGCGGGCCGTGGTGGCCAGCTTGTCGCAGTAGGCCGCCAGGTCGCGCTGCGACAGCGTGTCGATGGTCGGGCCCACGTCGGTAGCAAGCTGCAGCGGGTCGCCCAGGCGCAGCTCCTGCATGGCCTCACCCAGGCGGGTGATGACGCTGTCGGCAATATCGTCCTGCACCAGCAGGATACGCAGCGCCGAGCAACGCTGACCAGCCGAGTTGAAGGCACTCATCAGCACGTCGATGATCAGCTGCTCCACGTGCGCAGAGCTGTCGGCAATCATGGCATTGAGGCCGCCGGTCTCGGCGATCAGGCTGGCGATGGAGGAATCACGCGCCGCCAGGGTGCGGTTGATCTTCCAGGCCGCACCGGTCGAGCCGGTAAAGGCCACGCCGGCTACACGATGGTCGCCCAGCAGCTTGTCCGACAGGCCTCCCGACTCACCCGGCAGGTAGTGCAGCACCTCGCCCGGCACGCCTGCGTCCAGCAGGGCCTCGATGGCACGCATGCCGATCAGCGGCGTGCGGCGCGAAGGCTTGGCGAGTACGGTGTTACCCGCGGCAAGGGCAGCGGTGACCTGGCCCAGGAAGATGGCCAGCGGGAAGTTCCAGGGCGCGATGGCCACGAAGGGACCACGGCCGCTCAGGCGCAGCTCGTTCGATTCGCCCGTCACGCCCGGCAGCGGAATGGCTGAGCCCATCAGGCGGCGGGCCTCCTGGGCGTAGAAGCGGCAGTAGTCCACCGCCTCGCGTAGTTCGCCCAGCGCGTCTGGCAGGGTCTTGCCGGCTTCGCGGCTCAGCAGCCAGAGGAATTCGTCCTGGCGGGCTTCCAGCAGATCGGCCGCCTTATCCAGCAGGGCGGCACGTTCGCTGGCCGGGCGGGCCGACCAGGCATCCTGGGCTGCGTCGGCCAGGTCCAGGGCACGTTCGATGTCAGCAGCGCCACTGGCCACCAGGGTACCGATCTGGCGTGTCTGGTCGATAGGGCTGACGCGGGCTTGCGAAGTACCAGTACCGCGCTCGCCGCCCACGATGGGGCTGGCGTGGAAAGACTGGCTCTCAAGGGCGGCAAGGCGCTGGCGCAGGGGTTCCAGCGTTACGGTATCGGTCATGGCAAATCCTTGGCTGTTGCGGCGGGGAGCGAACACTTCGCTCGGGGCTTTGACACCCGGGGTGACGGCCTGGCGGGCAACGTTCAGGGCCGGGTTGTCGGCAATGCTTTCCAGCGGCACGCTGGTATCGGCCAACTGGTGGACGAAAGAGGAGTTCGCGCCATTTTCCAAGAGGCGGCGCACCAGGTAGGGCAGCAAGGCATGGAAGCGGCCCACCGGCGCGTAGACGCGGCTGGCCACGCCCTCGCGGTCGTTGAGCTGGGTGTGCAGTGCCTCGCCCATGCCGTGCAGGCGCTGGATCTCCAGCTCGCGCCGCGTATTGCGGGTGGCCTCCATGATCCAGCTCAGGGTCTGGGCGTTATGGCTGGCAAACTGCGGGTAGAAGCGGCTGGAGCCGTGGTTCAGCAGCTTGCGGGCACAGGCCAGGTAGGCCACGTCGGTATGGTGCTTGCGGGTATAGACCGGGTAGCCGGCCAGGCCGTTTTGCTGGGCGCGCTTGATCTCGCTATCCCAGTAGGCACCCTTCACCAGGCGGATGGGCAGCACGCGGCCGGTATCGGCGGCCAGATCAGCCAGCCAATCGATCACAAAGGGTGCACGTTTCTGATAGGCCTGCACCACCAGGCCCAGACCACGCCAGTTCTTGAGGCTGGGCTCACGCACCAGGCGCTCGTACAGCCATAGCGAAGTCTCCAGCCGCTCGCTCTCTTCGGCGTCGATGCTGAACACCAGATCGGCCTTGGCCGCCGCCTGGGCCAGATCGAGCAGACGGCCGTACAGCTCACTCTGCACCCTGTCCTGCTGGGCGAACTCGTAACGCGGGTGGATGGCCGAGAGCTTGACAGAGATGGACTGGCGGGCAAAACCCTGGTTGGGGTCAGGCCGCTTGCCCAGCGCCGCGATGGCCTCGTGGTAGGCCACGAAGTAGGCCTCCGCGTCGGCGGCGGTCAGCGCGGCCTCACCCAGCATGTCGTAGGAGTAACGCCAGCGCGGGTCAGCGTTGTCCAGCGCTTCCTCGATGGTCTCACCCACCACGAAATTGTTGGCCATCACCTTCATGCCGGCCTTCATGGCATTGCGCAGCACCGGTTCGCCCAGCTTGCGCAGCAGGCGATCGAACCAGTGGCGACCTTCGCTGGCGTCTATCCAGCTATCGGTAAACAGCAGCGCACGGCTGGCCGCGCTGACCAGCCAGGTGGCAGTCTGGGAGCGGCGCCAGTCGCGGTTTTCAAGCAGATCGCGGATCAGGATGTCCTGGGTCGGTACATCCGGTACCCGCAGCAGGGCCTCGGCCAGCGCCATCAGGGCAATGCCCTCCTCGCTGCCCAGGCCATAGCTCTGCAAAAAGGCCTCGAAGTGGTTCTTGCCGGCGGCATGTCGCACACCCTGTGCAAGCGACAGGGTACGGACATAGACGGCTTTTTCGGCCTGCTCGTCCAGCCGGGCCAGGGGCAACAGGCTGTTGATGGCCTCCGCTTCGTCGCGGAACAGGTTGTTGCGTATGCCTTCAAAGCTGGGAAGGCTTTGCGGCAGGTCGGGATACAGTAGCGTCATGGGCATGGCCTAGAGGCTGTTAACGTTAAAAACCCGCACATCGGGGTGGGATGCGCGGGTCGATTCGGGCACGGGCGGGGGCGGATAGCCCCACGTTCTTGTGGATACGCTGCCGGTCCCTGTCACCGCCCGCAGTGCTGGCGTGCGGCAAGAAGAACGGGGCGCATCGTACTGGCGGCCAGACAAAATGTGCCGCTATTTTTTGCCATCGAATCCGAATAAAATCTGGTCGAACAAAATTTCACAGAATATTCAACCAATGAACAGTGAAATCGACCGCATAGACCGAAAGATACTCCGCGAACTGCAGGCGGACGGCCGTATAGCCAATGTAGACCTTGCCAAGCGCATCGGCCTCTCCGCCACCGCCTGCCTGGAGCGCGTCAAGCGGCTGACGCGCGACGGTTACATCCTGGGCTACGGTGCCCGCCTCAACCCGGAGCTGCTGGACGCCGGCCTGCTGGTGTTCGTCGAAGTACTGCTCGATCGCACCACGCCCGAGGTGTTCGAACGCTTCAAGCTGGCGGTCATGGATAGGCCCGAGGTCCAGGAGTGCCACCTCGTGGCCGGTGGCTTCGACTACCTGGTCAAGGCACGCGTGCGTGACATGAAGGCCTACCGCGACTTCCTGGGCAATACCCTGCTGAGCCTGCCAGGCGTGCGGGAGACACATACCTACGCGGTGATGGAAGAGGTCAAGCACGCCACCAGCATCCACATCCCTGGCTGAAGTCGATAGCGCAAATGAAAAACGGCGGGTACCGG
>NZ_DATCSC010000093.1:0-49653 GCF_036568685.1 Chitinimonas sp.
TAGTCTCGCACGTGCAACTCCCGCCCCAACCAACGCCCCAAGCCATAACTGGTGAGGCTGCCCAGCCAAGCGGCGAGCCACAGCAGGGGCAAGGTCACCCACAGCTCGATGGCATGACTGGCACAGAAGGCACCACAAATGAAGAGCAGCGGATCCCCCGGCAGAAAGAACAAGGGCGGTAAACCGATCTCGGCATAGACAACGGCAAACAGCAGCAAGTAGACCAGCGTACCGTACTGGGCGATGGCACCCGCCAGACCCTGATCGGTGTGCAGAACAAGATGCCAAAGTGCCGACCAGTCCATATCGGTCCCGCATCGCCGCGGCCAGCGCGGCTAGGATCCGGCCCTGGCCGCAGCGGGCTTGAGCGAGTAAGGCGCCAGTAGGCGCGCCAGCTGGCCGCTCTTCTGCAAGTCGCGCAATACGCTATTGAAGCTTGCCGCCAGCTCAGGGCTGACCGTCTTGCGCGAAAGGCCCACGCAGTAACGTATGGTCTTTACTTCGAATACCGGGGCGATATTGTTCAGCTTGTTATGGACGATGTAGTACTGGCCGACATCGAGATTGGCGAAGCCCAGGCCCTTGCTGCCATAGCGGCCACCGTCGTTGAGCTTCTTTAGCACAGTCAGGTTATCGAGCTCGGGTACCAGTCTGACCTCGGGGATATCCTGCAGCCAGGCCTTGAGAATGTCGTAGGCACCGGACGGCGCGTAGGCACCGATGGTGTAGCCAGCGAGGCTGGACGGACCGCTGTAGTTGAACGGTATGCCCGTGGGGCCGAACAGGGCGTAGTGGCTTTCGACGATATCGTCGCTCATCTGCAACCTGGCTTCGCGCTCGGGCAGGTTGAGGATGGAAAAGATACCGTCAGCGCTCCCCGCGTCTATCATGCTCCAGGCACGCCGCCATGGCATGACCTCAAGCCGGCAGCGTAGTCCGGCCTTGGTACAGATGGCCTGCACCACGTCCACCATAGCGCCCTTGGGACCGGGACTATCGAGCGTAAAAGGCGGCAGCGGCGCCGTGACCAGCCGGAGCTCCTGGGCAGATACAACGCCAGCCAGACAGGTAAGCGCTAGCAGGGCAAGGCGGCACGGCAGCTTCATGGCGTATTCCGTCGGTCGGGTGCTTACACCATAGCACCTCCGCCCCCCCGGTGGCAGGCCGCTGCCAGTCAGGACAGGACCTGCAGGAAGGTGAGCAGCGGCGGCTCCCGCAGCAGCAATTCGAATGGCCCCCGTACAGCCTGCAGGGCCGGTGCCTGGGCGTGCTGATCCAGCGCAGCCTGATCAGCCCAGATTTCGTAGAACACAAATTCCCCAGGCTCGGCAGGGTTGGCATGCAGGGTGTACTGCACGCAGCCCGGCTCCCCCCGGACCTCGGTCGCCAGCTTGCGCAGCGTGGCTTCCAGCTCAGCTTCCTTGCCGGGCTGGGCTCGCAGTACAGCGGTCAATCGCACTTCTTTCTGGCTCATGGTGTTCCCTTGTTTTTACGGTTGGCCTGGCGGGCAAGCCCGCCAGACAGTCTATCTAGAAGCCCGCGAGTACGTGCTTGCCAACGGCCTTGCCGCTCTCGGCCAGGGCATGCAGGCGCTTGAGGTTGGCGGCGTTGATCGGGCCATCCTGCGCGGTCAGGGTGGTACGCAGCACGCCGACATCGACCAGCTCCGACACCGCATTGAGCAGGCGTTGCTGGGCGATCTGGTCGGCCGTCTGGTAGAGCGAACGGGTGAACATCAGTTCCCAGGCCACGGTCACGCTCTTGCGCTTGAAGGGCACGATATCAAGCTGCTTGGGATCGTCGATCAGCGCCAGATGGCCTTGCGGGGCGATCAGTTCGATGATGGCTGGCAGGTGCTGGTCAGTGGCGGTCAGGCCGGCCACGTACTCGACCTGCGGGATGCCCAGCGCACGCAGTTGTTCCGGCATGGATTGGCGATGGTCGATCACGTGGTGGGCGCCCATGGTCTTAACCCATTCGATGCTCTCGGGCCGCGAGGCGGTGGCGATCACGGTCAGGCCGGTCAGGCGGCGAGCCAGCTGGATCAGGATGGAACCCACACCGCCGGCACCGTTGATCACCAAGAGGCTGCCAGTCTGCTGCTTGTCGCCGTAGGTCACGCCCAGCCGCTCGAACAAGAGCTCCCAGGCGGTGATTGCGGTCAGCGGCAGCGCCGCGGCCTCGGCAAAGCTCAGGCTCTGCGGCTTACGCCCAACCAGCCGCTCGTCCACCACATGCAATTCGCTATTGGCACCGGGGCGGTCCAGCGCACCGGCGTAGTAGACCGCATCGCCCACCTTGTAGCTGGTGACGGCCGAACCGACCGCCTTGACCACACCGGCGGCATCCCAGCCTAGGACCTTGGCCTGACCGGCCGGCGGGGTCATACCACCGCGGATCTTGTAGTCCACCGGGTTGATCGAGATGGCCTCGACCTTGACCAGGAGGTCGTGCGGGCCAGGGACTGGTTCGGGCAGTTCGATATCCAGCAGGGATTCGGCGGCTTCGATGGCTTGCGGGGTGTAGTAGCCGACAGCTTTCATGGTGTTCTCCTATGTGTTTGCAGCACGCTGCCGCAACCTTGACCTGCACGATACGGCCTTGCCATTCAAAAGAAAAACGAATAGTTTTAATAACAGTCAGCAAAAATATTACTGGATTACATCATGCCTCTGCCCGACCTGGAACTCGATCTGCTCCGCGCTTTTGTGGCTGTGGCCGAAAGCGGCAGCATGACCGCCGGTGCCGCCATGATCGGCCGTACGCAATCGGCCGTCAGCCAGAAGATGTTGCGGCTGGAGGATATAGTCGGTTGCCGCCTGTTGGATCGGGCTGGCCGCAGCCTGAACCTGACTGCCGATGGCGAGCGCTTGCTGGTCGCTGCCCGGCGTATGCTGGCCTTCAACGACGAGACCCTGCGCCAGTTTGCCGATCCACCCGCGGCCGGCACCTTGCGGCTGGGGGTGGCGGAGGACTTCATCCCGCACCAGCTGCCGCGCCTCTTGGCCCGCTTTGCACGCAACTACCCGCATATCCGGCTGGAACTGACCACGGGCATGAGCTGCGACCTGATGCACAAGCTCGATGACGATCTCCTGGACCTCGCCATTGCCAAGCGTGACGGCGAGCAGCAGCGTGGGCGGGTGATCTGGCAGGAGCCGCTGGTCTGGATTGCCGCCGAAGGCCTGGATCTCGACCCGGTGGACCCGGTACCACTGGTGCTGCTACCGGCACCCTGTACCTATCGTGGCATCGCCCTGGAGGCGCTATCGCGCGTGCGCCGCGAGAGCCATGTGGCCTGCACCGCCAGCAGCCTGATGGGGGTGCAGGCGGCGGTAGCGGGTGGGCTGGGCGTCACCCTGTTGGGTCGATCGTTTGTGCAGGATGGCCTCAAGGTGCTCGACCCGCACGATGGCTGGCCCACCTTGCCTACCACCGAGATCGTGCTGCTGGGCGAGGACCGAGCCCGCCCGCATCTGACCCAGCCGCTACTGGGCTTCTTGACCGAGAGTCTGGCCTCCTCCCGGCTGGCGGTACATTAGGGCCGCCTATTGGGCTGCGGAAGCAGCTCCGAGAGGTAGACCTCATGGCTGAGCTTGTCAAAGAGGCACAGCATCTGTACCCGTTGCGCCTTCAGGTGCGCTTGAGGGAGGTAGCCGGCGATCAGCAAGGCGGCATAGCCCACCCTGTCATCGAACTCCGCCGGCGCGCTGAGTGCGCGGGCCTGCCTGAGGCCGCTCTCGTGCAGGCAGCGCTCCACCACTTCGCGATCATGGGCATTCCAGGCATCCGGGCTGGAGGCCTGGGCAGGCAGAAGCGCAGCGGCGAGCAGGCAGACCGCCACAGCGCGGGCAGGCATCAGAACCGATCTGGCGGGCATGATCTTTCCATGGTGGCATCGGGTAGTGCGCATCTTGGCAGGCAGAGGCAAAACGCTGGCTGAACCGCACGGCAATGTCCACAAACAAGCACGGCGCCCTGGGGCGCCGTGTCGCTTTCTTCCATACCGCTTCTCGATTTAGCCATGGCGGGCACCATCGGCCTGGGTCAGTTGGGCCATCGTTTGCGTGGTCTGCGTCTTCGGTTGGGTCTCACCGATCAGGGCGACGGCGAAGAAGGCGGCCAGGCCAACAACCAGGGTAGCTTCGAAGAGTTCGTTGATGCGGGTCATGATGTTTCCTCTCTGATTTCAGTTTTTGCGACACCGTTGTCGCTTGCTTGAGGTCATCATGCGTTAGCCCGCGTGGCAATGAACGCGACTTGAGACGATACGACAAAGTGGCGGGATGAAATGCGTAGGGCGGCGATGAAATACACGACGGCAGGGGCTTGCAGTGCGGCCGGACAGCCTTATATACAGGACGTTACGGCCTCCCATTACCCAGCGCCCTACCCTTGCGCCCCGGTGACGTAGGCTGCGCCCCCCATCGATCATGGGCAGGAAACGAACCCCGTTCTGCAGCGCTAGATTCGAGGAGTGCCGATGTCCCTATACCATCTTGCCCAGCTCAATATCGCCCGCCTGAAGGCGCCCATGGATTCGCCCTTCATGGCGGACTTCGTAGCCAACTTGGACCGCATCAATGCCCTGGCAGAGAACTCGCCCGGCTTTGTCTGGCGGCTCAAGGATGACAGTGGCGACGCCACCGCCCTGCGCCCCTTCGAGGACGACATCATCGTCAATATGTCGGTATGGACCGACGTAGCGGCACTGAGCGACTACGCCTTCAAGTCTGCCCATGTAGAGATATTGCGCCGCCGGCGCGAATGGTTCGACCGCATGGAAGACGCCTATATGGTGCTGTGGTGGGTACCGGCGGGCCATATCCCTACAGCGGCGGAAGCCAGGGAACGGCTGGAGCACCTGCGCCAGCACGGCGCCACACCCCATGCCTTCAGCTTTCGCCAAGCCTATCCGGCACCCGATGCGCCCGGTGCAGATCAGGCGCGCGATGAGAGCGAGACCTGTCCGGCTGAATAAGGCTCGAACTGGAACCCACCAAAGCAAACACGGCGCCCTCGGGCGCCGTGTTTGCTTTCCGTGGTACCGCTGGTTGATTTAGCCATGGCGGGCACCGTCGACTTGGGTCAGTTGGGCCACGGTTTGGGCAGTCTGGGCCTTGGGCTGGGTCTCACCGATCAGTGCCACGGCGAAGAAGGCAGCCAGGCCGACAACCAGGGTGGCTTCGAACAGTTCGTTGATGCGGGTCATGATATTTCCTCTCTGATTTCAGTTTTTGCGACACCGTTGTCGCTTGCAGTGAGGTCATCATGCATCGGCCTGCGGCGCAATGAACGCCACTTGAGACGATATGCAGAAACTGCGGGATGAAATGCAGCTGGGATCGATGAATCTTGTGTTACCGGTTTGCCCTTGCCGAGATCGGTATCTAGTCTGAACACGCTCGGTGGCTAGCCTGGGCATTCCGACCATACATAACAAGAAACTGAACCTACCGAGGAAGACCATGAACCTGAAACGCTATACGCAGCCGCTTTGCGCAGCGCTGCGCGGCCTGCTACTGACCGCCGGCCTATTCGCCGTACAGACCGTAGAAGCACAGACGCTCACTGCCACCGCCCAAGGGCGCATCGACTATGCGAGCTACACCCCCAAGACCATGTTCGATCTGGCCCGTGAGCACCGGGAGAACTGGGCACCACAGCCGGTATGGGGTTTCCTGAGCCTGCCGGCCAATACCAGCCAGCCGGCACCCGCCATGGTGCTGATGCACGGCAGCGGTGGCATCGAGGCCAGCATGGATCAGTGGGTAGCGACCTTCAATGGCATGGGCATAGCCACCTTTGTGGTCAGCAGCTTCGAGCCGCGCGGCGTAATCAAGACGGTGGACGATCAAAGCCTGGTTCCGCCCGCCGCAACCCTGATGGATGGACTGCTCGCCCTACCCTTGCTGGCAGGCCACCCGGCCATAGACCCGAGCCGGATCGGCATCATGGGCTTCTCGCGTGGTGGCGCGGTGGCTTTCCGCACCGCGATCGAGCCGCTACGCAAGGCGGTTATCAAGAGCGATCTGCACTTTGCCCTGCATATCCCCGTGTATTCCGGTTGCAGCCAGGTGTACTGGTCGCCGCAGGTGAGCAAAGCATCGATCATCAATCTGGTCGGTGAAGCGGATGACTACACCACGGCCGCAGCCTGCGAACAGCTGGCCATGCGTTACGCCGGTGCTGGTGCAAACATCCGTACGATCCGTTATGCCAATGCGCCGCATTCCTGGGATGCCACCTACCCGCTGCAATATCTACCCCAAGCCACTACCGCCTCGCCCTGCGGCATCGTGCGCTGGGATATTGAAAACTGGCAGATCACGGCCGAGCGTACCGGTGAGGTACTGGCCCCTGCCAAGCTGGATGCCTTCTTCAACAGCTGCTCCAAGCGCGGCGTACATGTGGGTCGGAACGAACAGGCCTACCAGCGCCTGCGTGCCGACGTGATGTCCTTGACCCGCGAGATTCTATTTCTGCACGGCCGCTGATCGCTGAGCCCCAAAGCAAACACGGCGCCCTGGGGCGCCGTGTCGCTTTCTGCTGTCCTATCGCTCGATTTAGCCATGGCGGGCACCATCGGCTTGGGCCAGTTGCGCCACGCTTTGGGTGGCCTGGGTCTTGGGCTGGGTCTCGCCGATCAGAGCGACGGCGAAAAAGGCGGCCAGACCAACAACCAGGGTCGCTTCGAAGAGTTCGTTGATGCGGGTCATGATGTATTTCCTCTCTGTTTTCCGTTGTTTGCGACACCGTTGTCGCTTGCAGTGAGGTCATCATGGCTTAGTCTGGCGCACAAGAAAGTCCGCTTGAGACGGTATGACAAAGTGACGGGATGAAATGCGCTGCGTGCCGATGAAATGCGATGACAGGTTCAGCCGTCAGCCAACTTGTCGAGGATGGGACAGTCCGGCCGGGCATCCCCGCAGCAGTGATCGGCCAGACTCATCAGGGTATTACGCATCTCGGTCAGCGCACGGATACGTTCATCAAGCTCTGTCACGTGCTGCTCGGCCAGCGCTTTGACATCGGCGCTCGCACGATGCTTGTCTTCCCACAGCGAGAGCAGCAGCCGTATCTGCTCCAGCGAAAAGCCCAGATCACGGGCACGGCGAATAAAGCGCAGGATATGCACATCACGAGCCTGGTACTGCCGGTAGCCGGCCTGGCTGCGCTGACTGGGCGCCAAGAGACCGATGGACTCATAGTGCCGGACCATCTTGGCCGAGACACCGCTGGCACGGGCCAATTCACCGATATTCATGCGTGCCTCCTTGTTCACCAGCCGGCCGCCAGCGGCGTAACAGCAAGGCGTTGGACACTACGCTCACGCTGGAGAAGGCCATGGCCGCGCCGGCGATCACCGGGTTGAGCAGGCCCAGCGCCGCCAGCGGGATACCTACCACGTTGTAGACAAAGGCCCAGAACAGGTTCTGGCGGATCTTGCGATAGGTGCGCCGCGAGATGGCGATGGCGTCGGCCACCAGGGCTGGATCGCCACGCATCAGGGTGATGCCGGCGGCGTGCATGGCCACATCGGTACCGGTACTCATGGCGATACCCACGTCGGCCGCAGCCAGGGCCGGAGCATCGTTGATGCCATCGCCCACCATGGCGGTCACATGGCCATCGGCCTGCAGCTCGGCTACCCGGGCCGCCTTATCCGATGGCAGGACGTTGGCCTGAAACTGGTCAATACCGAGTGCCGAGGCCACGCTTTGGGCAGCACCGGGGTTGTCGCCGGTAATCATGGCGGTACGTATGCCTAGCGACTTGAGTTGGCTGATGGCGGCAGCAGCACCTGGCTTGATCTCATCGCCAAAGGCCAACAAGCCAAGCACGCGGCGCTCTGCTTGGCTGGCCAGCCAGGAGACGGTACGTCCATCGGCCTCCAGCGCATCGGCCTGGCTTACAAGGTTACCAAGTACCAGGCCCTGCTCGGTCATCAGGCGGGCATTGCCCAACAGATAGACCCGGCCGTCCACCTCGCCGCTCAGACCACGGCCTGGCAGGGCCCGCACCGCTTGGGCAGGCGCCGGCTGCACACCGCGTTGCCGAGCAGCGGCGAGTACGGCACGCCCCAGGGGGTGCTCGCTGCCGGCTTGCAGACTGGCAGCAATGCTCAAGACGGCCGCGTCGTCGCCATCCGCCGCCAGCAGCGCAGCCAGGATGGGCCTACCCACGGTCAGGGTGCCGGTCTTGTCGAAAACCACTGCAGTGAGCTTGTGAGCCACTTCCAAAGCCTCGGCATCCTTGATCAGGATGCCGTGCCGGGCTGCCACACCGGTACCGGCCATGATGGCGGTCGGGGTAGCGAGACCCAAGGCGCAGGGGCAGGCGATCACCAGCACGGCGACGGCGTTGAGGATGGCCAGCTCGGCATTGCCGCTGACCAGCCACCAGCCCACCAGGGTAAACAAGGCCAACAGCAGCACCACTGGGACAAAGACCGCGCTGACCTCGTCCACCAGGCGCTGGATAGGTGCCTTGGCCGCCTGGGCGTTTTCCACCAGGCGGATGATGCGCGCCAGGGTGGTCTCGGCACCGATCGCCGTCGTACGTACCAGGAGCAGGCCTTCGGCATTGATCGCGCCACCGGTCACCTTGTCGCCCACCGCCTTGGGCAGCGGCAGGCTCTCGCCGGTGAGCAGCGACTCATCCAAATGACTGCGGCCTTCCACAACCTCGCCATCCACCGGCACACGCTCGCCGGGACGGATCACGACCAGGTCGCCCAGTTTGACTTCGTCCACCGGCAGGTCGTGATCGCCATCCTGGCGCCGAACACGTGCCATGGCCGGGCGCAGGTCCTGCAGCGCGCGGATCGCCTCGGTGGTCTGGCGCTTGGCGCGTCCCTCCAGCCACTTGCCCAGCAGGACCAGGGTGATCACCACGGCCGAAGCTTCAAAATAAAGATGCGGCATGCCGCCATGACCCGCATGGGCCAGCAGTTGGTAGAGGCTCAAGCCATAGCCGGCACTGGTACCAACGGCCACCAGGAGATCCATATTGCCGCTGAGTGCCAGCAGGGCCTTCCAGCCGGAGCGATAAAAGCGAGCCCCCAGCCAGAACTGCACCGGCGTTGCCAGTGCCAACTGCCACCAGCCGGGCAGCATCCAATCCACGCCAAAGACCGCCAGTACCATGGGCAGTAACAAAGGTAGAGACAGGATGGCGGCGACCGCTACCGGCCACCATGCCGGCAGTCGGGGTTGTGGCGCCATGGTGGTCGCCACTATCGGCAGGTGGGCGGCATAGCCAGCCTTGCCCACCGCCTCGATCAAGGCAGCCAGGGGCGTACCACGCAGCACCCGCAGGTTGGCGCGCTCGGTAGCCAGGTTGACCGACACCTGTGCCACCCCAGGTACGCGGCCGAGCACTTTCTCCACCCGCGCCACACAACTGGCACAGGTCATACCTTCGATATCAAGGCTGACGTCTTCTTCGGGCACGCTATAACCGGCCTTCTCAATCGCAGCCTGGACCTGGATCAGGTCCACCTTCCCTGCCGAGCTGATGGTGGCGGATTCAGTGGCCAGATTGACCGAGGCCTCAACCACACCGGGGAGGCGACGCAACACCTTCTCCACCCGCGCAACACAGCTGGCGCAGGTCATGCCCTCCACGCCGATGGAGAGGCGGTTAGGGGCAGTAGCGGGGGTATCGACCATGGTGCGGACCTTCCGGTGGTAATGGCTGGCAGTGTGATCCTTCCCATGATGGGAAGGTCAAGAGATTGTAGCTAGTGCGTCGAGATTCAAGCCTGCACCACCTCAAAGCCCAGCGCCGCAATGCTGGCCTGGATTTCCGAAGGGGGCACCGTGGACACCACGCTTACCAGCCCTGCCGCGAGATCGACCGTCACCGTGGCCGTATCGTCCAGCGCCGCCAGCGCGCGGGTAATCTTGCCGACGCAACTGCCACAACCCATACCCTTGACCTGATAGACCTGCATGACGTGCTCCTTGCACAGAAGCAACCCTATTGGCTGCAGGACCACTTTCAAGCTTGCCACCGTGGCAAGGTCAAGTGTTTCTGCACAGCGAGCACCCATAACGAAACACGGCGCCCTCAGGCGCCGTGTTTCTTGCGGACTGCGATGCAGTTATCAGGCATGTTGACCCACCCCCGCGGCTTGGGCCAACTGACCTTGCGGGGCGTTGGCGGAGGCAGGCTCGGCCGGCAGGGCCTCCAGCACCAGGGCGGCAGCAAAGAAGCCAGCCAGGCTGAACAGCAGGACACTCTCGAACAATTCGTTGATGCTGGTTTTCATGGTCTCTTCTTCCTCACGGTGGTACTGCCTGAATGGCAGTGAGGCCATCATGCGCAAGCCCTAACAGCAATGGCAGCGCTTTGCGACCAATTGCCGGTAGCGGTGACCAACGACCGGATTGCACGATGAATCGCCGGAAGGGAGAAAGAAAATTCCTCTTATTTACAGTAGCTTATGCTTATTTTAATGATCTCGATTAATGTCTGATTAATCGATCCGGGACCATACTCACCGCCTTGTTCCATTCCGGCCCAGCGCCGAGGCAGAGGCCCACCATGTCCACAACTCCACCCCATATCCGAGCCGCCCTACCCTTGCGTGCACTGCATTGGTTGATGGCGGGGCTGGTCATCCTTGCCCTAGTCTGTATCTACAGCAAAGGCTGGTTCGACAAAGGCACGCCGATACGCAGCCTGCTCTCCGCCACGCATATCTTTGCCGGACTGACCGTGGGCTGGCTGTTGCTGCCACGGTGGTTGGTCCGGCTGCGCCATCCGCTGCCTGCTATCGAGCCACCAGCTCCACGCTGGCAAACCGCCTTTGCCCACGCAGCCCACCTGGCGCTCTATGCGGGCATGCTGGCCCTGCCGCTGCTAGGTGTGTTGTTCATGCAAGCCAATGGCCGTGAGGTGCACTACCTGGGCTGGACCTTGCCCACCCTGATCGACCCCAACCCGGCTACCTATCATGCGCTCAAGGAAATCCATGAAAATGTGGGCGTAACACTGCTGGTACTGGTGGCCCTGCACGCTGTGGCGGCGCTGTGGCACCACCGCGTGCAGCGTGACAACACCCTGCAACGGATGCTGTAACGACCGCGAGGGAAGCTCCGTCAGGCTGGCCGAGGTCCGCTGCGAGCGCTCGGCCAGGTTGGCCACCGGGCCTGCGACAGCATCGATCGTGCTCGCACTGCCGTCGATAGCTGCCGATGGCCAGGTCGATATCGCGCACCAGCACGGTGGCGAGCAGCGCGCAGGACAGCACCCACACTTGATCATCAAGGGCGTTCCCTGGCCAGGGCACAAGGGCTCTCAGCTCGGCGCTTGAAACCCGCTTTTCACCTCGCCAGGGTACCGCCGAGTCACCGACGAACGGTCATATCCCCCAAACCCAGCTTCGTCGCCCTCTGACCACTTCCTCCCACCAAGGCGACAATCGGACGGACAATATCGGAACTTGTCACATTGCCGTCATCTCCTAAGATCATCTTGTTGCCTGTCGGCCGGTTCCCCTCCGGTCACTACGACTTGCCACAAGACTTATCCACGGCGCCTTCCCGGCGCCCGCTTCGGAGCGTACCAGCATGATCGAGATCCGCTATCAGGCTCAGAGCCTGCCTCTGCGCGACGGTGTCTTTCAGGCCGTTGTCTTGCATCAGCGGCAGGTGGATGGTCGAACCGACACCCTGAGCCAGGTATTGGCCGGCACCTTCGGCAGTGAGAAAGCGGCGGAGGATGCCGCCGAACAGGTGATCGCCAAGATCACACCTGTGCCGCGCTGATCAGATCCAGCCCGATACCCGGCCCAGACCGGGTGCTTGCTGTGGCAGCTGCAACAGGCCGCGCCACCGCTTGGCCATGCGCTGCATTTTTGTACCCGCTGTGGGAGAATGCCGAGCAGGAGATGGCATGCCTCCTTGAACCGCCCCTTGGGTACCCCTTGGCGCTGATGATGCCTACACATTTTCCAGGTCAGTCTGGAAGGGTGTAGGCGCACGCCCGATTCCTGCCTGTCCTGGTCATCTGCAACCGACTTTTTGCATTTGGACCGGATCGCATGAGCCCGCTACCTTACCCTACCCTACCTTCCATCTCACTGCCCACCACCGTGATGCCGCTAACGTCTTCCTCACGTCAACTGGAAACGGAGCAGCAGCCATGATGCGCTCCATCCTCGCCATCAGCATCGGTGCCGCCCTTGGGGCTGTTCTGCGCTGGGTATTGAGCATCAACTTCAATGCGCTCTACCCGGCCATTCCGCCAGGGACCTGGCTGGCCAATATGATAGGCGGCTACCTGATCGGCATCTCGCTGGGCTACTTCGGCAGCCACGCGGGCCTTGCGCCGGAATGGCGGCTGTTTGTGGTCACCGGCTTTCTGGGCGGGCTCACCACCTTCTCGACCTTCTCGGCCGAAGTAGTCACCCTGATCCAGCAGCAACGCATCCTGCCAGCTTTGGCCGCCATCTCGGTACACGTGGTCGGTTCCCTGATCATGACCGGGCTGGGGCTCTGGACCGTCTCCGCCCTCAAGAGCCAGTAAGCGACGCCAGGGCTTGCGCCGGGCCAGCCAACCGTATGCTGCCATCTTCTGGCAGCATACGGATTCCATCCTTTGGAGTCTGGCCATGTCCCGCGCCGAACGCCTGCTGGCCCTGATGCAATGCCTACGCCGCCACCGCTACCCTGTCAGCGGCGCTTCGCTCGCGAGCGAGTTGGGCGTGAGCCTGCGTACCCTTTACCGCGATATCGCCTCCCTGCAGGCGCAGGGTGCCCGCATAGACGGCGAGCCCGGCGTGGGCTATGTGCTACGGCCGGGGTTTCTACTGCCGCCCATGATGTTCTCAGAGGAAGAGATAGAGGCACTGGTGCTCGGTTCCCGCTGGGTAGCCCGACGTACCGACGACAGGCTGGCCCTGGCGGCACGCAATGCGCTGGCCAAGATCGCCGCGGTACTGCCGCCGGAGCTGCGGCAGGAAATAGACAGTACGGCCCTGCTGGTAGGCCCGGGCGAGGCCGAAGCGGCCGGCGACCGGGAGCTCGGCACCATCAGGCAAGCAATACGCAGCGAGCACAAGCTGCACATCCACTACCAGGATCTCTCGGGCAGGGACAGCAAGCGCACCATCTGGCCCGTTGCGCTGGGCTTCTTCGACAAGGTGCGCATCCTGATCGCCTGGTGCGAGACGCGCGAGGCGCTACGCCACTTCCGTACCGACCGCATCATGGCGCTCACCGCATTGGACGAGCGCTACCCCCAGCGCCGACATGGCCTGCTCAAACTCTGGCGAGAGCAGGAAGGGGTGCGCGACCCCTTGCGATAAAACACTACTGACAGAAATTGTCAGCAGCACCAAATACGATCCGTTTCATCCGATACCGGATCAACCTAAAGGAGCTGCTGCCATGACCCAAGCCAACTACGTTCTGCTGTACGTTGACAACACGACCGAGAGCGCCGCCTTCTATACGCGCCTGCTCGATCTTCAGCCGGTCGAAACCGCACCCACCTTTGCCCTCTTTGTGCAGCCCAATGGCCTCAAGCTTGGGCTCTGGTCCCGCCACACCGCCCTGCCTACGCCCACCACGGCCGGTGGCGGCGGCGAGATCGGTTTTCACGTCGAGAGCCGGGATGAAGTGGCGCGCCTCCATGCACACTGGCAGGCACTGGGCCTGACCATACTGCAGGCACCGACCGAGATGGACTTTGGCTACACCTTCGTCGCGCTGGACCCGGACCAGCACCGGCTGCGCGTCTTTGCCCTGTCTATCTAAGGAGACCGCCATGGACACGCGCTACTGGATCGCCGTTGCCTCTGCCGAGCATGTAGCGCGTGGCAAGGCGGGCGGCTTTATGCAGGTGTGCCACGGCAAGGTGGGGCCGCTACGCCGCCTGCAGCCGGGTGACCAGGTGGTGTACTACTCGCCGACCGGTCACTTCGGCGGCAAGGACAGGCTACAGGCCTTTACCGCCATCGGCACTGTCGAGGCGAGTGAGCCCTACCCTTACCCGATGACGGAAGACTTCTGCCCATACAGGCGGGATATCGCCTGGCAGCCAGGCGAGACCGCGAGCATCCTGCCGCTGCTGGATCAGCTCTCGTTCTCGCGCGGGCAGCACAACTGGGGCTACGCACTGCGCTTTGGGCTCGTGCAGATCACGGCCGAGGACATGGCATTGATTGCCGCAGCCATGGGCCTTGGGGTGACAGCCCCCTAGGACTCAAGTGGCCTTGCGGTAAAGGCCACCAATTTGGTTATCGAGGACCTTGCGGTCCTTGGAGACCTTCATGGACAGTAGCTTGTCCTTGCCACGCACCGGGCAGGTCAGCACCACCGCCTTGGCATCCGGCACATAGGTGCAACGCACATAGACGGCCTTGCCGTCGCGCAGATTGACCGTGCCGTCGGCCTGGAAGTCCATATAGTCCTCCTCCACCTTGCTGCTGCCCTTGTCCTCGAACATCTTCCAGGTGCCGACCAGCCAGGCATTGCTTTCGGCAGCCAAGGCAAAGACCGGGGTGGTAAACAGTGCAGCGGCCAGCAGGGTACAGGCCAACTTCATGCTGCTTCCTTCCATTAAGGGTCGTGAGACTGCGGTCTGGCGCAAGGTGGTGCGCAAAGCCAGTAGCGGCAGCAGCTACTTCAGGCACCAGACATGATAGACACCATCCTTGAGTACCGAGCCTTCGACTTCCTTCTCGAAACCCGGGAAGCGCTGCCCCCACTCCTGCATGGCGCGCATATAACTAAGCCAGGGCTCGCTTTGGCTGCCAAAGCTCTCGCCAGGCATGACGATGGGAATACCGGGAGGATAAGGAATCACGCCAACCGCCGAGATCCGGCCGGCCAGCCGATCCAGCGGCAGCAGCTCGGCCTCACCCGCCATCAATTTCTGGAAGGCGGTGCGCGGCAGCGTCTTGGGCTCGGGCAACTCCCCAAAAGCCTCGGCCTGCCAACGATCCATATGGTTGGCCTTCATGGTGGCGAACATCTGTTCCGCCAGATCACGCAGGCCCAGCTTGCCGTATTGGACAGGCGCGGCCGCCACCAGATCGGGCAGTGCCTGGGTCAGCGGCGCATTGCGGTCATACTGGCGCTTGAACTCCAGCAGCACATTGATCAGGGTGGCCCATTTACCCTTGGTGATGCCCATGGAGAAGAGGCAGAGCACCATGAAGTCGGTGGTGCGCGAGGGGATAACGCCATGCCGGTACAAGAAGGCCGACAACACGGCAGCCGGCACACCGGTTTCCTGTAACTGACCATCTTCGCCCATGCCGGGGCAGACGATGCCAGCCTTGATCGGATCGAGCAGGCACCACCCAGGTTCGATATCGCCAAAGCCGTGCCAGGCCTCACCGGGCTTGAGTACCCAGCAGTCCGGGTCGGTCGCCAATAGTTCACGCGGTGCATCGGCAAAGGCAACCCGGCTGCCGCTGGCCGGGTCGAGCACCTCGGGGGCATTCCAGGGCGAGAAGAACCACTCTCCCCGGCTGGCAAAGTCGCGATGGGCGCGCGCCAGCGCCTGGCGGAAGTCCACCGCCTCGGCGATCACCTCCTGCGTCAGTGTCTCGCCGCGCGGGCCGTCCATCATCGCCGCACCGACCTCGTTGGAGGCGATGATGGCATACAGCGGCGAGGTGGAAGCCTGCAGCATGTAGCACTCATTGAAGCGGCTGTGCTCGATGGCATCACGACCATCCCGCACATGGATATAGGAAGCCTGCGACAAGGCTGCCAAGAGCTTGTGGGTGGACTGGGTGGAGAACACCGTTGGGCCACCCGCAGGATGGTCGGCCGGGTCGCCGCGCATGGCGTAGCGCTTCTCGTACATGGTGTTGAAGCGGGCGTAACCGTACCAGGCCTCGTCGAAGTGGATCAGATCCACGCTGGCATCCAGCAGGTTCTGCGCCCGCTCCGCGTCGATGCACATGCCATCGTAGGTACAGTTGGTCACCACGGCATAGACCGGCTTGTCGCTGATGGCGTGGGCACGCAAGGGGTGACTGGCAATCTTGTCGCGGATGGTGGCGGCATCGAACTGCACAGGCGGAATGGGACCGATGATGCCGTAGCGGTTGCGCGTGGGGATGAAGAACACCGGCACCCCACCGGTCATCACCAGGCCCTGCTCGATGGATTTGTGGCAGTTGCGGTCACAGAGGGCGAACTCGCCGTCGCCCACGGCAGCCGCCATGACGGTGCGGTTGGAACCTGAAGTGCCATTGAGCACCGAGTAGCTGCGATGGGCGCCGAAAACCTGGGCGGCATAACGCTCCGCCTCGCCGATGGGACCGCTATGGTCCAACAGGGAGCCGAGCGAGGCCCGCTCGATACCCGAGTCCACCCGGAACAGGTTCTCACCGAAGAAATCGAAGAACTCCCGCCCCACGGCGGTCTTGGTGAAGGCGATGCCCCCCTGGTGCCCCGGCGCCGCCCAGGAGTATTCGCGGGTATTGCGGGCATAGTCGATCATGGCCTTGGTGAAGGGTGGCATCAGTTCGTCGAGGTAACGCCGCATGGCCACCTCGGCCCGACCACCGACAAAGGAGGCGGTATCCTCCTGCATCCAGACAAACTCGTTGGCCAGCTCCATGGCCTCGACCGTGAGTGAGTGTTGGGCGGCATGCTCGGCCATCAGAAAGACCGGCACGCGGGCATTGCGCCGGCGTATCTCGCGCAAGAGGCCCATGGCCTGCTCATGCGAGGCACGGTTGTTGTCACCCAGCGTCCAATCCAGAAAGATGCAGTGGATGGCAGCATCCGACACCACGGCGGCATAGCCATCGTCGAAGGTGGCCGCCTGGATCACGTCGTAGCCGCGCTCATTGAGCTCGACCAGAAGGTCGCGGATCGCCCGGCAGTCGGTGGTGGAACCGGTCGCGACATCGTCGTCGACGATCAGCACCTTGCGCTTCAGGGATTTGTTGCTGCGCTCCAGCATGGCCGGGCTCTCCTACTTGTTCGCCGCCGGCAGCGGAAAGGCGGCCTGGTGGGTACGGTTGTAATTGATGGCGTAGAGCACGGCCGTGGCCAGCACCATGGCAAAGGACCACATGACCTGGACCGGGTCAGAGCCGACGATGGCCCATAGCGAATAGCCAAAGGCCACTACCGTGATGAAGTGGTAGAGCCGCCGCTGCGAACCCAGGTGGCCGTGGCCCATCAAGAGCAGCGCGGCGCAGGTGTAGATATAGGGCACCAGGGTGAAGATGACGGTGACCGAAGAGACAACGCCGAACTGCTTGCTGGCATTGGGCGAGATGGTGGTGAGTTGGAAGGCCGTCATCAGCAGGCCCACGATGATCAAGCCGGCGACAGGCGTACCGCGCTTGTCGGCCTTGGCAAAGATGGGTGGGAAGAGGCCATCGTCGGCCGCCGCCTTGGCCGTCTGCCCTGCCACCAGCGTCCAGCCACCCAGCGAGCCCAGGCAACCCGCGGCGGCGCAGAACACGACAATGGCACCGCCTACATCACCCAGCGCCAGTCGGGCTGCATCGCCAAAGGGCGAGGCGGAGACCCTGAGTTCCGCGTTGGGAATCATGCCCATGATGGCGGTAGTGGAAAGTACATAGGAGACCGCCGCGATCAGCACTCCGCCGACGGTGGCGATGGGCACGTTGCGCTTGGGGTTCTCAACCACGGCGGCAGCGACCGAGGCGGTCTCCACCCCGATGAAGGCCCATAGCGTGACATTGAGCGTGCTCTGCACTGCACCGAAGTCGCTCAGGCCGCTGACATTCCAGGCGGCCAGATAGGTGTCGCCATGGAACCAGAACCAGCCAAACAACGCCACCCCGAGTATGGGTATCAGCGCCAGTACGGTGGCTACCGACTGTACCCGGGTGATCATGCGCGGACCGAGGATGTTGAGAAAGACGAACAGCCACAGGGTGGCAATACAGGCAATGGTCAAGGGCAGCGGCTGCTTGAGGATGGGGAAGAAGTAAGCCAGGTAGCCTACCCCGACCACCACCATGGCGATATTGCCTATCCAGGCCGACAGCCAGTAGATGAGATTGGTCTGGTAGCCGGCAAAGGGGCCGAAGGCGCGCCGGGCGTAGGCGTAGGAGCCACCAGGGCTGGGGTCGATGGCGGATATCTTGGCGTAGACCAGGGACAGCGCCACCGCGCCGGTGATGGTGACCAGCCAACCGTAGATGGCAATGCCACCGGTGGCCGCCAGATTGGCAGGCAACATGAAGACGCCGGACCCCATGATATTGCCTGCCACCATCAACATGACCGGCAAGAGGCCGACCTTGTGTTCCTCCGCTGCACTCATAGCACGCTTCCCTCTTGTTATGCCCACGGGACGGACGCCCAGGGTTTGTTGATGCCTTGTGCTTCAGCTACCTGCCAGGCGCTCCTGCCAGGCCTGGGCCGGCTGCGGGCGGCTGAAAAGATAGCCCTGCAGGATGCGGCAACCGAGCTCTTGCAGGCAGTGGGCCTGCTCCTGGGTCTCCACCCCTTCCGCCACCAGCTCCATGCCCAGCGCCTGGCCCAGTGCGATGATGGTCTTGATGATGGTGAGGTCGTTGGAATCCTCGAACATGTCACGTACAAAAGATTGATCGATCTTGAGCGTGTCGAGCGGGAAACGCTTGAGATAGGCCAGGCTGGAGTAGCCGGTACCAAAGTCATCGATTGAAATCGAGACGCCCAGTTCCTTCAGCGCCGCCAGCGTTTCGCGTGCCTTGTCGGCGTCGCGCATCAGCGTGCCTTCGGTGATCTCCAGCTCCAGCAGATGCGGTGGCAGACCGCTCTCAGCCAGGGTATTGGCTACCAGATCCGGCAGGTTGCCGGCCGCAAACTGGGCCGCAGCGATATTCACCGAAGTCTTCAGCGTGTGCCCGGCTGCATGCCAGCTGGCGGCTTGCCGGCAGGCCGCCTGCAACACCATCTTACCCAGAGGTACGATCAGCCCTGTCTCCTCGGCCAGCGGGATGAACTGGGCCGGTGAGACCAGTTTGCCCTCGTCGTTGTACATCCGCACCAGTGCCTCCATACCCACCAGCGCACCATCGATAGCTCTGACCTTGCCCTGGTAGAAAACATCAAAGCGCCGCTCTTCCAGTGCCTTGCGCAAGTGCTGGTCGAGGAGGTGGCGGCTTTGCACCATGTCCTCCAGCTCGGCCGAAAAAAAGCAGTAACGGTTGCGCCCTTCCTGCTTGGCACGGTACATGGCCACGTCCGCGTGCCGCATCAGGGTCTCCTGGTCGCGGCTGTCATCGGGATAGACGCTGATACCCAGGCTCAAACCGAGGTTGAAACGGCTGCCCTCCACGTCAAAGGGTTCGTCCATGGTCTGCAGCAGCCGGCTGGCGGTCACCCCGGCATCGTCGATCACACCCAGATCCGGCATCAGCACAGCGAATTCATCGCCGCCCAGGCGGCTCAGGGTATCGGTCGCACGCAGCACACCCTTGAAGCGCAGCGCCACCTGCTGCAGCAAATCGTCTCCGGCTGCATGGCCTATGGATTCGTTGATGAACTTGAAGTGGTCCAGGTCGAGCAGCAACAAGGCCACATGGCTACGGCTCCAGTCGGCCACCTGGAAGGCCTGGGCAATACGGTCCTGCAGCAGTACGCGATTGGGCAAATCGGTCAACGGGTCATGGTGAGCCAGATGGCTCATCTTTACCGCCAGCGCACGCGATGCGCTGGCGTCGCGGAACACCGTGATCGCACCGCTGACTTCCCCGAGATGGTTGCGGATAGGGGCGGCCGAATTCTCCACGGCATACTCGCGACCGGATTGCGTCAAGAGGTTGCTGTTGAGGGCCAGGCCAACGATACGCTCCTCCTTCAGCGCCAAAGTCACCGGGTTGCGCAGCACCGATTGGGTACCCGCGTCACGCAGGCGCATGACCTGCTCGATCGGCATGCCCACTGCGTCGCGGGCACGCCAGCCTGTCATCTGCTCGGCGATCGGGTTCATGAAGGTAACCACGGCTTCGATATCGGTTGCAATCACCGCATCGCCGATGGAGTTCAGCGTCACCCGCATGCGCTCCTTTTCGTCGCTGAGCGCGATCTCGGCCAGCTTGCGATCGCTGATATCGGTCATCAGGGTCAGAAAACCCCGTTCCTCGCCTTCTCGACCATGGGGTACCAGCGATACCTGCGCAAAACTCGGCCTACCGGCCCGCAGGGGCAATACCAGTTCAAGTGTGCTTTCATCACCGAGCAGCGCCGCCTGTACCCTTTCTTCTATCTGCCTGAAGACCGCACTGCCGACTACGTCGGACAGGCCCATCCCTACCATGCTGGCGGCAGGAGTACCAAACCAGTAGCCTTCTTCGTCATTGCAGAAACGGTTGGTCAAATCCCCCCCCCAATAGGCGACGAAGGCTGGCAGATGGTCCACCAGTTCACGCAGATCTTGCTGCGCCTTGGCCAATGCGTCGCGCTGGCGCTTGAGAGTGAGTTGGTTCTGCACCCGTAACCGGCAGACAGTACGGTTGATGGGCTTGGAAAGGAAATCGCTACCACCCACAGCCAGCGATTGCGATTCATGCGCATCGCCTTCATGTGCGGTGACAAAGATCACCGAGCAATCCTGCGTGGCGGGCTGGGATTTCAGCGAGCGGAAGACCTCGTAACCGTCCATGCCCGGCATTTCGATATCCAGCAACACCAAGTCCGGCCGGGCACTGCGGGCCACCTGCAGCGCATCCTCGCCATTGGTGGCAAAGAGCAGTTCGCCGGTTCCTTCCAGCATGCTGCCCATGAGCTTGATGTTGGCGACCACGTCATCGACGATCAGGATGACCGGCCGCCGTGATTCCGGAAGATTCACAAACACGTTTTTCCTCGCTCCTGTTCGGCTCCGGCCCACCTTGGCGGGGACTTTGCCGGTTTCTATCGAGCTTGGTACCGCCGCGCGCCTACCCGGTGCACAACGCCCCTCCTTGTTTGATAGCACGCGCCATCCGATACCCAAGGAAAATAATCTTGCGCTGCAACATCCGAATCCCTTGGGTTTGCGCCACCTCCGTCATGGTCTACCGTGTGTAGGATAGGACCGACGGATTACGCAATCTGGCGCGTCCCCAGAAAGCCCGCCATCGATGGCGGGCACACAGCACTCGCGCAGTGCGGAGGCAGGAAACATGCAGATACAGGTGCAAGCACCCTCCTGGCTGCTCGGTGACGGCTGGCGCGGCTACCTGTTGTGCAGCCTGATCTATTTGCTGCTGGCGTTGTTCTGTATTGAACTCTCCCGCCAGCCAGGCAATATCGCCACGCTCTGGCTGGCCAATGCCTGGCTGACAGCCTGTTTGCTGAGCCAGCCAGCCCGCTGCTGGCCGGGTCTTCTGCTTGCTGCCGGCGCAGCCAATCTGGCAGCCAACCTGCTGCTGGGCGACTCGGCCGCGACCTCGCTGTCCTTTCTGCCCGCCAACTTGCTGGAGTCATTGTTCGCCGGCCTGGTCCTGGGGCGGGTCGGGGGATGGCGGGACTTCGACCGCTCACCCCGTGCCATGCTGCGGCTCCTGATCTTCGGTGGCCTACTGCCGCCCGCGCTGGGCGCCTGCCTGGGTGCCGCCACGTTGGCCTTCAACGGTGCAGCGAGCTTTGCCCTGGCCTGGCCCAGCTGGTTCGCCGGTTCCGCCATCGGCAGCTGCAGCTTTTTACCGCTGGGGCTCCTCCTGTTGCGTGACCGCGACGTTCTCGCTACGTTGCTCAGTACACCTTCGCTGCTGCTGACGGTGCTGACCGTGGTCATCGATGGTGCGGCCCTGCACTGGCTGCCCTACCCCTTTGTCTACGTCACCATCGCCATTACCCTGGCGGCCGCGCTACTCGGCACGGCCGGTGCCGTTCTACCGGTTTTGATTGGCACGGTCGCCTGCTCGGCCATCATTTCGGTGGGCTATTTCCAGCCTACCCAGGCCACTTCGGGCTGGCATAGCCTATCCGTCTACGTGCCATTTCTGCTGACCATCATCCCGCCTTTGCTGCTGGGTGCCATCACCCAACAGAGCCGGGACCGCGAGCGGGCGATGCTGCTCAGCGAGAACCAGTTCCGTGGCGCCTTCGAGACGGCGTCGCACGGTATTGCCCTGGTTTCGCTGGAGGGTCGCTGGCTGACGGTCAACCCCGCACTCTGCCAAATGCTGGGCTATAGCGAGGAGCATTTGCTGAAGACCGACTTCCAGGCGCTCACCCATCCCGACGATCTGCAGACTGACCTGGCCCAGGTAGAACGACTGTTGCGCGGTGAGTTGCAGACCTACCAGATGGAGAAGCGCTACTTCCACTGCGATGGCCATCTGGTCTGGGTACTGCTGAGCGTCTCGCTGGTTCGAGACGATGGGGGGCGGCCGGTACATTTCGTGTCACAGGTGCAAGACATCACCGACACTCGCCACAATGCCGACATCCTGACCCGGCTCAATGACCGGCTCTCGCATGAGGTAGCCCTCTCCGAGCAGCGGCGCAGCGAGATCGAAGCCATGTTCACACTGGCACCGGGCGCGCTGCTGGTCGTCAACGATGCCGGCCGCATCGTGCGCGCCAACGAGTCGGCGCACGAGATGTTCCAGTACGACCAGGGCACGTTGCACGGCGAGCTGATTGAGTCACTGATCCCGGAAAGCGAGCGCAGCAGCCATGTGGCGCAGCGCACGGCCTTTATTGCGCAGGAACACGCCCGGCCGCGCTTTATGAGCCCGAACCGTGATTTTGCCGCCCGCCGCCGTGACGGCAGCCAGTTCCCGGCCGAGGTGGCCATCGGCCCCATCCTGGTTGAGGGCCGGCGCGGCGCCATTGCCTTTGTGCTCGACGTCTCGGAGCGCCGTCGCCACCAGACCGCCCTGGAGGAAGCCCGTCGCGTGGCAGAGGCAGCGAGCCGAGCCAAGAGCGTGTTCGTCGCCAATATGAGCCACGAGATACGCACCCCCATGAACGCCATACTCGGCATGGTGCAGCTCTTGCAGCAAACCGAGCTGACCTACCGCCAGGCCGACTATGTCGAGAAGACCGACTCCGCCGCCCGTACCCTCTTGGGCATACTCGACGACATCCTCGACTTCTCCAAGATCGAGGCCGGCAAGCTGACACTCGACATCCATCCCTTCGACCTCGACAAGGTGCTGCGCAATATTGGGGTAATCCTCTCGGCCAGCGTGGGCAAGAAGGACCTGGAGATCCTGTTCGATGTCGACCCCAACGTACCCAGGCAACTCAGGGGAGATGCCCTGCGACTGCAGCAGGTGCTGATCAACCTTGGCGGCAACGCGATCAAGTTCACCGAGCAGGGCGAGGTGATACTCGCCATCCGCTTGCTGTCTGGCGAAGACGGTAGGCTGGCGGTGCACTTCAGCGTGCGCGACACCGGCATCGGCATCTCCGAAGAACAAGCCAGCCATATCTTCGAAGGCTTCAGCCAGGCAGAGGCCTCCACCACCCGCCGTTTTGGCGGCACAGGCCTGGGCCTCGCCATCAGCCAACGGCTGGTCAGCATGATGGGCGGCACGCTGGAGATGGAAAGTACTGCCGGCGAGGGCAGCTCGTTCTTTTTCACCCTGCCGTTGGAGAGCGTCGCAGACACACCCGTGATGCCGCCTGGCGGCGAGCTGCCCAGGGGCCTCAATGTGCTGGTGGTCGACGACAATGCCAGCGCCCGCGAAGTGATCGCCGGCATGGTGGGCGGACTGGGCTGGCAGGCACAGATGGCAACCAACGGCAGCCAGGCGCTGCAGCTGTTGACCGCCAGCGTCACCGAGGGCCGCCCCTTTGACGTGGTCTTCATAGACTGGCGCATGCCGGGCATGGACGGCTGGGAGACCAGCTTGCGTATACGTCAGCTCGATACCGCCGGCAGGCCGCCCTTGATCGTGATGGTGACCGTCTACGGCCGGGAGATGCTGGCGCAGAAGGTGATCGAGGAGCAAAGCCTGCTCGATGGCTTTCTGGTCAAGCCCATCACCACTTCCATGCTGATCGACGCGGTCAACGACGCCCGTGCCAGCATGGGCCGGCAACCGGAGCCGGTACGCCACCGGCCGGTCAACCAGCTGCGCTTGCGCGGTCTGCATCTGCTGGTGGTGGAGGACAATCTGACCAACCAGCAGGTTGCCCGTGAGCTGCTCAGCAATGAAGGCGCCGAGGTCGCAGTGGCTAGCGGTGGCCACGCTGCGATCGAGGCGATACAGGAAGCATCGCAACCTTTCGACGGCGTGCTGATGGACATCCAGATGCCAGACATGGATGGCTACGAGGCCACCCGTGTGATACGTAATCAGCTCGGCCTTACCACGCTGCCCATCATTGCGATGACCGCCAATGCCATGGCATCGGACCGTGAGGCCTGCCTTGCGGTCGGCATGAACGACCATGTGGGCAAGCCCTTCGACGTCAACCAACTGATCGTGGTACTGCTGCAGCACATAGCCCCCCAGGCGGCGGCGCCATCGGCGAGTACGGCACCCGGGAGCCAGTTCTCTTCTGCCCTGCTGCAGCAGGCCTACCAGGCCGGTATCGACGTCAAGACGGCCTTGGGGCGCTTTGGCACCCACCAGCACATCTATTGCAACGCCTTGCGCAACTACCTGATCGAGACAACCCAGCTAGCCGGACAGCTTGGTGAGCATGCCAGCCGGGAAGAGCTTGAGCCGCTGTGCCGGATACTGCATAGCCTAAAGGGATTGACCGCCACCATCGGCGCCGAGCAGCTGGCCAGCCGGATCAAGCGGCTGGAACAGGCGGTACGGGAGAGGCAACTGAGCAAACCGCTAGCGGAAGAGATCGCCAAGCTGCAAGAAGCCTTGCAGCAGATGCGACCGATGATCGAGGTGCTGGCCGCCCAGTGGGCAAGCCGGACTGCCCAGGCAGCCGCCCCGGAGCTGGACAACGAAGCCTTACGCAACGGCCTGCGCAAGCTGCTTCGCCAGCTTGAGGCTACCAGCCTGGAAGCACCAGAAAGCTTTGCCGCACTGCAGGCCGAGCTGGCACAGCGCTGGCCTGAGCAGCACGAGCGTCTGGCCCGGCACATAGGCCAACTCGACTTCAGACAGGCACTGCCCGTCTGCCTGCAGTTGCTGGATACCCTGGCAGAACAAGCCGCCTGACCGCCCGGCGGCCAGGTTGGGCGTAGCGGCGAAAGGGTAAACAAACCGGCCGGCTTTGGGTCTAAAGTGACCATAACACCAAGCAATTGCTTGATCGAAGCCCGAGCCATACAAGGAGGACGACGATGAAGACCGCACGGCAATTTCTCAAGGAAAAGCCTGACCCGGCGCTCTACGCGGTAACGCCCGGCGCCACGGTCTACCAAGCCCTGCAACTGATGGCCGAGGTCGACGTAGGGGCGGTGCTGGTGATGGAAGGCGAGGCCTTGGTCGGCCTGTTCTCGGAGCGGGACTATGCCCGCAAGATCGTGCTGGAGGGCAAATCCTCCGCCGGTACGCCGGTTGCCGACGTAATGACCCGTAAGGTCGCCTACGCCGCCCCCAGCCATACCCTTGAGCAATGCATGGCTCTGATGGCGGGCAACCGGGTACGCCACCTGCCGGTGATGGAGGACCACACCGTGCTGGGCGTGTTGTCGATCTCGGATCTCGTGAACGAGCAGGTGGCTGACCAGCGCTTTGTGATCAGCCAGCTTGAACACTACATCCACGACCTACGCTGAGCAGCGCCAAGCCGGATCAAAGCCTTCTTCGGCGCACTATGCGTACCACTTGGTACCCCAGACCCAAGGGCCGTGGGCGCGGCTGGTGGTGTACCTGCTTACAAGCCGAGCTCACTCAAGCCTGGGTGGTCGTCCGGGCGGCGGCCCAGTGGCCAGAAGAACTTGCGCTCGCTCTCCTTGATCGGCACGTCGTTGATGCTGGCGTGGCGCACGCGCATCAAGCCCTGTTCATCAAACTCCCAGTTCTCGTTACCGTAAGAGCGGTACCAGTTACCGGCGTCGTCATGCCATTCGTAGGCAAAGCGCACAGCGATACGATTGCCGTCATAAGCCCACACTTCCTTGATCAGGCGGTAATCCAGTTCGCGCGCCCACTTGCGCTGCAAAAGGCCGACGATGGCCTCGCGGCCGGTGATGAACTCGGCACGGTTACGCCAGCGGCTGTCCGGTGTGTAAGCCAGTGATACGCGTTCTGGATCGCGGCTATTCCAGGCATCCTCGGCCAGGCGGGCTTTCTGGGCGGCGGTTTCCGGGTTGAAGGGAGGGAACGGGGGGCGGGCTTGGCTCATGGCGGGCTCCTACAGGTGGGGGGATCAGACATCCGGCTCACCGCGCAGCAGTGGGTCAGAACATGGCTTGCATTGTGGACGCCACGCCAGACACCTGGAATCCGCTCCAAAAGTAATTCAGTATTCCGTCTTGGGAAACAATAAGGGGAGTGCGGGAGATGGACCGGATGCACTTGATGCAGGTGCTGGTCGCCGTGGTGGACAACGGTGGCTTCGCCGCTGCGGCACGCAAGCTCTCTTCTTCACCGCCAGCGGTCACCCGCGCGGTGGCGGAGCTGGAGGCTCGGCTGGGGGTCCGACTCTTGACCCGTACCACGCGCACTGTGCGGGTAACCGAGATCGGCGCCCGCTATGTGGAGGACTGCCGCCGCATCCTCGCTGCAGCCGAGGAGGCCGACGAAGCGGCTGCCGGCCTGCATGGCGCTCCCCGCGGCCGCTTGACCGTCACCGCACCGGTATTGTTCGGCCGCCTGCACGTGACCAGCATCGTCACCGACTACCTGAGCCTCTACCCCGAAACCAGCGTCAACTGCTGGTTTATCGACCGTGTGGTGCAACTGGTGGAAGAAGGCATCGATGCCGCCATCCGCATCGGCGCCCTGCCCGACTCCTCCTTGCAGGCCATCCCGGTTGGCAGCGTGCGCCGCGTGGTCTGCGCTGCGCCCGGCTACCTGGCCCAGCATGGCACACCCACGCGGCCGGAAGACTTGCACCAGCACACGCTGATCTTTGCCGGTGGCGTTTCACCCCACCCCGAATGGCGCTTTCAGCGCGACGGCCAGCTACGTACCTTCAAGTTCGCGCCGCGTTTGACCACCACCACCAACGATGCGGCCCTGGTCGCTGCCCAGACCGGCTTTGGCCTGACCAGCCTGCTCTCCTACCAGGTGGCGGAACAATTGCAACGTGGCGAGCTGGTGCGGGTGCTGGCCGACTTCGAGCCCGAGCCCATCCCGGTCCACGTGGTACACCGTGAGGGCCGGCACGCTGTGCGCAAGGTGCGCAGCTTTCTCGACCTGGCCGTAGACCGGCTGCGGGCCAACCCGGCGTTGCATTGAGCAACTGCCGCCAGGCCCCCATTACGCTGCCGTTCATTCAGACGGTCTCACACTCTTCCTGCCAACCCTCGGTGGGGCTGGTGCGTTGTAGGGATAGGAGCGCGGGCGGTAGCCTGCGCCCCCTACCAGACCTGGCCCGGAGGAGTGCCAAAATGAACCCGCGTACCCTGAGCTATCGCCTGGCGGCCATGTTGTTGGCCTGCCTGCTGCCATTGGCTGCCCACGCAGAGCCGGATGCACCGGACCGGGTAGCGCGGCTCAATTTGATCGAGGGCAGCGTCACCTTCTCGCCGGCCGGCGAAGACCAATGGAGCTACGCCACGCTGAACCGGCCCTTGACCAGTGGCGACCGACTATGGACCGACCAGGGCGGGCGGGCCGAGCTGCACGTAGGTAGCCATGCGCTGCGGCTCAACAGCCGTACCGGTGTGGACGTGCAGACACTGGATGACGACAACCTGCAGCTGCGGCTCAACGAGGGCAGCCTGAGCTTCCGTGTGCGCCAGCTTTGGGATGACGAGCGGATCGAGATCGATACACCCAACCTTGCCTTTGAAGTACGCACGCCAGGCGAATACCGGATCGACGTGGACCCCGACAACGACAGCACCACCGTCACCCTGCGTCAGGGCGAGGGGATGGCCTACGGCGACGATGGTTCGCGCTTCCGGTTGCGCGCCAGTGCCCAGGTGCGCTTTGTCGGCAACCGGCTCGACACCACCCGTGCCGGCGATGCGCCAGGAAGGGACAGCTTTGACAGCTGGGCCCAGGCACGCGACCAGCGGGAGGACAAGATCACCTCGGTGCGCTATGTCTCGCGCGATACCACCGGCTATGAGGATCTGGACCAGTACGGTACCTGGCAGCAGGAAGCGGACTACGGCCCGGTATGGGTACCGCGGGTGACCGTGGTGGACTGGGCACCTTACCGCTACGGACATTGGACCTGGGTCGCCCCTTGGGGCTGGACCTGGGTGGATGAGGCTCCCTGGGGCTTCGCCCCCTTCCACTATGGCCGGTGGGCGCATATCCGCGAGCGCTGGTGTTGGGTACCCGGCCCGCTGGCGCCCCGACCGGTCTATGCGCCCGCCTTGGTTGCCTTTGCAGGCGGCAACGGTGGCTGGAGTGTGAGCATCGGCGTTGGGCGCCCGGGCGTGGCCTGGTTCCCGTTGGCGCCGGGCGAGGCCTACCGACCGGTCTACCGCGCCAGCCCACGCTATGTAACCCGTATCAACCAAACCGTGGTGATCAACCAGACCACGGTGATCAACCAAACGGTCTACCGCAATCAGCGCATACCGCACGCCGTCACCGCCGTGCCGGCCGATGCCTTTGTGCAGGGTCGGGCAGTACAGCGTTCGGCAACCCGCTTCGACCCGCGCGACTTCCGCGAGGCGCGCTTCAGCGCGGCACCCGCGGTCGCACCTACCCAGCAGAGCCTGGCCGGCGCAGCACGCCCCTGGTCTGGCCCTGCGCCAGACGGCCGCCAGCGTAGGCCGGTGGTGGAGAACCATAAACCGGATACCCCGCCGGCCTGGCACGACGATCTGGCACGACGCTATCTGCGCGAAGGCAACGTGGTCGACCGTGCAGGACCACCGCCCAGCCACCTGGGCCGTACGCCTCCTGCCATCGACCCGGCACGTAGCCGGCAGCCCGAAGTGAGCAACGCCAACCGTCGCCCGCCCATGCCAGACGCGGGTCACTTGACCCCGATGCCAGAAACGGTCGCGCCGAACCGCGATATCCGCCAGAACCCGCCGCCCACCGCCGGAGGACCGGACCGCCGGCCACCCGTGCCGGACGCCAATGCCGGCCAGCCAGTGCGTAGCGACAATGGCATACCGCGCCCGCCCGAGCGCGAACCACGTTGGCGGGATTCCGAGCAACGCAGCCGCACCGGTAGCGCCGTGGTCCCCGAACGCGGGGACGCCGGACAGCCGGGTGCGCGCGACCTGCCGCGACGCGATCAGCCGCAAGCCGAGCAGGCCGTACGCCGTAACGACATGGCGGAACAGCAGCGCGCCCAGCAGGAGCAGCAACAGGCTTGGCAACGCCAGCGAGATCAGCAGGAACGGCAGGCGCGCGATCAGCGTGAGCAGCAACAGCGTGACCAGCAAGCCCGGCAATGGCAGGAACAACGCGAGCAAGCGCAACGGCAACAGGAACAACGGGCTGCACAGGAACAGGCGGTGCAACGTCAACGCGAGCAGCAGGAGCAGCAAGCCCGCCAACAGCAGGACATGCAGCGCCGCGAACAGCAACAGCGCGAGCAACAACAGCGCGAGCAGGCACAGCGACAGCAGGAGCAACGGGCCGCGCAGGAGCAGGCTATACAGCGCCAGCGTGAGCAGCAGGAACGTCAGGGGCGCGAACAGATGCAGCGGGAGCAGCAACAGCGAGAACAACAGGTCCGGCAGATGCAGGAGCAGCAACGTGAGCAGGCCGCCCGCCAGCAGCAGGAACAGCACCAGCGCGAGAAGCAGGAGAGACAACAGAAGGAAGAGCGGGAACGACAGCAGCAGGACCGCCGCCAGGCTGAGCGCTGACGCGCGGGCAAACGGTCATTGAGGTCGCCGGCAAGAATCGCTAAGCTCGGCGCTCATGAACCAAGCGGCCTGGCACAACCAGGCCGCGTACCTTACCGTAGGTCCCGCACGCAATGCCCTGGCTACAAAACCCCATCAAGCTCAAGGACGGCCTCAGCCACGTGATGGTTGACGACCGCTTCGCCCAAGTTGCCCCGCTCGAAGAGTTGGGCCAGCTCAATTGGTTCGGCGTCTGGTTCAAAGAGACGCCACCCGAGGGCGCCCTGCTCCACCCGGACGAGGAAGCCGCCTTTGCCGAACTGGAGCGTGCCCTGGTCGAGATGGCCGAGCGGCACGCCAATGGCTGGGCGGTGTTCTGCCTGCGGGTGTTGTCCTATGGCATTGCCGAGTTCTATTTCTATTCACGCGACGCGGCCACCCTGGCCGATGTCGTGGACGAACTGCGTACCGCCCACCCTGGTTACCGTATCGAGCACCAGAGCAAACCGGACGAGAGCTGGGCGGCTTACCGTAAATTCCTGCTGGCGGCGAAATAAGCCATGCGTGCCAGCGGCCAGACCCGCGCCCAGATTGTCGACATTGCGCGCGAGCTGATCCAGGCCCGCTCCTACCTGGGCTTCAGCTTTCAGGACATTGCCGACCGGGTGGGCCTGCGCAAGGCCAGCCTCTATCACCACTTCCCCAGCAAGGAGAGCCTGGGTGTGGCGGTATTGCAGCAAGCAAGCCAGCAATTTGAGGCCTGGTTCGACAAGGCCGCCAAGACGCCACAGGAAAAGCTGGATGCCTATTTCCGGATCTACCGTGATGTGCTGGGCGCCGGCAGCCAGGTCTGCCCGGTTGGCGCCGTGGCAGCGGGTTGGGATTGCATGGACGAGGCCTTGCGCGACGCCGGGCGCCAGCTCAGGCAGGTACAGGTGGACAGCCTGGCCGAAGTGCTGATGGCACTGGGCCTGCCGGCGCAGCAGGCCCAAGACAAGGCCGCTTACATCTTTACCGTCTGCCAGGGTGCCATGCTCACCGCCCGCATGCGGGGCGATGCCACCGACTTCGATGCGACCGTGGCCGAGCTGCGTGGCAGCTTGCCCCGCTGACGGACAGATTCAGGTCGATCAGGCCAACAAGGGTGCCAGCCGCCCGGCTTCACTCTCTCGCACCAAGTCGGTGTAGCCGCCAATGTGTACCTCGCCGACAAAGATCTGCGGTACGGTACGACGGCCGCTGCGCGCCAACATCTCGACATAGCGGTCCGGGTCTTCATCCACGTAGCGCTCCTCGATGGCGATGCCCTTGCTGGCCAGCAGCTGCTTGGCCATCTGGCAGTACGGACACTGGTGGGTGCCGTAGACGGTGACGGTCGAGGGGGTAGTGGTAGACATGGTGGGCTCCTGCTAGGCAGCCGCTGATCGGCAGCGGATATACCGGTGACTAGGCACAAACGCATGATGCGGCGGAATCTGAGCGAAAAAGCGGTAATCCGTCCACAATAAGCCACCAATCGTCTCAAGGTGGGGCTATGGATCGCTTATCTGACCTGCTGGCGCGCTTCTCGGTGCGTGCCGGCGTATTCCACAGTGGTGCTTTCTGCGGCATCACCGCCTTTGATGGCGACCAGCAGGAGGGCCAGCTACACCTCTTGCGGGCTGGCCAGATGGCCGTGCTGCTGGACGGCCAGGAGGCCAGGGTGGCCGAGCCCTCGCTGCTATTCCTGCCCCGCCCCTATCGCCATCGCCTGATGGCTGGTGATGCCGACCAGACCGAGCTGGTCTGCGCCTCGCTCAACTTCGACGGCGGTGCCGGCAACCCCTTGGCAGCCGCCTTGCCCGACTACCTGCTGTTACCGCTCGACACCGTACCCATGCTGGAACCTACCTTGCGCTGGCTGTTCGAGGAGGCTTTTGGCGAGGAATGCGGCCGGCTGGCGATGATGAACCGCTTGTTCGAGCTCTTGGTGATCCAACTCCTGCGCCACCTTTTGGCCACCCGCGGGGTTGAGAGCGGCATGCTGGCCGGGCTGGCCGACCCACGGCTCGCACGCGCGCTCAACCAATTGCATGCCCACCCTGAAGCCAGCTGGACGCTGGACAGCATGGCCGAGGCTGCAGCCATGTCACGTGCACGCTTTGCAGCGCACTTCCGTGCGGTAGTAGGACAGACGCCGGGTGACTACCTCTTGAGCTGGCGGCTGGGATTGGCGCAAAAGCTGCTGCGCGAGGGAATGGCCATGCAAAGGGTGGCCGAGCAGGTTGGTTACGAGAGCGCCTCGGCCCTGGCGCGGGCCTTCCGGCGCAAGACTGGCAACAGCCCGCGCGAGTGGCGCAAGGCCGAGCGCGCAGCGGGTTGATCAGGTGGGCAAGCGTGAAAAACCGGCGCCGGGGTGCTGGCGCAATACGCTCCAGGGCAGTACCGACCAGTCCGGGTATTCGCAAGCCCGCTCCACGCGCGGGAAGGACGGCCCCAGGTAGAGCCCCTTGGGCATCAGGTACCAGGACGGAAAGCGCCAGACCGATTTATCGCGATAGTTGCAGTCCGCCTCCGCGCTCGGTCTGCTCTCGCGCGGGTAGCGCTGCGCCATGGTGCGCGCCAGCCAGGGGGCGAGTACATTGTCTTCGTAATCGAAGTTGACCCGGTCACCGTTGGCGTTGCGTGCCAGCTGGGGTTTGCCGCGTCCCAGCCAGAGCAGGTCCTCCAGTTGCAACAGGCGGCCGCTTTCCACATCCAGGTTGATCGGGCTGTCGCCAAAGTCCGGGTGTGCGCCGCCGCAGTCGTAGCTGATCATCACGCTGGTACTGAACAGCTTGGGCGAGAGCAGCCGCGGTTTGGCCTGCACCTGGTACTCGCCGCGCTGCCCCTGGCGGACCAGGCAGCTCAGCGCAGCCCCTACTTCCTGCCAGTGCCGCTCGGTCAATACGGCATTGATGCGTTCCAGAGCCTCGGCCGGGTAACCATCCTGCACCCGGAACAAGCTGATGCCGGATACCGGCTCGCTCCACCACTGCAGGGTATGGCCTTGTACTCGCTCGGACTTGCCCTTGCGCAAGCTCATATCGGCCCGGCGCGCCAGTTCATAACCACTGTTGCTGGCCAACCGGCCTGGTTTGGCTGCATCGGCGGGCAGCACCAGTGGTTCGAGCTGGACCGCTATCGTCTTGCCCTGCTTGCCACCGCGCCAATTGCCTTGCCAGCTACCCTTGCCCAGGGGCTTGAGCTCAAAACCGTCACAACCATGGTCGCGCAACTCGGCCTCGTTCAGTTCGCCCTCGCACAGCAGCACGCTGCCATCCTCGCGTTTCTGACCCGCCAAGGGGATGTCCACATGGTGCTGACGATAGAAATAGCGGCCATCCACCGCACCATCGGGCTGGATATTGAGCTCCATCACCACCGCCGCCTTACCAACCTGGCCACCAAGCGTGAGCGGTATCTCCTCGGCCTGGCTGGCCATGGAGAGGAGCAACATACTGCAGGCGTAAAGACGTAACGACTTCATGGGGGCGGGTTCCGACGTCGGGCCGCCATTGTTACAGATTCCCACGAGGTCGGCGTAATCATGGCCAAGTAGCTTAGGCACTATGATGGAAGGCAACGCTCACCCCAACCTTCCCCCACCCGACGCATGCGCCTTGTATTGCAAACCTTCGGATGCTTGCCTATCTGGCTGATGTTGCTGGGCTGCCAAGCCTGGGCCGGCCTCTGCGGCGATCGTCCGCTGGTAGTCGGCGCCTTCAATCTGGGGCCGGGCATGCAGATCAGCCAGACCGGAGAGCCCAGCGGGGCGGTGCCGGACTTCCTGACCGAACTGTCCCGGCGCACCGGTTGCCGCTTCAGCTATGCCGTCGTGCCGGCGGCACGAGCCTACCTGATGTTGCGGCAAGGCCAGTTGGACGTGATCGGCGCCGGCACCCGCTCGCCAGAGCGGGAAATAGCAGGCCAGTTCCTGCGCTATGCCCGCAATCAGACCATCGTACTGATCAAGACGCCACAATCCAGCCAGCCCCCAACCCTGGCCGCCTTGCTGGATAGCCAGCCGCGCTTCTCACTGCTGCGTGGGTATGACTTTGGCCCCGAAGCACGGCGCTTGGCGCTCGACCCAAGACTGGCGGCCCGGCTCGAATGGGTGGTGGACCCGGAAACCGCAGTACGCAAACTCAAGGCCGGCCACACCGACGCGACCATGGGTACGGCCGACGTGTTCTACCCCTTGCTGAAGCAGCAGGACATGCTGGACGAGGTGACTCTGCTGGCGGTCCCTGGGGGTGCCCAGGAAGTGGGCATGTATTTGAGCCGGCAGCGGCTGGATACCGAGGTGCGCAACACACTGGCCGAAGCCCTCGCCGGCATGGTGGCGGACAGTACCCTGCCCACCATCGCAGCCCGCCACTACCCGGAATGGCTGCTGCGCGGCCTGCAGTTCGACGCGCCGCCACGGTTAGCCCCCAGCAAGCGTTCACGCTGAGTAGCGCTCAGTCCGGCTGGCTCAGTGCTGCCAACAGAAAGTCCACCGCTACCTTGACCTTGGGTACCTGGTAGCGCCCCGCTTGGTAGAGCAGATAGATACCTCCCTCGCCCGCCCGGCTGACCGATACCGGCTCGGCCAGTTCGATCCTTACCAGTTCACCGCGCTGCAGATAACCTGCCACGCTCCAGCCCGGCAGCAGCGCGATGCCCTTGTGCCGCAGCACCATGGCCATCAGCCCGGCACCATCGTTGCAGATAAAGGCGGGTACCGTGGGCAGCTCCTGCCAGCCCTCGGCGGTGAGTGCCTGCCAGCGGATCAAGCTGTGCGGCCCACGGTAGAGCAGGCAACGGTGATGTAGCAGCACCTCGATATTCTCCGGCGTACCGGCCTCGGCCAGGTATTGCGGCGTGGCCACCAGCACGAAACGATGCGAGTCCAGCTTGCGCGCCACCACGCGTGCCTGAGGCTGGCGGCCACCGCGGATGGCAATGTCGACCTGATCCCGCCCCAGGTCCACCAGGGCGTCACTCAGGTGCACATCCAGTACGATATCCGGGTAGCGATCGCTGAAGCGCTCCAGCGCCGGCATCAAGAGCAATTGACCGTAGCTGGGCATGGCACTGATCCGCAGCGTGCCGCTGGGGGTGGCGCTGCGCAGGCCCAGGAGTTCCTCTGCCTCGCGCAACTGGCTCATACCGGCGCGGACCTGCTCCACATAGAGCGCACCGATCTCGGTCAGACGCACGGCGCGGGTGGTCCGGTGCAGCAAGGTTGCGCCCAGTTCGGCCTCCAGATCGGCAATGCGGCGGGATATGGACGAAGCCGGCACGTCGAAGGCTCTGGCCGCTTGCGAAAAACTCAAGGTATCGGCCACCTTGAGCAGATACTGAAGGGCACGCATCCGGTCCATGGCGGTCGATCTCCGTTCTCTATATTTGTCTTTTCGACAAAGGTATTTGGCAGTTTGTACGGATTATCAGCAGAATCGCCCTGCAATACCATGGCCTTACTGTTTGCACGCCATATCCAAGGAGAAGCCATGAAACTCGTGAAAGCCCAATACACCCAGCGCGGCCCGGTGCCAGAAGCCTCCATTGAACCGGTCGCCTTCGAGGCCCCGGTATTGCAGCAGGGCCAGGCCCTGGTAGCCGTACTGGCGGCGCCGATTAACCCGTCAGACGTGCTGACGCTCACCGGCCAGTACGGCATCCTGCCACCGCTGCCCGCCGTGGGCGGCAGCGAGGGTGTGGGCCGGGTGGTGGCTTTGGGGCCGGACACGCACGGCCCAGCCATTGGTCAGACCGTGCTGCTGCCGGTAGGCAGCGGCACCTGGGCCAGCCATCTGGTGGCCACGGCAGCCCATTTGCTGCCACTGCCCAACGAAGCCGACCCACGCCAATTGGCCATGCTGACGGTCAACCCGCCGACCGCCGCCCTGCTGCTGAGCGAGTTTGTGGACCTGCAACCGGGTGACTGGGTGATGCAGACCAGTGCCAATTCGGGTGTGGGTAGCTATCTGGTGCAACTGGCCAAGCTGCGCGGTTTCCGCACGGTGAACGTGGTGCGGCGCGAGTCCGCCGTGGCCGGCGTGAAGGCACTGGGTGGCGATGTGGTACTGGTGGATGGCGAGGATCTGGCCGAGCGGGTCAAGGCCGCAACCGGCGGGGCGGCGATCCGCCTCGGGATCGATGCGGTTGGCGGCGCGACCACCCTGCGGCTGGCACAGAGCCTGGCAGACCGCGCCACCATCGTGAACTACGGTGCACTGAGCGGAGAAGCCTGCCAGCTCTCGCCACGCGAGATCATTTTCCGTGACATGTCACTGAAGGGTTTCTGGCTGGCCCGCTGGTTCCGCGAGAACCCGCAAAGCGCCCACGTGGCACTCTTGAGCGAACTGGCCGGTTTGATTGCCACCGGCAAGCTCAGTGCCCCCATCGCTGCCAGCTATGACGTGAGCGAGATCAAGGCTGCGGTTGCCGCCGCAGCGCAAGGTGAGCGGACCGGTAAAATCTTGATCACGCCCAAGCACTGACGCAGTCAAACCAGAACCTGGCGGCTCTGCCGGAAATAATGGAAGACCGCCTCTTCCACCTCCGGCGCCACCATCGTGGCCGGGCGGCGCCCATGCGGGCAAGCCAGGCGCTGGGTGGTGCCAAACAGGCGGCAGATCAACGGCCGCTCGGCATAGGCCTGGCAGCCGTGCTCGCCCAGGTGGGGGCAACTCAGCTCACGCAGCGCAGCCTCATGCTCGGCCTCGCTGCGTTCGGGCAAGTAGGCCAGCTCGGTGCTGGAGGCCATGACCGGTCCACAGCAGTCGTGGCAGCCGGGCAGGCATTCGAAACTCGGTATGCGCTGGCGCAGAAAACGTATGGTCTGGCGATGGTCGGTCATGCTCTCTCCCTGGGGAAACTCTGCAAAGCCTTTTACCTTTGCACCGTCTTGGAAAAGGTGCCAGGCACCAGGCTTAAGCCGACGGCAATAGCGGAGCTTGCCCAGCCAATCGGTACGCTTTGACGGTACACGATTATCGCTCAACCAACGTGCATCTTCAGCCCCAGGTCATCCAGCACTGGCAGCCAAACCATCGATGCCCGCCCTGGCACCAGGTACGGAAGCGGCCACCGACCTACGGGCAAGGCCTGCAAAGTTCAAGGGCGACTGAAGGTGTGACGGTTACGCAGCAACACCTGGCCGTTGCGGACTTCTTCCTTCTGCAGGATCAGGGCGGCAGCGCCAAAGTCCAGCGTATAACGCGCCAGGAAATCCTTCTCCTGCCCCTCCAGCACCAGCTTACGGCCGGTGGGGCTGAGCGTATCGAGCACAATACGCAGGGCGGTTCCGCCAGGGGTGGTTCCCGCTGCATCGCCACCGTTGAGCCAATGCATCTCGCCATGGTCGAAGTGAAACTTCATCTGCTCGTAGGCGTAGACCGTCTTGCCCGGCCCATCGTCATAGATCAGCGCCAGGGCAATGGCGCTGGGGCCGAGCAGCGTCACATAGAGCCGGGACGGAAGGGTCAACTGCTTGTCACTACGATAGTCGCGGTAGCGCAACTCGCCGCGCCAGGCGCCTTGTATGGCCAGCAGGCTGGCGTCTGGCGCCGGCCCGCCGACAGCCCAGGCGGGTAGCCAGGGCAGGCAAAACGCTGCAGCAAGCAGGGTGCGGCGGTGCATAAGGCCTCCTTGGGTGTGTCCTGAGCGAATATTGAAGCTCAAACAATCGCGAAACTGAAGGGATCCAATGCGCTGACGAGCCTAGTGAAGTTCCCCGCCGACGGAGTGGCTGCAAGAATGCTTGCTGAGCAAGCGAGCCCGGAACCAGTGCGTGCCAAGCTGCGGGAGGGCCTTTGCTGCTGGACTCACAGGCGGTGAGCACATGGCTGGGTGAAGTCCTAGCCACCATCAGGTGGCTTGCTACTTCGGAGTCCCCCTTGCTGGCCCTCAGGCACCCGCACTACTTGTGCGCAACGAACCTCCCGCGGGTCCATCACAGGTTCTCACAGCAAGAAGCGGCTCGCTTCGTCCATATCGCCGTGGGTACTGCCATGGTACAGCGCCGCAACGAACACGCGCCAAGTGCGGTCCGGCTGGTCGATCTTGAAGCCGTAGCCGGTCTTGCCCAGATCATGCAGGGCCATGACGCGGATGCGTGACACCTCGTTGATGCCCAGGTTGATGGCTGCGGTCAGCCAGACATTGAGCGGTACTTTCTCTCGGGTCTTGGCCTGGAAGCCCTGCGCCGAGACTTGGGCGACCTCCAACTCGATCACGTGCTTTACATCGCGCTCGTCCCGATAGGCGAGTTTGCCCGGGCAGCGGATCGAAAAGCGGTCGTGTTGCCGCAACGCAATGCGCTCGCTGTCTTCGCTGATCGGGGGTAGTACGGCCTTGTACTGCGGCAGGTTGTAGATGGCGTGCAGTATGGCCTTCTGGCGCTCACCCAGGTTGGCAAAGACCTTGGTCTTGACGTTGAACAGCGTGTTGATGATCTCGGGCGTGAGCACCGGATCGTTGGTGATATGGAAGCGCCGGTGCGGCAACTGGATATTGCGCAGCCGCACATTGGTGAAATAGGCGAACAGATTGCGGCTCGGTGGTTTCTTGTCGTAGGCATCGCGAAAGATGGCTGGTGCCTGACGCAGGTCCAGTGTGGCGCCTACGGCTGGCGCACCGTTTACAAAGTCGTAGTTCGCCACCGGGTTGGCGGTGAGCCGGCGGAAGAACAGCAGCGACTCGTACATCTCGATATGGCTGGGGTTGACCGCAATCACCAGGTGGCGGGTATCGAAGAAGGCGGTGCAATACTCGTACATGAACTTCATCAACGGGAACAGGATGCTGCCCCCGGTCTTGCGAAAATCCTTGTGAACGGCCAGCGCCGAGACTTCGGCGATGGCCCCCTCCTGACGGATTACGTCGGTGAGGTCGAAGATGCTCTGCAAGGGGAAGCCCAGCGCGCTGTCACGGATCAAGGACAAGGTACCCACCACCTTGCCATCCCACTTGGCGCACAGGGTGGTAGTGGTTGGCAGCGCATGATAGATGGTCACCCGCATGCCACTCGGATCAGGCTTCATAAAGCCACTACCTACGTAGGCATCGTGCAGCAGAGAGAAGCAGGCCTCGAGTTCCTCCTGCGTCTCGGCAATCTTGAGCTGCAGCCGCTCGCTAGGTGCCGGATCACAGACCACGAAGGTGCGATAGACAGCGAACTTCTGCTGGCGCGGCAGAAAGTTGAACAACCTGCGCGCCAGTTGGTGCAAATACTTGCGTATCCGGCCCCAATATCTTCTGGCCATGGCCACCCCTCGGGTAAGCTGCCCCTCACGTCTTGGCACGGCGGGGTGTCGTCCACTCCCCTGCTGCCTATTGGACGCCAGCCGCAAGTGGTCCTTGCCTCGCGGGTCCAGACGTCCTGATTGCTTGACCGGGCTGGCCATCTTCCTCCCCCGGCTCACAGCACACCACGTTGCGTAGCATAGTACAGCGCCCCCCAGGCAGGAGCCTGGGCCGACACTGTGCGCATGCCACCATGACAGACGGCAAATGCGGCGGGCAGGCACAAGGCCGCCGCCGAGATGGTTATTCTCCTGGCACGCATGCTGACGACTCCCGAGAAATACCTGCACAGTTCGATAGGTCCGCGCCGTGCTGGGTACAGGTCTGCTTCACGTACCGCGCCAGTCAGCTGGCGTTCGATTCGAAGCGTTCGGTTCTAGCAAGCAGTTGCTGTGCCAAACTCACAAAGCCAGCCATATCAAGGCTTTGTGGGTTCTACCTCATGTAATGGGCGAGAAGGCGTAAAGTTTTCCGACACCAGCAATGCTGCGCCAGCCCACCTGGTAAGGTGAGCCGGCGCATGGGGCCATGCCCCAAAATCAACCCTGCTGCACTGCTCAGGCCGCGACCGGCAAGGCAAGCAATTGGCTGGCGGCCTGCAGGGCCGGCGGATCAGACAACACGTCACCCGGCCGGTTGCCAAAACCCACGACGGCACCATGGAAGCGCATGCCCATATAGTCGGCAGTCAAGCGCAAAGATGCGACCAGTGGCTCGGCCACGGCGCGGTCTTCATCACTCACCGCGGTGATCACCGATAAGGACTTGCCGACCATGCGAGCCTTGAAGTCGGCCCCAGGCACACGCATCCAGGCGCTCCAGTAGTCGAGGTAGCGCTTGGTCTCGGTCGGCAGGCTGTACCAGTAGAGCGGTACCACAAACACCAAGTGGTCGGCCGCCAGGGTCGCCTGCATCAGCATGGCCTCATTACCCTCGGGCTGGCCATAGCTCAAGCCTGCTTCATGGCGGATGTCCACAAAGGGTTCCAATGGGTGGTCCGGCAGGTAGAGCCAGTGCTGCCGTGCCTCGGGCGGCAGGCTGGCAGCCGCATGGCGGGCCAATTGCTCGGTATTGCCTTCACGGCGAGCGCTGCCGAGCAGAAAGAGGTAGGTATCGTGCTGGCTCATGGTGGCTCCTGGTTCAGATCAGAGCCGGCAGAATAAGGATGCGGCACGATGCCCGACAAACGATGGCTTGTACGCTTCAAGTTAGCCCAGCTAAACTGAAGCAATGGTCAACCCGGTCTCCATCAGCAACGCGCCGCTCGGTGCGCTACGCGCTTTTGAGTCTGCCGCGCGCCTGGGCAGCTTCAAGGCTGCTGCCGCCGAGCTTTACGTCACACCAGCGGCGATAAGCCACCAGATCCAGGCGCTGGAAGACTACCTGGGTGTGGCGCTGTTCCAGCGGCTCAACCGGGCTGTCCGGCTTACCGACAAGGGCAGCGCACTGGCTGAGGTGGTGTGTGGCGCCTTCGCCCGGCTGGATGTCGCCCTTGCCACTGCAGCCCCGCTGGAGCGGCGGCAGCGCGATGTGCTGAGCATCAGCTCCGTCCCCTCTTTTGCTTCCCGCTGGTTGGCTCCACGGCTGCACCGTTTTTATGAACAGCACCCCGAGATCGACCTCAGGCTGGCTTCGTCCGACACACTGGTGGACCTGAACAACGACGCCAGCATAGACATTGCCCTGCGCTACGCCTTGCCGCCCTTCCCCGGCCTGCACGCGCTCCCGTTGAGCGCGGGCGACTTACTGGTCCCCGTCTGCAGCCCTGCACTCCAGGCCAGCCTACCCAGGGAGTTGACGCTGGTCGACGCTACCACCCAGATCAAGCTGCTGCGTGTGGCGTTACCACCAACGGCTGCCACGCCAGGCCGCCGCAGGCCAGACAATATCTGGACCCAATGGCTGGCCCAGACCGCTCTCAGCAACCCGGCCCTGCACGCCGCTGCCGAGGCAGGGCCGCTCTACAGTGTCACCCACCTCGCCATCGAAGCCGCCATAGCCGGCCGTGGTGTGGCGCTAGCACCGCGGATACTGGTTGCCGACGACCTCGCCGCCGGCCGCCTGGTCCAGCTGGGTAGCGTCGTGACCACCGACCAACGCGCGCACTGGCTGCTTTGCCGCAAAGATAAACAGGACTTGCCCAAGGTGCAGGCTTTTGGTGACTGGCTGCAGGCAGAGTTGGCCAGCGCAACAACTTAAGGGCCCCAGTCGCCCCTACTCCAAATGAAGGATGCCAAACCAGCTTAGCCTCGCTAAGCTGCCAGGCATTCCGAACACGCTACGCGCGCCCCACAACCGGGCCGTAGCCAGGCCACACAGGGGAAACCATGTCCAAGTTGTTCGCTGCTCTGCTGCTCCGCTCCTGCCTTGTTGCACTATCCTGCCTCAGCACCCTGCCCGCCCTGGCGGACGAACCGGCCCGCAAGCCCGATGCTGCCCCGGAAGTACTACCTTATGTGCCGCCCAAGGATGCGAGCAGTGAGGGCAGCGTGACCATAGGCGGCAAGGCCATTGCCTACCAAGCAGTGGCAGGTACGCTGCAGGTGAGCGAGAAGGACAAGGAAGACCTGGAAGCCAAGGATGTGAAGGAGGCGCCGCAGGCCAGCCTGGCCTATGTGGCCTACTTCCGCCGCGGGGCCGATACTGCCAAGCGGCCTGTCATGTTCCTCTACAACGGCGGGCCTGGCTCGGCCAGCCTGTGGCTGCATATGGGCGGCTTTGGCCCGGTGCGGGTGCAGACCGGCAACGACAAGCACACCGCCCCGGCGCCCTACCAACTGGTGAACAACGAATACAGCCTGCTCGACGCGGCCGACCTCGTGTTCATCGACGCCCCCGGTACCGGCTTCAGCCGCATCCAGGGTAAGGACAAGGAGAAGGCCTTCTACGGCGTGGATGCCGACGCCCGTACCTTCGCCCGCTTCATCAACCAGTTCCTGGTCAAGTACGGCCGCTGGAACTCGCCCAAGTACCTGTTTGGCGAGAGCTATGGCACCACCCGCTCGGCCGTGCTGGTACAACTGCTGCAGGCCGAGCACAACATCGACGTGAACGGCGTAATCCTGCTCTCGCAGGTGTTGGACTTCGACCAAAGCGCAGACATACCGCAGCTCAATCCTGGCCACGAGCTCGCTTACGCGCTGGCGCTACCGACCTATGCGGCCACCGCCTGGTACCACAAGACCCTGCCGCAGCAGCCGGCCGAGCTGGAGCCTTTCCTGGCCGAGGTGAGCCGCTTTGCCGAGGGCGATTACCTGCGCGCGCTGATCGCCGGGCCGGACCTGCCCGCGGCGGAGCAGCGTGCCATGGCCGAGCGCCTGCATGGCTATACCGGACTGCCGGTCGAGTACATCGAGAAAGCCAATCTGCGCATCAACGGTGGGGGCTTCAGCCAGCATGCGCAGGACGCCCGTGGCCTGACCACCGGCCGCTTCGATACCCGTTTTGCCGGTACCAGCGTGGACCGGCTGGACAAGGAGGCCTTCTACGACCCGGCCGACACCGCTATCGGCCCCGCCTATGTCGCCGCCTACAACGAATATGTGCGCAAGACCCTGAAGTTTGGCGACGGCCAGGCCTTCAAGCCGGTGATCGACCTCTGGCGCAGCTGGGACTACCGCCACCGTACGCCCTTCATGGACTTTGCCGGCCCCACCAATGTGATGCCCGACCTGGCGCTGGCCATGAAGCGCAACCCGCACCTCAAGGTGCTGAACCTGGCCGGCTACTACGACCTGGCCACGCCCTATGCTGCCGCCCGCTATGAGCTGCGTCACCTGCCTATCCCCCCAGAGCTGCGCGGCAATATCCAGTCCATCGCCTACCCGGCCGGGCACATGATCTATGTGCACCTGCCGTCCTTGAAGAAGCTGCATGAGGATGTGTCTGGCTTTGTGGAGAAGACCCGCGGTTGACAGTTATCTTCAGCAACGCAAGCGGACTGCCAATGCAAAAGCCCCCGCCATTGAGCGGGGGCTTTTGCATGTCCGTGCTTACTTGGCCACGGTCTGGACGGCATCCAGGATCACCTTGGCCACATCAGCCGGGCGCGATTGCTGCGGCACGTGGCTGGTGGGCAGGCTGGTGGTCTTGGCGCCGATCTTCTTGGCAAAGTCGCGCTCCAGTTCCGGGCGGATCATCAGGTCCTTCTCGGCCACGATGTACCAGGACGGCTTGGTGCTCCAGGCGGTGTTGGTCACCTTCTCGCCAAAGGCCTTGGCCTGGATCGGGCCTTGGGTGGCGGTCATCACGGCGGTCTGTTCCTTGCTCAGGTCTTGAGCGAAGTACTTGCTCATGCCCTCGGCGGTCAGCGACAGGTAGCCGCCTTGGTCCGGTACCAGGTGATTGAGGCCTTCAGGCTTCGGGTATTGCTGGCCCAGGTCGGCGACCGCTTCACCGGCGCTGGGGGCGAAGGCAGCCACGTAGACCAGGGCCTTGACCTTGTCGTCAGTACCGGCCTCGGTGATCACGGTGCCACCCCAGGAGTGGCCGACCAGCACAACACGGCCGGTCTGGCTGGCGATCACGCGCTTGGTGGTCGCCACGTCGCTGGCCAGCGAATCCAGGCTGTTCTGTACGGCGGTGACCTTGATGCCCTTGGCTTGCAGGAAGGGGATGACCTTGGCCCAGTCGGAACCATCGGCAAAGGCGCCGTGGACGATCACGACCGAGGGGGTGTCTTGCTTGGCGGGCTCGGCTGCGTGAGCAAAGCCGGCTACCAGACCGAAGGCGCCGATGGCGGCGGAGAGCAGAGTGCGCTTGTTCATGATGAAGCTCCTTGAGGTTGAGGTGCGGTGTTGTTTGACGGGACGAAGTATGCTGACCGTCCCTGCTTGCGAATATCGGTCGGATGACCGATGCTGCCGCCAACCAAAGTCCAGACCGGGCCGACCGCTATTCGCATGCCAGCCACCACCCCTCCCCCCAGTACCGCTACCGTTCCCGTCTACGATGCCATCCTGGCACTGGCCTTTATCGGCGACCTCAGCATGGGCCGCGCCACCGACCAGTCGCCGCGTACCGGCTGGTTGGCCGCCGCGTTGGCCCGCGCTGCCGGCGGTAGTGCGCAGGACGCCATGGCAGCCCAGCTCGTCTCGCTGCTGCGCTGGTCCGGCTGTACCGCCAACGCGGCCGGCATAGGCGAGCTGCTGGGCGACGACGTAGCCGCCCGCGAGCAACTGATGGCGCTGACCCTGCCGCCGTTGAGTGAGGAGGTGAAGGCGCAGATGCCCGAGATGGCGCAGATCCATTGCGAGGTAGCCGGCGACATTGCCCGCATGCTGGCACTGGGCAGCCAGGTGGAGCGCAGCCTGCGCCATGTTTTTGAGCACTACGACGGTGGCGGCCAACCCGACCATCTGCGCGGTGAGGCGGTACCGGATACGGTCTACGTGGCCGCACTGGCCAGCGACCTGGAGATACTGAGCCGCGCCCATGGGTTGGAGCGTGCGCTGCAAATGATTGCCGGCCGTGCCGGGCGCATCTACCCGCAAGCCCTCGCGGATTTGGCAACGCAACATGCCGCCGACTGGCTGGAGCAACTGAGGGTACTGGATGCAGAAGGCCGCCTCATCGAACCCGACGCCACCCTGCGTGGGCAGGAAGTGGCGCTCGAATTGATCGCTGACGTGATCGACCTCAAGCTGCCCTGGATGGCCGGCTACTCGCGCCAGACCGCCAGCCTGGCGCAGGCCCTGGCTGCCCGGCTGGGGCTGGATGCAACCAAGGGCCAGTGCATCTACCGTGCCGGGCTGATCCACGGCATAGGCCGCGCTGCGCTGCCCAATGCACTCTGGAATACCGCCGGGCCGCTCGCCTCAGCCGACTGGGAGCGAGTACGGCTGGTGCCCTACTGGACCCGCCGCGCCGCCCAGCACACCCCTAGCCTCACGGCAGAGGCCGAGCTCGCTTCCTATGTATATGAACGGCTGGATGGCAGCGGCTACTTCCGCAGCCTGGATGCCGCCGCTATCCCCACCGAGCGGCGAGTGCTGGCCGTGGCCGCCGCCTGGACCGCCCTCTGCGCCCGCCGCCCCTGGCGCGAGGCACTTAGCGCGGAAACCGCGACCGAACTGCTGCAAGCCGAGGCCACCAAAGGACGGTTAGACCCGGTCATCGTGGATGCCCTGTTGGTCGAGATTGGCGGTCAGCCCAGCCGCCAGGCAGCGCGTGCGCAGAGCGTCTTGTCGGACCGGGAGACCGATGTGCTGCGGCGGATCAGTCTGGGCGAAAGCAATAAGGAAGTCGCCCGCGCCCTGGCCATCAGTCCCAGCACCGTGCGTACCCATGTGGAAAGCATCTTCCGCAAGCTGGAATGCTCAACCCGGGCGGCGGCGACCTTGAAGGCGTTTACGTTGGGGGTGCTGTAGGCTCAACCCGCTGCCTGCACCCAGCCCCCTGTCACTATTTCCGCCTCCCCCTCCCCCGGCCAAGGCGGCATGGTGATCGCTACCGCGGTCAGCGCTTCACTACCCACGGCACGGAACTGAAAGCGGGTACCCAAGGGAATAGTCAGACAACAGCCCGCCGCCAATGGCAGCACGCTCTCGTGCTCACCCTGCCGGCGCCACATTTCACCTTCACCAGACAATACGTACCAGATCTCTTCCACCGTACGGTGAACCACGGCACGGGAAACCTGGCCCGGCGCCAGGGAGAAGTGCGCCATGCTGCCTCCCTGCAAGGCCAACAGTACGCGTACATCGCAACCGTCCGGAGCAATTGCGTCTGGCTGTGTGGGCAACATGCGGTCCGCGTAGTTGTTCATACACTCTCTTTCCTGGGTAACGCCAAAGCCGGCTGCCACCAAGCCAGCACCGCGCCGAGCAGCAGGGCCAGGCCCGAGCCCAGCAGGCCTTTCTCCAGCCCGGCTCCGTCTGACAACCAGCCCACGGCGGTGGGGCCGATGATCTGGCCCAGGGCGAAGGTGGAGGTGAAGAGCGCAATGCCGGCGGGCCAGTGGTCTTGCGGCAGGTTGTGGCGTACCAGCGCAGTGGTGGAGGCCACAACCGAGAGGAAGCAGGCGCCGAACAACACGCCCGATAGCAAGGCCAAGGCGAAGCTTGGATTGAGCGTAGGCAGCACGCTGGCGATACCCACAAGCAGGTTGAGCGTGGCCAAGGGGCGGCCGTTGCGGTAGCGGTCCAACAGGCTGGCCCAAAGCCGCGAGGACAGGCAGACCGCCAGGCCGAGGAGGCTGAAGAACAGGGTGATCTGCCCGCCGCTGGCGCCCTGCTGCTTGAGTAGGGCGACATTGAAGGTCATGTAGCCGATATAGCCCAGGCCAAAGCAGAAGTAGCCCAGCAGCGCCGGTATAAAGGGTTTGAAGGGCCAGCGGTGGTGGGCACCCTGGGTACTGGCCGCAATAGTGATCTGGCCGCTGGGCCGCCATACCAGCAAGGTAGCCAGGCTGCCCAGCACGGCCAGCGCAAACCATGCCCACTGCCAATGGCTGCCACCGCCCTCCAGCAGCCAGGGCATGAGGCAGGCCGAGAGCACGATGCCCAGCCCGGTGCCACTGTAGTAGAGACCCAGTACCAGCCCTGCCCGCTCGGCGTGCTGGCTGGCGAGCTTGCTGGCGAGCACTCCACCGATACTGAACACCATGGCGCTGCTCACCCCGGCTGCGAGGCGCAGTGCCAGCAGCAAGGCATAGCTACGGGTAATGCCGCATAGCGCCAGGCTGGCGACGGTGAGCATGCAACCCCAGAGGAAGACCTTGCGCGCACCCAGCCGGTGGGCCCAGCCCACGCTGGCGATGGCACCGATCAGGTAACCGGCCGCATTGGCGGTATTGAGCGCGCCTGCGCTGGCAAAGCTCAAATGCAGATCACCGCGCATGCTGGGCAGCAGCAAGGCATAGGCAAAGCGCGCCAGCCCTAGCGATAGTGCCGGCCCCAGCGAGAGAAAGCAGGCGATCAGCAGTGGGTGGCGGATGGCTGCAGCTGGCGGCATGGTGGCGGATTTGATGGTGGTGGACCGATTATGCGTGCTGGCGCGTGCGGTTGCATCTCCATCCGCAGTTGGCTGGCGCGAGCCTGACCAGGGTCGGTGAGAGAATTTCCCATCTATCCATTAAATCCCTGCCTATTTGGCGATATTATCTTGCCAAACAAACAGATAAGGGGTGGTGATGGCAATGGACCGGCTGGGTGATATGCGGCTATTTGTCGATGCTGCGGCGTTGGGCAGCTTCTCGGCCGCGGGACGCAAGCAAGGCCTCTCGCCCGCGGCGGCGAGTGCGGCCATCCAACGCCTGGAGGCGGCATTGGGGGCGCGGCTGTTTGAGCGCACTACTCGCCAGCTGCGGCTGACCGAAGAAGGCCAGCTCTACCGTGACTACAGCCAGCAGGCGCTGGAGCTGATGGCCGAAGCGGAGCAGGCATTGCAGGCCGGGCAACAGCGGGTACAGGGTACTGTGCGCATCTCGGCCCCGTCTGATCTGGGTCGCAACCTGCTGCAGCAGTATCTGGACGACTTCCGCCAGCACTACCCCGAGGTACGCTTTGCGCTGCATCTGAGCGACAGCACGGCCAACCTGGTGGCGGATGACATCGACCTCGCTGTCCGCTATGGCCAGCCACCGGACAGCGCCATGGTGGCCCGGCCACTGGCACCCAACCGGCGCGTGGTCTGCGTGGCCCCCTGGCTGGCCGACCAACTGGGCAGGCCCGCCAAGCCGGCCGACCTGGCGCAGCTGCCCTGCGTGGTCCTGGTTACCGCCGCTGGCGCCATGAACGAATGGCGCTACCGCGAAGGCAGTAGCGCCAAGAGCGTGCGACTGAGCCAATACCAGGAGAGCAACGACGGCGAGATCATCCGCAAGTGGGCGCTGCAGGGCTATGGCTACGCCTATAAATCCATCCTCGACGTGGCCGACGATCTACGCGAGGGACGGCTGGAAACCGTGCTGGATGATTACTTCACCGAGAGTACGCCGCTCAATGTGCTCTACCACCGCAGCCGCTTCCAGCCGCCACGTGTGCGGCTACTGATCGACTTCCTACAGGCTCGCTTCGGCGAGCTCGCCACCGACCTCGGCTGAAGGCTGCCAGGCCGGGTAGTCGTTGTAGCCACGCTCATCGCCCCCAAACAGGCTGGCACCGTCAAAGTCGGCCAGGGGAAGGCCTTCAGCCAGGCGGCGCGGCAGGTCCGGGTTGGCCACGAAGGGACGGCCAAAGGCGACCAGATCGGCATAACCCTTGCCCAGCACCCACTCAGCCTTGGCCTGGTCGTAGTGGCCTGCCACGATGATGGGACGGCTGAAGCGGGCACGCAGGTCCTGGCGGAAGGACTCGGTAAACTGCGGTGCGTCGTCCCAGTCGGCCTCGACCAGGTGGATATAGGCCACGCCCTTGGCATTGAGGAATTCGGCCGCCTCCAGGATGGTGGGCAGGATGTCCGGGCAGGCCATGCCGCGCGCAGTCAGGAATGGGGCGAGGCGGATGGCGGTGCGTGCAGCGCCGACCTCATCGGCCACCGCAGTAAGCAATTCCTTCAAAAAGCGCAGGCGGTTCTCGCGCGAGCCACCGTACTCGTCGTCGCGGACGTTGGAGGTGGTACGCAGGAACTGGTCCACGATATAGCCGTTGGCGCCGTGGATCTCGACACCGTCAAAACCGGCAGTGATGGCATTACGTGCCCCCTTGCGGAAGTCCTCGATCACGCCGGCAATCTCTTCGCGGCTCAAAGCGCGCGGCGTGGGGCAGTTCACCATTTCCCCCTGGCCAGTGGTGGGGTTCACACGCCAGATCTGGCCATCGAAAGGAACGGCCGAGGGAGCGACCGGCAGCGCGCCACCGTGGAAGTCCGGGTGGGACATACGGCCCACGTGCCAGAGCTGCAGGAAGATGCGGCCACCGGCGGCGTGGACGGCGTCGGTCACCTTGCGCCAGCCGGCAATTTGTTCATCGCTATAGATGCCTGGGGTGAAGGAGTAGCCCTTACCCTGCGGCGAGACCTGACTGGCCTCGCTGACGATAAGCGCCGCCGAGGCACGCTGGGCATAGTGGCGGGCGTTCATGGCATTGGGTACGTCGCCCGGCTGGGTGCTGCGGGCGCGGGTCATGGGGGCCATGACCACGCGGTGCGGCAGGCTAAGGCCGGCCAGCTCGATGGGGGTGAACAGCGGGGATTGGGTGGTCATGGTGCAGTCCTGTCAGTTTTGGAATTCAGCGCTTGGCGTAAGTACCTAGCATCAGTTTCGGGTTGGCGTCGTAGGCGCGGATTTCGGGTAGCGGGCCGTCCAGCGGCGCTTCCAGCTCCAGCACCAGGCCGCCGGGCAAGGCCACGAAGATCTGTGCGACGGGTCTATCTGGGTGGGCACGGACCTGGTGGGCCATGCCGCTATGGCGCAAGCGCTCCAGTATGGCCTGGGCCGGTTCATCGCTGCGGAAGGCCAGGTGGGCCAGCCGTGCTTCGGGCTTGTCGCCCGCTACCGGCAGGATGTGCAGCAGGGCCTGCTCGCCCTCGTAGAGCCAGCTGCCGGGGAAGGGAAAGGCTGGCCGGTAGCCCGGTTGCCAGCCCATCACGTCGCCGAAGAAGCGGACG
>NZ_DATCSC010000094.1:0-48741 GCF_036568685.1 Chitinimonas sp.
TGGTCATGAACCCGCTCTACCAGCTCAAATAAGGATGGCCAGCATGGATCGCAGAAGTTTTCTCCGCCTGGGTGGCCTTGCCGCCATGGGCAGCCTGGCGCCGACGGTGGCTTATGCCGCCGCCGCGGAAGCCAGCCCCAAGCTGCTGGTGATGATAGAGCTCAAGGGCGGCAATGACGGGCTCAATACCGTCGTACCCTACTCCGATGCCAACTACTACGCTTTGCGCCCACGCCTTGCCATTGCCCGCGAGCAGGTGCTGCAGCTCGATGAGCGTACCGGCCTCAACCCCGCCCTGCAGGCGCTGATGCCGCTCTGGCAAGGGGGGCGGCTGGCGGTGGTACAGGGTCTGGGCTACCCCAAGCCCAATCTCTCCCACTTTCGCTCGATCGAGATCTGGGATACCGCGTCCGACAGCGATACGGTGTTGCAGACGGGTTGGCTGAGCCGGCAATTCGCCGCCCGGCCCCTGCCGCCCGGCTATGTCAGCGACGGCATAGCGGTCGGCAGCCCTGATCTGGGGCCGCTGGACGGTGGTGCGCGGGCCTTGGTGCTGCAGAGCCCGGATGCCTTCGTGCGGCAGGCCAGGCTGGCGGTGGACATGGGTGGTGGCAAAGTCAACGCGGCCTTGGCCCATCTTTACAAGGTCGAGGACGATATCCGCACTGCCGCCAAGGGGCTGTCGGTCGGCGGCAACCTGACCACGACTTTCCCTGATCATGGTTTTGGTCGTACGGTGAAGACCGCCATGGAAGCCTTGGCGGCCAATCGCCATATCGGGGTGTTTCGCTTGACCCTGGGCAGTTTCGATACCCACGTGGGCCAACGCGGCCAGCAGGATAGATTGCTGAAGGAGCTGGCCGAGGGCCTGGTGGCGCTGCAGGCGGCGCTGACTGAGCTGGGGCGTTGGGATGACAGCCTGGTGTTCAGCTACGCCGAATTCGGCCGCCGGCCGCAGGAAAACCGTTCTGCCGGGACCGACCATGGCACGGCCAATGCCCACTTTGTGCTGGGTGGGCAGGTGAAGGGCGGGCTCTATGGCAAGGCACCAGAGCTGGCCCGGCTGGAAGGTGGCAACCTGTTGTTCGGCCCAGACTTTCGTCAGCTCTATGCCACCGCCTGCCGCTATTGCTGGCAGAGCGATGGCAGCGCGGCCCTGGGTGGGCGCTACGAGCCGCTGCCGCTGGTGGTCTGAGGCGGCAGGCAAACAAAAAAGGCGCATCGTACGATGCGCCTTTTTTGCGAACAGCTGAACTTACTTGGCTGCGCCGATCATGTATTCGGCGGCGGCGTGGAATTCAGCGTCGGAGCCACTGTAACCACCCTTGGGCGGCATGGCACCCTTGCCGGCGATACCGATCTTGATGGCGGCTTCGGCACCATCCTTCAGGCGCGGGCCCCAGGCTGCCTTGTCACCGAACTTCGGTGCGCCAGCGGCGCCGGTGCCGTGGCAAGCCACGCAGACGGCTTCGTAGATTTCCTTGCCCTTGACGGCCGGGTCCACCTTGCCACCGGTAGCGGCGCCTGCGGCACCTTGCACAGCCGGCTCAGTGAACTTGGCGCCACCGGCGTTGCCCATATAAGCCACGGCACGAGCGACTTCGTCGTCGGTCAGGTCAGCAGCGCCGCCCTTGGCCGGCATGGCATTGAAGCCCTTGGTAGCGTGTTCGACCAGGGTGGCAAAGCCCTTGCTGATGCGCGCGCCCCAGGCGCCAGCGTCACCAAACTTGGGCGAACCGGCCAGGCCTGCGCCATGGCAGGAGATACAGACGTTCTCGTAGACGGCCTTGCCGGCACGGCTGCCGGGAGGGCCGGAATCGTCCAGCTTGGCAAAGCCGACAGGCTGCACGCGGGCCACGATGGCCTCGTTGGTCATGCTGGGGTTGCCCGGCTCGATCGCCATGCCGCCGGTAAACAGCTTGACCACCAGGATAATGAAGACCGGAATGCCAATGATCGCGGCGAGAACAATGCCTATCAGGGCTTTGGCCGACATCGGGGATTCGGCTTGCGCTTCGCTCATGCTGCCATCCTTTTTATTTGCGCTGTGTGTCAGAACACGGTACGGGAAAAACCCCGCGATTATAGCGGGGAATATGACCGGCAACCAAGGCTGCGGCCTTATCCACGGTCAAACTTTTGCCTTATGGCAGCAGGGTGGCGGCGTGGGCGGCTGGACGTTGCAGCGCAAAACCGCTATCCTGCCGGCCTCTTGTGATGCGCCCGTAGCTCAGTTGGATAGAGTGTCAGTTTCCGAAGCTGAAGGTCACAGGTTCGATCCCTGTCGGGCGCGCCAGCCATACCAAAACAAAGGCCAGTCGTTATGACTGGCCTTTGTTTTTTCCGCGTTCTGGGTGGCTTGCAGTGCAGCTCGAATCATGCGCCAAGCCCGGATGCTTCCTCGCCAGCCTACATTGCTATCATCTCTTCCAGGGGTGATACCTGTCCCACTCCGCATGAGGCCGCATGCTCGATCTCAATGATGTCGCCCTGTTTGTCCAGGTGGTACGCGAAGGCAGTTTCGCGGCGGCAGGCCGGCGGCTGGGCATGCCTGCCAATACGTTGAGCCGCCGCTTGCAGCTCCTGGAGACTGCGCTGGGCACCCGACTACTGCTGCGCACTACCCGCAAGCTCAGCCTCACCGCCGCAGGCCGCGATTTCTACGAGCAGAGCGCGCAGGGTGTGGCGGAGATAGAGGCAGCCCGTCTGGCATTACTGGAAAAGCATGAGGCGCCGCGCGGTACGGTGCGGATTGCGGCGCCAGCCGACTTTTTCGAGCAGTTGGCCATGGTGCATGTAGCTGAATTCATGGCCCGCTACCCGGAAGTGAAGTTGGAATTCCTGCTCGGGGACGAGCGGGTGGACCTGATCGCGGAGGGGGTGGACGTGGCCTTCCGCGGCGGAGTTTTGGACGACTCGACCCTGGTGGCGCGGCGGCTGACCGAGAGCGCGCTCTTGCTGGTGGCGAGCCCTAGCTATTTGGACCGACGGGGTCGGCCTTCGGCGCTGGCGGAGCTGGTACAGCACGACTGCCTGGTGGTGGCCCGCAGCGGCAACCGGGCGGTGTGGCGGCTGCAGGGCCCAGCAGGGGAGGAAGAGGTCAAGGTCAGTGGTCAGTTCGTCAGCAATACCGCGCAGAGCGTGCTGTGGGCGGCACAGGTCGGGCTGGGCGTAGCCCTGCTGCCCTCGGTGGTGGTGGGCAATGATGTACTGGATGGCAGGTTGGAGCATGTCCTGCCGGCCTATCAGCGCGATCTGGGCGGCGTGCACCTGGTCTTTCCTGGACGGCACCGCCGCACCGCTGCAGTTAACGCCTGGGTGGAGTTTATCCTTGGGCGTTTGCGCTATACCGGTCGCGCTGGCTAGGCCAGGCAGTCCGGTGCAACCGCCCGTTCAAGCAGTTGGCCATCGGTACCCAGCTCCAGCCACCAAGCCTGGGCACTGGGCTGTGAGCTGACCACGCGGTGCAGCTGGCCATCCACGAAGTGCAGCGCGGCACTGTCATCCAGCGCCCAGCTGCCCGGCATGGCGCCAGCCTGCACCTGCTGCCGCAGGCTGGGACGGCGCTTGGCTTCGCCGTCGAAGTGCGGACAGGCTCCGCCGGGCAACCAGCCCAGACCGGGTAGCACCGTCAACTCGCCGGCCATGGAGTCGGTCAGCCCATATTCAAACCAGCAGATCATGCCAGCGCTGATGCCGCCTATCACCACGCCGGCCTCGTAGGCTTGCCGCAGTGCCTGGTCCCAGCCCCAGGCCTTCCAGAGTGCCAGCATGGCGCGGGTATTGCCGCCACCGACAAAGATCGCGTCCTGCGCCAGCATCCAGGCCAGCGGGTCGGTGATCTCGGGGCGGAACAGCGACAGGTGGCTGGCCACGCAGTCGTAGCGGGCATGGGCGGCATAGAACTTGTAGAGGTAGTTTTCCGCGTCGCCGCTGGCGGTGCCGATAAAGCCGATGCGTGGCCACGCCTTGCCGGTAGCGGCCAGGAAGTACTGGTCGAGCAGCGGCGACTTCTCCATCGAGAAACCGCCTCCGCCGAGCACGATCAGCTGCTTCGCCATGATGGCCTGCGTGAACTAGTTCAGCTGCGAGGTGCAGCAGGGGCAGCGCACCGCTTTGAGCGGGATGGCGCTGTAGCAGTAGCTGCACTCCTTGGTGGTTACCTCGGCCTCGGCTGGGGCCTCGGCGCGCTTGAGCTTGTTGAGCATGCGGATCAGCATGAAGACCGCAAAAGCCACGATCAGAAAGCTGATCACCGCGTTGAAGAACAGCCCGAAGTTGATGGTGACCGCGCCGGCATCCTGTGCCAGCTTGAGGGTTTCGTAAGGACCGGGGGCCTTGGTCCCTTGCTTGATCACCAGGAACAGGTTGGAGAAATCGACATTGCCGAGCACATAGCCGATCGGCGGCATGATCACGTCCTTGACCAGCGAGTCGACGATCTTGCCAAACGCGGCGCCGATGATGACGCCAACTGCCAAGTCGACGACGTTGCCACGCATGGCGAATTCCCGGAAATCCTTGAGCATGGGGTGCTCTCCTCTTCTTGATTGACCTTGTGGGCTAAGTTAGGTGGCGCTGCCTGACGCGTCAAGCGCTGCGCCGGCTGGCAGCAATGAAAAAAGGCAGCCTGGGCTGCCTTTTTCCATGCGACACCAGCGTGCTTAGAACAGGTGGCTCAGACCAACCGACAGCACGTTGTAGTTCTTCACACCAGCGTAGTTGCCCGAGTATTCGATCAGGGCGGTGGTGCGCTTGGACAGGGCGTAGTAGCCAGCGAAGTTGCCTTGGGTCTTGGCTTCGTTACCGACCAGGACGCCAGAGGCGTTACGCGACTTGAAGCTGTCCTTGTCCCAGACGATGGCGCCCAGGATCAGGGTCAGGTTGCCTTCGGTGTAGCCGAAGGAGACCAGCGGGTCGGTGAACTTCTGGTCATCGCCACCGTCGCGACGCTGCACGGCCAGGCCGGCGGTGAAGTTGCCCAGCGCGGCGCTGCCACCCAGGTAGGCACGCTTCTGGTGCGAACCGGTGATCGGGCGGTAGGTGTCCACGGCGCCGACAACGAAGAAGCTTTCGCCGGTGTACTTGGCCGACACGCCCATATCGTTGGAAGCACTGTGGCTGGAAGTCTTGTTTTCGCCGAAGGAGTTTTCAATGCCCAGCGAGAACGGGCCGCTGGCCAGTTCATAGCGGATGGCGTTGTCGACACGGTAGTTGCTGCTGTTGGCGGTCAGGCCCAGCGACTGGTCTTGGTACCAGGGATCGAATTCTTCGGTAGCCAGGGTGTAGAGGCTCTTGCCGCGACCCAGCTTGATCGAGCCGAAGTCACCCTTCAGGCCCAGCCAGCCTTCACGGCTAGCGAAACGCGATTGGCTGGCATCGTCCGGTGCGACGCCGGTTTCGATCTGGAAGAAAGCGGAGCTGCCGCCGCCCAGGTCTTCCTGGCCCTTGAAGCCGATGCGCGATGCCATGTTGCCCACGCCGAACTGGTCGCGGCCACCGTCGATCTTGGTGGATTGCACTGCAACGTTCACCTGACCATACAGGGTAACCGTGTTTTCAGCGGCAAAGGCAGCCGGCGCGATTGCGGCGGCGGAGACGGCCAAAGCGATGAGTTTCTTATTCATTGCGTCTTCCTTGTTCAAGGTTGGAATTACGGTATTGCAAGATGCGGCCCTGAGGGGTGGGCTTAACATTACAAGCGCATAATAGGCGGCGCGCCTTGCCAGAGGCAACGGAACCCCCTGCTTAAGCGAACACTGAAGCTGACCGTCCAGGCACGGGGATTTTGCCCAAGTAATTGTTTTTAAATGATTATTTTTTTGTCTCTTTGACAGGGACGGGTTGCGGCAATGCAACAAAGCCTCCGTTGCGCTGGGTATTAAACGCGACAGGGCTCGCTGGGCCAATGCCCCGCAAACTGTTGCGGGGCGCGCTTTATAGCAGAAAGGGCAGGGCCAGCGCCAGATAGCGCAGACCCTTACCGAGCAGCATCCACAGGGCCGAGGCCGGCAGTGGCAAGCGCAACCAGCCGGCGGCCAGACATAGGGCGTCGCCGACCAAGGGGACCCAGCTCAGTACCAGCATGATGCTGCCTCGCCGCGCCAACCAGGCTAAGGCGCGTGGTGACAGGCGCTGACGGGCGTCCAGTACGGGCAGGGCGCGGAGCTTCCAGCCCAGCGCGTAGCTGCTCAGGCCGCCCAGGGTGTTGCCCAGCGTTGCTACCAGAAGTGTTGGCCAGAGACTGGCTGGATGCAGGTAGAGCCAGCCGGCTACCACCAGCTCGGAATTGCCGGGCAGGACGGTGGCAGACAGCAGGGCGGAGAGAAAGATGCCGACCAGTCCGTACTCGGTCGGCAGTTGGCCCAGCCAGTCGGGCATGCTCAGAAAGCGGGGAGGCGTTGGGCGTGTTGCTGGATCAGGGTAGCCAGTTGGGCGAAGAACTCGCCGTCTTCGCGGGTACTGCGCCAGGCACCATCCTGCCAGCGATAGTGGAAGCCGCCGGCGCGGGCTGCCAACCACAGTTCCTGATTAGGTACATGGCGGTTCACCACGATCTTGGCGCCATCGTCGAACTCGATCTCCAGGACGTTGCCGTTGCGGTTCAGGTCCACATCGAAGTCGCCGTCGTCGAGCACGGTTTCGATGCGGTCGAAAACCGCATCACTGGCATTAAGAAATTCACTTTCAGTCATTGGCCGGTCCTGCTGCGCATTGTGTAGTATTGCTATTTTACCCCTGCTCACCAACATGCGCCTTGTCGTCTTATGCCTGATCGCTGCCTGCCTTGTGTCCGCCTGCGGCTACAAGGGAGCGCTGTACCTGCCCGACGCGGCCAAGACTACGGCCGATCCTCAGAAGAAATGATGAACCTTACCCCCTCTCCAGCCGGCCTCGCGCTGGATGGCGTGGCGCTCAGCGCCATCGCGGCCGAGTTCGGCACCCCCTGCTTCGTCTACTCCGAAGCCCAGCTGATCGCGACTTTCGAGGAATACCGGCAGGCTTTTGCCGGTACCGATACCTTGATCTGCTACGCCATGAAGGCCAACTCCAACCTGTCGGTGCTGCGTACCTTCGCCAAGCTGGGCGCCGGTTGCGACATCGTTTCTGGCGGCGAGCTGGCGCGGGCGCTGGCAGCGGGCGTGCCAGCCAGCAAGATCGTCTTTTCCGGGGTGGGCAAGACGGAAGGGGAGATGCAGCAGGCGCTGGAAGCGGGTATCCATTGCTTCAATGTCGAGTCCGAGGCCGAGCTGCACCGCTTGAGCGCGGTGGCCAGCCGGTTGGGCCGTGTCGCATCGGTCAGCCTGCGGGTGAATCCGGACGTGGATGCAGGCACCCATCCCTATATCTCTACCGGTCTCAAGGACAACAAGTTCGGCATTGCCCACGAGGAGGCACCGCGTGTCTACCGCGTTGCGGCCGGCCTGCCGGGTCTGCGTGTGATCGGCATCGACTGCCATATCGGTTCGCAGCTGACCGAGATCTCGCCCTTTGTCGATGCGCTCGACCGTCTGCTGTCCCTGGTCGATCGCCTGGCCGAGGAGGGTATTGTGCTCGAGCACGTGGACATGGGCGGTGGTCTGGGCGTGCGCTACACCGACGAAGTCCCGCCCAAGGTGGCGGACTACGCGCAGGCGCTGTTCAGCCGCCTGGGTAATCGCAAGCTCAAGTTCGTGCTGGAGCCTGGCCGCTCGCTGGTGGGTAATGCCGGCCTGCTCTTGACCCGGGTGGAGTATGTGAAGCCGGGTGAGACCAAGCACTTCGCCATCATCGACGGTGCCATGAACGATCTGCTGCGGCCGGCGCTGTACGAGGCCTACCATGACATCGTCGAAGTTGCCCCGGCCAAGGATGAACCGCGTCGTGTCTACGACGTGGTCGGCCCGGTCTGTGAGAGCAGCGACTTCCTTGGCAAGGAGCGGCACTTGGCAGTACGGCAGGGCGATCTGCTGGCGGTAATGTCGGCGGGGGCCTATGGCATGACCATGAGCTCCAACTACAACACCCGCCCGCGCGCTGCAGAAGTCATGGTCAGCGCCGGCAAGACCCGTTTGGTGCGGCGTCGCGAGACGCTGGACGAGCTGCTGGCCAACGAGAAGGCCTTGTTGGCTGACTAAGCCAACAGCCTGGGCGTGCCGCTCCACCGGGCACAAAACAAAACGCCGCATCGGTATCCGATGCGGCGTTTTGTTTGGATAATGGCCCGTCTTACCGGATCACACAGTCCACATAGTACTCGCCGCTCTTTTCGTCCTTAACCAGGCCGTGGATATCGGTCTCGAAGCCGGGGAAGCGTTCGTTGAAGGCTCGGGCAAAGCGCAGGTAGTCGACAATGGTGCGGTTGAACTGCTCACCAGGGATCAACAGCGGGATGCCGGGCGGGTAGGGCGTCAGCAGGATGGCGGTGATGCGGCCTTCCAACTGGTCCAGTGGCACCCGTTCGATCTCGCGATGGGCCATCTTGCTGAAGGCATCGGCGGGCTTGAGTGCCGGCACCATATCGCTCAGGTACATCTCGGTGGTCAGGCGGGCCACGTCGTTCTCACGATAGACCTCGTGGATCTGCTGACACAGGTCGCGCAGGCCGATACGCTCATAGCGCGGGTGCTTGGCGGCGAATTCCGGCATGACACGCCACAGCGGCGAATTGGCGTCGTAGGCGTCCTTGAACTGCTGCAGCTCGGTCACCAGGGTATTCCAGCGGCCCTTGGTGATGCCGATGGTGAACATGATGAAGAAGCTGTAGAGACCGGTCTTCTCGACGATGATGCCATGCTCGGACAGGTACTTGGTCAGGATCGCGGCCGGGATGCCGGTGTCGTCAAAGCGGCCGTCCACGTCCAGGCCCGGGGTGATTACGGTAGCCTTGATCGGGTCGAGCAGGTTGAAACCCTCTGCCAGCGCGCCAAAGCCGTGCCAGCGCTCGTTGGCGTGCAATTCCCAGTCGGCGCGCTCGCCGATGCCTTCCTCGGCCAGATGCTCCGGGCCCCAGACCTTGAACCACCAGCTGTCGCCATACTCGGCGCCGACCTTGCGCATGGCACGGCGGAAATCCAGCGCCTCGAAGATGGATTCCTCGACCAGGGCGGTACCGCCGGGGGCTTCCATCATGGCTGCCGCCACGTCGCAGCTGGCGATGATGGAGTACTGCGGCGAGGTCGAGGTATGCATCAGGTAGGCCTCGTTGAAGCGGTAGCGGTCGAGCTGGCGGGTCTCGGACTCCTGCACCAGGATCTGCGAGGCTTGCGACAGGCCGGCCAGGAGCTTGTGGGTCGACTGGGTGGCGAAGACCATGGCTTCCTTCGAGCGCGGGCGGTCGCGGCCGATGGCATGCATATTCTTGTAGAAGTCGTGGAAGGCAGCGTGCGGCAGCCAGGCTTCGTCAAAGTGCAGGGTGTCGATGGTGTCACCCAGCAGTTCCTTGATCATTTCCACGTTGTACAGCACCCCGTCGTAGGTCGATTGGGTGATGGTCAGGATGCGCGGCTTGGCACCGGGGCGCTTGGCGAGCGCTTCCTTGGCAAAGGGGTTGGCCTCGATCTTCTTCTGGATGGTCTCGGGGCGGAATTCATCCAGCGGAATGGGGCCGATGATGCCGTAGTGGTTACGGGTGGGCATCAGGAAGACCGGGATCGCACCGCACATCATGATGGAGTGCAGGATGGACTTGTGGCAGTTGCGGTCCACCACCACGATATCGCCCGGTGCCACGGTGGCATGCCAGACCATCTTGTTGGAGGTGGAGGTACCGTTGGTCACGAAGAACAGATGGTCCGAACCGAAGATGCGGGCGGCATTGCGCTCCGAATCGGCGACAGGGCCGGTGTGGTCCAGCAGCTGGCCTAGCTCATCGACCGAGTTGCAGACATCGGCGCGCAGCATGTTCTCGCCGAAGAACTGGTGGAACATCTGGCCCACCGGGCTCTTCAGAAAGGCAACGCCGCCGGAATGGCCCGGGCAGTGCCAGCTGTAGGAACCGTCCTGGGCGTAGTGCAGCAGGGCGCGGAAGAAGGGCGGGGCCAGGGTGTCGAGATAGCCGCGGGCTTCGCGCACGATGCTGCGGGCGACGAATTCCGGGGTGTCTTCGAACATATGGATGAAGCCGTGTAATTCGCGCAGCACATCGTTCGGGATATGGCGGCTGGTGCGTGTCTCGCCATACAGGAAGATGGGAATGTCGTTGTTCTTGAAGCGGATCTCGGCCACGAAGGCGCGCAGATTGCGGATCGCCTCTGTCTCCTCGCCCGGCTCGCCGATCAGTTCCTCGTCGTCGATCGACAGGATGAAGCTGGAGGCGCGGCTCTGTTGCTGCGCGAAGCCGGTCACGTCGCCGTAGCTGGTGACACCCACCACCTCGAAGCCTTCTTCCTCAATGGCCTTGGCCAGGGCGCGGATGCCCAGGCCGCTGGAATTCTCGGCGCGGAAGTCTTCGTCGATGATGATGACGGGGAAACGGAATTTCATCGTTGGTTCTCCGGTGCGGCCTTGCTGTACCGCATCTTCATGGTCAAACACGACGCGCTTGTGACACGTCCTTATTATTGCCTAGCGAAAGAAAAGCGCAGGGCCGTACCGCCAATGGGGTACGGCCCTGCTGTGTTCAAGCGGTCTTATACGCTAATCCGTGGGTCCGGTTCAAGTAGGCGGGAGCGTATCGGCGAAAGCGGGCCGCTGCGCCAATTTTTCCGCGAGCTTGGCGAGGTTGGGATAGCTGCTGCGCCAATCTATCTCGGCAAAACGGAAGTCGAGGTAGCCCAGGCACACACCTACCGCGATATCGGCCAGGCTGTAGCTCTCGCCGTTGCACCAGCTGCGGTGATTCAGGTCGTCCGAAAGCAGGCGCAAGCCGGCGTCGACCTTGCCGCGTTGACGAGCGATCCAGTCGCCGTTTTGCTGCGCCGGATCGCGACGGCGCTCCACCACGATGGCGACGGCGGCATCGCAGATGCCGTCGGCCAGCGCTTCCCAGCGTTTTACCTGTACGGCCTGGCGGTGCTCGCTGGGGATCAGCCGAGCCACCGGCGAGACATGGTCGAGGTATTCCACGATCACCCTCGAATCGAACAGGCTTGAGCCGTCGTCGAGCACCATGACGGGTACCTTGCCCAGCGGGTTGAACTGGCCGACCACGGTCGTAGCGTCCCAAGGGTTGTCCACTGTCAGCGGACACTCGATCTTCTTCTCGTGCAGGACGATGCGAACCTTACGGGCGTAGGGGCTGGTCAGCGAGGCAAACAGCTTCATAGGTGATGGACCATAGGGTGAGCTCGAAGGCAGCGTGTCACTATGCTGCCGGCTACGGGGAAGCCGGGCGGGCGGTTTCCAAATCACCGGCAACTGGGTGGATCGCACCGCGTTGCCGGCGTAGACCGTGATAGCGGCCGGGACGAGGTGATCGGGGCCGGGTGAGGTCTCAAGGGGGAGAACCCAAGCCGATTCTTACCGCTTAATGGCTGCCGTGCAATCCCATCTGCCCGCATGCCGCCCTATCTGTTGCGTCGGCGCGCATCACGCTCAATTGCGTGGCAGGCCAAAGAATAGCTGGTCCTCCACCCGCCGTACCGGCAGCTGGAATACCTGGGTCAGCCGTTCGGCGGTGAGTGCCTCCCGTGGTGGCCCTGCTGCGATCAGACGACCTTCCTGCAACAGCCAGGCCTCGTCGGCATAGTTCAGTGCCAGGTTGACGTCGTGCAGGCTGGCGACGACCGTCAGCGGCAGTTTGCGCGCCAGCTCATGCAGACCGGCCAGCAGCATATGCTGGTGGCGCGGGTCCAGGCTGGCGGTCGGTTCGTCCAGGAGTAACAGAGCCGGTCCCTGCGCCGCGGCAGCGCAAGCCTGCACCAGTACCCGGGCCAACTGCACCCGCTGCTTTTCACCGCCGGAAAGCGCGAGGTAGCGGCGTGCCGTCAGGGCCTCGCTGTCGGTCAGCCGTAATACGCTGTCGATCAGGCCGTCGAGCTCTGCGGCAGGAATGTCGGGAAAGGGAGTCCCGCCCAGGCGGGCGACTTCGCGCACGGTGAAGTCGAAATCCAGCCCGCTGCTCTGCGGCAACAGCGCACGTCGGCGTGCCAGGGTGCTGGCATGGGTACGGGCTAGCGGCAACTCGTCGAATTCACAGCTGCCTTCGCTGGGCGCAAGCTCGCCGGCTGCCACTGAGAGCAGACTGGATTTGCCGGCCCCATTGGGGCCAAGCAGGGCGGTCAGCCGGCCGGAAGCGGCACTGACCGTCAGCTGATGCAGTACCCGCCTATCGTCACGGTCGAGGCTGAGCTGATTGAGGGTAAGCATGGTGGCCGGCGCGGGAGCCGAAGTGTGCGGGACGTGGGAGTGATTTCACTGTAGGGCGCGCTGCCGGGCTCGGCAAGCGCACCCGACGGCGGGGCGGGGTTTCGATCAGGAGGACGCCGCTGCTTCTGTTCTGGCAAACGGCAAACGCCCGGGTGTTCCGGGCGCTTGGGCGGACCTGATCGAGCACGCGCCGATCATCAGGCGCTCAGGCGGCTTCGGTAATCTTGTCGCGAGCCTGCTGGAAAGCGCTGACTGCCGCTGCGGCAAAGCGGTTGCTGGCGAAGTTGGCAACCTGGCGGGTGGCCTTGGACATGGAATCCATGGCGCAGGCACTGACGCAGACTGCCTTGCGCAGTGGTTCGCCCACGTTGTCAGGCTGCTTGCCCAGCTCGCTCAAGAGATTGCGCTGCTGCTCGGCCCAGTTCTTTTCCCACAGCTGCATGGCGTCGGTCATGGCCGACACCTGCGCCACGAACATGGCGCAACCAAGGTGCAAGGACTGGTCGAAATGATGTTCGAGACGGGCGTTGGGCGTGGTTTGCCCGGTCACCGCCCGGAACCAGTCGCGACAACCGTCGGACTGAGTGGCGATCAGCCGCTCGAAATTACGATTGGCGAGGTCTGCACCCTCGCTCAGAAACTCGAATTGTTGCTCAAGGCCGGGTAGGGCCCAGGCAGCGGTAGGAGCGTTCATTGGGGAGTTAACTTCCTGATTATTCGGTCTTGTAGGCCGATGTTGCGCCGCAATAAGGCGCGCAGTCTAGGCCGCTGGTGGCGGAAGTCAACGGGGTGAGTGTGAATAATGACAATGGCTTGGCAGCGATTTCAGCCCCAGGCCGCTTCCTGATTGATGCCGCGGTAGGTCAGGCCATTTTCGCCGGCCTCCAGGTAGCCGCCGACACCAGCGTACCAATCCGGCAACACCCAGCGTTGCCGCAAGGCATGTTGGACTTCATGTTGGTGATGCGCCGGTCGGTGTGTATGACCATGCACCAGATGGGCGCCCGGATAGCTGGCCAGCAGCCGGCCGACGGCATAGCTGTTGACGTCCATGATCTCGCTGGTCTTGACCTGCTTGGCGGCCTCGCTGGCCGCGCGGATGCGGGCGATCTCGGCTTTGCGTTCGGCGAGCGGGCGGGCCAGGAAGGCTGCTTGCCAGGCCGGTTGGCGGACCATCTGGCGGAACTGCTGGTAGGGCGCATCGTCGGTGCACAGCTGGTCGCCATGGCTCAGTAGCAGAGGACGGCCGTAGGCATCGATCACGGTGGGGTCGGGCAACAGGGTTGCGCCGGCACGGTGGGCGTAATCCTTACCCAGCAGAAAGTCACGGTTGCCATGCATCAGGTAGATCGCGACGCCGTGGTCAGCCAGTTGTTTGAGCTCGCCGGCGATCTCCTGCGTGAGCGCATCGTCGTCATCGTCGCCGGCCCAGTATTCGAACAGGTCACCAAGCAGATAGAGCGCAGTGGCGTGGCGGGCGGGGCCATGCAGAAAGGCCAGAAAGGCCTCGACGGTCTTGGGGTCGCCGTCGGACAGGTGCAGGTCGGAGGCGAAAAGAATGGGACGGGTCATGGTAGGCGGTCGCAGCCATGGCGCGGCAGGCGCCATGGCCGACGGGATGGGGCTTAGACCAGTTCGGCCTTCTCGATCACCACGTCTTCGAGCGGCACGTCCTGATGCATGCTCTTGGAGCCGGTCTTGACGACCTTGATCGCATCGACCACATCGGTGCCTTCAACCACCTTGCCGAATACGCAATAGCCAAAGCCATGAGCGTCCGGGGCGGTGTAGTTCAGGAAGCTGTTGTTGCTGACGTTGATGAAGAACTGTGCCGAAGCCGAGTGCGGATCCGGGGTGCGGGCCATGGCGATGGTGTACTTCTCATTCTTCAGGCCGTTGGCTGCTTCGTTCTCGACCGGCTCGCGGGTTTCTTTCTGCTTCATGCCAGCTTCAAAACCGCCGCCCTGAATCATGAAGTCATTGATCACGCGGTGGAAGACGGTGCCGTTGTAGTGACCGTCCTTCACGTACTGGACAAAGTTGGCGACGGTCTTGGGGGCCTTGGCCTCGTCGAGCTCGATGCCGATCAGGCCGTGATTGGTGTGCAGATTGACGCGCATGGGGAGATCCTTTCTGTAGATCGCGGGTGTTATTCCGGCTTGGTGGCAGCAGGTTCGGCTGCGGCTTCGGCGGGTTTGGCGGCTGGCAGCAGCTTGGCCGACTTGATCAGGATGGGCATGGTGGGCACATCACTGAAGTTGTTCTGACGGGAGGTGGGGGTGGTAGCGATTTTTTCTACCGTCTCCGTCCCCTGGATCACCTTGCCGAATACCGCGTAACCCCAGCCGCGGCCGGTTTCCTTGTCGCGCTGGTCCAGCCCGGTGTTGTTGCCGAGATTGATAAAGAACTGTGAAGTGGCCGTATGTGGTGCATCCTGGCGCGCCATGGCGACGGTCCATTGCTGATTGGAGAGGCCGTTACCCGCCTCATTCTGGATGGGCTTGCCAGGCGGCTTGTCCTTGAGGTCTGGGGTATAGCCGCCGGCCTGTGCCACAAAGCCCGGTATCACGCGGTGGAAGATGGTGCCGACGTAATAGCCCTTCTTGACGTAACGCAGGAAATTTTCGACCGTACCGGGCGCTTGCTCCGGGTAGAGCTCGATGTCGATATCGCCGACCGAGGTGCCAATGCGGACCACCGGGCCTTGGGCCAGGGCAAGGGGAGCTGCCAGGGCGAGGGCGAGCAGACAGAGCAGTTTTTTCATGCGCACGTATCCATTCTTGGTAGCGGGAACCGAAATGTTAGCACAGCGCCGAAAGCGGGCTGGCGCTGTGAATCGTTGGCCGCAAGCCCTACAATGGCGCCCTGGCGAGACCCAAGACCGATAGAGGAGTGCACCATGGACAAGCTGATCACCGAATTCGACCGCGCGCTGCGTACCGTTTTTGCGCCGGCAGCCAGCTTGCGCCCGCACCCCGATGCCGAGCTTGCCGAGACCGAACTCGACAGTGCGGCTCGCCGCCATGCCGCAGGCCTGATGCGGGTCAACCACTGTGGCGAGGTCTGTGCCCAGGCGCTCTACCAGGGCCAGGCGCTGACCGCCCGCGACGACAAGGCGCGTGAGGCGTTGCGCCAGGCCGCACATGAAGAAGTGGAGCATCTGGCCTGGACCGAGCGACGCATTGCCGAGCTTGGTGGCCGGCAAAGCCTGCTCAATCCATTGTGGTATGCCGGTTCCTTGGCCATGGGTGTGACCGCTGGCCTGATCGGCGATCGTTGGAACCTGGGCTTTCTGGCCGAGACCGAGCGGCAGGTGGGGGAGCACCTGGCCAGCCACCTGCAGGCGCTGCCGAGCGAAGACGCCCGCAGCCGCGCCATTGTCAGCCAGATGCACATCGATGAGACCCAGCATGCCGAGATGGCAGTGACCTTGGGTGCTGCCGAGCTGCCCCTGCCGGCCAAGGCCGCCATGCGTGCCATGTCCAAGGTCATGACCAGCCTGTCATATCGTATATAAGCCCTGCGGGGTGGTATGCCCCGTGATGACCACCGAGTCCCGATCCATGCGCCGCGTCCGCCTGACCGGGCTGTGGCGGAATCCCGATTTTGTGCGCCTGTGGCTGGCGCAGGGCATTTCCGACTTCGGCTCCTATATCTCCCACCTTGCCTTGCCATTGACTGCAGCGGTGCTGCTGCACGCCACCCCCATGGAGATGGGCGTGCTGTCGGCCATTGAGGTGTTGCCCTTTGCGCTGTTCAGCCTGCATGCCGGGGTATTGATCGACCGCGTGCGTCGCATGCCGCTGATGATGTTGCGCGATATCGGCTGTGCCCTGGCGCTCTTGACGGTACCGATCGCTGCCGGGTTGGGCTGGCTGTCCATGCCGGTACTGTGGGTGGTGGGCTTTCTGTGCCTCAGCGGTGAGGTGGTCGGCGGCTCGGCCCACCAGAGCTATGTCGCTACCCTGATCGGCAAAGACAGGCTGGTTGAGGCGCACAGCAAGTTCATGGCGACGTCCTCTACCGCCCAGGTCATGGCGCCGGGTCTTGCCGGTATCCTGATCCAATGGCTCAGCGCGCCCGTCGCCATCCTGTTCAACGCCAGCTCCTTTATCGCCTCGGCCTTGATCTTGCGCACCATACGTGCGGATGAACCCGCACCGGCGCCGCGTAGCGATGACAGCTCGGTATGGGAGGAGATCAAGGCTGGCCTGAAGCTGGTCTGGGAGATGCCGCTATTGCGTGCTTTCGCCATCCAGACCGCCTGCTGGCAGCTGCTCAACTATATGCTGGCGGCCGTGCTGGTGCTGTATGCCACCCGCGAGCTGGGGATGGATGCCGGCCGCATGGGCATGAGCTATATGCTGGGTGGCCTGGGTAGCCTGACGGCCGCACTCAGCGCTGGCACCTTGGGCCGCCGGCTGGGCATAGGCCCGACGGTGGGCTGGGGCTTTGTCGCGACCTCATCGGCCTGGCTGGGTTTTGGCCTGATTCCCACCGGTTTTGGGCCGACCATGCTCTGGTTCAGCCTCTGCCAGTGCCTGTTCTCTTTTGGCGCCACCCTGTTCTCGATCAACTACCTGGCGGCCCGTGCCGCGGTCACGCCGGATGAACTGCTGGGCCGCATGATCGCCACCATGCGCTTCCTCACCGTGGCGCCGGCACCCCTGGGCGCCTTGCTGGGCGGAGCGTTGGGAACTGCGCTGGGGCTGCGCGGCGCGCTACACGTGATTGGCGCGCTCGGCGCCGCACTGGCTTGGCATGCACTGCGCCGCTCGCCGGCCCGCCACCTGCTGGTGCTACCCAAGCGGGTGGAGTCGGAGCCGGCAACCGCCTAGGTTGGGCCTAGAGCTCTACGATCTCGAAGTCGTGGGTGATGTTGGCGGTCTTGGCCAGCATGATGGAGGCCGAGCAGTACTTCTCGGCCGACAGCTCGATCGCCCGCTTGACCTGCTCATGCTTGAGCTGGCGGCCCTTGACCACGAAGTGCATGTGGATACGGGTGAAGACCTTGGGGTCGGTATCGGCTCGCTCGGCTTCCAGCTGTACCTCGCAGTCGACGATATCGGCGCGGCCCTTCTTCAGGATGGCGACCACGTCAAAGGCGGTGCAGCCGCCGGTACCCATCAAGACCATCTCCATCGGCCGGGGACCGAGATTCTGGCCGCCGGCAGCCGGCGCACCGTCCATCAATACGGCATGGCCGGTCTCGCTCTGAGCGAGGAAGCTGACATTCTCTATCCATTTGATACGTGCACGCATGGTGGTCTCTTGGTTTCGGTAGGGGGTAATTTGTCGCATTGCGCAAGCCAGAATGCATAAAGCCTACGCTGCGCTTACAGATTTGTAGTTTGACGGCCGAAAATCAATTCTCTTTAGCCAAAATTCTTGTAACTTTATTCCCGTTCGCCATTTTTATGGCGCACTGCACAAAAAAGCACTTGCCTGAACTGTAAGCTTCGCGTAGGATGCGAACTGCATTGAGGCTGTACACGCAATGTGTGTGCTTTGATGTTGTCTCCTCCATCCTCCTTCTTTGGTGGAATTACGCGCAAGCCCGAATGGCTTGCGCTTTTTTTTGTCCGCGGCGGATGGTGACCAAGCATACAATGCTGCCGCAGGATCGTGACTGATCCGTGGAACATCGCTGCCTAGCGCCTGTTCAAAATCTTTTCGCCACCGCGCTGCGGGAGAGACGTGGAAAGACCCCGAACAGGCGCCCAGGCCTGCAGCATGCAAGGAGAGACGCTTAACATGGGGCGCGTTTGCGACGCTTGCCCTGCGCCATCTCATTGTTTGGTTTGACAGCGCATTGTTTTTTCAAATAGAATGCGCGACTTTCCGTAAATCGAACGAATCTGGAAGAGCCGTATGAAAACCTTCTCCGCAAAGCCGCACGAGGTACAGCGTGACTGGTTCGTGGTAGACGCCACCGACAAAGTGCTCGGTCGCCTCGCTGCCGAAATCGCTCACCGCCTGCGTGGCAAGCACAAAGCCATCTACACCCCGCACGTCGACACCGGTGACTTCATTGTCGTCGTCAATGCCGGCAAGCTGCGCGTAACTGGCGACAAGGCACTGCAAAAAACCTATTTCCGCCACTCGGGCTACCCGGGCGGTATCTATGAGCGTTCCTTCACCGAAATGCAGGAACGTTTCCCTGAGCGCGTGCTCGAAAAGGCCGTCAAGGGCATGCTGCCCAAGGGCCCGCTCGGCTACGCCATGATCAAGAAGCTCAAGGTCTACGCTAGCGCAGAGCATCCGCACGTTGCGCAACAGCCTAAAGTCCTCGAGATCTAACCTAATCAGATACAAGGACTGACAACATGGTTGGCAAGTATTACTACGGCACTGGCCGTCGCAAGAGCTCGGTAGCTCGCGTGTTCCTGACCAAGGGCACTGGCAAGATCGTCGTCAACGGCAAGCCGCTGGATGAATACTTCTCGCGCGAAACCGGCCGCATGGTCGTTCGTCAGCCGCTGACGCTGACCGAGAACCTCGAAGCCTTCGACATCCTCGTGAACGTCGCTGGCGGCGGTGAAACCGGCCAAGCCGGCGCTCTGCGCCATGGCATCACCCGTGCCCTGATCGAATTCGACGCTGCGCTGAAGCCCACGCTGTCGAAGGCCGGTCTGGTGACCCGCGATGCTCGTGAAGTCGAACGTAAGAAGGTCGGCCTGCGTAAAGCTCGCCGTGCCAAGCAGTTCTCGAAGCGCTAAGCCGCCCGAGATTCGACGCGAAGATTCGTTCGAGTACGCCGGCGCAAGCCGGGAGAAAAGCCGCCAGGAATACTGGCGGCTTTTTTTCTTGGTGGCGCTATCTATCCGGCATATCAACGAATCGTTGTATGATCGCCCTCCTGGGGCTTTTTTGGCTGGAATACGAACATGATCAAGGTTGGCATAGTCGGCGGTACCGGTTACACCGGGGTGGAATTGATGCGCCTGTTGGCGCGGCACGGTGGCGTCAAGCTGACGGCCATCACCTCGCGCAAGGAAGCCGGCATGCCGGTGGCCGAGATGTATCCCAGCCTGCGTGGTTATGTAGACCTGAAGTTCTCTACCCCGGCCGAGGCCCAACTGGAAAACTGCGACGTGGTGTTCTTTGCCACGCCCAATGGGATCGCCATGCAGGAAGCGGCGGCACTGCTCGCTGCCGGCGTAAAGGTCATCGACCTGGCAGCCGACTTCCGCATTCGTGATGTGGCCGAGTGGGAGAAGTGGTATGGCATGAGCCACGCCAGCCCGGAGCTGGTGGCAGAGGCCGTCTATGGCCTGCCCGAAGTCAACCGCGAGCAGATCCGCCAGGCGCGCCTGATTGCCAACCCCGGGTGCTACCCCACTGCCGTGCAACTGGGCTTTCTGCCGCTGATAGAAGCGGGTGTGGTGGATACCGCCAGCCTGATCGCCGACTGCAAGTCGGGTGTCTCCGGCGCCGGCCGCAAGGCCGAGGTGCACACCTTGTTTGCCGAAGCCGGCGACAACTTCAAGGCCTACGGCGTAGGTGGCCATCGCCACCTACCCGAGATCAAACAGGGTCTCGACCGCGCCAGCCCGACCCCGGTCGGCCTGACCTTCGTGCCCCATCTGACACCGTTGATCCGCGGCATTCATGCCACGCTGTACGCTCGCCTGACCAAGGACGTGGATGTGCAGGCCCTCTTTGAACAGCGTTATGCCAACAAGCGCTTTGTTGACGTGATGCCAGCCGGCAGTACGCCGGAAACCCGTTCGGTGCGCGGTTCCAATATCTGTCGTATCGCGGTACACCGCCCCCTGGGCGGCGATACTGTCGTGATCCTGTCGGTCATCGACAATCTGGTGAAGGGCGCCGCCGGCCAGGCCGTGCAGAACATGAATCTGCTCTTTGGTTTGCCCGAAGGGCTGGGGCTCGACATTGTTCCGCTGCTGCCTTAAGCCCACGCCATGATCGGGCGTTGGAAACGACGCGGCAACCACCTGGCCACCGCCCGCTTGGCGGTGCGCCGGCATTTGCCTTGGTATGCCCGTGCGGGCCTTTTGATGTTGGCACTGCTGCTGATGGCAGCGGTGGGCTGGTCTCTGTTCCACCAGGGGGTGCAGGCCGGTCGCGAACAGGCGGCCAATAGCCCGGCGGCCCAGGGGGCCAGCCTGCAGAACGGTCGTCTGGAAGCTGATCTGCGTGAGAGCCGCCAGCGCTTGCAGGGGCTGGAGCAGCAATTGCGGCTGGAGACGACCACCCGAGAGACCCTCTCCAAGCAGATAGTCCAGCTGCAGACCGACAACGGCGGTTTGCGCGAACAGATTGCCTTCTACGAGTCGCTCTTGACCAAGACCGACCGGGCACCTGCGCTGGCCATCGACCAATTCCGGGTCGAATCGCTGGCCCCGGGCCGCTATAGCCTGCGTGCCATCCTGGTGCAGGGGCAGTCCAGCCAGGAAGCCTTCAAAGGCGAGGCCGACTTCCGCCTGGTGGTGGAGCGTGGTGGCCGGCGCGAGACCATGAATTGGCCCGCCGCACGGCTGCCTTTGACCGTGGCGCGCTATACCCGCCTTGAGCGGGAGACGGAATTGCCCCCCGACAGCCGCCTCAAGCAGGTGGAGCTGCGTATCTATGCTGCGGGAGAGAGCCGCGTAAAACTCTCGCGTACCTACGACGTGAAAGGATGACCCGTGTTCGGTAACGACAAGCAGAAAGCCAGCAACCGCATCGACAGCCTGATCGGCCTGGAGACCAAGATCGTCGGCAATATGACCTTTTCCGGTGGGCTGCGCGTTGATGGCGAGATTCACGGTGACGTGACCGCAGCCGACGATAAGCAGAGCACCCTGGTGGTGAGCGAGAAGGCCCGTATCAAGGGTACCGTGCGGGTTGCACACCTGGTGCTGAATGGTGCCGTGGAAGGCCCGATCTACGCTGCGAACTACCTGGAGCTGCAGTCCAAGTGCCGTGTGCAGGGTGATGTGCACTACAAAACCCTGGAAATGCACCCCGGTGCCGTGGTGTCCGGCCAGTTGATCCATCTGGGCGGCAAGGATCAGCCGGTACCGCTGCTGGCGGCCAAGGTTGAAACCGCGACCAAGTGACCGCATCTATATGCCGAGATCGTTCGCAAGACCCTTGCGCGCAAAGGGTTAACAAATGCCCGAGAAGCGCGGATAATCGCACCTAAATCATTGAATCGTCTGGAGTCACCTCATGAATGCGCCCGCTGACGTCGCAACCCCGTTCATCTTTACCGACAATGCCGCCGCCAAGGTGGCCGAGCTGATCGCCGAGGAAGGCAATCCCGACCTCAAGCTGCGCGTGTTCGTGACCGGCGGTGGCTGTTCCGGCTTCCAGTACGGCTTCACCTTCGACGAGATCACCAACGAGGATGACACCCCGTTCAGCAAGAACGGTGTGACCCTGCTGGTCGATCCGATGAGCTACCAATACCTGGTCGGCGCCGAGATCGACTATGTCGAAAGCATCGAAGGCTCGCAGTTCACCATCAAGAACCCGAACGCCACCTCGACCTGCGGCTGCGGTTCTTCCTTCTCCGCCTGAGCTGGTCGGTTGCAGCAAGCAAAACGCCCCGCATTGCGGGGCGTTTTGTTTTATTAGGCCGCTTACTTGGGTTGCATGCGCAGGGCGCCGTCCAGGCGTATCACCTCACCGTTGAGCATGGGGTTGCCGACAATGGCCATGACCAGCTGGGCATACTCGGCCGGGTCACCCAAACGGGAGGGGAAGGGCACGTTGGCGCCCAGGCTGTCCTGAACTTCCTGCGGCAGGCTGGCCATCATGGGGGTCTTGAAGATGCCGGGAGCAATGGTCATCACGCGCACACCGAAGCGCGCCAGCTCGCGTGCTGCGGGCAGGGTCATGCCCACGATGCCGGCCTTGGAGGCGGTATAGGCGCACTGGCCGATCTGGCCGTCGAAGGCGGCCACCGAGGCCGTGTTGATGATCACGCCGCGCTCGCCCGTGGCTTGGACAGACTGCTTGCTCATGGCGTCGGCGGCGAGCCGCAGGAGGTTGAAGCTGCCTACCAGGTTGACGTCGATGACGCGTTTGAAGCTCTCCAGCGCGTGGGCAGCTTCCTTGCCGACCACTTTTTCGCCGTGGACGATGCCGGCGCAATTGACCAGTATATCCAGCCGGCCAAAGTGGGCCCCCGCCAGGGCTACGGCTGCCTGGCAGCTGGCTTCATTGCTGACATCGGCCGGGGCGAAGACGGCTGCGCCGCCCAGTTCCTGGGCCAGGGCCAAGCCGGCCGCTTCGTTGCGGTCGACGATGACCACCTTGCCGCCCTGGGCGACCGCCATGCGCGCAACCGCTGCACCGAGCCCGGATGCACCGCCGCTGACCAGAAATACGCTTTGATTCACCTGCATCGAGTTTGTCTCCTGTTTTATGTAGGCAAGACACCGCAAGCAGGGATCTGCCTGCCCGCGGCAAAGAATGGGCCGATCAGCCCTGTTTTTCGACGATCTGTTTGAGGTTGGCGAGCCCGCTCTCGAAGTCCGGGCCCACCATCTTGTCCATGAGCAGGCCGAAGTAGCGGTTGACCGGATTACGGCCCATGTCGCCCTCATTGGTCCAGGTCACACGCGTACCGTTGCCGGCCGGCTCCAGCAACAGTACGCCGGTGGAAACCATGCCCATGTCGGGGAATTCGAGCCGGTAGGTCAGCTGGCGGTTCGGATCGATGGCGGTGAATACCATGCCACCGTTGCCTTCAGTCGCGCTCTCCCAGCGCCAGGCGGCATTCACGCCGCGCTCGGGGCCGCTGTAGGCGATCTTCATCTGCGGGTCGCGCCGGTTCCATACCGTCCAGGCCTTCCAGGCAGCCGGTGCGTCGAGGTGGGCGAAGACCTTGTCAGCCGGGGCCTGTATCTCGGTACTGCGCTGCACGGCATAGTGGCTGGGCAGTAGGAGACCAATGACCAGCAAGAGTGCAACCAGCCCGGCCAATCCCAGCACGAGGCGTTTGAGCAGCTTCATGTTGTCTCCTTATCGGTTTGTGCCGGGAATATAGCGCAAACCGGGCTCTGCCCCGCAGCCGAATCGCTGCGGGACGAGCGAGGAGTCAGCTGACTAGCGGGGCTCGGCTACCGGCAGCTGCCGCAAGCGGGCCGAGGTACGCTGCAGGTCCAGGACCAGCAGCCCCAGCTGCTGTACCCGTAGCTGGGCCTCTTGGGCGGCGGCCAGGCTCTGGCCTGAGCCTATGCCTATCTGCCCAACTTCATGGCTGATCTGGCTGGCTCGGGTTTGCTGCTCGCGCATGGCGGCGCTGATCTCGGCCACGCGGCTCAAGGTGGCGCGTGCGCCTTCATTGATGCGGCGCAGGGCTTGGCTGGCCGAATCGGCCTGTTGCAAGCCCTGGCTGGCAGTACTTTCGCAGGCCGCAACCGCTGCACTGGCGGTATTCATATCAGTCTCGATGGCGCTCAAGGTGCTGCCGATCTCGCTGGTTGCGGCGGTGGTCCGCTCGGCCAGCTTGCGTACTTCGTCCGCTACCACGGCGAAGCCGCGGCCACTTTCGCCGGCGCGAGCGGCTTCAATCGCGGCGTTGAGTGCCAACAGATTGGTCTGGTCGGCGATCTCGCGGATGGTAGTGGCGATCCTGCCTATGTCGCCGGCCCGTTCCCCCAAAGCTGCCAGGGCGCCGACTGAGTCGCGTACCGCCCCGCTCAGGGCAGTGATGTCGGCGGCGGTCTGCTGGATCACCCGTTCACCTTCGGCCGAGAGTGCGACCGTATCGTGCGAGGCGGCCTCGGTGTGGGCACTGTGCTCCGCCACGCTGGCAATGGCCTGGCCCATTTCCTGAACCGCGCCACTGGCGGTCATGGCAGCCTGGTTTTGCGCATGTGCAGCCTGCCGTACATCGCCTGAGACCTGTCCCAGTCTTTGCGAACCCTGTGCCAGCTCGCTCGAGACGCGAGTCATGCTCTTGAGCGTCTCATCCATTTTATCGACAAAGCTGTTGATCCAGCGTGCCTGTGCGCCGGTTTCGTCATGAGGGAAGTTGGCTGTGTCGAGCCGGCCGGATAGCGGTGCACCGCGTTCGGCAATATTGAGGAAGAAACGATTGAGACTATCCAGGCGGCGCGTCAGCGGGCCGCCCGCCAGCAACCAGAACAGCATATTGCTGGCGAGCACCGTGACCACGATGGGCAGCCCCTGGCCGCGCAGGCCGGCACCGCTCCAGAGGCATAATGCCAACGCGGCCAGGAGGCCGCAGCAGGCTTGCCAGAAGCCCAGCTTGAGAGACAGGGGGCGATGCCGGTAGACCTCTTCCAGATCGGCCTCACACATCATGCCCCAGCGATCTGGCGAGCCGGGCAGGCTGAGGGTGACGCCGGCGCCGATCACCGGGATATGGCGATAGTCCGGGTAGCCAGGATAGCCGACCGACAGATTACCGCCGTGCGCGATGGTGGCCGCTACCCCCGGGTGTAGGGCACCGGTGGCGGGGTCGGTGAAGCGTAGTTCGAATTCGGTGTGCTGCTTGACCCGGACTTCGCCGTAGGCGGTGGCTACACCCTGCTTGAGGTTGTCGCCACCGGTGAAGGTGGCATCTTCAAAGCGCGAACGCGATAGTGCGGTACCGGGTTGGATGCTGCTATCGAGGCCCGGTTTGATCATAAACAGGTAGTTGTCACCGGAGTCACGGAAGACGTGGCCGGCCTCACGCTGGATCAGATCACCCAGCACATCGTTGGGTACCCGTGCACACAGGCAGCCCAGCAGTTCGCCACCGCGGTGTACCGGCTGGTAGTACATCAAGGTGACAGCATCATGGAAGCGCGAGCTGCTGGGGCCGACGGCCAGGCTGGCTGGATCGACATAAGGGCCGTGCAGAAAGCGTGCTTTCAGGCCGCATTGCAGTGCAGCGGAGGGCAGGATCTGCTTGCCGCGGTGTGGTGCGTGGGTGCTGTACAGCACCTGGCCGCTGGGGTCGACCAGCAGCAATTCGCTCGGGTCGGGCGCATGGGTCAATGCCGCTTGCAAGTTGGCCTCATCGAGCTTGGGCCAGCTCTTGGCCAGGTCTGCGGCCAGTTGCTCCAGCAAGGCCCAGTGCTGCTCGGCCCAGGTCTGCAAGAGTTGCACGCGGGTATGGGCGATGCCGGCAAAGGTTTGCTCGATCTCGTGGCGGCGCCCCTGGTTCAGCCAAGTAGCCCAGCGTAGCGACAGGCGGCCGGTATTGCCGAACCAGGACATGCCGGGCCAGCCCTGGCCCTTGAGGTGGTCTTGTGGAGTAAGGGACATGGTAATTGCGACGCTCGTGACGTCGCCTGCAAGGTGGGTGTGGTGGCGGCTTCAGCAAGCAGCATGCCACCGGTCGCGCGCGAGGCAGGGCGGGGGGCGATATGAGGAGGGAGGGCAAGACTTGCACCATCGTGCAGCAATGCTGCGCAGGCGGTGCGTTGCATGCACCAGCGGGGGGCGATCGCCTTATTCGGTTTCGAGCGGTACCGCCAGGGTGGCGCTCAGGCCCCCGTCACTGGCATTGCACAGGCAGAGCTCACCACCGTGCGACAACGCGATGCGATCGACGATGGCGAGGCCCAAACCGCTGCCACCATCGGCCCGACGGGCAGTATCCAGCCGGTGGAAGGGCTTACGCGCTTCCTGCTGTTGGGCTTCGGGGATGCCGGGACCATGGTCACGCACCACAAAGCACAGCTTGTCCGCTTCGCGCTGCACCGTCAGCGACCACGGGGCGGCGCCATAGCGCAGCGCGTTGTCGATCAGGTTGACCAGAGCCCGCCGCAACGCCAAGGGCCGCAACCGCAAGAGCGGCAGGTCGTCCGAGAGATGCAGCTCGATCTGCTGCCCCATACGGGCGTAGCGCGCCACCACGCCCCGTGCCAGTTCGGCCGGATCGCCCTCGACCGCTTCCTCGGTACCCATGCCGCGCACGAAGTCGACGAACTGACCGAGGATGCGCTCGATGTCTTCGACATCCTCGTCCATGCCGGCCCGCAGGGAGTCGTCGCGCATCATCTCTATACCCAGCTTGAGCCGGGCCAGCGGGGTGCGCAGATCGTGCGAGATACCGGCCAGCATCACATTGCGCTCGCGCTCGTTGGTCTCGAGGTCGGCCAGCATACGGTTGAAGCTGGCGGAAAGGTCGCGTACTTCCAGGGGCCCGGTTTCCGGCAACGCTCGCGGTCGCTCGCCGCGCCCCAGCTGGTTGGCGGCGACTCGCAGATCACGCAGCGGCTGGTTGAGGCGCCAGGCCGACAGTGCCGCCACGGCGAGCGCCGCCAGGGCAAAGACCACGACGCTGGCGCCCAGGGTCCAGAAGGGGTCGGACTTGAAGCGGCCGAGCGGGATGACCAGCCACCACGGCTGGCCCAGCATGCTGACCTTGACCCAGAGCTGGCGCTTGGGCTCGCGCTCCTCGCGCACCTCGCCCACGCCCACCAGGCGCTGCCGCAGGGCTTCGGCAATGGCCCGCGTCTGCTGGCTGCGCGGGGCGGCCGATGGCGGGGCTTCGGCGGTACCCATGCTGACGAGATGGGGGGCGTAGGGACGGTGATTGATGGCCAGCCACTCGTCGCGCTCGGCCGGACTCATGTCGTCGAGCTGGCCTTCCAGATCGGCCAGTACCTCACTGACCTGCTCGGAGACCTGCGCGGCGATCATCTGCTGGCGGTTGTAGCTGAACAACGACACCGCAAAGGCCACGCTGATGAACAGCGCGATCGCGGTCAGCCAGGCCAGCCGCCAGAAGATGGTCTGGGGGAACAAACGGTCAAACCGCATTGGCGTCTGCGTGCCGCCTCAGCGCTCGCTGCCATCTGGCACGAAGACATAGCCGAAACCCCATACCGTCTGCAGGTAGCGAGGCTCGGTGGAGTTGTCTTCGATCAGCTTGCGTAGGCGCGAGACTTGCACGTCTATGCTGCGGTCGAACGCCTCGTGCTCACGGCCGCGTGCCAGTTCCATCAGCCGCTCACGCGACAACGGTGCACGAGGGTGGCCGGCGAAGACGCGTAGGAGGGCGAATTCCGCGTTGGTGAGCGGAATGATCTCGCCATCCTTGAGCAGCTTGCGGTTGGAAATCTCCAGCCGATAGGGGCCGAACTCAAATACCTCGCCCTCGGTCAAGGGGGCGGCCAGGGCCGAGGGTTCCTTCTGCCGGCGCAGTACGGCATTGATGCGAGCCAGCAACTCACGCGGATTGAAAGGCTTGGGCAGGTAGTCGTCAGCACCCATTTCGAGGCCGATGATGCGATCGATATCGTCACCGCGTGCCGTCAGCATGATGATTGGGATGTTGTCACCCATGGCCCGCAGCTTGCGGCAGATGGAGAGCCCATCCTCACCCGGCATCATCAGATCGAGCAGCACCAGATGTGGACGGTTGCGCTGCAGGCGCGCTTCCAGCCGGCTGGCATCTTCGAAGGCGTCGACCGAGAAGCCCTGTTCGTTGAGGTAACGCTGAACCAACTCCCGTAGACGCGGGTCATCGTCGATCAGCAGGATTTTCTTTGGAACGGTTGTTGTATTCATGGCTTGGAGTGTAGCGATTCGCTCTGCGCTTACGCAGCGCAGATGTAAAAAACTTTTGCGGCAAGGCGGACTCAAGCAGGCCGTTTACAATTGCGCCCTACGCCGGCCCCGGGGCCAGCGTATGCTCAATCTGTGCGATCGACCGTCCAACCCAGCTCCATGTTCCGTTCCTGCCTGCTGCTGACCCTGCTACTCGCTGTGCCCGCCTTGGCGGGAACACAGGGCGGTCCCATGCCTGGCTCTGGCGGGGCAGGAGGCGGGCTGCGCCCGCCGCCGCGCGCCATGCAGCGTGAAGCCTTGGCCGCTGAGCGTTTTCAGCATCGCGAGGCTCGGATACGTGACGCACTGGAGCGGGGCGACCTCACCCCAGGCGAGGCCAATCAGTTGCGACAACGCCTGGAGGCACGCCGCGAGCGGTTGGAGCGCTGGCGCGAGCAGCGCCAGCGAGAGGGCCGCCCGGATGTGCAACCCGGATTGCCTCCGCCCTAGTCGCGCTCTTCCTGGCCGAGCTTGGCGGCCCAGGCAAGCGCTTCCACCTGCAAGAGGTTGAGCTGGTCCGGCGTCAGCCCTGTAAAGGGTCCGAGCAGCTCGGTCATCTGCCGCTCTTCGGCCTGTTCCGTGCCTTCCACCAGTTGCAGCAGGCTGCCCAGCCAGCCGCCGCGCGTCAGCAAGGCGGACCGCACGCTTTCCTCCAGGCCCAAGGGGCCAATCAATTCCTGCATGGGCTTGCCGAACAGGGCATCGATCAGGCTCAGCATACCGACCATGAATGCACGGTCGGCCAGCGGGACTTCTTCAGGCTGCAGCTGCTGGACCAGCCGTTCCATCAGTCGGCCACGGATCGCCGCGGTCTGTACCAGCGGGTCGGCTGCAGACTGGCTGCCGGCCTGCTGGGCGAACACCATGATCTGTATCCAGCGGTGCAACTGAGCCCGGCCCAGAAGGTTGAGCGCGGTGCGGACACTGGAGATCTGCCGCGGCAAGCCAAAGGCCACCGAGTTCACCAGCCTCAGCAGATGCACCGTCAGGTCGGGGGCGTGCTTGAGGCTTTCCTCCAGCTCGCTGGTTTCGACGTCGGCAGCAACCTGGCCCAGCAACTTCAACAGTTGCAGTGCCGAAGGTTGGACCGGTTTGCCGCTCAGTATGGTGGGGCGTGCAAAGTAGTAGCCCTGGAAGAGGTCGCAGCCCAGCTCCATGCAAAGATCGTGCTGTGCGACTGAATCCACCTTCTCCGCCAATAGGCGCACCCCATAGGGTTTGAGCATGGCCACGATGCGTCGGATATCGGCCGGCGGCATGGCCAGTACATCCAGCTTGACCACTTCCAGCAGGGGCAGCAGGGCACGCTGCGCCTCGGTGAACTCCACGACGTCGTCAAGTGCCAAGCGGTAGCCGGCGGTCTTGAGCACACGGCAACGCTCCACCACGGCAGGCGTCAGCTCGACGGTCTCAAGGATCTCCAGTACGACCCGCTCACGTGGCAACACTTCGATGGCATCGCTGTGCAGCAGGGGCCCCGACAGATTGATGAAGCCCAGCTTGTCCTCCAGCACGGCTTCGAGGCCCAGGCCGGAGAAAGCATGCTGCATGACGGCGGCGCTGGCGGCGACGTCGTCCTCCACCCTTGCCTGGTTATCCTGGCTGGTGCGGAACAGCAACTCATAGGCCACCAGCTCGCGCTGGCGGCCGACGATGGGTTGGCGACCGAGAAAGAATTGTGGGACGCTCATGATGTTGGGCGGTGGCGGTACGCTTTCATCCTAGTGGCTGCACCGCTGCTTTTCACCCCGCCAACCATCCTGGGCTACCCGGCCTCTGCCTGCTTGCCTATGCTGGAATAGACCAGGCCCGCTACCGACGCCACTTACCGCTACATGTCCAGTCTCGACGACCTCACCCGCCAGGAATGGCCCTACCTGCTGATCATCTGCTGCGCCCTCTTGCTGGCGCTGCACCGCTACCGCCCGACCGAGCGGCGCAACGTCATGCTTACCCTGCTGTTCCTGGTGTTGGGTGCGCTGGGCTTGTGGCTGGGTGCCTTGGCGCGCAGCGCCGGCCTGCCTGAGGCCGGTGCCATCCTGCGCGAGGTTTTCACCATCTTGCTCGGCCTCGTGATCATCCGCCTCTTTGGCTTGGCGCTGTTCCGTCTCTTGCTGGTAGCGGTGAGGGTTGAGCCACCGCGCATCCTCGAGGACGTGGTGGTGATGTTGGCCTACCTGGGCTGGGGTCTGGTGCGCTTGCGCTATGCCGGCCTGGATCTCTCACAGCTGGTCACCACTTCGGCGGTGATCACGGCAGTGCTGGCGTTTGCCATGCAGGACACGCTCGGCAATATCCTCTCCGGCATTGCCCTGCAGCTCGACGATTCGCTGGACCTTGGACAATGGGTCAAGCTGCCGGATGTCTCCGGCAAGGTCCTGCAGATAGGCTGGCGTTCTACCCTGATTGAGACCCGCAACGGCGAGACGGTGGTGGTGCCTAACGCCTGGCTGATGAAGAACGATTTTCAGATCATCGGCAAGCGCTTTGCTGGCGGCCCCGTGCAGTGGCGCCGCTGGATCTGGCTGGATGTCGCCTGGGAACACCCGCCCAGCAAGGTCATGGAGCTGATGCAGGCGGCCGTGCGGGAGGCCAGGATCACTGGCGTCGCGCAGGAGCCTGCGCCGCAGGCGGTGCTGATGGAGGCGCACAACGGTGTGGCGCGCTATGCCTTGCGCTATTGGTTGACCGACATTGCCGCCGATGATCCTACAGACTCACAGGTGCGGGCCCATCTGATCACCGCCCTGGTACGTGCCGGGGTGCCGCTCGCCAGCAGCAGCCACAATGTGCTGATGACCAAGGACAATGACAAGACCGCGGCCCAGCGGCAGGAGCAGGACATAGGCCGGCGACTGACGGCACTGGCCAGCGTGCCGCTGTTTGCGGACTTTACCGAGGAGGAGCGCCGCCGTCTGGCCGAGCAACTGAGTTTCGCCCCGTTCGAGACTGGCGACGTGATCAGCCGAGAAGGGGCGGTGGCCCATTGGCTCTATATCCTGACTGTGGGCGAGGTGGATATCTGGCATGGTTATGACACCACCAGCCCGCAACGGGTAGGTCGTCTGAAAGCCAGTGGCTTCTTTGGCGAGATGGGTTTGATGACCGGTGCGCCACGCAGTGCCACCGTGGTCGCCGCCAGTTATGTGGAGTGCTACCGGCTGGATAGGACGGGCTTCGAGGCCATTCTGACGGCCCGGCCCACCTTGGCCGATACCCTATCCAAGGTTTTGGCGGAGCGCCTGGCCGAGAACCGCATCCATGCCAGCACGGCTGCGGCGCCCGTTGCGCCTCCGCAGGCGGAGCTCCTGGAGCGCATACGTCGTTTCTTTGGTATCAAATAGCGAGCGTTGGAATGAAAAAGGCCACCCGAAGGTGGCCTTTCTTGTTGCATCGTGGTCTACACGATGTCCAGGTGATCGAGGCCGGCGAGCGCATCGCGACCTTTGGATTCCTTGGATTGCAGCTTGATCTTGAGGCGTAGATCGTTGACCGAGTCGGCGTTGCGCAACGCATCTTCGTAGCTGATCTTGCCATCTTCGTAGAGATCGAACAGGGCCTGGTCGAAGGTCTGCATGCCGAGCTCGCGGCTCTTGGACATGATCTCCTTGATCTCGTGCACATCGCCCTTGAAGATCAGGTCCGAGATCAGCGGTGAGTTGAGCATGACCTCAACCGCCGCAGCGCGACCCTTGCCCTGACGCAGCGGGATCAACCGTTGCGAGATAAAGGCCTTGAGGTTGAGGCTCAAGTCCATCAGCAGCTGGGCACGGCGCTCTTCCGGGAAGAAGTTGATGATACGGTCCAACGCCTGGTTGGCCGAGTTGGCGTGCAGGGTGGCCATGCAAAGGTGACCGGTCTCGGCAAAGGCGATCGCGTAGTCCATGGTCTCGCGGTCGCGGATCTCACCGATCAGGATGACGTCTGGCGCCTGCCGCAGGGTGTTCTTCAGGGCGTTGTGCCAGTTGTCGGTATCGACCCCGATCTCGCGCTGGGTCACGATGCAGTTGCGGTGCTCATGCACGTATTCCACCGGGTCTTCGATGGTGATGATGTGGCCGTAGCTGTTCTCGTTGCGAAAGCCGATCATGGCTGCCAGCGAGGTCGACTTACCCGAGCCGGTACCGCCGACGAAGATGACCAGGCCGCGCTTGGCCAGCGCCACATCCTTGAGCACCGGGGGCAGGCCCAGCTCATCGAACTTGGGGATCTCGGTGGTGATGGTCCGCATCACGAGGCCAATGCGGCCTTGTTGCTGGAAGGCATTGCAGCGGAAGCGGCCGATGCCGCCCGGGCTGATGGCGAAATTACATTCCTTGGTGGCTTCGAATTCCTCGGCCTGCCTATCGTTCATCACTGCCCGGCACAGCTCCTTGGTGTGCTGGCTGGTGAGCGCCTGGCTGGAGACGGGTGTCATCTTGCCGTCGATCTTCATGGCCGGCGGAAAGTCGGCAGTGATGAACAAGTCCGATGCATTCTTCTGCCGCATCAATCGCAGCAGATCGTGCATGAACTTGGTGGCTTGTTCCTTTTCCATGATCTTGCTCCAGCAGCCGGGCCAGATGGCCCGGCGGGTTTGCCAGTGATAGCCGGCGGCAGGTGCTTGCCTTCCGCCCGAGCCTCGCTTAGCGGAAGTTGTCCGGGTTCATCGCCTTGCCACGGGCTTCGACATTGGTGATCAGGTTGCGGCGTACCAGGTCCGTGAGGCACTGGTCCAGCGTCTGCATGCCGTGCTGCTGGCCAGTCTGGATGGTGGAGTACATCTGGGCGATCTTGTTCTCGCGAATCAGGTTACGAATGGCGGGAATGCCGATCATGATCTCATGCGCCGCCACCCGGCCATTGCCATCCTTGGTCTTGAGCAGGGTCTGCGAGATAACGGCGCGCAGCGATTCGGACAGCATGGAGCGGACCATTTCCTTTTCGGCGGCGGGGAACACGTCCACGATACGGTCAATGGTCTTGGCCGCCGAACTGGTGTGCAGGGTACCGAATACCAAGTGGCCGGTTTCTGCGGCAGACAGCGCGAGACGGATGGTCTCGAGGTCACGCATTTCACCCACCAGGATCACGTCCGGGTCTTCCCGCAGTGCGGCGCGCAGCGAGTTGGCGAAGCTCAGCGTGTGTGGGCCGACCTCACGCTGGTTGATCAGGCACTTCTTCGACTCGTGCACGAATTCGATCGGATCCTCGACGGTGAGGATGTGGCCGTACTCGTTCTCGTTGATGTAGTTGATCATGGCCGCAAGGGTGGTCGACTTGCCCGAGCCGGTCGGACCGGTCACCAGCACGATGCCGCGTGGCGTCTCGGCGATCTCCTTGAATACCTTGGGCGCGTTCAGGTCTTCCAGGCTCAGCACCTTGGACGGAATGGTCCGGAACACGGCGCCGGCGCCGCGGTTCTGCACGAAAGCATTGACCCGGAAACGGGCCAGGCCGGGGATTTCAAAGGAGAAGTCGCACTCCAGCGTTTCCTCATAGGTCTTGCGCTGGCCGTCGTTCATGATGTCGTACACCATGTCGTGGACGTCCTTGTGCTCCATGGGCGGCAAATTGATGCGGCGCACGTCACCATGCACGCGGATACAGGGCGGCAGGCCAGACGAAAGGTGCAAGTCAGACGCCTTGTTCTTGACCGAGAAGGCCAGGAGTTCCGAGATTTCCATTTATAATTCCCCGTTCAAAGCCGCACACTGATTGGGTTTGCGGCAAATATTCCGAAGGCATTATGGATGGGTGACCTAGATAAATCCAGACAGGCGGTGCTCGCGCGCATCGCAGCGGCCCTCGCCGCCGCCCATCGGCCGGCTGGGGATTGCAGCCTGCTGGCCGTCAGCAAGACCTTCCCGGCCGAAGCGGTAAGGCTTTGCCATGCCGCCGGCCAGCGTGCCTTCGGCGAGAATTATGTGCAGGAGCTGGTGGATAAAGCGGCACAATTGTCCGATCTGGCTGACCTCGAATGGCACTTCATCGGCCCCCTGCAAAGCAATAAGACCCGACCGGTAGCTGAATGCGCGCACTGGGTCCACAGCATAGACCGCCTGAAGATCGCCGAGCGTTTGTCCGCCCAGCGGCCCGAGGGCTTGCCCCCGCTGCAGGTCTGTGTGCAGGTCAATGTCTCGGGCGAGGACAGCAAGTCCGGCTGCCGGCCCGATGAGGCGGTGGCCTTGGCGCAGGCGGTGGCTGCGCTGCCACGGCTGCAACTGCGCGGGCTAATGTGCATACCCGAGCCGACCGAGGATGCGGCTGTACTGGCGAGTCAGTTCGCCCAGTTGCGGCACTTGCGCGATACGCTGCGGCAGCAGGGCCTGCCGCTTGATACCCTGTCCATGGGCATGTCGGCCGACCTTGAGCTGGCCATTGCCCAGGGCGCTACCCTGGTCCGGGTTGGTACCGCACTGTTCGGTACCCGCACCGTGACCGCACATTGATGGACTGCTGAGTTGACTACCCCCTTGAATACCGCGAGCCTCGCCGACCTGGCCCGCTGGGTGCGTGTGCAGGAAGGCGACCAGGAGGACCGGCTGGAGCTGGCCTCTGCCTGGCAACGCCTGCCGCCCGGTGCACCGGACAGGCTAATCGCCAAGCTGGGAGCCGGCATGGCCGCCGTGATCATAGGCCTCCTGTTGCTGCAGGCTTTGTTGACCTGGTCCGGTGTAGTGCTGGCGGTGGCCTTGTTTGCCCTACTGCTGGTGGGCTTCTTGGCGTGGCATTTGCGCGGCTGGTTCTGGCGCACCGTGGTAGACGTCGACGAATCGCGCGTGCTGCTCGGCTACAGTGGCTGGGGTGCGCCGGCCAGCGTCAGCCTCCCGCTGGACGATATCCAGCACCTGGCCTACCGCATGGACGATGGCCACCTGACCCTGCTGGCGCTGGAGCACCGTAGCGGCAGCCTGGCCATTCCGTTTTCCGGTCAGCGTGAGCTCGACAAACTGTACTGCAATCTACTCAAACACCTGCTGCAGAAACGCCGGCCGGGTATCGGCTTTGGCAAAGGGGAGGGACTGGCGTGAAGATCGTCTTTATCGGCGGCGGCAATATGGCCACCGCCATGCTGGGTGGCCTGCTGCAGCAAGGTTATGCGGCCGATGGCCTGTACGTGGTGGAGCCCGATGCCGGCAAGCGTGCCGATCTGCAAGTTCGCCTGGGTATCCAGCCCTTGGCGCTGGAAGCGGCATTGCCGCCCGATGCCGATGTCGTGGTACTGGCAGTCAAGCCACAGCAGTTGGCCGAGGTGGCACGAGCCCGGGCGGATGAGTTGCGCGGCAAGCTGGTGATCTCGATCGCTGCAGGCATCCGCATGGCGGACCTTGACCGCTGGTTGGCGGGGGCGGCCCGCTTGGTGCGGGTGATGCCCAACACGCCGGCCTTGGTGCAGGCCGGTATCAGTGGCGCCTGGCTGGGGCCGCAGGCTACGTCAGCAGATCGGGAGCTTGCCGATCGCATCCTGCGTAGCGTTGGTCAGGTGGTGTGGGTTGCCGAGGAAGCGCAGATTGACGCTGTCACGGCGATCTCCGGCTCGGGCCCGGCCTATGTGTTCTATTTCATCGAATCATTGACCCGCGCTGCCGAACAGCAGGGTTTTGATACAGCAACGGCGCGCCAGCTGGCCTACGCCACCTTCGATGGGGCGGTAAAGCTGGCGTTGGCCAGCAGCGAAGATGCCGCCGTACTGCGCGAGCGGGTGACCTCCAAGGGGGGAACCACGGCGGCAGCATTGAACAAGATGGCCGAAATAGGCGTCCAAGCGGCGATCGTGGCTGCTACCGAGGCAGCCAGAGCGCGCGCCGCCGAGTTGGCCGATGAACTGGGCCGCGCAGGCTAGACCCTTCAATTATTCTGGAGCCCTCTTATGCTGCAAGAAGCGCTGGCCTTTCTGGTACGCAATCTCGCCAGCTTTTTCATCCTGAATCTGCTGTTGCGCTTCTATCTGCAGGTGGTGCGCGCACCGTTCGGCCATCCGTTGGCGCAATTCACCGTCAAGCTGACCAACTTCTTGGTGCAGCCGGTGCGGCGTATCGTGCCCAGCGTGGGCAGCTACGACACCGCCACCATCCTGCTGGCCTGGCTGGGTGCATTGCTGATGCACCTGATCTTGCTGATGCTCACCCCGCTGCCCTTGGTGTTGGCCAGCCCCAATACCGTGTTCGGCCTGATGGGTCTGGCCCTGCTTGAGGTGATGAAGCTGTCCCTTTATCTGCTGTTCGGCGCGGTGCTGGTGCAGGCGGTACTGAGCTGGGTCCATTCGTACAACCCACTGACTCCCCTCTTGGACAAGCTGACGCGCCCCTATCTCGGGCCTATCCGCCGATTGTTGCCCAATCTGGGCGGGATAGATCTCAGTCCGCTGGTGTTGATCCTGCTGTTGCAGATGATCCAGCTCTTTGTGCTGGCTCCGATCGAGCAGCAGATCTTGCGCTTTATCCTCCTGGGCTGAGGCAATGAGCGATTGGGCACGGCGGGAGGGGGATGACTGGGTCCTGTCGCTTTACCTGCAGCCCGGCGCCAAGGTCACTGAGCCGGCAGGCCTGCATGATGGTGCGCTCAAGCTGCGGCTCAATGCCCCGCCGGTGGAGGGTAAGGCGAACAAGGCGCTGATCGCCTGGTTGGCCGATTGGTTTGGCGTGCCGCGTAATCGCGTGCTGCTGGAGAAGGGAGAGCTATCCCGCCACAAACGCGTTCGCGTGTGTGGCAGTCTTCGCTCTCCGGAGGGTTTGCTGGCGGGCTAGGCGCCGATTACGGCGTTGAGATTCATGGTTAGCCGCGCGCCAGCCTTGGGCAGGTCCTGTACACCGATCACGGTGCGCGCCGGCCGGTGCTCGCCCATGGCTTTGATATAGGCCTCATTCATGGCCGGGAAGTCCGCCACATCCTTGAGAAACACATTCACATGCAGCACATGGCTGAGGTCAGCGCCGACCGAGGCCAGCATGACCTTGAAGTTGGCAATGATCTGCAGGGTCTGTGCATAGGCGTCCGGCCCGGCCAACTGGCCCGTGGCCGGATCGACGCCGGCGGTGCCCGATACATTGATAAAGGGTCCTGCTTTGGCAACGTGGCTGTACGGCCCGATCGGTTCCGGTGTACCGGGTGGGGTCAGGGTCTGGCGGGTATAGTCCATCTGCAGTCCATGCTTGATCAATGGGTGGGGCCTTGCGGATCGCTGCTGCCGGCGGGCAGGCCGGGGGCATCGTCGACGCGGTTGAATTCGCCTTCGTAGACGCCATGTTCCTGTTGAGGTGCTGCCTCGGTGCCAAAGCGCAGCTTGCCGCCACCGGGCCAGGGCAGGATCAGGATCAGGCCGAGCACGTCGCTGATCGGGCCGGGAAAGATAAACAGCAGCGCTGCGACCAAGGTGCGGGCCACCCAAAACAGGCGGCCCAGCGGCACTTCACCGCTACGCAGGCTGTCTACCAAGGCCCAGGCGGTGGCAAAGCGCCAGCTCTTGAGGATGCCGATGCCCACCAGGGCACTGGCGAACAGCCAGAAGACCAGCCACCAGCCTATGTACTGCGCCAGCCAGATCGAGGCGAGCAGCTCAAGCAACGGCAGGCTGAGCAGTAGAAGGCCGAACCAGGGAAGAAGTCTACGCAACATGACTGAAAAATATTCCGTGTTAGTGGTACTGTGCAACGCCCCCGACGAGGGGACTGCAAAAATGCTGGCCAGCGCGCTGATCGAGCGTGAGCTGGCTGCCTGTGTGAACCTGCTTGCCCCGGCCAGCTCCTGCTATCGCTGGCAAGGGACGCTTGAAACCACGACCGAGATACCCATGCTCATCAAGACGACCGCCGCGCGTTATGCGGCGCTGGAAGCCGTGCTGCACGAGTTGCACCCCTACGACCTGCCCGAGATCATCGCCTTGCCGGTAGCTGCCGGCCTGCCAGCCTACCTGGGCTGGGTTCAGGATGCGACTGGAGGCCCGTCGGCATGAAGTCCTTCGTCTCCTATCTGCTTGCAGGGTTCCTCAGCGTATCGGCCTTTGCGGCGGCCGACCCGGATGAATTGCTGCCGGCCACCGAAGCTTTCAAGCCCTCCGTGACCCGTAGCAGCGAAAAAACTGCCACGGTGAAGTTCGAGATCGCCGATCGCTACTACCTCTACCGCGACCAGTTCAAGTTCTCCCTGCAACCGGGCAACGGTGCGCTCAAGGCCGACTTCCCGGCTGGCAAGAAAAAGCACGACGACTACTTCGGCGAGGTGGAAACCTACCGCCATGGGGTCGAAATTCCGCTCAGCAGCGACACCGCCTTCCCGGCTGGTGCCAAGATCAAGGTGGTGTCGCAGGGTTGTGCCGACGCCGGCGTCTGCTACCCACCTGAAACCATCGAACTGGCCTTGGCTGACGCGACACCCGCCGCCGCTTCTGCACCAGTACCTGCCGCTGCTGTCGCTCCGGTTGCCGATGCCGGCGATGGTGCAGGCCTCTTCAAGCAGGGTAGCCTGTTCGCCTTGCTGGCATTCTTCTTTGTCGCTGGTTTGGGCCTCGCGTTCACTGCCTGCATGTATCCGCTGATCCCCATCGTCTCCGGCATCGTGGTGGGGCAGGGCGGTGGTGTGAGCAAGGGCCGTGGCTTCGCGCTGAGCCTTGTCTATGTGCAGGGCATGGCGCTGACCTATGCGCTGGCCGGTGTGGCGGCCGCGCTCTCGGGTACCTTGCTGTCGGCTGCCCTGCAGAACCCCTGGGTGCTGAGCGTCTTTGCGCTGTTCTTCGTGCTCATGGCGCTGTCCATGTTCGGCCTCTTTGAGTTGCAACTGCCGGGCGCCCTGCAATCCAAGCTCAACGACGCCTCCAACAAGCTGCCGGGTGGACGCTGGGTACCGGTCTTTGTGATGGGCGCCTTGTCGGCGCTGATCGTCGGCCCCTGCGTGGCACCGCCCCTGGCTGCGGCACTGGGCTATATCGGTGCCAGCGGCGACGTGCTGCGGGGCGGCCTGGCGCTCTACGCCATGGCGCTGGGCATCGGCTTGCCGCTGGTCGTGGTCGGTACTGTCGGCGGCCATGTGCTGCCCAAGGCCGGCCCTTGGATGGGCGTGGTCAAGAATGTCTTTGGCAGCCTGATGCTGGCCGTGGCCCTGTGGATTGCCAGCCCGGTGCTGCCTGCCTGGCTCTATATGCTGGGTTGGGCCGTACTGGCTATCGGTGCCGGTGTGGCGCTGTCGGCGCTCGATACCCTGCCGCCACACGTCAAGCCTGGCAAGCGCCTGGCCAAGGCACTGGGTGTGCTGCTGGCCCTCTTGGGCGTGGCGCAGCTGGCCGGCCTCTTGGCCGGTGGGCGTGACCCGCTGCAACCGCTCAAACCTTTTGCTGGTGGCGGTCAGGCTGGCGTAGTCGCTGAGCACAAGCTGGCATTCCAGCCGGTCGCCAGCGCCGCGGAGCTGGATGCGGCCATCGCCGCCGCCGGTGGCAAGCCGGTAATGCTGGATTTCTACGCTGACTGGTGTGTCAGCTGCCGCGAGATGGAGCGCTTCACCTTCAGCGATGCCAAGGTCCAGCAGCAGCTGGCTGGCCTGGTGCTGCTCAAGGCCGACGTGACCGCCAATACCGCGGAGCACAAAGCGCTGCTCAAGCGCTTTGGCCTGTTCGGCCCGCCGGGTACCATCTTCTTTGGCCAAGGCGGTGCAGAGGTGGGTAGCCGGCTGATCGGCTTTGAAGAGCCGGAAGCCTTCCTGCAACGGCTGGCTCGCCTGACGGCGACGAGATAGGAACGTCATGAACAAGACCTTGGTCTACGGTGGTGCTGCCGTTCTCGCCTTGGCGCTCGGTGTGGGCTCTGCCTTGCTGTGGAAGGGGCGCACTCATGCCGAGCCTGTCGATGTACCCCCGCCCCCCGCAGTTGCCGCTGCGGCACCTGGCCTCTGGCAGTCGAGCTTTGCCGACCTGCAGGGCAAGCCACAGGCTTTTCAGCAGTGGCGCGGCAAGCCGCTGGTGGTGAATTTCTGGGCCACCTGGTGCGCTCCCTGCCGGGAAGAGATCCCTGAGTTCATCGCCACCCAGCATGCGCATGGTGACAAGGTGCGCTTCGTCGGCCTGGCGATCGACAACCCCAAGGACGTTGCCAAGTTCGTGGCCGAGTTCAAGATCGACTACCCGGTGCTGACCGGCGAGCAGGAAGCGCTTGAATTAATGCGTACCGAAGGCAACCGGTTGGGCGCACTCCCTTTCACGCTGATCTATGACGCCCAGGGCAACAAGGTGGCGACCCATGCCGGCCGGCTGGATCAGGCCAAGCTGGACAACTACCTCAAGCCATTGCTGGCCAAATAGGTCGTGCAGATCAGATAGCGCTGGCTGTTGTCGGCGTCTGAAAACAAAAAGGCCCGCATTGCGCGGGCCTTTTTGTTTTTGCCGAGGATTAACCCAGCGACTTGCGGGCGTTGCGGAACATGCGCATCCAACCGCTATCCTCACCCCAGTGCTCCGGGTGCCAGCTCATGGTCACCGAGCGGAAGGTCCGCTCCGGGTGCGGCATCATGATGCTGAAGCGGCCGTCGGCGGTGGTGACGCCGGCAATACCATCAGGCGAGCCGTTCGGGTTCAGCGGGTAGACCTCGGTCGGCAGGCCGCGGTCGTCGATATAGCGCAGGGCGGTCAGCACGTTCTTGCGCTGCGCATCCTGGGCAAATACCGCGCGACCTTCGCCGTGCGAGACCACCACCGGCATCTTGGAGCCGGCCATGTCGGCAAAGAACAGGCTGGGGTTCTGGGTGACTTCGGCCATTACCAGGCGCGCCTCGAACTGCTCGGAGGCGTTGCGACGGAACTTCGGCCAGGCCTGCGCACCGGGAATGATCTCGGACAGATTGGACATCATCTGGCAGCCATTGCAGACGCCCAGGGCAAAGGTCTCGGTGCGCTGGAAGAAGCGCGAGAACTCGTCGCGGCCGCGGCTGTTGAACAGGATGGACTTGGCCCAGCCTTCGCCGGCACCCAGCACGTCGCCGTAGCTGAAGCCACCGCAGGCCGCGAAGCCCTGGAAGTCTGCCAGCGAGATACGGCCGCTCAGGATGTCGGACATATGCACGTCCAGCGCGGTAAAGCCGGCGCGGTCGAAGGCGGCGGCCATTTCGACCTGGCCGTTGACGCCCTGCTCGCGCAGGATGGCGATACGTGGACGGGCACCCTTGGCGATATACGGTGCGGCCACATCCTCGGCCGGATCGAAGGTCAGCTCGGCAAACAGGCCGCGCTGCTTCTGGTTCAGCTGGTTGTATTCGCTGTCGGCACCGGCCGGGTTGTCGCGCAGGCGCTGCATCTGGTAACTGGTCTGCGACCAGGCCTTCTGCAGGTCGGTACGGGTCTCGTTCAGCACCAGGCGGTTGCGCTTCTTGATCTTCAGGCGGTCGTCGTCATTGAGCGAGCCAATCACATGCAGCTGGCTGCGGATGCCGGCGGCGAAGAAGGCGGCCATGACGGCATTGGTATCGCTCCGGCGTACTTGCAGTACCACGCCCAGCTCTTCGTTGAACAGCACGCCCATCAGGCGGCCGTTCTCGGCGCGGGCGACCGATTCCGGATTGATCTCGCCGTACTCGCGCTCATTGCGGCGGCGCTCAATGCACAGCTCGTCCACGTCCAGAGTCACACCCACGCGGCCGGCGAACATCATCTCGGCCAGGGTGACCAGAAGGCCGCCGTCGCTGCGGTCGTGGTAGGCCAGCAACTTGCCTTGGGCATTGAGCTGCTGCACGACGCTAAAGAAGCTGGCCAGCGCCTCGGGGTTCTCGAGGTCGGGCATATGGCTGCCGACCTGCTTGTAGACCTGGGCCAGGGCAGAGCCGGACAGGCGGCACTTGCCGTTGCCGAGGTCGATCAGGATCAGGTCGGTATCGCCCTGGTCGGTCCTGAGCTGTGGGGTCAGGGTCCGGCGTACATCGGTGACCGGCGCAAAGGCCGAAACGATCAGGGACAGCGGCGCGACCACGGACTTGTTCTGGCCTTGCTCCTGCCAGACCGTCTTCATGGAGAGACTGTCCTTGCCGACCGGGATGCTGACGCCCAGTGCAATGCTGAGGTCGCGTACCGCTTCGACGGTGTCGAACAAGGCAGCGTCCTCGCCCGGGTGGCCGGCGGCAGCCATCCAGTTGGCCGACAGCTTCACGTCGCCGAGCTTGGCGATCGGCGCGGCGGCCAGGTTGGTCAGCGCTTCACCCACGGCCATGCGGCCGGAGGCCGGACCAGAGATCAGGGCCAGCGGGGTACGCTCGCCCATGGACATGGCTTCACCCAGATAGGTCTCAAAGCCCATGGCGGTGACGGCCACATCGGCGACCGGTACCTGCCAGGGGCCGACCATCTGGTCGCGTACGGTCATGCCGCCGACCGAGCGGTCGCCGATGGTGATCAAGAAGCTCTTGTCGGCCACGGCCGGCAGGCGCAGTACGCGGTAGATGGCATCGTGCAGGTCCAGCGAGCTGGAATCGAACACCGGCAGCTCGGGCGCCAGGCGCTGCACGTCACGGGTCATCTTGGGCGGCTTGCCCAGGAGCACGTCCATGGGCATGTCGACCGGTTTGTTGCCGAAGTGGGTGTCGGCCAGCTCCAGCTGTTGCTCCAGGGTGGCGGTACCGACCACGGCAAAGGGGCAACGCTCGCGCTCGGCGATGGCCTTGAAGGCATCGAGATCCTGGGCGGCAATCGCCAGCACATAGCGTTCTTGCGATTCGTTACACCAGATCTGCAGGGGCGACATGCCCTTTTCTTCGATCTGGATATCGCGCAGGCCAAAACGGGCACCGCGGCTGGCGCCGTGCACCAGCTCGGGCAGGGCGTTAGACAGGCCGCCTGCGCCCACGTCATGGATGCTGAGGATGGGGTTCTTGTCGCCCAGCTGCCAGCAGCGGTCGATGACTTCCTGGGCACGCCGTTCGATCTCGGGGTTGCCACGCTGTACCGAGTCGAAGTCGAGGTCGGCAGCATTGGCGCCGGTATCCATGGACGAGGCTGCGCCGCCGCCCAGGCCGATCAGCATGCCAGGTCCCCCGAGGACGATGATCAAGGCACCGGCCGGGATGTCGTGCTTGCCCACATGGTCGCCATCGATATTGCCCATGCCGCCAGCGATCATGATGGGCTTGTGGTAGCCGCGCATCTCGCCGAGGTGGCTTTCCTCGAAGGTACGGAAGTAGCCGGCCAGGTTGGGACGACCGAATTCATTGTTGAAGGCGGCACCGCCGATCGGGCCATCCAGCATGATCTGCAGGGCGGAGACGATGCGGCCGGGCTTGCCATATTCCAGCTGGGTGTCTGAATAGACTTCCCAGGGCTGTTTGAAACCGGGGATATTGAGGTTGGAGACGGTAAAGCCGGTCAGGCCAGCCTTGGGGCGCGAACCACGGCCGGTAGCGCCTTCGTCGCGGATCTCGCCGCCTGCACCGGTCGATGCGCCGGCGAAGGGCGAGATGGCGGTCGGGTGGTTGTGCGTCTCCACCTTCATCAGAATATGGGTGGGGCGGGCGGTGTAGCGGTACTCCTGGCTGCCCGGTTGCGGGTAGAAGCGCAGGATGCCGGCACCCTCGATCACCGAGGAGTTGTCCGAATAGGCCACCACGGTACCTTCCGGATGGGCCTTGTGGGTGTCGCGGATCATGCCGAACAGCGACTTGGCCTGGGCCTCGCCGTCGATCACGAAGTCGGCATTGAAGATCTTGTGGCGGCAGTGCTCGGAATTGGCCTGCGCGAACATCATCAATTCGATGTCGTTGGGGTTGCGGCCGAGCTTCTTGAAGTTCTCGACCAGGTAGTCGATCTCATCGGCGGATAGCGCCAAGCCCATATCGCGGTTGGCGGTTTCCAGCGCAGGGCGACCACCACCCAATACATCCACGCTGGCGAGCGGCAGTGGAGCAATGTGCTGGAACAGGGCGGCGATACCGTCAAAATCGGTCCAGACCGTCTCAGTCATACGGTCATGCACCTGCGCCTTGAGCTTGTCGAGCTCGCCGGCGTTGAGCTGGCGGCCGGCGTAGATGGCCACGCCACGTTCGATCCGCGCGACCTTGCTCAGACCGCACAGCTTGAGAATGTCGGTGGCCTTGGAGGACCAGGGTGAGATCGTCCCCACGCGTGGTGTCACCAGCAGCATGCTGCCTTGGCCGGCACCATCCTTGGAGGGGTGGTCGTCGGCGAGGATCTTGCCGAGCTTGGCTTCCTCGTCCGCCGTCAGGGGCGCTTCGAGTTCGAGGAAGTGCCAGAATTCGGCATAGGGCTGGAGGTCGCTGACGCCGCCATCCTTCAGGCCTTGGACCAGTTTTTCTAGACGGAAGGCGGAGAGTGCAACTCCGCCGCGCAGCTTGATCAGGATGGGCATGAGCAAAAACCGTACGCGTTTACGGGGAAGAGGCCCGTAATTTTAGCGTAAAGGTCACATCCTTGCTCTGCCGGTTTACCGCAGACTGTGGGTAAGTGCGGATTTCAGCGGGAAAAACCGCCCGATTTACATCCGGAAGGGGCCGTAGCCCCTGGTCCCTAATGTTTGCCGTGCACGCTGAAGCCACTGACTACGTATTCGGGTAGCGCCTCTAGCAAGGGGCCTAGCGTGATGCTGAAGCGTTTGGGGCCGGCTATCAGCAGGTATTCGCGGCCGGTCTCGTAGTCTTCGGCTGGCAAGAGCAGCATGCGCCCGTGCGGCGAATCGGCACAATACAGCGCAGCCACCGCCAGCTCGCCATCCTGCAGGCTGACCGCCACCGGTTGGGTGGCCAGTCGCTCGGCGCCAACCTTGACCTGGCCCTCGCGGCTCTTGTGCAGGCGGCGTACCACGGCCAGCTGGATGTGGCTGTCCTCGCGGAAGGCCAGGAGCTCGCCGATGGCCAGCTTGTCGTCGAACTGGGCCTTGTAGTGGGCGCCCAGGCCGCTGGCGCTCTCGTCCGCCATATTCCAGGGCTCCCAATCCTTCTCGCTGCCGGCTAGCGCCCGGGCGATGCGCGCCAGGCCGATTGCGGTGGCGGCGGTTTTTTCGCGATGCCGTCGTTCGTTCCGGCGGGAGCGGGCCTGGCCGGTACGGGAGTAGACCATGGCCAGGTCCTGCAGCAGGCGTGCCAGATTGTCCTGTTCCTGCTGGTTGCAGCAGGGGTCGAAGCTTGCTGGCAGGCTGCCGCGTGCGGCGGCATGGGAGAGTTCGTTCAGCGAAGCCGACAGGGGCTCGGTATCGAGGTAGCGATAGCGCTCGCCAACCATATTGCGGCGCAGCTTGGTTGGGGGCTTGGGTTCGTCCAGATTGACCGCGAACACCTGGTCGCGCGGCCGTATCACCTTCTCCAGGCTGACCTGGGCCACCCAGTCGCGCAGTTGACGGTCGATCAGCCAGATATCCTCAATCCGCCGCCGTTCCGGTTCGGCAAGCTTGAGCAGGAGGGCATGGCGGTAAAGCTGGCTGACGCTGGTTGCCGGTTGGCCCATATAGGGGGGGATGGTTTTCTGCGCAAAGCCGGCCGCTTCGGCGATCTGATACAAGCGATTGAGGCTGCGCCATAGCCGCGGTTCGGCCTCGAAATAGCGCAGGTAGGCCCATTTGGCCTGTTCGGCGTAATAGTTGATGGCGCGCAGGGTGATCAGTTCGGCGTCGTTGGCAAAGCGGGGGGAGGGGGCCTGCGCATGCTGCTTGAGGCAAAGCTTGTAGGCCGAGGCCAGCTCGCGCCAGCAGGCCAGGACGCTGGGCAGTACCTGGCGGGCGGAGAGGCCTTCGACCTGTTCCTCGCCACGAAATACCCGGATCAGGATGGCGGCGAGTGGACGGGCCTTGTCGTCGAAGCCCTGGACGGCGCGGTAACGCTCCTTGAGGCCGATGCGCGGATTGCGGTTCAGCGCGGCCAATGCCTTGATGATCTCGGTCAGGACCGCCAGGCTCTCGTTGCGCGGCAGGTCGATCAGCAATTGGGTGGCTGAAGGGCCTTGGCCTTCTTCCTCACGGGCGCGACGCATCAGCGCGTCGATCAGGCCTTTGAAATCAAACATGTCCGCTTAACTGTTTATTGTTGGTTGAGTGCTACCGGTCCGCCGCTTGTGTGCCTGCGCGCCGAGGGGCGCTTTCCAGAGGCTTTGTACGGGGATGGGCGGGCTTTGGTCCGGCAGCATGGCCCACTGTGCTAAAATTACGCAATTTTGCCGCACCGCGCCATGCGCGGATTTTTATTTTTGTGACGGGCGCGCCACAGCGCACCCGGCAGGAGTCCCTCAAGGTGATCAACACCGCCAATATCACGATGCAGTTCGGCGCCAAGCCGCTGTTCGAAAAAGTCTCGGTCAAGTTCGGTGGTGGCAACCGCTACGGTCTGATCGGCGCCAACGGTTCGGGCAAGTCCACCTTCATGAAGATATTGGGTGGCGACCTCGAACCCACTGCCGGCAACGTCAGTCTCGATCCGGGCGTGCGCCTCGGCAAGCTGCGTCAGGACCAATTCGCCTATGAAGACCAGCGCGTGATCGACGTGGTGCTGCAAGGTCATGGTGAGTTGTGGGCGACCATGCATGAGAAGGACAGCATCTACGCCAATCCGGAGGCGACCGAAGACGACTATATGCGGGCGGCCGACCTGGAGGTGAAGTTTGGCGAGATGGGTGGCTACGATGCCGAAGCCCGTGCCGGCTCCCTGTTGTTGGGCGCGGGCATCCCCACCGAGCAGCACTTTGGCCTGATGAGCGAAGTGGCCCCAGGCTGGAAGCTGCGGGTGCTGCTGGCACAGGCGCTGTTCAGCGATCCGGACGTGCTGCTGCTGGATGAGCCGACCAACAACCTGGATATCAATACCATCCGCTGGCTGGAGCACACGCTGAACGAGCGTAACTCCACCATGATCATCATCTCGCACGACCGGCACTTCCTGAACCAGGTCTGCACCCATATGGCCGACCTGGACTACAACACCATCCAGATCTACCCCGGCAACTACGACGACTACATGCTGGCCAGCACACAGGCGCGCGAGCGTGCGCTGGGCGCCAATGCCAAGGCCAAGGAACGGATTGCCGAACTGCAGGTGTTTGCCGCCCGTTTCTCGGCCAACAAGTCCAAGGCTCGTCAGGCCACCAGCCGCCTCAAGCTTGCCGACAAGCTCAAGGAAGGCATGATCGAGGTCAAGCCGTCCTCGCGCCAGAACCCCTACGTGCGCTTCGAGTTTGACGACAAGCTCAAGCTGCATCGCCAAGCCTTCGAGGCGACTCACCTGTCCAAGTCCTTCGACAAGCCGCTGATCCAGGGCCTGGATCTGATCTTCGAAGCTGGCCAGAAACTGGCGGTGATCGGTGGTAACGGTGTGGGTAAGTCCACTCTGATGAAGATGCTGGTCGGCGTGCTCAAGCCCGATGCCGGTTCGGTCAAGTGGGCCGAGAAGGCGGAGGTGGGTTACTTTGCCCAGGACCATGAAGAAGACTTCGAGAGTGGCGAGACCCTGTTTGACTGGATGAAGCAATGGTCCCGTCCAGGCGACGACGACCAGGTCATCCGTGGCATCCTTGGCCGCCTCCTGTTCAGCGGCGACGATGTGAAGAAGTCGGTCAAGGTGCTGTCCGGCGGCGAAAAGGGTCGCATGCTGTATGGCAAGCTGATCCTGCAGCAGCCCAATGTGCTGGTGATGGATGAGCCGACCAACCATATGGATATGGAGTCCATCGAGTCGCTGAACCTGGCGCTGGAACTCTTCAAGGGCACCCTGATTTTCGTCTCGCACGACCGTCAGTTCGTGTCCTCGCTGGCTACCCAGGTGCTGGAGCTCAAGGGGGACGGCAGCTACCTGCACTATGTGGGCGGCTACGAGGACTACCTGGCCAGCCAGGGTTTGGAATAAGAAACGCTCATCTGGAGCGGTGACGGTTATGAAGGCCGGGGCTGACTGTTGCATTTCCAAAACAGGATGCACAGTCCGCCATAAAAGCGTCATTTAGAGTTGCCACTCTAGAACCTCCGTACTATCATGCGCGCACATCTTCAGTGCGCCCATGAACCAAAATCGGGCAATCAAGCCGGTGCCAAGCACCGTCATTCGAGCCGCCGCAAGGGCCGCTCAACCGGATAAAGACAAAGAAGAAGTATGGAGCAGACAGAACGCAGTGCCCCGCGAGGGGTGCTGCGTTTCCCCTTGTTTGTTCGAATAATGCGTGGGTCGCCAGTGATGCGGCGCCTGGACTGAAAGGGAGTTGAATCATGCGTTTGTCGGGGAAAGTGACCATCGTGACCGGAGCGGCCAGCGGCATAGGCGAGGCTACCGCGGTACGGTTCGGCAAGGAGGGTGCGCGCGTCGTGGTCTGTGACGTCAACGCCGCCGGTATTGATGCCGTGGTTGGCGAAATCACCGCTGCCGGCGGTGAGGCGGTCGGCTATGTCGTCAATGTCACGGACAAGGCGCAGATCGCCGCCATGGTGGCGGGCGTCAAGGCCCAGTGGGGGCGCATCGACGTGCTGGTGAACAATGCCGGCATCGTGGCCGACGCCCAGCTCTCCAAGATGACCGACGAGCAGTTCGACCGGGTTATCGACATCAACCTCAAGGGTGTCTACAACTGCGCCAAGGCCGTGGTCGACATCATGACCGAGCAGGGTTCGGGCGTGATCCTCAACGCCTCTTCGGTGGTGGGGCTCTATGGCAACTTCGGCCAGACCAACTATGCCGCCGCCAAGTTCGGCGTGATCGGTTTCACCAAGACCTGGGCCAAGGAGCTCGGCAAGAAGGGTATCCGTTCCAATGCGGTCTGCCCCGGTTTCGTGGCCACGCCCATCCTCCAGCAGATGCCGGAAAAGGTGATCCAGGCCATGGAAGAGCGCGTCCCCATGCGTCGCCTGGCACAGCCGGAAGAGATTGCCGCGGTCTACCTGTTCCTGGCCAGCGACGACGCCAGCTATATCAATGGCGCAGTGCTGTCGGTGGATGGCGGGCTGGTGATCTAAGCCAGCTGAAGGCTATGCTGCAGGCAAATAAAAAACCCGTCTC
>NZ_DATCSC010000095.1:0-10364 GCF_036568685.1 Chitinimonas sp.
GCGCGTCGAATACAACACCGAGCGACCACATAGTTCGCTGGGTTACCTGACCCCGACACAGTTCGCAGAGGCTTGCAAACGGGAGCGGGATTTAACAACGGACTCTAAAAGTGGTTCGTACTAAAGATGGGGGCAGGTCACCCGAGTAATGCGGGAACCTTGACGGGATTTCTCGTGGCGTGTCGGTGCGTTACCGCACATATTGTGTGAGCAGCTGCCGCCATCTATTCAAAACGCACGCGTGATGAGGTTTGAGGTATTCGCCCTTGTTGCCATAGGGTGTGTCAACCGTGCAACGACAGGTTTGAACCAAGGCAAGGATGAGTCGCGGCCGAAATCGCACGGAGAGTGGGGGCTGCTGCCAAAAAAAGCCCAGCCTGCGCATCTTTCGAAAGGGTAACCAGCGCGTGACTGAGCCTAAAGAACAGCATGCCCCGCCCGTCGCGTAAGGAGCGCGCTAAGCCGTTTGGTGTCCACCTGACATTTCGCCAGAGGGGCGCGGCGCGAAGGAAAGGAGACCGTTCTTGGTAAGTAGTGTGCGGCGATTGTCCCGCCGCGTCGGTATGTTCCCGTACCCAAGAGATAGGCTGCGGCGTTTATTACGGCACAATCTGTAAAATGAATCCGATCGCAAGGTTGGGCTAGGTTGGCTGGCGGGAAGGCGGTTGCAAGCGAGGAGGGCGCCCAAGTTGGGCCAGCTTGCAATGGGCGACGGGCCCTACTGCCGCGCCGCTTTTCGAATTCGCGGGCGACGCTTGTCAGCCTTGGTACACGAGGTGCGGCGGTATGCGGAAGTGGATGGCATACTGGTTGGCACACCGGGATTGGCGCCAAAAGAAAAGGCCCTGAATGATCAGGGCCTTTTCTTGATACTTGGCGGAGAGGGTGGGATTCGAACCCACGGTAGGCTTGCACCTACGCCTGATTTCGAGTCAGGTACATTCGACCACTCTGCCACCTCTCCGTCTCGAAGGCGCGCATTCTGGCAATCTGGCGGGGGCTTGTCAACACCTGTCCAAAATGTTTTTGCATGGCACAATCGCGTGCCATCCAAGGAAATGACATACGCATGCTGCGAAGACTTTGCTATCTGGCCATTGGCTTGTTGGTTGCCTGTACCGAGGCGCCGCCCGAGCCCGCCGTCACGCCCGTCGCGCCGTTGAGCAAGACGGGTGAGCTGGTCGTGCTGATACGCAATGGCGCCAGCAGCTTCTATGTCGACGCCGAGGGCAAATACGCCGGCCTGGATTACGATCTGGTCACCCGCTTTGCCGACAGCCTGGGGGTGAAGGTCCGTTTTGTAGTGGCGCCGCGGGTGCTGGAGATGCCTGAGCGGCTGTTGCAGCACGAAGCGCACATCGGGGTGGGGTTGCTGCAGGATACCGTGCCCGGGCTGAACTTCAGCGCCAGCTATCTGACCCACCAGCCGGTGCTGGTCTACCGTACGGCAGACCGGCGGCCCAAAGGGCTGGCAGACCTGGGGGAGGGCGTGGTGATGGTGGCCAGCGTATTCGCGCCCACCTTGCGTGACCTCGCCAAGCAGGAGCCCAAGCTGCAGTTCAGCGAGGCGCAACACCAGGATACCGAGGAACTGATCGACAAGGTCGAGAGCGGCTTGATTGATTACGCCGTGGTCGACGCCCAGGGCGCCGAGGTGGCGCTCAACTTCCACCCCGGGGTTGCGGTGGCCTTTCCCATCGCCCATACCTTGCCCATTGCCTGGGCCTGGCCAGATACGGCCAGCAAGGAATTCAATGAGCAGGTTCAGGCCTTCTTCAGCCGTATCCGCAAGGATGGCACCTTGGCCCGGCTGGTAGACCGCTACTACGGCCACGCCAACCGTCTGCAGCCTATTGATGCCACCACGTTTTTGAGCCGCCGCATTGCCGTGCTGCCCAAGTACCGCAACCTGTTCATCGAGGCCGAGGGGCGCTATGGCATAGATTGGCGCATGTTGGCGGCACTGAGCTATCAGGAATCGCATTGGGAGCCCTATGCCACCAGTGCCTACGGGGTGCGCGGCATGATGATGCTGACCACGGATACGGCCGACAAGCTGGGGGTGTCGGATCGGTTGGACGCGCGCCAGAGCATCATGGGGGGCGCCAAATACCTGTTGATGCTGAAGGACACGATACCGGCGCGCATACCGGAGCCGGACCGTACCTGGATCGCCATGGGGGCTTACAATATCGGCACCGCCCATATGGAAGATGCCCGCGTGCTGGCCCAAAGGCTGGGCAAGAACCCGGATAGCTGGAGCGATCTGAAGTCGGTGGTACCGCTGCTACGCAACTACGAGCACTTCAGCACCCTGAAATTCGGCTTTGCGCGAGGTGGCGAGACGGTGATCTTCGTGGAGAATGTGCGCAGCTACTACGATATCCTGGTCCGCTTCGAGCAACCGGAGCGCCCCATGTTCCCGCCATTTGACGAGCAGGTGTCGGTAGAAAATCCGGAAGGGGTGCGGCTGCGCATCGATGCCGGCAGCAAGGCGGTAAACTGAGCGGGCGGTGAGAGTGGCTGGCGCCCCCGCCGGGAATCGAACCCAGAATTGCCCCTTAGGAGGGGGCCGTTATATCCATTTAACTACAGAGGCGAGCCGGCCGGCATTCTACCGGAAAAGCGGCTGCCCGCCTGCTGTTTCACGCATAGGGTACCTATTGCTATGAAGTCCTTGTTCTTTGCTTTTCTGCTGGCCTGCGGGCTGTTTGCCCATGCTGATGTCGCCATTGGCGACCAGGCACCGGCCTTCTCCTTGAGCGACCAGACTGGCAAGTTGCGCAACAGCGATGAATTCCGCGGCAAGTGGCTGGTGCTCTATTTCTACCCCAAGGCCGGTACCCCCGGTTGCACCGAGGAGGCCTGCAGCTTCCGCGACGATATCGTGTTGCTGCGCGCGTTGGGCGCCGAGGTGGTAGGCATCAGTACCGACGATGTGGCAGCGATCCGTGAGTTCGGCAAGAAGCACGAGCTGCCCTTCACCCTGTTGGCTGACCCGGATGGCAAGGTCGCCGACCAGTACGGTACCCTGCTCAAGCTGGCTATCGCCAAATATGCCAAGCGCCATAGCTTTTTGATCGACCCGAGCGGCAAGATCGTGAAGCGCTACACCGATGTGGATACCAAGACCTACGCCAAGACCGTGCTGGCCGACCTGCGTAGCTACAGCGGAAAGCGCTGAGTGATGGAGATCAGCGTCCCGGCCCTGCTGTTCCCGGCCATCTCTTTGCTGCTCCTTGCCTATACCAACCGCTTCCTGGGTCTTTCGAGCGTGATACGTAAGCTCTATGAGGACTACAAGGCAGCCCCGGACCCCAAGATCCTGCGCCAGATCGCCAACCTGCGCCGGCGGGTGGCGCTGATCCGCAGCATGCAGGGGGTGGGCGTGGGTAGCTTGTTCCTGTGCGTGCTGTGCATGTTCCTGATCTATTTCGGCCTGCATACCGTGGCGCATGCAGTGTTCGGCATCAGCCTCCTGTGCCTCTTGCTGTCGCTGGGGCTCTCCATCACCGAGATCCGCATGTCCAGCGATGCACTGAATATCCTGCTGGCGGATATGGAAGAAGACCTGGCCCATCACGGCAACGGCTGAATACCTCGCCCATGACATTGGGCTAAGCATTTGCCGTAGCGCGTTCTATGATCAAGCATCGTTCGCGTTTGGAGTGCCGCCATGCCACCCGTGTCCCAAGCCTCGCGTATCGCCCTGACCCTGCTTTGCCTTGCGCCGACACTGGCGGCCCAGCCGCCTGCGCAAAAGACCAGTCCGCCGATTGCACAGGCCTGGTTGGATCTGGCGACTTACAGCGGTGGTATGCCCGGCATGCCGGGTGGTGCCGGTGGCATGCTGGGCAGCCTGTTCGGCGGTGGCAAGGGCGGCAACGTCTTTGGCAACACGCAGGCGGGGCCAGCGGGCCGCTGGCTGGATGTGACGCTCTATACCCGTAACAACACCAGCCTCAAGGAGGCACTGCAAAAGGTGCCCGAGGGCAGCAAGCTCGCGCCTACGCTCAAGCTGGTCAGTCCGGTGGAAGGCAAGCCGGTACCGGTGGAGCGCAGCGACGAGGTGACCGAGCAGCCGGAGTTCCAGCGACCCAAGGGCAAGATATCGCTGTATTGGGGCTGCGGGACCGAGGTCCGCAAAGGCCAGCCCAAGGTGCTGGATATGGCGACGGCCGATATGGGTGACTTCGCCAAGTTCTTCCAGAGCCGCCATGCCACTACCCGCGGTGCTCACAGCACGCCAGGCCGCCCCGTCTGGCCCAATAAGCCGGATGCCCGGCTGGTACCCGAAGGGGCCTCCCTGGTCGGTGAGCATGCCTTCAGTGGCGAGGGCGTGCCAGATGGCTTCAAGTTCAACATCGACCCCGAGCATGACCTGATGCCGGCGATCGAGCTCAAGCATGACGAAGCCGCCAATCGCTTCAGCTGGCAGGCCATACCCCAGGCCAAGGCCTATTTCCTGGCCAGCATGAGCGCACGCGGACAGGACGAGATGGTGATCTGGACCTCCAGCGAACAGCCGGATATCGGCTTTGGTCTGATCGACTACCAGCCCAATACTGCGGTGGACAAGTGGCTCAAGGAAAAGGTGCTGCTGAGCCCCAAGACCACCGAATGCAGCGCACCCAAGGAGGCGGTGGGGCAGGCTGGCATGGTACGGATGATTGCCTATGGCGAGGAACTGAACCTCGCCTACCCACCCAGGCCGAAGGACCCCAAAGCCGCATGGGAGCCGGTCTGGGCGGCCAAGCTACGACTCAAATCGGTGGCTACCAGCATCCTTGGCATGCCGGATATGAACAAGGCCATGGGGGAGGCTGCCAAGCAGCAAGTGGAGGAAAAGGCGAAGGCGCCCGGTGCAATCGACTTGCTCAAGGGTATCTTTGGCAAGTAAGCTCCGCCGGATAAAAAAAGAAGCGTATTCGGATGGGGCTATAAGCGCTGCTGACAATGTCCTGCAAAGTAGGGCTGGCCAGGGGTGCAAACGATGACGGTACTCAAGGTACGGCAAGTTTGCGCAACAATGCCAGAAGGGTGTTGTGAGCAGCACTACCGTCCCTTCCCCATGTCTGCCAACAAAAATAATGCCGGTCTCCGCAACATGGCAGTCACCGCTGCCGGGTTAAAATAAGCAAATGGATAAACTCGGTCATTACCGTATCGAAGCGACGCTCGGCCAGGGTGCGATGGGCGTGGTGTACCGCGCCACTGACGAGCGGCTGGAACGCACGGTAGCCCTCAAGGTACTGAGCCTGAGCCTGAGCAGCGAAGAGCGGGCTGAATACGCCGCCCGCCTGCAGCAGGAAGCCAAGTCGGCTGCGCGCCTCAATCACCCCAACATCATCACGGTCTATGACTGTGGCGATATCGACGACCACGCCTTCCTGGCGATTGAATTTGTCGATGGCAAGACCTTGCAATCGCTGCTGGCCAGCGGGGTAAAGATCTCCCCGGCCAAGCTGGTGAAGCTGGCGGGCCAGTTGTTTGGCGCGCTGGCCTATGCCCATGAACATGACGTCGTGCACCGCGACATCAAGCCGGCCAACTTGATGCTGACCCCGGATGGTCGGCTCAAGATCACAGACTTCGGCATTGCCCAACTGCCTACCAGTGACCTGACCCGCGTGGGTACGGTGGTCGGCTCGCCCCGCTACATGGCGCCAGAGCAGGTGGAAGGCAAAAAGCTCGATGGCCGGGCCGATATCTTCGCGGCCGGCATCGTGTTGTACGAGATACTGACGGGTAAGCGGCCTTTCGATGGTGAGCATGTCGCGACCATTGCTTACCGCATTCTGCATGAGACGCCCGAGGATATCCGCAGCATCAACCCGGATGTACCGGAATGGTTGGCCGAGCTGGTAATGCGTTGCCTGGAGAAAGATCCGGCCAACCGCTTCCAGACCGCCCGCGAGGCGCGCAGTGCCTTGCGCGAACAAGCTTCTACCGCTGCCGTGGTGGGGGGGAATGGTTCGGGCAACGGCAAGCCGGCAGAAGCCAATGGCGGTGAAGCTGCCCCCAAGGCAAGCAAACCGGTTGTAGAAGAAAGCACGGGCGGCAAGCGCAATCTTTTGCCCTGGCTGGGCCTTGGTGGCGTAGTCCTAGTGATCGCCTTGGGTGTTGGCCTCATGGGCCGCAAGCCGGCTAAGCCGGCCACCACGGTTGTGGAGGCCCCTGCTGCTGCGCCGGCAATTGAGCCGGAAGTGCTGCCACCACCGGGGGCGAGCGGTTCGCTGCCGGCTCAGGCCGCCATGCCCATGCAGCAGAATGTCGCGGCAGACGCGCCACCGCCGCCGTCCAAGATGCCTATCGATCCTAACGAGAACGCCAGGCCCAAGGCGGACTCCGAACAAGACAAGGCTGCGGCCAAAAAAGCCAAGACCAAGGGCAAGACGGCACAGGAAGCCGCGCCGGCCGCCGAGCCGCCCAAGCCCTTGGAGCATCACGAGCCACCGCCTCCGCCACCGAAGAAGGAGCCGGAGAAGAAGGCGCCGGTCGAGAAGCAGGACGATCGCTCCTTGCTGGAGCGCTTGGCGGGCTGTACGGCCGATGGGCAATGCCCCAAATCCAAGCTCCCACCCAAGCGGGATCGTTGATCAGGCACCCCCCAACGGGCAGCGGCAACGCTGCCCGTTTCTTTTGCCTGCATGCGATAGCGCTATGCCGGGAACGAAAGCGGAATCAATTTCCGCTGCATCGCCTATATGTTCGAATGGATGGAAACAGCCGCTGCTGAAGTGAAATGGTAAGTTTCATGAAAGCCTGATATGGGCTTATAGTAGGGGTCAACGCGGTAGGGCTGCATGTCCCGCCGACGTCCATAACAATCCAACGGAGACAACATGCTCAATCGGGTATCCATAGGCTCGCGGCTAGCCGCGTCCTTCGCTTTCGTCCTGCTGGGCTTTGGCATCGTGGTCGCGGTCGGCTGGTACAACCTTGGCGGTCTGCGCAATGCGCTCACCGGTGCCAGCTCACACAGCGAGATGGCCAAGCTCGCCACTTCGGTACAAGCCTCCCTGCTCAACCTAAGTGCCGCCACGCGCGCCCATGCCACCGTGGTGCTGCCCGACGCCATCGCCGCTGGCCAGAAGCAGATCGAAGCGGCCAAGCAGCAGCTGGCCCAGTCGGTCGGCGCGCTGGAGAAGATCGCCGCGAATGCGTCTCCGGAAGAGCAGGTGACGCTCAACGGTGCCATGGCCAAGATCAAGCCCTTGCCTGCCTCGGTGGACAAGTTCACCGATCAGGTGAAGCAGTTCTTCCAGAGCGAGGCGGTCAAGATCCTCAACGAACAGATCAATCCGCAGATCCAGGATGCCAATACCGCCTTGGCGACCTTTATCGCCGGGCAGGATCAGCAGATCCGTGCCAGCGCCGATAGTGCTGCCTCGGCCTATACCCGGGCGGTGACTGCACTGCTGGTGGTGGCCGGCGTGGTGGCGTTGACCGCCATCGTGCTCAGCTTGACCGTTACCCGCAGCGTGATCCAGCCGCTCAACCAGGCGGTAGTGGTGTCCAACCAGGTGGCACAAGGCAATCTGGCGGTACGGCTGCATACCGATGGCATGGACGAAACCGCCCAATTGTTGCGGGCCTTGCAGGCGATGACGCAGTCATTGGCCACGGCCGTCAGCACTGTGCGCGATGGCGCCGCCCAGGTTAGGCATACCTCGGCCTCGGTCAACAGCTCCACCGACCTGCTGACCGAACGCTTCCAGACTCAGTCGGACGCCACCGCCAGCATGGCAGCGGCGATCGAGCAGATGAGCGTGAGTACCTCGGTGGTGGCCAATTCAGCGCATGAGATGCAGGCGCGCTCGCGGCGTGGCCTGGAGCAGACCCGCGCCGGCATGAAGCAGACCGAGGATCTGGTCGGCAATATGCAGGCCATGCAAGACACCATCGCCACGCTGACCCAGTCGGTGCATGCCTTCGTGCAGCATGCCCAGTCCATCACCAGCATGACTGAGCAGGTCAAGGCCATTGCTGACCAGACCAACCTGCTGGCCCTCAATGCCGCTATCGAGGCGGCCCGTGCCGGCGAGACAGGGCGTGGCTTCGCCGTGGTAGCTGACGAAGTGCGCAAGCTGGCTGAGATGTCCAACCAGTCGGCTGGCAATATCGAACGCATTGCCGGGGAACTGACCCTGCAGTCGGGCGAGGTGGAGCAATCACTGCGACGTGGTCAGGAGGTGCTGGCCAGCAATGCCAGCGCCACCCAGGCGGTGGTGGCAGTGCTGGGCAAGTCCATCGAGGCGGCCGAGGAGGTCAGCGTCAGCGTCAACGAGATCGCCTCCGCCATGGATGAGCAAAAGCAGGTGACCCAGACCATCGCCGGCAATACCGAGCGCATTGCCACCATGGCCAGCGATAGCCTGCAGACCGTGGCTGCCTTGGCTGAGCACACCCACTCGCTGGAACAGGTGGCGCAGGAGCTAGCGGCGGCCATCGATCGCTTCCGATCCTGAGCCGAGAGCGCTGGAAGAAAAAAAGCCACGGCATGCCGTGGCTTTTTTCTTGCAGCGGAGGTGCCTTACTGCACGGCGACCGGAATCTTGCCGATCTTGGCCTGCCATTCGGCCGGGCCGGTCTTGTGGACCGAGCTGCCCAGCGAATCGACGGCGACCGTCACCGGCATATCCACCACGTCGAACTCGTAGATCGCTTCCATGCCCAGGTCGGCAAAGCCCACCACCTTGGCCCCCTTGATCGCCTTGGAGACAAGGTAGGCGGCGCCGCCAACAGCCATCAGGTAGGTCGACTGGTGCTTCTTGATGGCGTCAATGGCCACCGGACCACGCTCGGCCTTGCCCACCATACCCAAGAGGCCGGTCTGGGCCAGTACCTGCTCGGTGAACTTGTCCATGCGGGTGGCGGTGGTGGGGCCGGCTGGGCCGACCACTTCGTCGCGTACCGGGTCGACCGGACCGACGTAGTAGATAAAGCGGTTCTTGAAGTCCACCGGCAGGGCTTCGCCCTTGTTCAGCATGTCCACCATGCGCTTGTGGGCGGCATCGCGGCCGGTCAGCAGCTTGCCGTTCAACAGCAGGGTCTGGCCCGGCTTCCAACTGGCAACTTCTTCGCGGGTTACGGTATTGAGGTCCACGCGGGTGGCCTCGGCCGAGGGCTGCCAGGTAACGGCCGGCCAGTCTTCCAGCTTGGGGGCTTCCAACTGGGCCGGGCCCGAGCCGTCCAGCTCGAAGTGCACGTGGCGGGTGGCTGCGCAGTTGGGGATCATGGCTATCGGCAGCGAAGCGGCGTGGGTCGGATAGTCCAGGATCTTCACATCCAGCACGGTGGCAAGGCCACCTAGGCCCTGCGCGCCTATGCCGAGGGCGTTGACCTTCTCGAACAGCTCCAAGCGCAGCTCTTCCACCCGGTTGCTGGGGCCACGGGCGATCAGCTCCTGAATGTCGATCGGTTCCATCAGCGACTTCTTGGCCATCAGCATGGCCTTCTCGGCGGTACCGCCGATGCCGATGCCCAGCATGCCCGGTGGGCACCAGCCGGCGCCCATCAGCGGCACGGTCTTGAGCACCCAGTCCACGATGCTGTCGGACGGGTTGAGCATGGCGAACTTGGACTTGTTCTCGGAACCACCGCCCTTGGCGGCAATATGGACCTCCACGGTGTTGCCGGGGACGAACTCGAAGTGCGTCACCGCCGGGGTGTTGTCCTTGGTATTGCGGCGCAGACCGGCCGGGTCGGCCAGCACCGAGGCGCGCAGCTTGTTGTCCGGGTGCAGATAGGCCTTGCGGGTACCCTCGTTGACCATGTCCTCCACACCCATGGTGGCGTCGGCCCACTTCACATCCATGCCGATCTTGACGAAGGCGCAGACGATGCCGGTGTCCTGGCAGATCGGGCGGTGCCCTTCGGCACACATGCGGCTATTGGTCAGGATCTGGGCGATGGCGTCCTTGGCGGCCGGGCTCTCTTCCAGCTCGTAGGCGCGACCCAGGCTTTGGATATAGTCCTTGGGGTGGTAGTAGGAGATGTACTGCAGGGCATCGGCAATGCTGTCGATGAAGTCCTGCTGACGTATCACGGTCATGGCGGGCTCCAGGGGAGGTGCGATCGGGGGCCTGAATTCTAACAGAAGCGGGCGAGGCTCCGCGGTAGTGCGGGTGGTTTGACTACCTCGGCAGCTGCCCGCATCATCGCCTGGCCTTGTCAGAGCGCCGCTCCATAGCGGTGCCGCAAGCTAAATATACGAACGAGATGGAGTGACCGTGTACCAGACCCGCCTTGCCCCCGTGGCCAGCCTGCTCGCCCTTTGTCTTGCCGCCTGTGGAGGCGGTGGGGGTGGTAGTGGCGGCACGACCAATCCACCCACCACGCCCACCCGACCAGTGCTTGAC
>NZ_DATCSC010000096.1:0-3965 GCF_036568685.1 Chitinimonas sp.
GTATGCCGCCTGGTGCGGTCTGGCACTTTGCGCCTGAACGCCTGTGGCATGATCCCCATCGGCGAGATCGACGCCGCCCTTTCAGTCCAGAAGGCGGCCTAGCCCAGGCGGCTGGCAATCTGAGAGGCGGTGGGGTTGTAGTACACCATCGCCATCTTCGGATTCTTCCAGCCGAACATCTTGCACAGGTCCAGCACGTCCAACTTTCGCGCCAGCATCGTCGCAGCCGTATGGCGGCTGTCATGGAAAGTAAAGCCGCTCAGCCCGGCGCGCTCACGGTACTTCCGGAATAGCGCATCCAGCACCTGGCCCTTCAGGCCGAACACCAGAGTTTCGTCATAGCCCCGCATCTTCTCTACAACTCGCAATGCTCGCCGGGAAAGCGGCACTTTGCGCGGCACCGTCTTGGTAACGGGTAGCACAGCGTAGTCGTCCGCCACTCTGTCCCAAGTCAGCCCGGCCAGCTCGCCGGCGCGCATGCCGGTGCGCAGCGCCAACAGGAAGCATGCCCCCACCGCCTGCCGTGCCTCGCGCACCTGATGCCGTGGGGAATAGCCCAAGGCCCTCAACATGCCCCGGATCTGCGACCATGTGATCACTACCTCGCGGTGTTCCGGCGCCTTGGGTCGGCGCACGTCGGTGGTCGGCTTCTCCTCAATCCACTTCCACTCGCGGCGGGCGCACTCAAACACAGCCGACAGGATCGAGAAGTCGCGCAGGACGGAGCTCGGCTTCACCTCTTTAAGCCGAGCGTCGCGCCATACGCCAAGCATGTCAGATGTGACTCGGCCAATGGGTAATTGCGTGGGGAGGGTAGGATCTGCCAGATAGGCGTTGATACGCTTTGCTTCGTTGGCTGCGCTTCGTTTGGTGGGGGTTACCTCGACCAGATAGCGCTCTAGCGCCTCACCAAAGGTGTGCCGCTCCCCAGGGAGGAGGGTAGACTGCTCGCGTAACTCGACCTCTCGCCGCGCCGCCCAGGCATTGGCCTCGCGCTGGGTGCGGAAGACTTGAGAGTCACGCTGACCCTTCACGTATACCTGTGCGCGGTAGCCTTTTGCGGTCTTCTGGACGGATGCCATGGGGAAACCCCTGGGGAGAATCTGGGGAATGGCATTGTGCGAATTGACGTTTTCGTAGTCAATTCTGTTTCAAGAGTGTTTGCTAAGTGCTTGAAATGAAACATGGCGCGATATGGAATCGCGCCATGTTTCTTATCTTGGTGCCGGAGATAGGAGTCGAACCTACGACCTTCGCATTACGAATGCGCTGCTCTACCAACTGAGCTACACCGGCAACAGTACTGACGTTGCCGTCAGATACGAGCCCGCCAGTATAGCGATCACCTGCTGGTTTGTGAACCCTCCCCCGTGGCGCTGGTCGCCATTGCCTCCGCCAGCCGGTGTTGCCAGCCGCTGGCGGCACTGGGCCGCCAGAGCAGATAGCTGGTCTCGGTACAAGTGTAGGGGCAGTCGGTGACTTCAAGGCGTACAAGGCCGGGCTCCGTCAGCGCAAAGTCCGGCAGATATGCCAGTGCCGTACCTTGCCGTACCAGCGTGAGCAATACCTGCAGGTCATCTACCCAGTAGCGGATGCGGCGTGGCAACTGGTCGTCTCGCCAGCCGTCTGAGCGGCTGCCGCGGTTTACCCCGCAGAGCAGGGAATGGCTGGGGCAGGCGAAGTCCTGTACCAGTACTTGGGCGGTACTTACCCGCCCGCCCTGGCTGGCCCGCCATAGTGGGTGCTCGGGAGAGGCTGCGAGCTGCATGCTGATCTCCCCCAGCGGGATGGCGGTGATATCCGCGCCGGGCAGGGTGCCGGCGGCACCGTCCAGCACGTAGCCTGTGACCAGGGCAAAGTCGACCTCGCCGCGTTGTAGCGCCTGCAGGGCAGCTTCTTCATAGAGTGGCTTGAAGGAGGCGCTGCCAGCGGGTTGCAGGGCATTGAGCTGGGCCAGGATGGCCGGGCCGTACCGCCATTGCAGCATGGGCGGTGCCGCCAACCGGCAGTGTGCGGTTCCGCCGGTCCCGGCGAACTCTGAGCGTGTTTCATCCGCCAGTTGCAGCAGCGCCAGCGCTCGGGTGCGTAGCCGCTCGCCGGCCGCGTTGAGCAGCAGCGACTTGCCAACCCGGTCATACAAGGGGGTGCGCAGATCGTCCTCCAGCCGCCGTATCAGGCGCGACAGGGCCGAGGGCGTGACGCAGGCCTCCTCGGCCGCCGCCTGCAGGCTGGCGTGGCGGGTGGTGATGACGAAGAGGCGTAGGTCGGAAAGTTCCATTGCAAGATTTTGGTGCGCTTAATTCAATGATTATTGATTATTTGTTGCTTTGTTGGAATGAATATTTGACCCAACATGCCGGCCTAGTGATCAGACAGGAGCTACCCCATGAGCGCCACCACCGTGCAAAACCAACAATGGCTATACCGCCGCCACCCCACCGGGCTGGTGGGGCGGGAGCATTACGAACTGGTCAGTAGCGAGCTCGACGCCAATCTTGCTGCCGATGAGGTATTGGTCGCCGCCCGCTATATCAGCGTCGACCCGTATATGCGGATCAACCAGTCCAGCAAACCCACCTACAACCCCGACCCGCATCCGCTGGATGTAGTGCAGGTTGCTGGCGTGGTTGGTCAGGTGGTGGCCTCGCGCGCGGCCGGGCTGAAAGAGGGAGACTGGGTGTTTGGCATGTTGGGCTGGCAGACGCATGCCAAGGCCCACGCCAGTGCGCTGCAGAAACTGGATCCGGCCCAGGCGCCGGTGAGTACCGCCTTGGGCGTACTGGGCATGCCGGGGCGTACCGCCTGGTTCGGCCTGACCGAATCCGGCCGGCCGCATGCCGGCGAGGTCGTGGTGGTATCCGGCGCCGCTGGTGCGGTAGGTTCTCTGGTGGTGCAGTACGCCAAGCGCCACGGCTGCAAGGTGCTGGCCGTCGCAGGTGGTGCCCAGAAGTGCGCCTGGTTGCGCGATGTGCTGGGGGCGGATTGGGCCGTGGACTACAAGGCCCACACGGATGCCGATGCCTTGGCCGCGACCATCAAGCAACTGGCCGGTGGCGTGGATGTCTATTTCGACAACGTGGGCGGCATGGTCACCGACGCGGTCATCCCACTTATCAACCGCCGGGCCCGCATCGTGATCTGCGGCCAGATCAGCCAGTACTCGGGCGGGCTGGATGTAGCCGAGCTGGGGCCGCGCTTCTTGCAGCACATGCTGTACCAGCGTGCCACCATCCAGGGCATGCTGGCACGGGACTATGTGCACCGCATGGACGAGATGATCCGCATCGTTGCCCCCTGGGTGAAGGCCGGCGAGATCGTATTCGAGGAAACCGTGGTGGAAGGCTTCGGGCAACTGCCCAATGCGCTCAACCAGCTGTTCACGGGCGAGCACCGCGGCAAACTCTTGGTCAAGGTTTAAACCATGATGGCGCTCGATTTTACCCGCCACCCATTGCCCGAGCTGGGCCGCGGCCTGCCGGCCGACACCGATCACCTGCTGGCCCGCATCGGCCCTGGCGCCGTGTTGCTGATCCATGTGCCACCCGGCGACTACCCTTACGAAGTCCACCAGCAGAGCGAATACCTGGTCTGCCTGCAAGGCCGGCTGGTGCTGGAAGGCGAGGGCGGCCAGCGGGCAGAGGCAGCGGTAGGGCAAATGCTGGAAGTACCGCCTGGCCTGCGCCACCACTTTGCGGCCGAGAGCGACGCCGTCATCCTCACGGTGGTGCAAAAGGCGCCCGGCTGATAGCGGCCAGCCATAAAAAATGGCCGGGTTATCCCGGCCATTTTCATTTGCTGCAGATGCTGGCGATCAGGCTACGTGACGCTCAAGCAGGTGCACATTCTCATCGCCAATCGAGATCTTGCGCGGCTTGAGGGCTTCCGGCACTTCGCGCTTCAGCTCGATATTGAGCAGGCCGTTGTCCAGCGAGGCGCTCACGACCTTCACATGGTCAGCCAGGCGG
>NZ_DATCSC010000097.1:0-15377 GCF_036568685.1 Chitinimonas sp.
AGCCCAGGAACTGGCTGGGATAGTGCTCTTCGAGCAGTTGGCGGCAGTCGACAACGCGCAGGTCGTTGTCTTTGGCAAAACTCATCAAAAAGCTGTACACACGCGGGTCGATCTTTTCGAGCTGCTTGTCGATGGCGACGCAGCGAACATTTTCCATCACCATGGGCCGTACATACGGGGCGTATGACAGCTTCTGGTCTGTTCCGAAACTCGACAAAATACCGGCCAGTCGTTCTGCCCAGTCAGACGGGCGGAATTCACGGCCACTGCGGGTAAGGCCTTGGATGATGACTTCGTAAGGGTTGCAAATCATCGCAGTACGCTTGGGCTTGGATTATTCTTGCGGGCTTGGATGCTCACCCCATCCTGATACCAAAGAAAAGAATAGGAAGAGACTGTGCCAAAACCGATAAGCCGTATTTTACTGGTAAACGACGAGCAGCAGGTGCTCAAAGCGCTGGTAAAAGGATTAAATGCTGCAGCGCGACAATTAGAGAACCCGCTTGGCGTCAGCTTTGCCTGCGTGGAGACTGCACGCGAGGCACTTGCCGCCATCCGTGACGATGGCGAAATCCAAGCTGTCATTGTAGATGATCAATTGCACCGGGTAGGCGATGCCGCCAAGGGCAAGGGCCGCGGCAAGAAGTTGCAGATGTCGGCGCTGGAGTTGGTTCATGCCATCCATGAGCTGCGCCCTGAGGTGGACGTCTATGTGCTGATCGCCCAGCAGGATGAGGACGAGGTGGTCAACACCCTGCTGTGCGAGACGGTGGATGGCTATTTCTACCGCGACGATCCGGATTATCTGGGCTGGTACCGCATCCTCAATGCGCAATTGCAGGAACGGGCGCAGACCCCGTTCTACGACAAGCTCAAGCAATACGTCTTCATGGCCAAGGATGCCTGGCACACCCCGGGCCACAGCTCCGGCGACAGCCTGCGCGGCAGCCCCTGGGCCGAGGATTTCTACGATTTCATGGGTGAGCACATGTTCAAGGGCGACCTGTCGGTCTCGGTGCCCATGCTCGATTCGCTGCTGCACCCCACCGGCATCATCGAGGACGCCCAGCAACTGGCAGCCAAGGCTTTTGGCGCCCGTCGTACCTTCTTTGCCACCAATGGCACCTCCACCGCCAACAAGGTGATCCTGCAGACCCTGCTGGCCCCAGGCGACAAGCTGCTGCTGGACCGCAACTGCCACAAGTCGGTGCACCACGGCGTGGTGATCTCGGGCGCGCTGCCGGTCTACCTCGATTCGAGCACCAACCTGGAGTACGGCCTGTTCGGGCCGGTGCCCAAGTCGGTGATCTTCAAGACCATCGAGGACAATCCCGACGCTGCAGCGATGATCCTGACCTCCTGCACCTACGATGGCCTGCGCTACGACCTCAAGCCCATCATCGAGGCGGCGCACAAACACGGCATCAAGGTCATCATCGACGAAGCCTGGTACGGCCATGGCCGTTTCCACCCGGAATTCCGTCCCACCGCGCTGGAGAGTGGCGCCGACTTTGCCACCCAGTCCACCCACAAGGTGATGAGTGCCTTCTCGCAGGCCTCGATGATTCACGTCAACGACGCGGACTTCAACGAGCATGTGTTCCGCGAGAACTACAATATGCACACCTCCACCAGCCCGCAGTACAGCATGATCGCGAGCCTGGACGTGGCCCGCCGGCAGATGAGCATGGAAGGCTACAAGCTCTTGAGCCGCACCCTGGCGCTGGCGGCCGAGCTCAAGGAGATGATCAATTCGACCGGCGTGTTCCGGGTGCTGGAGCTGGAGGATCTGCTGCCTGAAGAGGTGAAGGGTGACGGCGTGCGGCTGGACCCGACCAAGGTGACGGTCGATATCTCGGCCTGCGGCTACACGGTGGACGAACTGCAGAAGCTTCTGTTCGAGCGCTACAACATCCAGATCGAGAAATCGACCTTCAACACCATCACCCTGCTGCTGACCATCGGCACGACCAAGAGCAAAGTGTCGCGTCTGTACGACGCCCTGATGCGCATCAGCCGTGAGACGCGGGCGCCCCGACGACTCTATCGTACGCCAGCCATTCCGCACTTCACGCGGCTCAAATATCTACCGCGTGACGCCTTCTACTGCGGTGGACAACTTGCGCCGCTGCTGGACGAGGCCGACCAGGTCAACCAGAAACTGGCGGGTTGCATTAGTGCCGACCAGATCGTGCCCTATCCACCTGGCATACCGGTGCTGGTGCCGGGGCAGGTTATCACCCCCGAGATCATCAGCTATCTGGTGAACCTCTTGCGCAGCCAGAAGCAGGTGGAGCTGCACGGAGTGGTGTTCGACGGCTGGTTGCCCTGCATCCGGGTGCTGACCGAAAGCGATACCGCCAGCCTGCGTCCGCTGGACGAGGCAGGCTGATTCGCGCATGCTTGTGCCCCATGACACGGGCGGCACAAGTCCCTCTAGCAGAACAGAAAATGGACGCCATGGATGCGGCTGCGCTCAATGCCCGAGCGTGGCTGCTCCAGTATGGTGACCCGGTCGGTGCGCGCGCCCTGGCCGAGCAGGCGAAGGCATTGGCCGACGCCCAGGGGGACGAGTCCAATGCGGCCTATGCGCGTATTTCGCTGGCCTGCTACGAGATGCGGCACGGTGACCTGGAGCTGGCGCGGCAGGAGTTCCACGCCCTCAAGCGCTACTTCGAAGCTGGTCAGGACCTACGGGGCCTGATGCGGGCCTGCTTCGGCGTCTCGGTACTCAAATCACGCGACGGGCATGCCGAGGCATCCTATGCCGAGTTGATCGGCTTTGTGACCTACCTCGATGCCGCCGATCCGGCCGATGCCTTCGTCATCTACAACGCCCTGGGCATCTCCAGTGTGGAGGCCGGCCAGCTCGACGAGGGCATGCGCCATTGTTATAAGGCCCTGGGCGCCGCCCGCATGCTGGAATCGCCCGACCATCTGGCGCTGATCCTCTCCAATCTGGGGGATATCCAGCACGGCGTGGGCAACTACGAGGACGCCATTCGCTTTCTGGTCGAAGCCGACGAAATGGTGGCCAAGTCTCGCCTGGCGGTGCAGGCACCGCTGGTAGCAAGCAATCTGGCGCTGTGCCAGTTGGCCATCGGTGCGCATGAGGCGGCCTACGAGACCATCTTGCCCTACCTTTCGACGACCAATGAGGGCGAGGTGCTGGTCAGCAAGTCCGATGCGGCCTTCTTCCAGGCGATCGCGGCCCACACCTATGCCGCCAATGGGCAATGGGACGCTGCCGATGCCATGGCGGCCCGAGCACTGCAGGCGGCCGAGGCGGCTGGCGAAGTGCGAGTGATCACCCACAGCTACTGGGTGCAGGGTCTGGTCGCACGCGGTCGCGGTCTTGCCTCCGCCGCCTTGCAGGCCTTCCAGCGGGCGGAGTCCTACCTGGGCAAGTTCCAGGACCCTTACTACCCGGTACAGGTTATGCGCGAGCTGTCGCTGACCTATGCCGAGCTGGGTCTTTGGCAGCAGGCTTACGCCAGCCTGGAACAACACCAGCAGTTCTACCAGCGCTCGCTGGGCAGTGCTGCCCGCGCCCGCACCCAGATAGCCCGTATCCAGAGTGAGCTGGCCGAGGCCGAGCGGGAGCGCGATTTTGCCCTGCTCAAGCAGGCCGAGGCCGAGAACGCCCGCGCCGAGATGGAGAAGCTCAACCGCCAGCTGGCGACCAAGGTGGCGGAGGTGGAACAGCTGCAGGCGCGGCTGCGTGAGCAGGCCATCCGCGACCCGCTGACCGAGCTCTACAACCGCCGTTACCTGCAGGAAGAGCTGTGCAGCGAGATGCGGCTGGCAGAACGGCGGCATTATCCGATCTGCGTGGTGCTGATCGATCTGGACCATTTCAAGTCGGTCAATGACCGTTTTGGCCACCCCATGGGTGACCGGGTGCTGGTGGAGATGGCGCGCATGCTGTCGGCCAATATCCGCGGTTCCGACTTTGCCTGTCGCTTTGGCGGTGAGGAATTCTGCCTGGTGCTGCCGGACATCGACCTTGCCCAGGCGGAAGTCAGGCTGCGCGAGCTGCTCGATCACTTCCATACCCTGGTGGTAGAGGGCGGGGGGCAGCGTATTGAGCAACTGACCTTCTCCGCCGGCATTGCCGCCTACCCGCAGCATGGTGCCGATGTCGAGACCTTGCTGGCTGCCGCCGACAGCGCGCTCTACCGTGCCAAGGCATGCGGCCGGAACCGCATCCTGCATGCGCAGTGATGTCGATATTCCATAATTTCACGTCGCATAGGCGAAAATCCCGCTTGACCAGCGCGGCCGGCTCGGAGAAGCTCAAAGCTTTTCCGCAACGCACAGGGCCCCAGCATGACGGTCAAGCACTTCCTCCAGTTCACCGACTTTACCCGCGACGAATACGAGCATCTGTTCGTCCGTAGCCGAGTGCTGAAGGAACGCCTGCGCCGAGGCGAGCTCTACCAGCCGCTGGCGGGCAAGACCCTGGCCATGATCTTCGAGAAGAGCTCCACCCGTACCCGGGTGTCCTTCGAGGCGGGCATGAACCAGCTGGGCGGCCACGCCATGTTCCTGGCGTCCAAGGATACCCAGCTCGGTCGTGGTGAGCCTATCGAGGACGTGGCGCGGGTGATCGGCCGCATGTGCGATATCGTGATGCTGCGCACCTACGAGCAGACCATCGTGGATACCTTTGCCCACTATTCGCATGCGCCGGTCATCAATGGCCTGACCAACGAATACCACCCCTGCCAGACGCTGGCCGATATCTTTACCTATATCGAACACCGCGGCAGCATCGAGGGCAAGACGGTGGCCTGGATCGGTGACTCCAACAATATCTCGCGTACTTGGCTGCAGGCCGCCCGCATCTTCAATTTCAAACTGCGCCTTGCCACCCCCAAGGGGTATGAGATGAAGGTGCTCGATGGCCTGGAATACGGGCGCGACCACTTCGAGCATACCCATGACCCGCGCGAGGCAGCCGAGGGCGCCGACCTCGTTTCCACCGACGTGTGCGTGTCCATGGGCTTTGAACGTGAGAGCCTGCAGCGCCGTGTCGACTTCCTCAGTTACAAGGTCACCAGCGAGCTGATGAAGCTGGCCGACCAGGATGCGGTGTTCATGCACTGCCTGCCGGCTCACCGTGGCGAGGAAGTAGACCCTGATGTGCTGGATGGCCCGCAGTCTGTGGTCTGGGATGAAGCCGAAAACCGCATGCATACCCAGAAGGCACTGGTGGAGTACCTGCTGCTGGGTAAGGTGAATAACTGAGCCTCAGCTTGCCGCCGCCTATCCGGGCGGTGGCGGCTGCCTGCCTGGCCCCGCTTTTGGAAGCGGGCTGGGCGGCATAAGATGTAAGCCTCTTTGCACAGCGGTCCACACCATGCCTCACCTCGTACTCGAATACACCGACAACCTGCCCGATCAGCCGGATTTCAAACAGCTGTTCAGTGAACTGCATACCGCATTGACCGGGTTGGAAGGCATCAAATTGGCCGACATCAAGAGCCGTGCCATCCGTTTGAGTGACTGGTTGGTGGGCGACGGTGCCAGCAGCCATGCCTTCGTGCACCTCAAGCTGCACCTGATCGACAGCCGTACCGATGCCTTCAAGCAGCGGGCGCTGGCGGTACTGCAGCCAGTACTGGCGCGCCACTACGCCCGCTCGCTCGCGGAGCGCGACTGCCAGCTCTGCTTCGAGGTCATCGATATTCGCGGTGCCTTCTACGCCAAGACCGTTTCTCCTTCTTTGAATTAAACCCCTGCAGGTAAGTGCCATGTCCGATATCAAGAAAGTCGTCCTCGCCTATTCCGGTGGCCTCGACACCTCCGTCATCCTCAAGTGGTTGCAGGATACCTACCAGACCGAGGTGGTGACCTTCACCGCCGATATCGGCCAGGGTGAAGAGCTGGAACCGGCCCGCGCCAAGGCCATCAAGCTCGGCATCAAGCCCGAGAACATCTATATCGACGATCTGCGCGAAGAGTTCGTGCGTGACTTCGTCTTTCCCATGTTCCGTGCCAACACCATCTATGAGGGTGAATACCTGCTTGGTACCTCGATCGCTCGGCCACTGATCTCCAAGCGCCAGATCGAGATCGCCAACCTGACCGGTGCCGATGCCGTCAGCCACGGCGCCACCGGCAAGGGCAACGACCAGGTCCGTTTCGAGCTGGGCTACTACGCCCTCAAGCCGGGCGTAAAGGTGATCGCTCCCTGGCGCGAGTGGGACCTCTTGAGCCGCGAGAAGCTGCTGGCCTACGCCGAAAAGGCCGGTATTCCGATCGAAATGAAGCACAAGGCTGGTGGTGCACCCTACTCCATGGACGCCAACCTGCTGCATATCAGCTTTGAAGGCCGTCACTTGGAAGACCCCAAGGCCGAGGCTGAGGAAAGCATGTGGCGCTGGACCGTCTCGCCCGAGGCTGCGCCGGATGCACCTGAATACGTCGACCTCGAGTTCGAGCGTGGGGATCTGGTCGCCATCAACGGCAATCGCGCCAAGCCGCACGAGCTACTCGCCAAGCTCAATGAGCTGGGCGGCAAGCATGGCATCGGTCGCCTCGATCTGGTCGAGAACCGCTACGTGGGTATGAAGTCGCGCGGCTGCTACGAAACTCCCGGTGGCACCATCCTGCTGAAGGCCCACCGTGGCATTGAGTCCATCACCCTGGACCGTGAAGTGGCACACCTCAAGGACAACCTGATGCCGCGCTACGCCGAGGTGATCTACAACGGCTACTGGTGGAGCCCGGAACGTCGTGCCATCCAGGCCTTGATCGACCAGACCCAGGAACGGGTCAATGGCTGGGTGCGGGTCAAACTCTACAAGGGTGGCGTCAGTGTGGTCAGCCGCGACTCCAAGGATTCTCTGTTCGACCAGACCATCGCCACCTTTGACGATGATGGCGGCGCCTACAACCAGAAGGATGCCGAGGGCTTTATCAAGCTCAATGCACTGCGTATGCGCATTGCTGCCGCCAAGCGCGGTTGATTCGGTCTCGCCCCCTGACAAACCCGGCTCCCGCCGGGTTTTTTCATTCAGGGCGGATTCAAGTTTGTTTTCCTAGACTGAGTGCACCGCAGACCAGGGAACACAATAATGAAGACGATGGTGGTATTGGGCATTGCCAGCGTGCTCTTGGGTGGCTGTGCCGCCATGAGCGAAGCGGAGTGTCGTACCGGCGATTGGTACGGGGTAGGGGAGAAGGATGGCCGTGACGGCCAGAAGGATAAGCTCAGCGACTATGCCGAAGCTTGCCAGAAGATCGGTGTGCTACCCAACCCAGGTGAATATTCGCGCGGTCGCGAGCGCGGCCTACTGGCCTATTGCACGCCGGCCAATGGCTACCGGGTAGGACGGGACGGACAGAGCTACCACAATGTCTGCGCCCCGGAGCTGCAGGATGGCTTTCTGCGTGAGTACGAGGTGGGCAGGGCCCGATACGAGCTTCAGCGCGATATCGCCGGCCTGGAGAGCGATCTACAGAGCTGGGGCCGGCAGATCGACAAGCTTAACGAGCAGATTGGCAAGGCGCAGAGCGACGATGAGCGCAACAAGCTGCGGCGTGATCGGGATGGTTACGAGCGGCAACGGCGCGATGGCCAGATCAGGTTGACCGTGCTGAGGGCTCGCTGGCTGGTGCAGGGGGACTAGGGGGGCTCTGCGAAAGTATCGGGGCAGCGGCGGCTGCAGGCAGCTTGCCTGCAGCGCTGCCTCAAGATGCTTCTGCGGCGCTCAACTGGGCCGGCGTCAGCAGGCGCCTTACTTCGGCCATGCGGGCTTCGGCGGCTTTGTCCTGCTGAGCCGCCTTCTTCAGCCAGCGGTAGGCCTCGAGATTGTCCAGTGGTACGCCACGGCCAGCCAGATAGAGCAAGGCCAGGTTGTACTGACCTATGCTGTTGCCTTGCTCGGCAGACAAGCGCGAGTAGCGCACTGCCTCGGCGTCGTCCTTCTTTACCCCACGACCGGTCATATACATAAAGCCCAGGTAGGCTTGTGCCTCGGCATGGTTCTGGTTGGCCGCCTTGCGGTACCAGTCCACCGCCAACTGGTTGTCGGCCGCTACCCCCTGGCCCTTGCGGTAACGCAGGCCCAGCTGGGTTTGGGCGGCAGGGTCGCCACTCTCCGCGGCCTTGCGCAGATCGGGTAGCGACAGCCCTCCCAATGCAGGGGCTTCCGGTGCCTGTGGTGCGGGTGGTTCGGAGCTCACCGGCTGGGCTTGGGCTCCGGGTGTTTCGGCCGCAACAGGGGCATCCGCCGCTTGCGCCACGGCAGGGCCTTCCGGCGGTGGTGCCGGTGGGGTCGGGCTGGCGTGTTGTTCCTTGGAGCTCAGCAGCGCGGCGCCGACGGCGGCCACCACGATCAAGCCCAGGCCTATGCCGACCAGCCGGCCGCGACCATTGCCGGTGGCTTCCGGCCTGCTATCGCGACGGGGGCTCAGGCCGATGGGGCTGGGGGAGAATTCATCATCCAGCCGCGGCATCTGCGCCACGTGAACATGGCCTACCGGGTGCAGCACCGGGCTGGGTTGCATGGTAAAGACGCCAGAGGTCTGCGGCGCTTCGATGATGACCAGGCTGCGGCTGTCCACCTCCAGCGCTTCAAAGGCCTTGATGCAAGCCTCAAGGCTGGTGAAGCCGCCATGCAGTACCGACTTCTGCATCTTCTTGACCAGCGCCGGCAGACTTTCCTGGTGCGCATCCTTGTAGTAGTCGATGCGATGCAGCGAGATCTGTTTGAACCAGTGACCCAGAGCGTAGAGATCTACACGCCAGTCCAGGTTGTTTACCGCCAGGTCCGGCATCAGCACGCTGTCGTATTGGCGGCGGGCGGCGTCAGATAGTTCATACCAGCTGCTTTTGCCCGGCTCGCCGACGAGCTTGGCGTAGGTCTGCCAGTCACGCAGCACGGCTTCGCGCATCTGCGGCGCGAGATAGGCAGCGTCTGGGCTGGCCAGGTCTATGAACAGCGGCTTTTCGATTCTTTGCTGGTTGCTGCGCGCCACGCCGAAGTCGATCAGCTTGAAACTGTCGAAATCGATCTCCTGCTTGTCGTTCTGGCGCAGCACGATGGTGTCAGGCCTGAGACCGCCGTGCACGAGGCCGGCGCGGCTCAGGTGCTGCAGCGCGCGCAGGCTGGCCAGGATCAGGCGGACCAGGTCGCTGGAGCGCTGGAAGGGGTGTTCCAGCTCACCTACCGGGGTTGCCAGCCAGTGCGTCAGGGGGTGGCCATCGGCCTCGATGACCAAGGCTCGACGGTCCAGGTCCACGCCGATGAAACGCGCTGCATAGCGTTGGTCACGTTGAAAGCCCTGTAGTACGCGTGCCTCCTGGCACAGCCAGTAGTCGGCAGCCGGGTAGTCGGCGGACAAGCGCTTGCACCAGCGTTCGGTTTCCCGTTGGCTGATGAACTTGTCGAGCTGTACCGGGCGCTCAGGCTGGGCGATGGCTTCTGTGGTGTCGTTCATGGTGGTGGATCGTTACATCCTGCTCTGTGGCGGGCTTGGCACCGATTATGCAGCAAAAAGCCGGGTGGAACCCGGCTCATGGCGGTCAGCGCTTGGTCGCTTCCGGCAGCACGATGTTCACTTCCAGCACATCGTAGTCATCCTGGCGCTCCAGCGACACCTTGATGTCGTCCTGACCCACCGAGACGTACTTGGAAATCACCGCGATCAGCTCCTGTTGCAGGGCCGGCAGATAGTCCGGCCCGCCACGCCCGGCCCGCTCGTGGGCCAGGATGATCTGCAGCCGCTCACGTGCCACCGAGGCGGATTTCTTCTTGTTGCCGAGCAAATAGTCGAGAAAGGACATGGATTAGCCTCCGAACAGGCGTTTGAGCCAGCCTTGCTTGGGTGCTTCGATAAAGCGCAGGGGGCGATCCTCGCCGAGGAAGCGGGACACCACGTCCTTGTAGGCCTCCGCCACTTCGGAGCCCTCCAGATGGACGGCCGGGGTGCCGCTGTTGGACGCCTGCAACACTGCCTCCGATTCCGGGATTACGCCGATCAGCGGAATGCGCAGGAGATGCTTGATATCGTCGAGCGACAGCATCTCGCCGGCATCCACGCGCTTGGGCGAATAACGGGTGATCAGAAGGTGAGCCTTGATGCTCTGGCCCTGCTCGGCCTTCTTCGATTTGGCGTCGAGTATGCCGAGGATGCGGTCCGAGTCACGCACCGAGGAGACCTCGGGGTTGGTGACCACCAGGGCCTCGTCGGCAAAGTAGAGCGCCAAGAGGGCGCCAGTCTCGATACCCGCCGGCGAATCACAGATGATGTAGTCGAAGCCGTCGGCCGAGAGCTCGTTCAGCACCCGCTCCACGCCCTCGCGGGTGAGGGCCTCCTTGTCGCGGGTCTGCGAGGCCGGCAGCACGAACAGATTGTCGCAGTGCTTGTCCTTGATCAACGCCTGGGACAGCTTGGCCTCGCCCTGGATCACGTTGACGAAGTCGTACACGACGCGGCGCTCGCAGCCCATGATCAGGTCGAGGTTGCGCAGGCCGACGTCGAAGTCGATCACGGCCACCTTATTGCCACGCAAGGCAAGGCCCGAGGCGAAGCTCGCGCTGGTGGTGGTCTTGCCTACGCCCCCCTTGCCGGAGGTCACGACGACGATTTTGGTCACGGTATTTTCCTGGTTTTATATCAATCGGTTTGTCAGTCCAGCGTCAGCGCTTCGATGACCAGCTTGTTGCCATCCAGCCGCACCTGGGCCGCGCGACCCTTGATGCTGGCTGGCAGCGGTTCGTCCAGCGCCCGGTACACCCCGGCCACGGACAGCAGTTCGGCTTCCATGCAATGGGTGAGGATGCGGGCTTCGGTATTGCCTCGCGCACCGGCCAGTGCCCGGCCACGCAACGGGGCGTAGACATGGATGTTGCCGTCGGCGATCACCTCGGCACCGTGGCTGACCAGTGCCAGCACGATCAGATCGCCGCCACGGGCATAGACCTGCTGGCCGCTGCGCACCGGTTTGTCCACGATCAAGGTGGTCTGCGTGACGGGGGCGGGGATCGCCTTGTTCTCGGCCGGCTTCTCTTCCACCACATCGCGCTGCGGCGCATCTGGCAGCAGTACGAGTCCAGCACTGCTGGCGGCGGCGCGAGCACCCGGCAGGCCGTTGCGGGCGGCTACCGGTTGCAGGCCGGCCTTGCGCAGCAGGCTCAAAAGGCCCGATACATCAAGCGCGGTGGCGCTTTCCGGCCATTCGGTCAGGTCTACTACGGCGGCGTCACCACCAAAGAAATCGGCACGACCGCCCAGCTTCTGCTCCAGGGCTGCTTCCAGTTCGGCGAGGTTGGCGGTTTTGGGCGCGAAGGCGATGAGGTTGAGAGCGGCGCTCTTGATTTCGAAGAGCGGATTACTGCGGGAGGGGGCCGGCTTGACGGAGGCGGTCATCGAGGGCGCTCAGTGGCGGCATAGTTCAACAAATTGTTGCCGAGTTTACCCGTTAGGGCGCGCAGGCTTCAACAACTGGCACGCTTTTGGCTGAGTATTGGCATATCCGAAAACGCTGCTCGATGGTACGTGCCGCTATCCGGAGCGGTACTACAGGCTGCGGCGCTCGATCAGTGCCTGTGCCAGGGTGCTGCTATCCACGTGTTCCAGTTCGCCTCCCGAGGGCAGGCCTCGAGCGATGCGGCTGACCTTGAGTCCCTGTGCACGCAGGAGTTCGGCCAGGTAATGGGCGGTTGCCTCGCCTTCCACGGTGAAGTTGGTGGAGAGGATGACCTCCTCGACGATGCCGTCCTGGGCACGTGCCAGCAGCTTGTCGAAGTGAATGTCACTGGGCCCGATGCCATCGAGTGGGGAGAGGCGGCCCATGAGCACGAAGTAGTAGCCCTTGAAGGCCAGCGTCTGCTCCATCCGCAATAGATCCGCCGGCATTTCCACCACGCACAGCTGGTGCGCATCACGGCTGGGGTCGCTGCATAACTCGCATAGATCCTGCTCGGTGAAGGTGTTGCAGCGCTGGCAGTGCTGCAGCCTGGCCAAGGCATCGGCCAGGGCGTGCGCCAGCGCGGCAGCGCCGGGCTGGTCACGCTGCAACAGATGGTAGGCCATGCGTTGGGCCGACTTCGGGCCTACGCCCGGTAGTACCCGCAGGGCATCGACCAGGTGGTTCAGGGAGGAGGGGGTTTTCATGCGTGCGGAAGTAAGGAGTAACGCAGCCTGAGCTGTCTATGCCGCCACAGGAAGAGGGCGTGGATGATATGCCGGCTCAGCCAGCCCGGCACACCCCGACGGGGCGTGAACCCAACGCGATCGGTCAGCCGGCAGCCACCCGCAAGGGCCTCGATCCGACGTTCATGGCGCCAGCTTTGCTGGCTCAACAGCCGGGACTGCTCCACAAAGCCATGTGTCTGGATTTCTTCGAAGCGAAGCTCGTCATAGTCGACCGGCAGCCAACCCAAAAGTAGCAACCAGCAGCGGCCCAGCCATTGCTGGCGGGGCAGCTGTCGTAATTGCTGCCACTGGCTGACAGGAAAACGCATGCGCAACCAGGGGCCGAGTTCATAGTTCACCCCGGCTACGGTCAGCTGTCTTTCTGCCACCTCGGTGGCGCTGGCGGCGAGTAGGGAGCTGAAATGCAGCTGGTACCGCTCGCCAGCCATGATGCTTAGAAGGGCAGCTTCATGCCTGCCGGCAGATTCAGGCCGGCGGTAAAGCCTGCCATCTTCTCCTGCGAGGTCTGTTCGGCTTTGCGCAGCGCGTCGTTGAAGGCTGCAGCGATCAGGTCTTCCAGCATTTCCTTGTCGTCACCATCGATCACGCTCGGGTCGATGGTGATGCGGCGTACCAGGTGGTGGCAATTCATCACGATCTTGACCATGCCTGCGCCGGATTGGCCTTCGACATCGACATTGGCCAGCTCTTCCTGCGCCTTCTTCATATTGTCCTGCATTTGCTGGGCCTGCTTCATCAGATTGCCCAGACCGCCTTTATTGAACATGGTGACTCCTTGCTGCAGATTGGATAGGGAAGTGGATCAGGCCGCGTCGGTGCGGGCCTGGATGGAGTCCGGCACCACGGTGGCGTCGAACTCGGAAATCAGACGTTGCACAAAGGGATCGCCGTTGATCGCCTCGGTCGCTTCTGCCAGCCGTGCCTGTCGCTCGCGTTGCTGCTGGGCGGCAGGCGTGGCATCGCTACTGCCACCTACGGTGATATTGACCTGCACAGGCTTGCCGAAGTACTGGCTCAGGGTCTGTACCAGCTTGTCGCGGTAATCGGGGCCGGCCACCACCCGGTGGGCATCCGGCACGATCAGGTTGAAGCGCATGTCCTCATGGCTGTGCAGCTCGGCGTGCGCGGCCAACATGCCGGCAAAGCCACCGGGTTTGAGCCGGCCGACCAGGGCCGCCCAGTCGCCGTCAAAGCGCTCCGGTGCCGCGGCGGCCGCGGGTTCGGCGCTTTCCCGCGCTGCTGGTTCGGCCGCCGGCATGCTGTCTTCAGGCGGGTACCAGGGCGGCATATCGTCGCTGCTGGCCTCGATCATGGTTTCAGCTTCGTACTGCGGCGTAGGGGGCGTTAGTTCCGGCACGGCTTGCTGCGGCGGCGCGGGCTCCATCGTGACTGGGCCGGCCTCGGGTGCGACTTGCACGACGGGTGCAGGCTCCGGCACACGTGCAGCGGGTGCCGCGGCGATCGGTGCGGATGCCTGTACCGGTGCACTTGGTGCAGGTGCAGCAGCCGGTGCTGGCTGTACCGGTACGGTGCGGGCCTGCCCCGACGGATGTTGGGCCGCGGCTTGGCCGGGCAGTGACTGCCGGGTTGGCGCAAAGGCCAACATGCGCAGCAGGGCCATGCTCAGGCCGGCAAACTCGTCCGGCGCCAGCGCCAGATCGCGACGGCCATGCAGGGCAATCTGGTAGAAGAGCTGCAAGTCTTCGGCACTGAACAGATGCACCAGGCGCTGTAGCGAGGCGTACTGTGGGTGGTCGGTGGGGACGGCGGCCGGTACCGACTGCAATAGCGCCAACTGGTGCAGCACCGAGGCCAGCTCCTGCAGCGCGGCGTCGCTGCCCACGCCACGGGTGGCCAGGCCTTCGGCGCAGGCCATGAGGCCGGGGCCGTCATGCTCGGCCAGTCGCTCGAGGAGCTCATAGAGATAGCTCTGGTCTACGGCACCCAGCATGGCACGCACGCCGGCTTCCTCGACCTTGCCGCTGCCATAGGCGATGGCTTGGTCCAAGAGCGACAGCGCATCGCGCATACTGCCGGCGGCGGCGTGGCCCAGCAGGGTCAGGGCGCCAGCCTCATAAGGTACGTTCTCGGCATCGAGCACATGCTGCAGATGGCCGCTTACCTGCTGCGGCAACATCTGCCGCAGCGAGAACTGCAGACAGCGCGACAGCACCGTGACCGGCACTTTCTGCGGATCGGTGGTCGCCAGGATGAACTTCACATGCCCCGGGGGTTCTTCCAGCGTCTTCAGCATCGCATTGAAGGCGCTCTTGGAGAGCATATGCACTTCATCGATGATGTAGACCTTGAAGCGGCCCTGGGTTGGCGCGTACTGGGCGTTGTCCAGCACCTCGCGAATGTTGTCGATGCCGGTATTGGAGGCGGCATCGATCTCGAGCAGGTCGACAAAGCGGCCGGCGTCGATCTGCTTGCAAGCATCGCACACGCCGCAGGGCGAACCGGTAATGCCGGTTTCGCAGTTCAGCGACTTCGCCAGGATACGGGCGATGGTGGTCTTGCCCACGCCGCGGGTGCCGGTCAGCAGGTAGGCATGATGCAGGCGCTGGTTTTCCAGCGCGTTGCTCAATGCCTTGACCACGTGTTCCTGGCCCACTAGCGTAGCAAAGGATTTAGGACGCCATTTCCTGGCGAGAACTTGATAAGTCATGCCGGCGATTCTAGCAGAAGCACCCGCGCCAGCCGGCGATATAGAACTAGTGAACACGACCTCATGAGTACAGCACCCAAGGACTGGCCCGAAAACGACCCGCCACCGGAGCCCCCCATCTCGCCCGAGCCGGAAGCCTGTTGCGGCAGTGGTTGCGAACCCTGCATCTTCGACTTCTATGCCGAAGAACTGCAGCTCTATAGACGCCGCCTGCTGGAGTGGGAGCAGCGGCAGGCGCAAAGACAGGGCACTAAACTTATATAGCGAATTTTCACCCCCACCCTGTTTTGCCCTGCTTTCCGGCCCGGTTTTCACCGCTGCGGGGCTTTTTCCAGCGTGCGCTGCCGGTTTTTTAGGTGTTTCCGGTGCCGCGTGTTTGCAGGCGGTGTCGGGTTTTGCGGGGGAGGGCTAAAAAAGTTTGGCGCGGGGTGTATTACAGATCAGGCACTTACCGCTCGTCGGGCAGAAAGTTGCAGAAATTATTGCGGAGGGTGTTGACGGGTTTCTGGGGGGTGCGTATAGTTCGCTTCTCTGCTGA
>NZ_DATCSC010000098.1:0-12341 GCF_036568685.1 Chitinimonas sp.
GGCTTTGGGGAATACCACTACCGCTACGAGAGCGGCCACGAGGGCGATACTTTCCTGATCGGCTTTGCCTCACGCAAGGCCGACCTGACCCTCTACCTGGGCTGCGACCTGGCCGAAGAACACGCCGAGGTGCTGGCCACATTGGGCAAGGTGCGGGCAGGCAAGGGTTGCCTCTACCTGCGCCGCCTATCAGACGTGGACCGCAAGCAGCTGCAGCATCTGCTCAAGGCAGCCGCCGGCGCCAACGCCAACAAGGCACAGTAGGGAAAGGCCGGCGGGCCAGGTAACACCAACACAACCCAGCGAGTGCAATTCCGGCTCCCCCGCTAGGGGCAGGCCGTGGTTGCAAGGTGCAAAAGCACCGACAACGCCAGAAGGGTCTCGTCCGCGGCGCTAACGCCGCGCCTGCGATTTGGGATCGTTGCGACGGCGACCGGCAACCCGCCGATCCGCCTGCAGCAGATTGCCGCTACGCCAGTCCTCACCCAGCCCGGAATGCGGCATCCTGCGCTCCCCACGCCGCTGGTCGGCATAGTATTCGAGCGGATCATCCGCATAGTTCAGATGAATCTTGGGCATGGCGCTACCTCCTCGTGCTGTGATGCTTATCGATCCGATGCTGGGCACAGAAAACGGCTGCCAGACTGGCTGGCAACGCCACTCATTTCCGGATATTTCCGCTTACGAATCAATAGTATTACAGCAACTTTACGACGATCGGTAGGCGGCGTACTGCGAACGGCCGGCACCAGCTGCGTTGCCGCGCCAGAGCGTACTCGGGCATAGTCCCGCCATGATCCGCGCCCTCTTCATCTGCTCCCAGAATCGTTTGCGCAGCCCTACGGCTGAGCAGGTCTTCTCTACCTGGCCCAATGTGGAGACCGATTCCGCCGGGCTGGGCAATGATGCCGATGTAAAACTCTCTGCCGAGCAGCTGGCCTGGGCCAGCAAGATCTTCGTCATGGAGAAAGCACATCGGAACAAGCTCTCCCAACGCTTCAAAGCACACCTCAATGGCAAGCCGGTGATCTGCCTGGGCATACCAGATGATTACGATTACATGCAGCCCGAGCTGGTTGCCCTTTTGGAAGCCAGGGTCGGCCCTTTTCTGCGGAATCGCTAAGCACCGCAGACGGTCTGAGCCATCGCCAGCGCACCGCAAGCCAGCCACGGCCAGGCGGCAACCCGCCGGCCAACGCCCGCGAGGCGCTGGCCCAGGCCTAACAGCGCCCCCACCAAGCGGCGGATTGCGATAGCGAGGGTAGTCAGGCCTTGCGCCGGTAGCTGGCCTTCATGATCTGCACCCATTGCCCCTCGGCGGTCAGCATGCGCGAGGTCAGCGTGCGGCTGGCGCTATCCTGGATCTGCAGGATGTCCTGGTATTGGGTGGTCTTGCCACTGTGGAAGTCCGGCCCTTCGGCGTCCAACGTCAATGTGTCGCCCTCCAGGGTGCCGCTATAGACCCACATATGGGTCATGGTGTTGGCCACGAAGGTACCCACAAAGCGCTTGTCCACGATGTGGTAGCCCAGCGTGATGATGGACTGCCAGCTATCGGCACCGCTGCCATAGCTGCCCTCACCGATCACCCACAGGTCGCCAAAGGGGCGGACGATCTCGGTCCCGCTCATCTTGCCGGTCCCTTGCTCGGGCCCCATATCGCACTCGGATTCATACGCCCATTCGCCCACCAGGCGGGCCAGCCAGCGGTGCTCGGCCAGTGCGGCCTCGTTCATGCTCATCGTTCTCTCCTCCTCCACGCGGCTCGCCGGCAGGTTGCCGGGATCACCGTCGCTACAGTATGGACAACAGCGAGTACGATGCTGCCCGCGCCGTCGGGCGGACTTGTCAGGGCGCCACCACTTCCTTGGGCCAGGTCCGGCTGATCACCAGGCTGTCTATGGTCCTGACAAATGGCGTGGGGCTGACGCTGACCTCCCCGGCAAATGGCCGGTCTACCGCCATGATGAAAAAGAAGACCAAGCCCAAGGTCGTGCCCCAGGTGCCGACCAGCAGGATATGGAAGCGCGTGGGCGGCAAGGCATAGAGCAGCAGAAAGGACAAACCGCTCAGCGCCAAGGTTACGCCCCAGAGCGTACCGGGCATGGAGGTCTCCAATGTCAGAACCCGCTGCTGCCGGTATTTGACCATTTCGTTGGTACGGGCCAGTACCTCGGTCAACAGTGCGCTCTGACGGGCATCGGTGGGGGCGATGTCGTTGGCGGCATCGAACATGGCCTCGAAATGGCGAGCCGTCTCCTCATCCTGCTTGCTTTGCTGCTGCATGACGGGCCACTCCTTGCGCACGACCATCTGCATATAGACCTGCAAGGCACGACCGGTGATATCTGCGGCAGGGCTGCGGAAGGCAGCCAGATCACGGGCCAGCTCACCGGCACAGGCCGCTTCCTCGGTCACCGTACGGTCGGCAGCGTTGTAAGCCTCCCAGACGCTGATGGCAGCAAATGCCACGATCAGGGAGTTGATCGTGGTCACGATGGACATCATGGCGATCATCATGGCCCGTTGCTCCGGGTCCATGAGCACCAGCCTGAAACGGCTGGTGATCGCGTAGCCCAGCAAGGCAACCGACAGCGTGACCCCCACGATGATCAGCGCCATCCAGACGCTGTGCATGTTGTACAGAAAATGCATTGATCTCTCCTAGCCCGCCTGGGCATAAGGGCGCGTGACAACGCTCGGCCATCTGGAGGCCGAGTCCACCATTACAGCAAGACAGCTCGGCCATCTTCCGCAAGGATGGCAGTAGCGCCTATCGGCAAAAGTCTGATTTTGAAGTCGGGATTGCTGAGGACTGCGCCGTGGGGTGGCGCCATGCACGGTGCCCCGGCCCAATGATGGCTTTACAAAACTTTACCTGCGGGACACGCAGGCTTTACCCAGCAGCGCAAGACTCCGCAGCGGGACTTCCCCCATACCGCAAGGGAGCAAGACAATGAGCAGGAACATGATGAAGCTGGGTGCTGGCACCGTTGCCGCTGTACTGGCCTGCCTGGCCGCCGTACACCTGTACGCCGCCGGTGGCAGCCCGCACGCCACATTGCAAACCAGCCCGGGGCTGTTGCTGACCGGGGTCAGCAGCCCCGCCACCTTGGCGGCAGGACTGGAACGCATGCCGGACCATTTGAACCAGGTGGTTGGCTTGAGCGCTCAGCAGAAAGCACAGACAATCGAGCGGGTGGAACAGGCCCGCGCCGAGCTCACCGCCCTGGAGCCGGCCTACCAGCAACGCAACGCCCAGATGCTGGCGCTGATGCTGCAGGACAAGGCGGACAACGATGCGGTAGAACGCCTGCGCCGTGAACAGTACGCGGCCAGCGAGAACAGCTCGCGCAAGGTCACCCAGACCATGCTGGATCTGTCGCGGCTGCTGACTCCCGGCCAGCGCCAGCTCTTTAACGATATGGCCGCCAAACATCATCAGGGCAGCCACTGACCCGACAAGGCACACGATGAACCCCGCCATTCTTGTGGTTGAAGACGATGCCCGGCTTGCGGGGATGCTGGAGGAATACCTCCAGGAAGCCGGCTTCCAGGTCACCCTGGCAGCGGACGGCATGACCGCCCTGGCCCGGCAGGGCCAGCTGCACTTCGACCTGATCGTGCTGGACCTGATGCTGCCCGACCTCGATGGACTGGAGGTCTGCCGCCGCCTGCGACGGCAGACCGACACGCCGCTCCTGATGCTGACCGCGCGTGGCGATGCCATGGACCGCATCATTGGCCTGGAGCTGGGCGCCGACGACTATCTGCCCAAGCCGTTCGAGCCGCGCGAGCTGCTGGCGCGGCTGCGGGCCATCCTGCGCCGCCAGCGGCCATCCGCTAGCGGGGTAGCGGACCCTACCCTGCGCTTTGGCCGCCTGGAGATCGACCCCGACAGCCGCAGCCTGCGTTGCAACGGGGTGGAGCAACTGTTGACCGGCTACCAGTTCGACCTGCTGCTCGCCCTGGCCGCGCACCCCGGCAGGGTACAGAGCCGCGATATGCTGCTCGACCAGATCAAGGGCCAGAAGCTGGAAGCCTACGACCGTTCCATCGACGTACATATCTCGCGCATACGTGCCGCCATCGAAGACAACCCCAAGCAGCCCCGCCGCATCATCACCGTGCGTGGCGCGGGCTACGTATTTGCAAAGGTGCAGGACTGATGCCGCGGCTCTACCAGAGTTTCTATCTCACCCTGCTGGGTTGCAATCTGTTGTTCGTCTTTTCGGCCATCGTCCTCCGGCATAGCGTGAACGGCCTGCCACTGGAGCTCTGGTCGGTGATCTTCATCGCCATGTCGCTGCTATTGAGCCTGGTCTCCTATCCGCTGGTACGCCGCCTCACCCTGCGCCTGGAGCGGCTGCAAGCCATGGTCGAATTGCTGGGCAAGGGCGAACTCGGCGCCCGTGTGCCGGTAGAGGGCCGCGACGAAGTCGCCCGCTTGGCCCGCTATATCAACGCCACCGCCGGCCACATCGAGGCGCTGGTGAGCGCGCAGAAGTCGCTGCTCTCCAACGCATCCCACGAGTTGCGTACCCCGCTCACCCGCATACGGCTCACCGTGGCGTTGATGAAGGACAGTGCCGACCCGAAGCGCAAGGCCGAGCTGGAACAGGACATTGCGGAACTGGATGCCCTGCTGGAGGAGATCTTGCTCGCCAGCCGGCTGGACGCACCGGTTGAACAAGGGGCGCTGGAGGAGGTCGACCTGCTGGCGCTGGTCGCGGAGGAATGTGCACGTTACGAAGGCGTGGACCTGCATGGCACGCCAGTGCTGCTGCAAGCCCAGCCGCGGCTGTTACGGCGGCTGGTGCGCAATCTGCTGGAAAATGCCCAGCGCTACGGCCAGGCACCGATCGAGGTCGCGGTTGACCCGGCGGCCGGCGGGGCTGCACTGAAGGTCAAGGACGCCGGGCCAGGGGTCGCCGCCGAGCACCGCGAACGGGTTTTCGAGCCCTTCTTCCGCTGCCAGCCAGATACCAGCAGCACCGGTACCGGCTTGGGCCTGGCCCTGGTCAGGCAGATCGCCCGGCTGCACGGCGGCGATGCGCGGTGCGAGCCGACCGCCGATGGCCGTAGCCACTTTGTGGTGAGCTTGGTCAGCCAAAACTCAGAGCCGTAGCCTCCCTGCCGACCATGGCCAGCGCCCTGCCTGACCGCTTGCGGTCCGGCAAACTCATTCTTGCTTACACGTAGCTTTCATTCGCTTGTAACGACTGATTCCTATCCTCGTTGCCTCTCTTAGGCGGCGAGGCCCCAGCCACGCGGCCATTCCATTGCCCATCACCAAGGAAAAAGCCGTGCGCAAGCCCTACCCGCTACCCCCTGCTCTGCTGCTCGCCGCCCTGACCGCCGCTGTACTGAGCGCCTGCGGCGGCAGTGACGATGTCGCCGTACCGCCCACCATCCCCTCGGCCCCGGTCGGCATGGGCAGCGTAGATAGCGCCCCGGTGGCCGATGCCGCCACCGTGCCGGCCTTTGTGGACTTCGTGGCCACCAACCAGCGCGGCGATGCCCGCTACGCCACCAAGGAGACCAATGCCGGCGTGCGCGTACTGACCGGCATGCTGGACATCTGGCAGCCCAGCACCCTGCTGGTGGACGCGGGTGCGGCTGCCCCGGCCAATGGCAATTTCCCGGCCGTACCGGCCTCGACCTGGAGCGGTACTCCGGGTGACGCCACCGACGGCAAGGTACTCAACAAGACGGTGCACGACGCCAATATCGGCTACGTGGCGGACGTGACCGGTAAGCGCACCCCCGCCCAGGAACTGGCGGCCTACCTGGACGACCGCCGCGGCAAGGCCTACAGCGTCTCGGACGGCATGGGCCCCTTGACCGAGGCCTGGCGCGCTGCTGCCCAGCAGACCACCTCGATCACCGCCATTGCCAGCGACGCCACCACCGTGCTGTACAACGACAGCGGCAACAACACCGGCGTGGCCGGCAGCGCCAATGCCCAATTCGGCACCGTGGTGGACTTCATGAACAGTATCGGCAGCAATGGCTCCACCGAGCCGTCCAAGCGCTACTACAAGTACGCCCGCCCCTGGCGCTGGAGCAGTAGCGTGAAGGTGGTGCCGGCGCTGGAGCCGGCCAAGAGCGCTACCCCGACCACCGACGGCGGCTTTATCAGCGGGCATACCGCCGAGGCGGTACGTAATTCGATCGCCATGGCCTATGTGGTGCCAGAGCGCTACCAGGAGATGCTGGCGCGCGGCCTGGAGCTGGGCGAGAACCGCATCCTGGCTGGCATGCACTCGCCGCTGGATGTGATCGGCGGGCGCATACTCGGCACCTCGGTCGCCGCGGCCAGCCTCCTGACCGCCGACAGCAACGGCAACCGCAAGGCCAGTGCCTACCAGCAGGCCCATACCGCCCTGATGGCCGCCAGCAAGACCACCACCCTGCAGGCCTTCAACGACTTTGCCCATTCCGGCACCGCCGCCAACGACCGCTTTGCCGACTACGCTGCCAACAAGGCCGGCTACCAGCGCCGGCTGACCTTTGGCCTGCCGCAGATCGCCGACAAGACCCGTGGCGCCGCCGTGCCCAAGGGTGCCGAAGTGCTGCTGGAAACCCGCCTGCCCTACCTCGACGCCAACCAGCGCCGCGTCGTACTCAAGACCACGGCCGTCGCATCGGGCTATCCGGTGATGGACGACGTCGAAGGTTGGGGCCGCCTCAACCTGTTTGCTGCCGCCGATGGTTACGGCCGCTTCGATGGCGACGTGACGGTGAGCATGGATGCCACGCTGGGGGGCTTCAACGCACTCGACAGCTGGCGTAACGACATTGCCGGCGCGGGCAAGCTGACCAAGCAAGGCAGCGGCACGCTGCGCCTTGCCGGTAGCAACAGCTACAGTGGCGGTACCGATGTGCAGGCCGGCACCGTAGAGGGTGACAGCGTGGCCGCCTTCGGCAAGGGCGATGTGTATGTGCGCACAGGCGGCAGCGTGGTGATCAACGCCGCCGACCGCCTGGGCATCTCCGGCAACTACACCCAGCAGAGCGGCAGCACCCTCACCCTGCGCCTGGGCGCCGGAAACACGGGCACCCTTGCGGTGGGCAAGCTGTTCGCCATTGTCGGCGGCACCCTGCAGGTGAGCTTCCAGGGCGGCTACAAGCCCAAGGTGGGCGATACGCTTACCATCGTCACCAGCGGCAACCAGACCGGCAAGTTCGACAAGGTGGTGGTCGATGGCTTCAACGCCACCGCCAGCTATAGCAGCAGTGGCGTGACCCTGAAGATCAACAGCTAAGGTCGGTCGCCCGGCAGGGCACAGCAGCCCGTTGCATGCGGAGCCCGGCGCCACCATGGCCGCCGGGCTTTGTCTTGTTGCCGCCGGAGCGATGCAGGGTGGGCTGTACTATGCTGCCAGCAGGGCTTGCCACCCTGTCCCCGGCCGTCTGGAAAGGCTATGCCCTTCGCCCAACTCGCCCAAGCACTGTTCCGCCGCCTATGGCCCCTGTTGCTGTGCCTGGCTGCCGGGCAGGCCGAGGCGGCAGACCCGCCGCTGGTGCTCGGCAACGGCGAATGGCCGCCCTACTATGGCGAGAAGTTGCCCCGGCAAGGTGCCGATTCCACCATCGTGCGCGAGGCCTTTGCGCTGGCGGGTATCGAGGTCAGCTATCGCTTCTACCCCTGGGCACAGGTGCTGGCGCAGGCCCAGTCCCTGCATGAGATCGTCGGCGGCGTAGGCTGGGCCGACAAGCCCGAGTACCACGCGGACTTCTGGATCAGCGAACCCACCTCCACCCACCAGATGGTGCTGTTCCAGCGCTCGGACTATTCCTGGCACTGGCACACCCTGGAAGACCTGCGCGGCAAGCGCATCGGCCTGATCAATGGCTACGATTATCCCGAGCCACTCTTGGCCATGATCCGCGCCAAGGAGGTCGAGGCGAGCTGGGTCTCTGGCGGTGAGATCTGCATCCGCATGCTGGCGGCCGGGCGGATCGACTACTACCCCGAGGACAAGGCGGTCGGCAATCTGCTGATCAACAAGGTACTGGGTGACAAGCGCATCCTGCTCAACACCAACGGCGTACCGATCAGCGAAGACAGCCTGCACCTCTTGCTCGGCAAATCGTTACCCGGCAGCGCCGAGCTGATGGCGCGCTTCAATGCGGGGCTCGCCGAACTCAAGGCCAGCGGTCGCCATGCGGCCATCGTGGAGGAGATACGCGAAGGGCGGTTCGGTGCGCCCTAGCTGGGCTCTGGCGTAATCTTGACGTTGCTTTTGACCAGCCCCAGTCCCTTCCAGAACGAAGCCGGGTAGCTCAGCTCCGGTTTACCCATCCATCCACGGGTCAGCTCCAGCTCATAACCGCCGCTCACGCGCTGGTATTTCACCGAACCCAGTGCGATGGGATCCCAATCGCCAGTGAACTGCAGATCCTTGAGCGTCTCCGGGTAGCTGCCGGTACGTAGCTTGTGCAATTCGATCAGCGAGATCGCCGTCTTGAAGTGCTGATCTCCGAATTTGGCGTCAGCCACCTCCTGAATCCCACAACCCCCCAAGCTGGTAGCCAGCAACAGGGCTACCAGTACCTTACGTTTATATCCACTCATTCCCTATCCCGTTCTTGTCATCGCGGGCCAGCCCGTAGGGGTATGGCTGGCGCCTCGGTGGCGCATTGCCGGTCTAGCCCGCCAACAGCTCGCTGAAGCGCGGCAGATCCACATTGCCGCCGCTGATCAACACCCCCACCCGCCTGCCGGCCAGCTGCTCCCTCAGCTGCCGGGCGGCGGCAAGGCCCAGGCAGCCAGTGGGTTCGACCAAGAGCTTCATGCGGCTGGCAAAGAAGCGCATGACTTCCACCAGCTCGGCGTCGCTGGCGGTCAGGATGTCGTCCACCTCGCGGCGGATCACCGCGAAGGTGTAGTTACCCAGGTGCTGGGTCTGGGCGCCGTCGGCGATGGTCTTGGGCGTGTCGATATGGACGATGCTGCCCGTACGGAAGGACTGCTGGCCGTCGTTGCCGGCAGCGGGCTCCACACCGTAGAGCTTGCAGCGCGGCGAGAGCGCGCGGGTTGCGAGGGCACTGCCACTCAGCAATCCACCGCCACCCAGCGGCACGAAGAAGGCATCCAGCTCGCCCACCTCCTCGAACAATTCCTTGGCGGCCGTACCTTGCCCGGCCATCACATGCGGGTGGTCGTAGGGCGGGATCAGGGTGTAGCCGTGTTTGGCGGCCAGGTCGCGGCCGATCTGCTCACGGTCTTCGGTATAGCGGTCGTAGATCACCACATTGCCGCCGTAGCCACGGGTGGCGGCCACCTTGGCGGCCGGGGCGTCGTGCGGCATGACGATGGTGGCCGGCATGCCCAAGAGGCGCGCAGCCAGGGCAATGGCCTGGGCATGGTTGCCACTGGAGAACGCCACCACGCCGCGTTGCTTTTGTTCGGCGCTGAATTGCGACAGCGCGTTGTAGGCGCCACGGAACTTGAAGGCACCCATGCGCTGCAGATTCTCGCACTTGAAGTAGACCTCGGCCCCCAGCTCGGCATTGATGGTGCGCGAGGTCATGACCGGCGTACGGTGGGCATGGCCCGCGATGCGTTCGCTGGCCGCGACCACATCGGCGTAGGTGGGCAGGCTCAGGTCTTCCATGGGGTGCTCCGTTCGGCTGGCAAGACCCCTACTCTAGCGGGCCAGGCCCACTCAGGCGAGCCGATCGCCTAGGGATGCGGCCGATACGGCACATCCATCTGCCTCGCCGTCGCCTCCGCCAATGCCGGGCTGGCCAGACGGGCTACCAGGTGCAGGCTCATATCGATACCGGCGGCGATACCGGCCGAGCTGACCACCGACCCTTCATCCACCCAGCGCACATCGTCCCGCACCGTCAGTGTGGGGAACTGCGCCCGCAGGTCGGCAATGTCTTCCCAGTGGGTGGTGGCAGTATGTCCTGCCAGGAGACCCGCCTTGGCCAACAGAAAGGCACCGGTGCAGACCGAGGCGGTAATGCGCGCCGCCTTGGCCCGCTCGGCGATCCAGTCCAGCACGGCGACATCGGCGAGTTCAGCATCCACCACCCCGCCAGGGATCAATAGAAGGTCGATGGCCGGCGCGTCTTCCAGCGTGTAGTCCGGCAGCACGGCCAACCCGGCACGGGCGCGGACGGGACCAGCATGGTGCGCAACCGAGAAGGTATGGAAAGGCGGTGGTGCAGCCAGCTCGCGGCGCTGGGCCACGCGCGAGGCGGTGGTGAAGACTTCGAAAGGGCCGGCGAAGTCCAGCACTTCCACGTGGTTGAACAGATAGATGCCGACGTTGAGCGTCATGATCCGGTCCGGGTGATGAAGTAGCCTATCACCATCGCCCAGGCAGCCCGCCAGGGCAAGCCCGCGGCGGACAGAAAGCGGACCACCTCGGCCAAGGCGTTCATGCCGTTATGGAATGATTCCAATAATATATTTTCATCAATGGCATCAATCGTCTGCCGTATCTTGCGCACATCGACCCGGCAAGGCGGCCAAGCAGTCAGCCGGATCGCACTGGCCGAATGGCATACCCCGCCGCAAGGGGCAGCCCTTCGCATGCAAAGGTCCGAGATGGTCTGTCGCGCCACGGTGGTTGCAGGCGCTAACGCGAGCCCATCTCTCTGACGCAGCGCCTTGCGCTGCAGGAGTTGCCATATGGGCATTCGACTTACCGTTACCTGGCGCATCGCCAGCCTGATCGCCATTTCGGTGGCCGCCTTCCTGGTCCTGGGCGCCATCGCCATCACCAGCCTGCGCTCGGTCGAGGAAAACCTGCGCCAGTCGAGCCAGGTGGCGCTCAAGGCGGTCGACCTCTCGCGCAGCATGCATATCCAGCTCATGAACATCCGGGTGGCCTTTCTACGCCACGTGGGTGGCCAGAATGCCGCCGACAAGGCACAGGCCGACAAAGACCTCACCAGCCATGCCGCGGCCATGAATGGCTTGATCGACGACTACCTGGCCCTGCCGGTTGCGGATGCCGAAAAACGCCCGGTGCTGGCACTGCGCCGCCTGCTGCAGAACTATCTGGAGACGGCCACGCCCACCTTGATCAAGTCCCGTGCCATGGACCCGCAAGACCCGCCCCAGCTCAACAACCCGCAGCTACGGGCCATCGCGGCACAGGTGGGCGAGTTGGTCGACCGCGTGGCACAGAACGCCCATGCCGGGGCCGAGGCCGGTGCCCGCGCCGCCGAGGCACAGTACCAGGCCACCCGCAACATCGTACTGGCCATCACCCTTATCGGTGCCCTGCTCCTCCTGGTGCTCGGCACCCTCTTGCAGCGCTCGGTCACCCGGCCTCTACGCGAGGTACGGCTGGCAGTGGCGCGGGTGGCTGGTGAGCTCGACTTCACCCAGCGCATCGCCGCCCGCAGCAATGACGAATTTGCCGATACCAGCCACTCCATCAACGCCCTCCTGACCACCTTGCAGGACGGCTTTGGCGGCATGAGCCAGTCGGTCACCCAGGTCGCCTCCGCCGCCAACGGTATGCGCAATATGGCCGGCGAGATGGCCAGCAGCTCGGCGCTGGCAGCCGAAGCCTCCGCCAGCATGGCAGCCACGGTAGAGCAGATGGCCGTGAGCATCAGCTATGTGGGCGACCGCGCCCAGGCCGCCAGCGACCTGGCCCGCCAGGCCGGCGGCATGGCCGGTGAAGGCGAGCAGGCCATGCTGCAGATGACCGAGCGCATCAACGCCACCGTCGGTGTGGTGCAGGACGCCTCCACCCAGATGAACCAGCTGCTGGCGCAGGTGAGCGAGATCAGCGCGGTCACCAGTGCGATCAAGGAGATCGCCGACCAGACCAACCTCCTGGCGCTGAATGCGGCGATTGAAGCCGCACGGGCCGGCGAACAGGGCCGCGGCTTTACCGTGGTGGCAGACGAAGTACGCAAGCTGGCCGAGCGCACCGCCCAGGCCACGCAGGAGATCGAGCACATGGTCAGCACCATCCAGCACGGTGCCGCCATGACGGTGGAGCGCGTGGATGCCGTCGTCAGCGACGTGCGCGAGGACGCCCGCCATACGGTCGAGGCCCGCGACCTGATCGTGAACATCCGCCAGCAGGCCGAGACCACCCTGAGCCTGGTGGCCGAGATCGCCCATGCCATCCACGAGCAGGTATCGGCCAGCAACAGCATTGCCCAGCAGGTGGAGCGCATTGCCCAGATATCGGAACAGAACCATGCCGCCGCCGGAGCATCGGCCGACGCTGCCAGCAGCCTGGATGGGTTGGCGAACAATATGAACAGCGAAATGGCGCGCTACATGGTCTGACACCGTGGCGCCTCCCGACCACACGAGGTTGGGCCCTGATAGGAAGCATATGCAATCCGTCCCC
>NZ_DATCSC010000099.1:0-25172 GCF_036568685.1 Chitinimonas sp.
GACCACCACGGTCCCCGCCTCTGCCGCACAGATGCGTCCGACCCTGCCGGTATTCAAGCCACCACTGGTCGTGTGACCGTAGCTTGCCGACTTAGCAAATCGGCCCGGATTAGACCATGCTGAAAGCCGGACACCAGCGCCCTCACCGCCCGGCGTCAGTCAGAGGATGTGATGAATCAGCCCAAGACCGCCTTAGCCGAAACTGCCGATGCGCTGGTCGCCCGCTGGCAATCGCTGATCGATCTGCTGGCTTTCCATGCCCAGGTCCCCTGCGCCATGATCAACCGGGCAGAGCCCGCCGAGCACACCCTGGTCTTCCAAACCGTCAATGGCAACGGCACCCATGGTTATACGGCCGGCCAGAGCATAGACCTGAGCCTCAACTCCTATTGCGCCAATGTGCTCAAGCGGCGTGAACCGTTGCTGATCAAGGACGCCCGCTTGCACCGCGAGATGGCAGACAACCCCACCGCTTGCCTGGGCATGATCTTCTATTACGGCCTACCCATACGCCGTGCCAACGGCGAGCTGTTCGGCACGCTGTGCATACTCGATAGCGAGCCACGCTCGCCAGACAGCCAGGTCACCGGCCTGATGGAGGTCTTCCGCACCACCCTGGAAAACGACCTCGCCCTGGTGGAACAGAACCACGCCCTGGGCGAGGCCCTGCAAAGAGAGCAGGCCGCCAACCGGGCGCTGGGCCTGGCCAACGACCAGCTCGCCGCTACCAATCAGACCCTGGATGCCTTCGCCTATTCCATCTCGCACGACCTGCGCGCGCCCTTGCGGCGCATCAACCGCTTTGCCGAACTGCTGCTGGAAGATGAGGCCAGCTGCATGAGCAGCGAGGGGCAATCGCTCCTGGGCCGCATCAGCGACAATGCCGGCGCCCTGGATGCGCTGGTCGGCACCATGCTGGAGTTTGCCCACGGCAGTAAGCGCAGCCTGGAACGCCAGCCGGTGGACATGGCCGCGCTCGCCCGCCAGGTCGGTGCCGAGCTTGGCGAGGACTACCCCAGCTGCCGCTTCCACATCGACACCCTGCCCGGCTGCGAGGGGGATGCCACCTTGCTCAAACAGGTCTGGCACAACCTGATGGGTAATGCCGCCAAGTATTCCAGCAAACAGACCGCCCCCTACGTGCAGATCTACGCCGAGCCCTGGCAGGGCCACCAGAGCTACGTGGTGAAAGACAACGGAGTCGGCTTCGACCCCGAGCGGGCCACAGAGCTGTTCGAGCCCTTCAAGCGCCTGCATGAAGAGGCGGATTTCCAGGGCAAGGGCATCGGGCTCGCCTTCGTCCAGCGCGTCGTACAGCGCCATGGCGGCGACGTCATCGCCGAATCCGACCCTGGCCAAGGCGCCACATTCCGTTTCTGGCTAGCCTAGCTACCCTTGTAAGCCTTTCTGCATAAGCCCTGCAGCCTGTTTTTCGATTCGCCGCAAAAAAATTCCTGCACTTTTTTGAAAAAATAGATTGCACACAATTTAATTGTTCATTACATTTCACCTCACGGTCTCGGTGCAACACGGCACCGAGGTAACAGCAGCAACAACCGGGGGTCTTCCCCTCCATATTGTTAGCGCACTAATTTATTGTGCATTTGAAAGGAACGCCATGAACATCCTCTACAAAGCAACCGTTACCAGCACCGGCGGCCGTGACGGCCGTGCCATCGCCAACGACGGCAAGCTCGACGTCAAACTGACCACCCCGAAGGAACTGGGCGGCGCCGGTGGCGAAGCCACCAACCCGGAACAACTGTTTGCCGCTGGCTACTCCGCCTGCTTCCTAAGCGCCATCAAGTACGTCGCCAGCCAAGCCAAGCAAACCATCCCGGCTGACGCCTCGATCACCGCCGATGTCGGCGTCGGCGCCATCCCCACCGGCTTCGGCCTGCAGGTGGAACTGCGCATCAGCCTACCCGGCCTGGATCGCGCCGTGGCCCAGCAACTGGTCGACAAGGCCCACATCGTCTGCCCGTACTCCAACGCCACCCGCGGCAACATCGAAGTAAACGTCGTACTGCTGTAAGCCCTACGCCCAGCCCTACCGCCATCTACTGAAAAGGACACCGATCATGAAAGCTTTTGCCCAGACCTTCTCCGCCGCCGTGCTGTCCCTGGCCCTCGGTAATGCCTTCGCTGCCGGCAGCCCCGGCGTCGAGCACAACACCCAGAAGTTCCTCGAAGCGCTGGAAGCCGGCGGCGGCAAGCCGCTGGAGACACTGACGCCCCAGGAAGCCCGCGCCGTACTGGTCGGCGCCCAGGCCAGCGTCAAGCTCGAGCTGCCCAAGGCAGCAGTGTCGAACAAGACCATCACCCAGGATGGCCAGACGGTCGACCTGACCATCGTCCGCCCGGCCGGTGTAAAGGGGGATACCCCGGTGTTCATGTTCGTCCACGGCGGTGGCTGGGTACTGGGTGACTTCCCCACCCATGAGCGGCTGGTCCGCGACCTGGTGGCAGGCTCGGGCGCCACGGCGGTGTTCGTTAACTACACCCCCTCTCCCGAGGCCCGCTACCCGGTAGCGGTCAACCAGATCTACGCCGCTACCAAGTGGGTGGCCAAGCATGGCAAGGAGATCAAGGTCGACGGCAACCGCCTGGCCATCGCCGGTAACAGCGTGGGCGGCGACATGAGCACCGCCGTGGCCCTGATGGCCAAGGACAAGGGCGAACCCAAGCTGAAGTTCCAGCTCTTGCTGTGGCCGGTGACCGATGCCAACTTCGAAACCGCTTCCTACAACCAATTCGAGCAGGGGCACTTCCTGACCCGCCCACTGATGAAGTGGTTCTGGGATGCCTATACCACCGACCCCAAGCAGCGTAAGGAGATCTACGCTTCGCCGCTGCAAGCCACCACCGAGCAGCTCAAGGGCCTGCCGCCTACCCTGATCCAGACCGCCGAATTCGACGTGCTGCGTGACGAGGGCGAAGCCTACGGCCGCAAGCTGGATGCCGCGGGTGTCGATGTGACCGTGACCCGCTACAACGGCATGATCCACGACTTTGGCCTCCTGAACGTGGTCAGCCAGGTCCCGGCAGTGCGCAGCGCCATGCGCCAAGCCTCAACTGAGCTGAAAACGCATCTGAAGTAATCAGGCCCTGTGCGGTTTGAACAACCGCCCTTCCCCAGCCCCGTCCACACTCTGCGACGGGGCTTTTCACGTGCGTAATGCGGCGGCCGAATATACTTGCGCCACCCGGGCCAGCCAGTATGCTGCGAGGGCCCCCAGCTTTCTTCCTACGGCCGCGCCATGACCATCACTCCAAACGACCAGCCCAACGCCGTCCATCCCGACCAGGACGCCCCGCAAGACCCGGCGCGCCGCCACCTGCTGCAAGGGCTGGCCGCCCTAGGCGTGGCCGCGACCCTGCCCGGCGAGGCCGAGGCGGCCAACCCGGCGGAGGCCAAGGGCGGCAAGCCGGACGCCAGGCTCGCCGCCAAGATCCGCAACGTGGTGGTGATCTATCTCGAGAACCGCAGCTTCAACAATCTGTACGGCGACTTCCCTGGCGTGGCCGAGCCGCTCTCCCAGGTGCCGCCCGCCCGCTACCGGCAGCTGGACCGCGACGGCCAGCCCTTTACCAGCCTGCCCAAGATCTGGGGCGGCTTGGTGCAGAAGGCACAATACGTAGCCGGCAAGCGTTATTTGATCGCCGAAGAGCAGATCAGCAACCTGCCCAATGCCCCGTTCAAACTCAGCGACGCAGAAGGCAAGCCCCTGCCCGAAGGCGTGATCACCCGCGATCTGATACATGCCTTCTACCAGAACCAGATGCAGATCAACGGTGGCAAGAACGACCAATTCGTCGCCTGGGGCGACTCCGGCGGCATGGTCATGGGCTACTACAGCGAGACTGCGCAAAACCTAAACCTCTGGCAGATCGCCCGACGCTATACCCTGTGCGACAACTTCTTCATGGGCGCCTTTGGCGGCTCCTACCTGAACCACCAGTTCTTGATCGCCTGCCGGGTGCCGGAGTACTTCCATGCGGCCAATACCCCGGCCCGCCAGAAGATCGCCGTGGTGGACGGCCCCGTCGACAGCCCTCGGCTCAAGCTCTCGGCCAAGTCGCCAGCCTCGGCCATGGACGGCAGCCCCAAATATGAACAGAACGGCGCCATCACCCCCGATGGCTATGCGGTCAACACCATGGCCCCGCCCTACCAGCCCAGCTTTGTCGCCCCGGCCATCGGTGGCGATCCACGCCTGGCAGACCCGGAAGACCCGGCCACCCTCCCGCCCCAGACCTATCGAACCCTAGGCGACCTGCTGTCGGAAAAGAATGTCAGCTGGGCCTGGTACAGCGGCGGTTGGCAAGCCGCGCTCGATGGCAAGGGCGGGCCGGACACCCCCAACTTCCAGTATCACCACCAGCCCTTCAACTACTTCCAGCAATTTGCCCCCGGCACCAAGGCACGGGAAGAGCACCTGCGCGATGCCGGCCTGGGCGACAGCCCCTGGTCCAACCGCTTCCTCGCCGATGCCTTCGCCGGCAAGCTGCCTGCCGTGACCTTCTACAAGCCGCAGGGCAACCTGAATATGCACGCCGGCTACGCCGACGTGGAATCGGGCGACCAGCACGTCGGCAATATCCTGGCCCATCTGATGAAGAGCCCCCAGTGGCCGCACATGATGGTGATCATCACCCACGATGAAAACGGTGGCTGGTGGGACCATGTTGCGCCGCCCAAGGGCGACCGCTGGGGCCCCGGCTCTCGCGTTCCCGCCATCGTGGTCTCGCCCCACGCCAAGAAAGGCGTGGTCGACCACACCTTCTACGACACCACCTCCATCGCCCGCTTTATCAGCCGGCTGCATGGCCTGCCCATGCTGGAGGGCATCGCCCACCGCAATGCCGCCTTCCACGCCCGCGGCGCGCAACCGCCCGGTGACCTCTCCAATACGCTGGATCTGAGCTGAAAAAAGCCGTCGCCACCTAGCGGTGGTGACGGCTTATGTCCGAGCCTTGTTGACTGCCAGCTAGTGCAGCTGGCGGGCGTTGGCCGCAAGAAGCCGGATCGCATCCGGCAGCGGCTGCGGCCGGCTCAGGTAGTAGCCCTGTGCCTTGACAATGCCGAGCGAGCGCAGGGAACGCAGCTCAGCCGCCGTCTCAACCCCTTCTGCCACTATGTCCACTCCCGTCTTGCGGGCAAAATCGCTCAGCGCCGCTGCCAAGGCATAGCGCGCCATATCGCTGTCTATCTGCCGGGTCAGGCTCATATCGAGCTTGATCAGGTCCGGCCGCATATTGAGGATATGGCTCATGCTCGAATAACCCGCACCGGCGTCGTCGATCGAGATGCGTATACCCCGCTCGCGCAGGGGCGCCAGGGCCTGGATCAGGTCTTGGTAGTCGGCCACATGGGCATGCTCGGTGATCTCCAGCACCAGGCGCTCGCTCGGTACATCCCGCAGCAGCTCCTCCAGCCGGCCGCTGAGGATGGTCTCCGGCGAGCTGTTGATTGCCAGGTAGACGTCCCCGGGCAAGGCATCCATGCCAGCCAGGGCCTTGCGGATCGCACTCAGCTCCAGCTCCACCCCCAGTCCCACCTCGGCCGCATCGGCGAACCACAGATCCGGCGAGCGCAAAGGTAGGCTTTCGAATCGAGACAAGCACTCCATGCCCGATATCTTGCCGGATTCAAGCCGGTAGATAGGCTGGTAGACAATGGCCGGCCCACCTTGGTTGATGGCCCCCTTCACATGGGCGAACTTCTGGTCGGCTACACGCGTCGCGGCCAGCTCGGCACTGATCTGGTAAGCCATCAGCTCGGCACAGACCCGCATCATCTGCAAGTCGCGCTCATTGAGGCTGGTATCGGCCGTGTAGCTGAAGCAGCAAAAAGTACCGTAGAAGCGACCATCGCTCAGATAGACCGGCACCCCCAGGTGCGCTCCGATGGGCAGCTGCGTGGTCTCGGGCAGGGCCATGGCCGCCGGCACCTGGGCGGTATCGGGTATCAATTCCGGCAACTGGCCTTCGACAATGCGGCGGCAATAGCCCTGGTCCAGCGGTATGCGGTCACCCGTATGGATAGGGCTGCGGTCCTGCGCATCCACATGCCGCAGCACCCTGTCGTGCTCCTCGAATTCCGACACAAAGGCAACGTCCATACCCAGATGGGTCCGCACCGCGTGCAGCACACGGTCCACGCCGCTGCCACCGCCATCCAGCAGGCCGGGAATGCCCGGCAACACCGCCTGGCCGAGACTCAGGTCCTGTATCTGCATCGCTGCCTCCTATCCACACCGCGACAATGGTTCTGCTCCCGCTATAGCAAGCAGCTATCGCGACGGCATCATCCAGATGGGGGATAAAGCATAGATATATTTACCAAACGAGCAGCCCTACCCGAATGGCAAACCAGGACTAGTCGAGGCCCTCAAAACAGCTTATCCAGACCGGTGGCAATTGCCATGCCCGCTCTGCACCCGCGCCGAATCTAGGAGTACGATAATCCGAGCCACCGACGAACGTCAGCGGGGCTCCCCTGCGGCGGCAGGGGCGGGGGGGATGGAGGCGATAAAGGGTGAGCCGCTCGCCGAGGATGCACAAATGACTAGCGCCCGGGTTTCCCGGGCGCCAGCGCTGCGCTCAACTGCCACTCACCAATCATAAATTCAAAAAGGCTCACGCAGCCCTAAGCCGCTTCTGCGCCAACATCCCCACCTCCACCGCCACAATGGCCTTGGCCTGGTTCATATCGTCCACATAACCGATGCCGTAGAGGCAGCAGGCCAACTGGTTGAGGATGGGGGTGGGCAGCGATACCTCACCAGTCAGTGCCGCCTCGATCCAGCGCGCCGTCGCCGCGGCATCAAGCCCGGCAGGCAGGTTGGCCGGCAGTGCAAAGGAACTGCTCTCGGCCCGGAACAAGACCTCCTGCTTACCATCGCTAAGAAAATCGATCTCCGGCCGGTGGCTAGGGTGGGCATAGGGCTCACCCTCGGTACCCATCAGCACCAGGGCACGCCGCCGACGCAGCAGACAGACCTGACGGAATCGCTCCAGCCGGTCGGCATGGGTCGCGCCAATCACGGCCAAGGAGCGTGCATCGTCAAAGGGCTGCAGCAGCTTGGCCACCTGGTGGCCCAGGTGCCGCACCCCCAGCCTGGCCCGTAGCGCCAACAGGGCAGCCAGACCGGGCGACAAGGCACCAACCGGCACGAAAGCCAGGCCATCCCGCGCCAAGGCCTCCTGGGCACGGCTCAGACTGGCCACCGGCATCACCCCCAGTTCGCGCAGCACATAGGCGCTGGCTACCCGTCCGTGGCCGTCCAGCTCACCGTGGATCAATACCGGTATCTCGAACCGGCGCAGCAACAAGGCCAGCAAGGGGGTGAGATTGGGCATGTCCCGCCCACCACCGTAGGAAGGCAGCACCACTACCGGCCGCTCCGGGCTGGCAAGGCGCATGGTCCGGGCCGCCAAGGCTTCGGCAGCGCCATCAAGCTCGACCGCATGCTCCCCCTTCTGCCGCAAGGCCAGCAATAGCGCCCCCAATTCCAGGTCCGGTATGCCACCGTCGAGCATGGCGGCGAATAGCTGGCGGATTTCTTCCTGGTTCAGATGGCGCGGCTCGCTTGTGGCGACAGCCTTGAGCAGCCTGGTGTAGCTCATGCCGGGTCTCCTTGGTCTGGATGGCTGCGGCTTAGACAGCAACCGCCGTGCCAAGCCGCAAAGCCCGCCTGGCGGCTCAATCGGCGGTGCAGTGGCGTCGTCACGGTGCGCTGTGCGACAGCCGTGCACCAGCACGGCACATCGTTGCCACGGCTGCAACGCCTGGGCTCGCCGTGCACACATCCCTCCCCAGCGGGCGCCGGGCTTGCTAAAGTCCTAACAACCATGTTCATAGACACCCACTGCCACCTCGACGCACCGGAATTCGACCACGATCGCGACGCCGTGGTCGCGCGCGCACGCGACGCCGGCGTTGCCACCCTGGTGGTACCGGCCATCACCCTGGACACCCTGCCCCAGACCCTGGCCATGCGACAACGCTACGGCTGCCCGGTCGCGCTGGGCCTGCACCCCATCTACGAACGCAGCCACCGCGAGGAGCATCTGCCTGCCCTGCGCGCCATGATCGAGCAGGAATCGCCCGTCGCCGTGGGCGAGATCGGGCTGGACTTCTTTGTTGCCGGGCTCGATGCCCAGCGGCAGACCGAGCTCTTCGCCGCCCAGCTCAAGATGGCGCGCGACTTCGATCTACCGGTGTTGCTGCATGTACGTAAATCACAGGACCAGGTACTCAAACAGTTGCGCCGTTTCGGCGTGCGGCGCGGCATTGCCCATGCCTTCAACGGCAGCCCGCAGCAGGCGCAGGCCTATCTGGACCAGGGTATGAAGCTTGGCTTTGGCGGCAACCTCACCTTTGAGCGGGCACTCAACATCCGCCGCCTGGCGATGGACCTGCCGTTGGAGGCCATCGTGCTGGAGACCGATGCGCCGGATATCTCGCCGGAATGGGCCTACCAGCAGCGCAACGAGCCGGCCTACCTGCCCCGTATCGCCCATCTCCTGGCTGAGCTGCGCGGCACCGACCTGACCACCATCATGCAGGCGACCAGCCGCAATGCCGAGGCGGTGCTCGGCCCCCTGCCCGCAGCCCAGCCCGCAAAGGCCGCAGCGTGAAACGCAGCGCTATCGCCCTATTGTTCCTGTGCAGCGGCGGCACGCTGGCAGCCCAGCCACACTGGAAGCTCTGCCACGAGGACAACGAGGTCTACCCCTGGATATTGAAGGAGCGCGAAGGCCTCTACGCCACCCTCGCACGGTTGACCGCGCGCCGTACCCAAAGCGAGATCGAACTGGTCGGCATGCCCTGGAAGCGCTGCCTGGCAGAGATGCAGGCCGGCACCATCGATGGCGTGCTGGGTGCCGGCTTCCTGGCCGAACGTTGCAAACAGGGTGTCTACCCTGGTGGCGCCTGCCAGCCCGACCCATCGCTGCACCTCTACTACGATCGGTTCATGCTGTATCGGGCCAAGCAGGCACACTTGCACTGGGATGGCCAGGTACTGCGCGATTACCGGAAGCCGATTGCCGTACAGCCTGGTTTCGTTGTCGCCAGATTGCTCAAGCAATCCGGCATCCCAACCGACGAGAGCGATAAATCCCCCTACCAGATCCTGCGCAAGGTATCGGCCGGCATGGTCGATGGTGCCATACTACAGGCCCCGGCCGCCGACCCACTGCTGCAGGAAGTCACCGATTTTGGCAGCACCATCGAGCGCGACCCTATCCCCTTCCGGGTCTATCCGACCTGGCTGATGATCTCCCACCAGCGCTACCGGGCCAACGCAACCCTGGTACAGGCCCTCTGGCAAGCCATGGCCCAGGCGCGCGACAGCGGCGAGTACAAGGCGGCCAAGCTGGCCTTGGGCTACAACGAGCCGGACTAGCACCAGCCCCCGCTATTTCACATCGGCGCCGCAGACCGGGCAGGCAGGGTCCTTGCGAAAGCGCAGGCTGCGCCAATCATGGCTGCGCAGGTCCAAGGTCAACAGCCGCCCCAGCGGAACACCGGGCATGCCGATCAGGAGTTTGAGTGCCTCGGCCGCCTGCATGGCACCGATGATGCCCACCAGCGGCGCCAGCACGCCAAAGGTCGCGCACGGCCCATCGCTGGCGTCGCCCTCCTCATCGAACAGACAGCGGTAGCAAGGGCTCTCGGCCTGGCGTGGGTCAAACACCGCAAACTGGCCGTCAAAGCGCACTGCGGCGCCCGATACCAAGGGCTTCTTCAGGGCTACGCACGCCCGATTGACCGCATGGCGGGTGGGGAAGTTGTCAGAGCAATCGAGTACCACGTCGGCTCGGGCCACCGCGGCCAGCAGCGCATCGCCAGCCAGGCGTTCAGCCAGCGCCTCAACCACGACCCGGTCGTTGATACCTGCCAGCGTCTGGCGGGCCGATTCGACCTTGGACTGACCGAGGCTGTCCTGGCGATGGACGATCTGGCGCTGCAGATTGGTGAGCTCGACCTCATCGGCATCAGCCAGCAGCAAGCGGCCGACGCCCGCCGAAGCAAGATAGAGGGCAGCGGGCGAGCCAAGCCCACCCAGGCCGACGATCAGGACCGTGGCCTCTGCCAGCTTGCGCTGGCCTTCGATGCCAACCTCGTCGAGCAGGATATGACGGCTGTAACGCAGCAGCTCGTCGTCGGAGAAATCAGTGGGCTGGGACATGGCGACTCACGGCGATGAAGAACCGCCGCGCCGCGTACGGCGCGGGGAATCGCATCATACCCCGTCGCCGTGGCGGGATCAGCCGCCGAATTTCTTCAGGGCCAGCCCCACCATGGCCGCCACCTGCTGCAGGTACTGAACGTCAGCCTGGCTCCATTCCTTCACATGGGCAGTCTGCTCGCAACAGACAAGGCCAAGCTGCACGTCGTTGACGGCAATACCCACGTCCAGAAGGGAATAGATATTGAGCGGCTCGAAATAGCCCTCGTTGAAGCAGCTGGTAGCCGGGTGCGCACGTGCGTCAGCGGCGACGATCATGTGCTGGTCGCGCATGGCGTCAAAGTAGGACGGGAAGTCATCCTCGCTAAGCGTCGTGCCGCTGCTCCATTGATTGTCGCCGACATCGTACAGGCTCTCGCAAACGACGTGATCCTTGAGGTCGCCATCGTAGAACCAGACGCTGGCCCGGCTGCTACCCGTCTCCTGCGCCGCGACGCGCACCAGCATCTGGAAGAATTTTGGCCGGTCCAGCTTGCCCTCGCCCACCATGGTGAACAGGTTCTTGAGCAGATTGGTATCGTGCACGATCGTCTCCCGCCGATCTGGATTTTTGGGCACCACGGTCACAAGGGACAAGGTGTTAAAAGATATATAGCCCCAGTCCACACAAAAAGAGAGGCCCACCGTATCGATGGGCCTCTCTTCCTGACAGATAGCTCGAACTTACTGAGCCTTGGCGGTCGTGGTCCGGCTGACCACCTGCTGCACCTTCAGCACATTGAGCGCCTGCTGCAGCTGGTAATCCTTCTTCAGCGAGATCTCGCCAGGACGCAGCGGTTCGTCCTCGGCGCCATCCTTGCCATCCTTGGACTTCGGCTTCGCCTTGCTCTTGTCGGTCTTGGCCGGGTCGAGCTTGGCTTCCGGCTCGCCCTGCTTGCCGTCTATCTTGATGTCGACCTTGCTGTCACCACCCTGCGGGTTGCTCAGGTGGTGCTCCAGATCGGCTTCACGCACGCGGAAGGCAGAGTTTTCGACACCATTGAGCGTAGCCTCTTCCACCTCGATATCCGGGGTGATGCCCTTGGCCTGGATGGAACGACCATTGGGCGTGAAGTAGCGGGCAGTGGTCAGCTTGATCGCGGAATCCTTGCTCACCGGCAGTATGGTCTGCACGGAACCCTTGCCGAAGGTCTGGGTCCCCACCAGCACCGCGCGCTTGTGGTCCTGCAGGGCACCGGCGACGATCTCCGAGGCGGAGGCCGAACCGGCATTGACCAGCACCACCAGCGGCACCGACTTGATATCCTTGGGCAGGGCCTTCACCGCACCGGCGTAGAAATCGCTGCTGGCATTGAAGCGCTGCTTGGCGTCCGCCGCGCGGCCTTCGGTGTAGACCACCAGGGAATCATCCGGCAGGAACAGCGAGGAAACCCCCACCGCACCGTTGAGCACGCCGCCCGGATCATTGCGCAGATCGAGGATCAGGCCCTTGAGCGGCGCCTTGTTTTCCTTGTACAGCGTATCCAGCGCCTTGGCGAGGTCCTCGGTCGAGCGTTCCTGGAACTGCGTCAGGCGGGCGTAGCCATAGCCGCTCTCCAGCATCTTGGCCTTGACGCTCTGCACCTTGATGATGGCGCGGGTCAGGGTGATGACCAGCGGTTTGGCCTCGCCCTTGCGCAGCAGGGTCAAGGTGACCTGGGTGTTGGGCTTGCCGCGCATCTTGCTGACGGCGTCGTTGAGCGACATGCCGCGCACCGGCACATCGTCGATCTTCATGATGTAGTCACCGGCCTTGACCCCGGCCTTGGAGGCGGGCGTGTCTTCGATCGGCGAGATGATACGCACGAGGCCGTCCTCGGCATTCACTTCCAGCCCCAGGCCGCCGAATTCACCGGTCGTGGTGGTCTTGAGGTCCTTGAAGGCCTCTGGGTCCAGGTAGGCGGAATGCGGATCAAGCCCCGTCAACATGCCGTTGATGGCTTCATTGATCAGCTTCTTGTCCTCGACCGGCTCTACGTAATCCTGCTTGATGCGGGCGTAGACCTCGGTAAAGGCGCGCAACTCATTGATCGGCAAGGGGCTCGGATTGTCCTTGTCGGCCAGGGCGCTCGCCCCTGCCGTCAACAACACGCCCATACCGGCGCCGACCAACAGCCAACTGATCTTTTGCACTTTCGCTTGCATTGCCGTCCTTATGCTTCCGCCATGCCGCAGGTACCTACCCGTCGGCCGCAGCGGCGGAACCGTTGCTCTCACTGCGCTTACTTGGCCCAAGCCAGTGGGTCCACTGGTTTGCCGAGATGCCTTAGCTCGAAGTATATGCCGGTTTGCTCATTGCCACCGCTATTGCCGCTAGTCGCAACATCCTCGCCGGCCTTGACCGTATCGCCGACCTGCTTCATCAGCGATTCCGCTGCTGAATAGAGGCTCATATAGCCGCCACCATGATCCACGATCAGCATATTCCCAAAACCGCGCAGCCAGTCGGCAAATACTACCCGACCGCTGGCAACCGCCTTGACCGGCTGACCGCCCCCGCTACGGATGAACACGCCCTTCCAGACCGCACCTTCGCTGCGCGCGCTGCCGAACTTGCCCACCACCTCGCCGCGCAGGGGCAAGCGCAGCTGGCCCTTGAGCTCGGCAAAGCGGCGACCATCGGCGCTGCTGTCCGGCACGCTGTCGTTGTGCTTAACTGGCGCTTCCGGCTTGCTGGGCGGCTCGGGTTTGCTGGCAGGTTCAGGTTTACGACCCTGCTGGCGGGCTTCCTTGGCCTGCCGCGCCGCTTCCTTGGCTTCGGCCAGCTTCTGCGCCTTTTCCTTGCGCTCCCGTTCGCGGGCTTCCTTCTGCTCGCGCTCGCGTATCATCCGCGCCAGTTTTTCGATCAGGCTGGTCAGCCGCTTTTCGTCGCGCTGCAGCTTGCCGATCTCCTTGCGCTGCTCGCCTATCTCACTGGAGAGTTTGCTCAATACCTGTTGCTTGCTGGCTTGCTCAGCCCGTAGCTTGTCCCTTTGCTGACGCCGCTCGGCCACGATGCGCTCGAGCTCCGCCTGTTTCTGCCTTATGACGTCCGCCAGCTCGTTCAGTTTCCCTAGCTGCAGCTGCAATTCTCCCGAGAGCTTGTGCTGCGCCTCGGCGATATAACGGTAGTACTGCAGATCGCGCGACAAGCGGTTTGGGTCCTGGCGGTTGAGCAACAGGCGCAAGGCCTCGTGCTGGCCATTACGCTGGCGGGCGCGCAGCAGATCGCCCAGCCGCTTGCGGTTGGCCTCAAGGCTGAGGCGGGTGCGTTCCATCTCCTGGGCAACGCGGGCCAGTTCGGCCTGGGAGAGCTGCTGTTGCCGGTTCAGGAGGGCCACCGCCCGGTTGGCCTCGCTGATGGCCTGCTCCGACGACTTGAGGGCGTCGGCCGCTTCACTGCGGTTGGCCTCGTTGGCCTGCAACTCCTGCTTGAGGCTGTCGATCTTCTCGCGCAGCTCCTTGAGATCGCTCTCCGGCTCAGCCGCCGCCCAGGCGCCGGCCGCAAGGCACGCGGCCAGCAAGGCAGGAAGCAGGCGGCCGGTCACGCGAATTGGATCAGGGAGCGGCCGGTCATATCAGCCGGTTGGGAAAGGCCCATCATGGCCAGCAGCGAAGGTGCCACATCCTGTAGCGCCCCGGCGCCCTGTGCCGCCAGGGTGGCCTTGCGGCCCACGTAGAGGAAAGGTACCTGGTCGGTGGTGTGCTGGGTATGCGGCTGCTTGGCGCCACCGTCCCACATCATCTCGCAGTTGCCATGGTCGGCAATCACCAGCACTTCGCCGCCAATGGCCTGCATGGCCGCCACGCAGCGGGCCACGCAGCCATCCAGTGTCTCCACTGCCTTCACCGCTGCGTCAAAGTTGCCAGTGTGGCCCACCATATCGCCGTTGGCATAGTTACAAATGATGGCGTCATACTTGCGACTGGCCACGGCCTCGACGATCTTGTCGGTCACCTCATTCGCGCTCATCTCAGGCTTGAGGTCGTAGGTCGCCACCTTCGGGGAGGGCACCAGGATGCGGTCTTCGCCCGGAAACTCCTTCTCCTCGCCACCGGAGAAGAAGTAGGTCACATGCGGGTATTTCTCGGTCTCGGCAATGCGCAGCTGCTTCAGACCCAGGCTGCCGATGTATTCACCAAAGCTGTTCTGTACCTTGGGCTTGGTATAAGCCACCGGGTAGGGAAAGCTCTCGGCGTAGCTGGTCAGGGTGACATAGCCACCCAGCTTGGGTCGGCGCGGGCGGGCAAAGCCGTCAAAACCCTCGTCATTGATCGCCATGGTGATCTCGCGGGCGCGGTCGGCCCGGAAGTTCATGAACACCACCACGTCGCCGTCTTCCATGCGGGTGACCTTGCCACCCTTGCGTACCGCCGTCGCCAGGATGAATTCGTCGTTCTCGCCACGTTCGTAACCGGCGGCCAGCGCGGCCAGCGCGGTGTCGGCCACCAGCTCGGCCTCGCCATCCACGATCAGCCGGTAGGCGGGCTCCACCCGCTCCCAGCGCTTGTCCCGGTCCATCACGTAGTAGCGGCCCACCACCGAGACGATGGCAGCGCCAGGGCACTCGTCGCAGACAGCCTGCAGCTTGGCCAGGTAGCGCTCGGCACTGCGCGGCGGCGTATCGCGGCCATCCAGGAAGGCATGCACGGCGATATGCGCCACGCCGGCCTTGTGAGCGTCGCGGATCAAGGCGTGGATATGGTTCTCGTGGGCGTGTACGCCACCGTCAGAGACCAGGCCCATGATATGCAGGGTCTTGCCGCTGGCGCGCGCGGTTTCGATCGCCTGGGCCAGCACCGGGTTCTTGCCCAGGGTGCCGTCGGCCACGTCGCAATCCACCCGGCTGATGTCTTGTTGCAACACTCTGCCAGCGCCAATGTTCAGATGACCCACTTCCGAGTTGCCGAATTGGCCATCCGGCAGACCAACGAAATGCTCCGAAGCATTGATCGTTGTATAAGGGTATTCTTTAGTCAGTTTGTCCCAGTTGGGCTTGTTGGCATGCAGTATGGCGTTGTCGTCACCGTCGAGTCGGTGACCGAAACCATCAAGGATAAGCAGCAGGACAGGGGTGACGGCAGTCATGGGCAGCAGGTCAGCGAATTGAAATCAAGTCCATTTTACCGCGTTGTGAGCGGTTGCGAGCGGGTTGCGCGCCCGGAGGGTGACGTTTACCATTCCGGCATTCTGCGACTTATATACCAACCGAATAAAAAACCAAAAAGCTTGCTATGGCCTACCATTTGATTGAGGACGACGAACAGATCGAGCAGGCTTCGCGCGCGATGAAAGCGATGTCTCATCCCTTGCGCCTGAAGATACTCTGCGTGCTGGGAGGGGATGAAGTCAGCGTCCAGGATATCGTCGACGCTGTCGGCACATCGCAAAGCAATATCTCGCAGCATCTCGCCATCATGCGCGAGAAGGGCGTGCTGCGTACCCGCAAGGACGCCAACCGCGTCTACTACCGGGTGGGCGACCCGCGCACACTGGAAGTGGTCAGCATGATGCGCGACGTGTTCTGCGGCTTTGCCAAATAACGACACGCACCAATAGGAAAACCTGCAGGGGCCGCCACAACGCGGCCCTTGTGCTTTGCAAAGAGGAGTCCATCAGACTCCCAACGGAGACAGCAGCAATGGCACTACCCAGTCATGTGAAGATCGTCGAAGTCGGCCCGCGCGATGGGCTGCAGAACGAAAAGACCCCGGTCTCGACCGAGAGCAAGCTCGAGTTCATCGCCCAGCTGGCCGAGGCCGGCCTCCAGGTAATCGAGGCAACCGCCTTTGTTTCGCCCAAATGGGTGCCGCAGATGGCTGACCATACCGCGCTCATGCAGGCCTTGCCACGCCGCCCCGGCGTGCGCTACCCGGTGCTGGTACCCAATATGCAGGGTTATGAGGCCGCCCGCGCGGCCGGGGCCGACGAGGTCGCGGTCTTTGCCGCAGCCTCAGAGGCGTTTTCGCAAAAAAACATCAATTGCAGCATTGCCGAGAGCCTGGCCCGCTTCGAGCCGGTCCTGGCCGCCGCCCGGAGCGATGGCGTGGCGGTGCGCGGCTATGTCTCCTGCGTGCTGGGCTGCCCCTACCAGGGCGAAGTACCGCTGGCCGACGTGGTGCGGGTGGCGAAGGCCCTCTACGACATGGGCTGCTACGAAATCTCGCTCGGTGACACCATCGGCGTGGGCACCCCGGCCAAGGCGCGCGCCATGGTACAGGCGGTGGCGGCCGAGGTCCCCATGGCGCAGCTCGCCGTACACTTCCACGATACCTGGGGCCAGGCGCTGGCCAACCTCTACGCGGTGCTGGAGCTGGGCATTGCCACAATCGACAGCTCGGCCGCCGGCCTGGGTGGCTGCCCCTATGCCAAGGGCGCCAGCGGCAATGTCGCGACCGAGGACGTGGTCTACCTGCTGCAGGGTCTGGGGATAGAAACCGGGGTAAATCTGGAGAAACTGGCCGCAGCTGGCCGTTTTATCAACGGCCAGTTGGGTAAAGTGCCCGCCTCCAAGGCGGCGGCGGCACTGGCTGCGAAAACCGCTTAAGGAGCGCGCTGTTTCCGCTCGACGGCGATAGCCTCTTCCACCGTCAGGAGCCGCAGCTGCGTCTCCTGGCGCCGGACGGGCTGCTGCAGCGGCACCTCATCCACGGCGACAGCCGGTTTGCCGGCATCCTGCTGGCCCGAGGCCATATCGAAGACGGTGATCATCTTGCATCCCTTCTGCGCACTAGGCGCACGCTGATCAATCGGCTTACACCCGGAATATCGGCACATTCTCATGAAAGTTCAATAGGCAAACTGCCAAAGCGCGCCAAAACGTCGGCGGGAAGCGACAGCCGGTCAGCCGAAATGCTGCAGCACGCGGTAAGGCGACCCAGGCTCGCCCGGCCGTGATTCGACCAGGCAAAAGCCCCGGGCTTGCCAGACCAGCGGCGAAAAAGCCGGCCAGCGTGCTGGGCGCGCCGCCTGCCTGAGCAAGGTGACATGGGCTTTGAAGGGCTTACGGTCATAGTCCACACCGCAGCCATCCAGCACCGTACGCAGTGCTGCAGCCTGCTCGGCCAGGAAATCCGGCACGGTCTCCATACCCAGCCAGATGATGCCAGGCTGCCAATACCCCAGCCTATCCAGGCGCAACACGCCTTCCGTCGGCACAACCCTGGCCAGCGCCTGCTGCAAGGCCAGGCGCTGCGCCTCCGCGACCGGGCCGAGAAAGGCCAGGGTCAGGTGCAGCTTGTCCACCGCCATCCGGCGGCCACCGCAGTCCGGCACCAAGCGACCGCCCAGGGCATAGAAACGCCGCCGGCTGGCCTCATCAGGCCAGAGCGCCAGGAACAATCGGCTATCCATGGACAGTGGACCTCCACGCAACAAACGACAGACGGCATGACAATGACTTGATCTCGGCATGGGCGCCGCTATAACGAGAAGCAGTCAGCAACGACACACACTCCCTCGAAGGCGGCTACCGCCGCCTGACTCTAAGGCCGATGCCCAGCTTGCATCGGCCTCATTTTTTCCAGAACGGCATTTTCCCTCGTAGTCTCAAGCGCTTATAATCGTCGGCTTTCTTCAGCAATCGTAGCCGCCGCCATGACCGAACCCCGCCGTAATCCCATAGCCACCATCGAATCACTGGATTACGAAGGCCATGGCGTCGCCCATGTGGACGGCAAGACCATCTTTATCGACGGCGCCCTGCCGTTCGAGAAGGTCGAGTATTCCAGCTATCGCAAGAAGCCGACCTTCGAGAATGCCCAGGCGGTCGCCATCCTCAAGGAAAGCTATATCCGCACCACGCCCAAGTGCGTGCACTACGGCGTCTGTGGCGGCTGCTCCATGCAGCATGCCGAGGCCAGCGCCCAGGTGGCCGCCAAGCAGCGCGTGCTGGAAGAAAACCTGGCCCGCATCGGCGAGGTCAAGCCCGAGAGCCTGCTGCCTCCCATCTACGGTCCGACCTGGGGCTACCGCCACCGTGCCCGCATGTCGGCCCGCTTTGTCGCCAAGAAGGGCACGGTACTGGTGGGCTTCCACGAGAAGCGCTCCAGCTTTATCGCCGATATGAAGTCCTGCCAGATCCTGCCCAAGAAGATCTCGGACATGCTGGTGCCCTTGCGCGAGCTGGTCATGCAGCTCTCCATCCGCGAGCGCATGCCGCAGATCGAGCTCGCCGTGGGCGAACACGTGGACGTGCTGGTACTACGCATCATGGACCCCATCAATGAGGCAGACGAAGCCCTGCTGCGTGCCTTTGCCGATCAATACCAGGTGCAATTCTGGCTGCAACCCAAGGGCCCGGACACCGCCTACCCCTTCTACCCGCTGGACGCGCCGCAGCTGAGCTACAGCCTGCCCGAGTTCGGCGTGGTCATGCCCTACAAGCCCACCGAGTTCACCCAGGTCAACCCGCATATCAACCGCGTGCTGGTTGGCCGGGCCATCCGCCTGCTCGACCCGCAGCCGGGCGAGCGCATTGCCGACCTGTTCTGCGGCCTGGGCAACTTCACCCTGCCCATCGCCCGCCTGGGCGCTTCGGTCATCGGTATCGAGGGCAGCCAGCAGCTGGTCGAGCGTGCTATCGAGAACGCCGGGAAGAACGGTCTGGCCGACAAGACCGAATTCCAGGTCGCCAACCTCTTCGAGATGACCGAAGAGATCATGACCGGCCTGGGCCACTTCGACCGCATGCTGATCGACCCGCCGCGCGACGGCGCCATGGAAGTCTGCAAGTCCATCCCGGTGGAAGGCGGCCCCAAGCGCATCGTCTATGTCAGCTGCAACCCGGCCACCCTGGCGCGGGATGCCAACGTGCTGGTCAATGTCAAGGGTTACACCATGAAGACGGCCGGCGTAGTGAACATGTTCCCGCACACCGGCCATGTCGAATCCATGGCTTGGTTCGAAAAGGAATAAGTCCGCGGCGGAACCCGCCTCGGCCAACGCCGCCGCCCCATGCGGCGGCGTTGCATAAACCCCCACCGCCCGTACTACCCTGCCCCGGTAAGCGACGCCTGCTCTATCATCCGGCCATTTCTCCCTTGGCCGTCCCATGTCGCACGCCAATCTGCCCCTGCCCGATCACTGCCCCAATTGCGCCACCAGGGTGCATGGCCGCTATTGCGCGGCCTGCGGTCAGGAAACCCAGATCCAGCCACCCACCCTGCACGAGTTCCTGCATGAGTACCTGCATCACTATGTGGCGCTGGAAGGCAAGCTGCTGCGTACCCTCAAGCTGCTCCTGTTCAAACCAGGGCAACTGACGGTGGAATACCTGGCCGGCCGCCGCCAGCAACTGGTCCGGCCACTGCCGCTGTACGCCACCTTCAGTTTTCTGTTCTTCCTGTTCCTGGGCTGGTCCATGCAGGCTCAGGGCGACCATTTCGGCAATATCCGGGTCAATAGCCGGCCCGTCGTGACCCAGGGTCCAGCCCTTGCCGGCGCCAACGCTGCCGATCCCGGCCAGTTGATCAATGTCGATGAAGTCGTGCTCAAGCGGCTGCCCTATACCATCCTGGCCATGACGCCGGTATTTGCCGCGCTATGCCGCTTGCTCTACCGCCGCCGTGGCCTGCGCTACGGCCACCATCTGCTGTTCGCCCTGCACCTGCACGCCTTTATCTTCGTGCTCTACCTCCTGACCCTGCTGCCGCCGGTGCACGATTACGGCAGCCTGGCCTACCCCATCATCTGGCTGTATCTCATCCTGGCACTCAAGCGGGTCTATGGCGGGCGTTGGTGGCCTCAGCTGCTGCGCGGCTCCGCGCTGGCGCTGATTTATGGCCTGCTGACCGCCTTGGTGCTCACCGGCCTAACCCTCTGGGCGCTCGGCCCCCATGCCGGCGCGCTGATCGAACTGATCCGGCAGCAGATCGCCCGCGGCTAAACCGGCACCCGCCCCGCATTGCTGCTAGAACACAGTCAGCGCCCCGCAGATACGCTGCGGCAGGCGCGGACGACCGGCATAGCCGGCATGATCAGCAAGGAGGAAAAGATGGGAAGCAGCATTCCGCCAAATGGTTTCGAAAGCTGGGTGCAGGGCATGGGCAAACTGCAATCACAGCTCTACGCCCCCTACACCCGTTGGCTGAGCCTGTTCAGCCAACCCATTTTGCCTGGCTGGAACTTCGGCAATATCACCGTCAACGAGCAGAATTCGAGCTCACCGGCGACTGAGTACGATGTAGTCAGCCAATACAGCTACGGGCAGCAGCTAGGGCGCCTATTGGACGTAGCAAGGGAGCAGGTCGAACAGCAGCCTGAAGCAAAACGATCCAATGCCGCAAAGGATCTGCTGACCATGGCGAAAGAAATCGACGACCTCAAGGCCTGGACCAAGGCGCGGCGGGCGCAGCGCTTGCAGGGCGAACTACGGCGGCTGAAGGAAAAGGAGCCGGCAGAATACCGGCGCCTGCTGGAAACGCTGCGACCCGACTTGGGTTAAAGCGCGGCCTGGCCGCTCAACTACCGCGGTGACCGCGCTCCACGGTCACCCCCACCCTACCGACTTCGTGCAGGATGCCGAGCTTGGTCACCGATACCCGTATCCACGGCGCCCCGAAGGCCCCCATCAGGTCCTGGGCGATATACTCGGCCAGCCGTTCCAAGAGCAGGAAGTGTTGCTCGGCCAGTACGGCGCGCAAGCGCTCCACCACTTCGGCATAGTTGATGGTATCGGTCAGTTCGTCGGTCTGGCAGGCGCGGGCACTGGGCAGACCCAGCTCCAGGTCGATCTCGACGACCTGCGGCGCCACACGCTCCCAGTCGTACCAACCAATCAGGGTGCGTGCCTTGACGCCGTGTAGATAGATAATGTCCATATGGCCTGTTAGCCCCAGCGCTTGCTTGCTATCGCTGCAAGCCGCAGACGGCTTAGAATTCGAGGCTGCCCATTGTAGTTGAATTCTCGCCCTGGAATTGGATCAATGCCGTTGAACGCCATCCCACCGGTTTTCGTGCTCGCCGCCTACCTGATCGGCTCGCTGTCCTTTGCCGTCATCGTCAGCCGCGCCATGAAGATGGCCGATCCCCGCTCCTACGGCTCCGGCAACCCCGGCGCCACCAATGTCCTGCGTTCCGGTCGCAAGAAGGCCGCCATCCTCACACTGCTGGGCGATGCCCTCAAAGGGGTGTTGATCGTGGCGCTGGCCAAAGTGGCCGGTCTGGCCGATCCCTGGCTCGCCGCCGTCGCCGTAGCGGTCACCGTCGGCCATATGTGGCCCATCTTCTTCCGCTTTCAGGGTGGCAAGGGCGTCGCCACCGCCGCTGGCGTACTGCTGACTCTGGACTGGCGCCTGGGGCTCGCCGTCATGGCCGTCTGGCTGTTGGTCGCCTTCAGTACCCGCATTTCCTCGCTGGCCGCCATCCTGGCTGCCGTTGCCGCACCCATCGCCTGCTACCTGCTGCTGCCGGCCCGGCCAGCCGTATTTGGCGCCGTGTTGCTGATCGCCGCCCTCTTGGTGCAGCGTCACAAGCAGAACCTGCTCAACCTGCTCTCCGGCACCGAAGGCCGGATCGGTCAGAAAGCCAAGACCGACGGCGGCGAGGCCTGAGCCGAGGTCTTCTGCATCGCGGCTGGCTGCCAACGCAGCCGGCCATTCACCGCAGCCTCATCACCCACCGCCACTTCGTTCAGCAGCAGCGGGTAACCTACCGGCAGCAGATAATCGCCAGGCCTCGGCAGATTGACCGCACCCAAGGCCCGCACCGCGCCCTGCGGTCGCAACACATAGTTCACCACCGGCGCGGCCGGCTTGGCCGCCTCTCTCAGCGCCACAGCGTCATAGCAGGCCAGCCTCTGCACATCGTCAACGATACCGGCGCAATCCCCCGCCCAGGCAGTCGCTGCCAGCAGGGCAGCAACGCAGCCCATCCCGACACCACGCAAGACATCACAAAAGCGCATGGCTCTCTCCAATTATGCAATTTGCATAATGATAGCTGCATATCGTGATAGCTGAGTGACAGCGCCGACGAATTGCGGCTGGAACCCCTTCCAAGTTCCGCAAACCGTCTCAAAAGCGCAAATCCCGCTCCACACCACCGCCCCGCCATCCCAATCTAGGCCCCGCCCCGCCACAAATTCAAGGCATAGCCGAACATCCACACCCTGTACCTGTGTCCACAGGGCCACAGCCAGAGTCGGGATTTCTACTGAGTCATTCGCGATACTGACAAGCGTCAGCGAGGCACCCCGCCAGCGGGCGGGTGTATAGACCGGAGGCACGGGTAACAGGTATTCGTAGCCCAGACGAGCCTCAGCGACGTTCCCCGCCGGCGGGCGGGGCGGAGGGGCGGGACTCAATAAAGAGAAGGCCGCTGTTTCAGGCATAGAAAAAGTTAAGCGCCCGGGTTTCCCGGGCGCCAGCACTGCACTCAACTATCCCACTTGACCATACTGTCCACGAGGCCTACGCCTTGAATAGATGCGTAAACGCCCGGCTGACAATCAGTTTCTCCGGGTGCGCCTTGAGGATGATCTGCAAGCGCTCGGCATCAACCCGCTCTGCCGCCGCAATGGCGTTCACGTTGACCATGGTGCCGCGGTGTATCTGCCAGAACTGTTCCGGGTCCAGCCCACCCAGCAAGTCCTTGAGCGGCGTACGGATCAAGGCTTCGGAATCCGGCAGCACCACCCGCGTGTACTTGGTATCGCTCTGGAAGAACAGGACCTCCTCGACATTGATCAGCTTGATCTGCTTGCCCACCGTCGCCTTGATCCACTTCATGCGCTCCACCTGCGGCACCGGCACCACCGCCTTCAAGCGCCCCAGCAGCTCGGCCAGATCGTCTGGCTGCGCCGTCATTTTCTGCTGCAAGCGTGCCACCGCCCGCACCAACCGCTCAGCCTCCACCGGCTTGAGCAGATAGTCCACCGCGCCGGCCTCGAAGGCCGCCACCGCGTACTGATCGTAGGCAGTCACGAACACCACATGGGCGCGGCCGGCAATACGCTCGGCCACCTCCAGGCCAGATAGGCCTGGCATACGGATATCCAGAAAGGCCACCGCCGGTTCGTGCTCCAGATAGGCATCCCAGGCATCGACGCCATTCTCCGCCACCGCCACCACCTCGGCCTCCGGCCAATGCTCGGCCAGCAGGTTCAGGAGCCGCTCGCGCATCAGCGGCTCGTCTTCCGCAATCAATACCCTAGGGTTCATGCCCTCGCCTCCTCCTTATGCGCCAGTGGCAGCTGCAACCTTGCCAGGCAGCCACCGGTCTCGTTTTCTTCCAGGCTCACCGCCGCCTCGCCGCCGTAGATCAGCGCCAATCGCTCGCGCACATTGGCCAGACCCACGCCGCTGGCGCCGCCCTCCTTCAGGCCGGCACCGCTGTCGCGTACCTCCACCAGCAGCATCTCCGCCTCCTGCCGCGCCACTACGTCTATCCGTCCGCCGCGTAGCGCGGGCTCTATACCATGCTTGATCGCATTCTCCACCAGCGTCAACAGCATCATGCTCGGCAGTTGCCGCGCCGCCAGCTCGGCCGGCAGCTGCAGCTCAAAGCGCAAACGCTCGCCCATGCGCACCTGCATGACCTGCAGATAGGCTTCCACCCTGGCGAAGTCTTCCGCCAAACTGACCATTTCATTGCGCATCTGCGTCAGGCTGCCACGCAGAAACTGGATCAGGCTGGCAGTCAGCGCCGCCGCCTTGGGGGCCCCCTGCTCGGCCAGTTGCTGGACCGCGCCCAGGGTATTGAACAGAAAGTGCGGCTCGATCTGCGCTTCCAGCAGCCGCAGCTGGGATTCGCTCAGCTGCCGCGCCAAACGTTCACGCTCGGCAGCCGCCTGCAGGCTGGCATTCTCCAATTCGAAGGCCCGCGCCCTGACCCGGCCAATCAGCCCCAGCACCAGGGCGTGCAGGAGGCCCGTGGTCACCCCTGCCAGCGCCACCCAGCGACCGATGCGTATCATCGTCTCAATGATGGGGCGGCCATCGACCAAGGCAACCATGGACGCACCCACAAAGGCACCCAGCGTGGCCATCACCACAAACTTGAACGAGGTGTACCAGTTGCGCTGGATCTTGCGGTAGTTGAACCAGGCGCCGAGCACCCCCAGACCGAAAGAAAGACCCAGCACGTTGCACAGCAGCATCCCCTCAAGAATGCTGAACTTGGCCGGTAGCCAGAAGTGCAGATTCAGTCCCACGATGCTGAGCACGAACACCGATGGCAGGATCAAGCGCTTCCAACCATTCCAGCCGCGGTACTTGAGCAGGAAGGCCAAGAGCTCGCGCCGCTCGAACTCGCTCATCTCATGGATGCTTTTGAGCAGACGACAACGCAGGCGCGAAGCACCCGGCTCGAGTGCGGGCGGGTTGCGTAGCCAGGCTATCGTTTCATCTTCAAAGCGCCGGTTGGCGTCGCGCAGTCGCTGCCACATGATCAATCACGGTGTGAGTGGAGATGTCGGCAGCCTAACGGCACGCCGCCTGGCACACCAGCGGCACAAGACAGAGTACGAAACAGCGGCAATGAAAGACGGCAGCGGGAGGAATCTTTGCAAGGTCCACCTACTCGCGTCGGCGAGACTTCCGGGCGAAGCGGTGTTGCTGGGGATTGCCCCCTTCTGCAGCGCGTCCCTAGCCCTCGCCGAGCGCCTCGGCCAGGATGGTGTCCAGATCAGGCTCGGTGACATGGTGATAGAGCTCGCCGCCGACGACCTTCATATTGGGGCCGTATTCACACAAGCCCAGACAGGGAAAGCGGTGCACCCGCACAGCCAGGCTGCGCTCGGCGATCCGTGCCTCCAGCCCCTCGGCCAGCACGACGCTGCCCCGGCCCGCGCAGGAGGGCTGCGGCTCAAAACGCTGCTTGATGCACACCATGATGGTCTTCATGGCAGCATTGTATCGCCGCCACGCCAGGGGGGCTCAGTCCGCCGCCTTATCGGTCTGCCGCAGTTCCCGGCGGGCCGAGTGCGCCAAGGCCAGATAGCGGCCGCGGAT
>NZ_DATCSC010000100.1:0-27385 GCF_036568685.1 Chitinimonas sp.
ACCGTGAAACGAGGCCGCGCCGATGATAGTGCGGACTACCCGTGTGAAAGTAGGTCACCGCCAGGCTCCCCTTAAAACACCTCGATCAGCAATGATCGGGGTGTTTTGCTTTGCGCGGACCGAACGCACAACGCCCAAGGCTGCACCCAAAGACGACGGCAACACCCAGAACCTGGCCCCGCGGCGCTGCCGCGGGGCTTTGTGGTGTTTGGAGCAGTCTGGCGCCCGATCGCTCATCTATACTCTGCACTCAATCAAGAACATTCTGCTCGCGGGATTCCTGCGGGCGACGTATCGGGGGATGTGCATGCGAGTCGATAAGGACCAGGCTGCGGACGGCTCAACCCATTGCGGAGCGAACGTCCATGGATGCGTCATGGATACCCCGTGCCACAAGACCTGGGAAGCGCTGACGCCAACCAAGGATGTGCGCGTGCGGCACTGTCACGAGTGCAACCAGTCAGTGCACCTGTGCTTGAGTGATATTGCGCTACGGAGGGCGGCAGCCATGGGGCTCTGCGTAGCCACCACGTCAGACCTGCTTCTCGATATGAAGGCAGAAGACATGGATGTGGGGAGTATGCGTATCGGCCAGGTTTTGCCTGGCCATCTGTCATAAATCTGTCCCGGAACCGGGCTTAAGCTTCCAGATTGGTGTTCTAACCTGTCGGAGGTATTGCCATGCTGTATCCGGAACTCTATGCCTCGCTGGAGAAGGCGCGCTGGGACATGCAGCGCGACATCCCCTGGGCGGATTTCGACGCTACTTCGCTCAGCGACGAGCAGGCCCAGACCATCAAGTTCAACGCCATCACCGAATGGTCGGCCCTGCCTGCGACCGAGATGTTCCTGCGCGACAATCGCGACGACAGTGACTTCTCGGCTTTTATGTCGATCTGGTTCTACGAGGAACAGAAGCACTCCCTGGTACTGATCGAGTATCTGCGGCGTTTCCGGCCCGACCTTGTGCCTTCGGAGCAGGAACTGCACGCGGTGCGCTTCGAGTTCGACCCGGCCCCGGCGCTGGAGACCCTGATGCTCCACTTCTGCGGCGAGGTCAGGCTCACCCAGTGGTACCGGCGGGCGGCAGAGTGGCACACCGAACCGGTGATCAAGCATATTTACCGTACCCTCTCGCAGGACGAAGCCCGCCACGGTGGTGCCTACCTCAAATACATGCGGCGCGCGGTGGAGCGCATGGGCGATGAAGCCCGCTATGCCTTTGCCAAGATCGGTGTGCTGATGGCCTCCAGCGGCAAGTCGGCCAAGCCCTTGCACCCGACCAATCTGCACGTCAACCAGGCTTTGTTCCCGCGCGACACGATCCAAAGCCGGCTACCCGACCCGGACTGGCTGGAGCACTGGTTGGACAAGCAGATCGCCTTCGACAAGGACTGGGAGGCACGGGTAGTGGGCGGGATACTGCGCAACCTCTCCAGCCTGTTTGACTGCACCTTTGATACCGTCACCCAGCTCAATCACTACCGCAAGGCCTTGCAGCGCCAACTGGGGCTGGCTACGACGGGCGGGAACGATCTGGCTGCGGCATAATTGGAGGCATGACGACCTATCCCGCCCCCGACTTCGAGCAGAAGATCTGCGCTCCCGAACAACTGGCAGCGCGCATTGCGACCCTGCCCCGACCGCTGGTCTTCACCAACGGTTGCTTTGACATCCTGCACCGCGGCCATGTGAGCTATCTGGCCCAGGCGCGTGCCCTGGGTGCTGCCATGGTGGTGGCGGTCAATACCGATGCCTCGGTGCGCCGCCTGGGCAAGGGCGACGACCGCCCCATCAATTCGACCGAGTTCCGTGCTGCCGTACTGGCTTCTCTGGCCTCGGTGGACTTGGTGACCTGGTTCGACGAGGACACGCCGCTTGAATTGATCCTGGCTATCCAGCCCGACGTCCTGGTCAAGGGGGGGGATTGGACGCCTGACCGTATCGTCGGTAGCCGCGAGGTGCTGGCGCGCGGTGGCCAGGTGCATTCGATCCCCTTCCTGTTCCAGACCTCGACCACCGAGACGCTGCGCAAGATCCGTGCGGCCGGGGCGTGAGCATGAACGGCCACAGCACGGCGCTGTACGACTTTATCGACGATATCCAGCGCGCCGGCTGGTCCGAACCGCGGCTGTTGATACAGCTCGGGATCCTGCTGGGTACCGCGCTCCTGGCTTGGTTACTCAGCGGGGCGCTCAAGCCACGCTTGCGCCAGGCTGGGGCGGCTCACTGGAAGTTGGGCTCCGAGGGTATTGCGCGGGTGCTCTTCCCGCTGATCTTCTGGATCAGCGTGGAGGTCGCCAGCACTCTGGTGCGTGTGCCGCATGGTGTGACTCTGTTGCGCCTGGTGGCCAGCCTGCTGTCGGCCTGGGTGGTGGTACGCACGCTGGCCTACCTGCTGCATGAATCCTTCATCCAGGCCGAATGGGCCAAGCGCGCCGTACGGCCGCTGGCCTGGCTGATCTGGATTGTCTTCGCCCTCAATATCAGCGGTGTGCTGCCCGACATCCAGGAAGGGTTGGAGAGCATCTCCTTCCCGCTGGGCAAGCAGCATGTCTCGCTCCTGATGGTGATCAACGGCCTCCTTTCGGTGGCGGTGACGCTGCTTTTGGCCATGTGGCTGGGGCGCCTGCTCGAGCAGCGGGTGATGGCGGCGAATTCACTCAACCTGAGCCTGCGCGTGGTGATCACCAAGCTGGCCCGCACGGTGCTCGTGGTGGTCGCCGTCATGATCGCGCTGCCCATGGTGGGCATAGACCTGACCGTGCTGTCGGTATTCGGTGGTGCCTTGGGCGTCGGTCTGGGTTTTGGTCTGCAGAAGATCGCCAGCAACTACGTGTCGGGCTTCATCATTCTGCTCGATGGCTCCATCCGTATCGGTGACGTGGTGATCATCGATGGCCGCCAGGGTACGGTGACCGGCATTACTGCCCGCTACGTGTTGCTCAAGCTCGGTGATGGCGGTGAGGCCATCATTCCGAATGATTCGCTGATTTCCTCGACCGTACTCAACCTCTCACATTCCGACCGATTGTTCCGGGTGGCCATGCCCATACAAGTGGCCTACGACACTGATCTCGATGCTGCCAGTGCCTTGTTGCTGTCCCTGACCCAGGGCCAGCCCCGCATCCTGCCCGAACCGGTGCCACAAGTGCTGGTCAAAGGCTTTGGTGAGAGCGGTATCGACCTGGAACTGGCCTACTGGATTGGTGACCCGGACCAAGGCTCGGCTTCTCTACGCTCGGAGCTGAATCTGAAGATCTGGCGTGCCTTCAAGGAGCAGGGCATCGAGATCCCCTACCCGCGCCGTGACGTTTATCTGATAAACGGGCAGACGGCTGGGAATATTGCGGCCGATCAATCTTCGAGCGCGCGCTAGGTGATTGATTCAGCGTAGAATCCGCCCGTTTGCCCCTGTTTGCGACAAGGAAATTCCATGTTTGATTGGCTCAACGGCCTGATAGACCTGCCCTGGTGGGGTTATATCGTGGTCACCCTGGTGCTGACCCATATCACCATCGCCTCGGTAACCATCTTCCTGCACCGTCACCAGGCCCATCGGGCGCTGGACCTGCACGCTATCCCCAGCCACTTCTTCCGCTTCTGGCTGTGGCTGACCACCGGCATGGTGACCAAGGAGTGGGCGGCCATCCATCGCAAGCACCACGCCCGTTGCGAGACCGAAGAAGACCCGCACAGCCCGCAGGTACTGGGTATCAAGAAGGTGCTGCTGGAAGGCTCCGAGCTGTATCGCGCCGAGTCCAAGAACCAGGAGACCATGGAGAAATTCGGTCACGGTACGCCCGACGACTGGATGGAGCGCAACATCTACACCAAGCACAGCGTCTGGGGCGTGACCCTGATGGCTGTTATCGATCTCCTGCTGTTCGGCGCCAATGGCATCTGGATGTGGGCCGTGCAGATGATCTGGATCCCCGTCACCGCCGCCGGCATCATCAACGGTATTGGCCACTACTGGGGTTACCGTAACTTCGAGAATGAAGATGCTTCCCGCAATATCGTGCCCTGGGGCATTTTGATCGGTGGCGAAGAGCTGCATAACAACCACCACACCTTCGGCACCTCGGCCAAGCTGTCCAACAAGTCCTGGGAATTCGATATCGGTTGGTTCTATATCCGTTGCCTGGAAGTGCTGGGCCTCGCAAAGGTGCGCCGCGTGGCGCCCTCGGTCAAGACGGTGGCCCCCAAGGCCGAGGCGGACTTCGACACCCTGCAGGCCGTGATCGCCAACCGCTATGAGATTGCCGCAGCCTACGCCCGCCAACTCAAGACTACGGTGGCGCTGGAGGTGGAACATCTGCGCCAACGTGCGCCGCACCTGCCGCACTTCCAGTTCAACCCCAAGCGTGCCATGAAGCGTTGGCTCAAGCAGGACCGCAAGGACACCCCGCTGGTCGACCAGGCCAAGCTCGATGCCCTGCTGGCTGAGTCCAAGGTGCTCGATACCGTCTACAAGATGCGCCAGGAACTGACCTCGCTGTGGGAGCGTTCTTCCTCCTCCAAGGAGCAACTGCTCAAGCAACTGCAGGACTGGTGTGCGCGGGCTGAGGCCAGCGGCATTGAGGCCCTGCGCGAGTTCTCGCTGCGACTGCGCGGCGTAGCGCTGGCATAATATCGGGATAAACCAGCGGGGCGGCCCTGTGGCCGCCCCGTTGCATTTGTTTCTGAGGAAAGTCCATGTCTATCCAGCGCTATCACGTCGGTCCCCGCTTGTCCGAGATCGTCGTCCACAACAACACGGTCTATCTGGCCGGCCAGGTCGCCGAGCACACCCTGCACCAGGGCGCCAATTCCCAGACGACTGAGGTGCTGGCGATGATAGACAAGCTCTTGAGCGAGGTTGGCAGCGACAAGACCAAGATCCTGTCGGCCCAGATATGGCTGGCGGATATTGCCGACTACGACGCCATGAATGAAGCCTGGTCGGCCTGGGTGCCGCAGGGTCATACGCCGGCCCGGGCCACGGTGGAGTCGCGCCTGGCTGCGCCCGAGTACAAGGTCGAGATCAAGATCATCGCCGCGCTGTAGCACCCTGGCCGGTCAGCCCGGCCGTTTTTGCGACCCCCGTTGCGCCTTTGCGGACGGGGGTCCTGTTTTTCACACTATGCTGTAAGCCATGGAAACCTCATCCTTTATCTCTGCCACGGTGCTGCTGATCCTGGTCACCGACCCGCTCGGCAATATCCCCCTGTTCATTGGCCTGCTGCGCCAGGTCGATCAGGCGCGGCGCCGGCGCATCATCATCCGCGAGGTGATCTTCGCCTTCGCCATCCTCCTGTTCTTCCTTTTCTTTGGCCGCCATGTGCTGGAGATCATGCACGTCAGCGAAACTTCGCTGGGCATAGCGGGCGGGGTGATCCTGTTCCTGATCGCCCTGAAGATGATCTTCCCGCACGCCGAAGGTGTGTTCGCCCACCAGGTAAAGGGTGAGCCTTTCCTCGTGCCCTTGGCCATCCCCTTTATCGCCGGCCCTTCGGCAATTGCCACGGTGCTGCTGCTGGTCAGCCGCGAGCCGCAGCGCATGGGCGAATGGATCGCCGCGCTGACGGTGGCCATGTTGGTATCGGCGGTGGTGCTTGGCTTTGCCGAAAAGATTGCCGACTTCCTGGGGGAGCAGGTCACCATGGCCTTCGAGCGGCTGATGGGCCTGATTCTGACCGCCATTGCCATCGAGATGCTGCTCAACGGCATCCAGACCTTTGTGCTGCAGCTGCACAAGGCAACGCCCTTATAATGACGGCTGTTTACCGTCTATCCCCCGGAGCCTGACATGACCCTCGACGAAATGAAGCGTGCCGCCGCACGCGCCGCCATTGCCTTCGTGCCCGACAACTGCGTGGTCGGGGTCGGTACCGGCTCTACCGCCAACCATTTCATCGATGCGTTGGCCGAGATCCGCGGTCGCATCGAGGGTGCCGTGGCGAGTTCGGAAGCGTCCGCCGCACGGCTGAAATCGCACGGCATTCCGGTCTACGACCTCAATGCCATCGACAAGCTGCCGGTCTACGTGGACGGCGCCGATGAGATCAACCGCCACCTGCAGGCAGTCAAGGGCGGCGGTGCCGCGCTGACCCGAGAGAAGATCGTCGCGGCCGTGGCTGATAAGTTCATCTGTATTGCCGATGAGACCAAGCTGGTGGATGTGCTGGGTGCTTTCCCCCTGCCGGTGGAGGTGATCCCCATGGCCCGCAGCCACGTGGCACGTGAGCTGGTTCAGCTGGGCGGTCGACCGGTCTACCGCGAAGGCGTGGTGACCGATAACGGCAACGTGATCCTCGACGTGCACGGCCTCAGCATCACCGAGCCGGGCAAGTTCGAAGGGGAGATCAACCAGATTGTCGGTGTGGTCACCAATGGCTTGTTCGCCCGCCGCCGCGCCGATGTGTTGCTGCTGGGTACCGCCACCGGCGTGCAGACCTATCAGTAACAAAAGTGTCATCGAAATTTCGTTTGGCGCGAATACACTGCGGTGCCAAGCTTGTGGCGTAGCGCCACGCCAAGTACACGAGGGTTGCGTACCATGTCCGAACACATTTCCAAGCAGTTTGACGTCGAGCTCGAAGCGGCCCGCGGCAAGATCCTGGCCATGGCCGGTCTGGTCGAGGAACAGTTCCGCGACGCCATGAAGGCGCTGGAGACCGGCGACCTGGACCTGATCACCAAGGTGATCGAGACCGAGAACCGCGTCAACGCAATGCATGTCGAGATCGACGACGATTGCATGCACATCATCGCCCGCCGCCAGCCGGCCGCCAGCGATCTGCGCATGGTGCTCACCGTGAACAAGGCGGTAAACGATCTGGAGCGTATCGGCGACAAGGCCGCCAAGATCGCCAACCGCGCCCGTGGCATCTACGAGGGTGGTCGTGTGGCTGTGCCGCGTATGTCGGATCTGAGCTACCAGTCCGGCATCGCTCTGACCATGCTGCGCAGTGCACTGGATGGCTTCGCCCGGCTCGATCCCAGCGTGGCCAGCCAGGTCGCGCGTGAGGATGTGAAGCTGGATGAGGAGTTCAAGGCCATCCAGCGCCAACTGATCACCTATATGATGGAAGACCCGCGCACCATCAGCCTGGCGCTGGAGATCATCGAGATCGCCAAGGCCATCGAACGCGTGGGCGACCATGCCAAGAACGTGGCCGAGTACGTGGTCTACCTGGTCAAGGGTATTGACGTGCGCCACAGCCCGCTGGAAGAGATCGAAAAGCAGTCCCAGTAAGTCTTTTTTGCGCCAACAGCCCCTCGCGAGCGCGGGGGGCTTGTCTTTTGTGGCGTCCCTTCCGACAATCCGCCCATTCCGCTCGCTTGAAGAAGACCTGATGAGTCCTTCGCACACCATCGCTGCCGTCGACCTTGGTTCCAACAGTTTCCGCCTGCAGGTGGCACGCGTGGTGGACGACCAGATCTATTTGCTCGATGGTCTCAAGGATACGGTGCGCTTCGCCGCCGCACTGGACGCCAAGGGCCGGCTCGATCTTGCCGGACAGAACCGGGCCCTGGCTGCCCTGGCACGCTTTGGTGAACGACTGCGCGGCATGCCGCCCGAGCATGTGCGGGTGGTGGCCACCAACACCTTGCGGGTGGCGCAGAATGCCGCCGAGTTCCTGCCCAAGGCCGAGGCGGCGCTGGGTTTCCCGATTGAGGTGATCGCCGGCCGCGAGGAGGCTCGCCTGATCTATATCGGCGCAGCTCACAGCCTACCGGCTGGCAAGGAGAAGCGGCTGGTGGTGGACATCGGCGGTGGCTCCACCGAGTTCATCGTCGGTCACCAGTTCAAGCCCCTGAAGACCGAGAGCCTGTTGATGGGCTGCGTGAGCTTCAGTCTCAAGTTCTTCCCCGATGGCAAGCTGACCCGGCAGGCCTTCCGCGATGCCGAGCTGGCTGCACGCAGCGAGCTGCAGTCGATCGTGCACGACTTCAGTCGCGAGCACTGGCAGTTGGCAGTCGGCACTTCCGGTACGGCCCGCTCGCTCAGCGACATCATGGAGCAGAACGATCTGAGCCGCGGCGGCATCACGCTCGAAGGCATGGAAAAGCTACGCGCCATCATGTTGCGGGCCGGGCATATCGATGCGGTGCAGCTCAACGGTTTGCGGCCTGACCGTCGGCCGGTATTGCCGGGTGGCTTTGCCATCATGGCGGCGGTGTTTGCCGAGCTGGGCGTGCAAAAGATGAGTATCACCCTTGGCGCCTTGCGCGACGGGGTGCTCTACGACCTGGTCGGTCGACAGCATCAGCGTGATTTGCGCGAGGTGACCGTGACCCAGTTCAAGCGCCGCTACCATGTGGACATGGCGCAGCAGGAACGGGTGGCACGGCTGGCCGAGTTTGCCTACCGGCAACTGGCCGGCAGCCTGGGTTTGGACCCGGAGGTCGACCTCAACCTCTTGCAGTGGGGCGCACGTTTGCACGAGATCGGCTTGTCGGTCTCGCACTCCAACTATCACAAGCATTCGGCCTATATCTTGCAGCATGCCGATATGCCGGGCTTCTCCAGCCATGAACAGGCACGCGTCGCACTGCTGGTGCTCGGCCACAAGGGTGGGCTCAAGAAGCTGGGCAATGGGCTGACCGTGGACCGCTGGGCGCGGGTACTGTCGCTGCGGCTGGCGGTGATCTGCTGCCGCAGCCGGACCGACCGGCCCCTGCCGCCGATTAAGCTGGAGGCACTGCGCAACGGCTTCCGCCTGGATGCGCCGGACGAGTGGCTGGATGCCAATCCGCTGACCCATACCGCACTCTTGCAGGAGGCCGAAGAGTGGCGCGAGATCGGCCAGCTGCTGCAGCTCTCGCCCAACTTCCAGCGTTGGAATTAATCCTTGCTTGGCTTGGTGCGTGGTAACCGCACTGAAGTCCAAGCAATGCATCGCCCTTGAACACCGCCAGCCTTGGCGGCGCGGCGCTCCGTTACGGTGCGCATTGCACTGCTGCGGTGCACAAATATCACTGGCTTTTCGCCGCTTTTCCTTTAGAATCCGCGACCTTGCGCAAAGGCCGCCTGGTGCCGCCTGCGTGCTGCCGGACCGTTGACCCCGCCACCCTGGGGCATAGGCCGGCCTGATCGACCCCGCAGCCACAAGCCGCGGGCCGCTTCTTCCCTCTACCCGAGGTCGCCGTTCATGTTCCGCCGTCTGCTGCCGTCTCCGGCTGCCTTGCCTTATCTGCTGCTCGTCTTCGCCGCCCTGTGCTGGGCCGGCAACTTCATTCTGGCCCGTGCCATGCACGCCGAGATCGCGCCCGTCACGCTGGCTTTTGGCCGCTGGCTGGTGGCCCTCTTGGCCCTGCTGCCCCTGGCTTGGTCGCGCCTTGTCGAGCAGCGCCGCAAACTCTGGCAGGTACGTCGTCGCTTGTTCTGGCTGGGTGGCTACGGTATTGCGGCCTCCAACACCCTGATCTACGTCGGCCTGCACCACACCAACGCAACCAATGCCGTGCTGTTCAACGCCTTGATCCCGCTGATGGTGATGCTGCTGGCCTGGGTGGTCTGGCGCAAGCCGTTGGCCGGCCGCGAATGGGCCGGTATGGGCGCTTCCCTCATGGGTGTACTGCTGATCGTCTGCCACGGCGACCTGAGCCGGCTGATGAGCCTGGATCTCAACCATGGTGATGTCTGGGTGGTGGCGGGCTTGGCCTGCTGGTCGGCGTATACCCTGTTGCTGCGTGGCTTGCCTGAGGGCCTGGATCGCTTTGCCGTGCTGTGGCTGACCATCGCCATCGGCCTCGTCATGCTGTTGCCCTTTTGCCTATGGGAGGTCGCCCACCATGGGCTGCCGGCAGCCACGTTCAGCAACGGCCTGAGCCTGCTCTACCTGGGCATCTTCCCCTCGGTGGTGGCGCTGACCGCCTATATGCGCGCCGTTGCCACGCTGGGGCCGACCCGGGCAGCCGGCTTCCTACACCTGATCCCGGCCTTCGGTGCGGTGGGGGCCGGTATTTTCCTCGGCGAGGTGCTGGCGCTGTATCACGTGCTGGGGCTTGCCATCATCTTCGGCGGCTTGTACTGGGCTCAGGGCTCGCTGGCCTCGTCTGGGACTGTGGTGCAAAAGCCCGTCTCCCGCTGAAACCTCAATAACTTGTAGTAACCGGGCGGCGTGATTCGTAGAATCCGCCGCTTTGAACCATCTGGAGTGCGGGCCCATGCTCAGCATTGTGCAGTCCCTGTTCGGCATCAGCTGTTTGCTCGGCCTGGCCTATCTCTTCTCGTCGCAACGTCGCGCCATCAGCTGGCGGCTGGTCGGCTATGGCATGCTGCTGCAGATTGCGCTGTGCCTGTTGGTGAGTCATGTGCCGGCGGTACGGCAGCTGTTCCAGTCCATCAGTGTGGGCTTCGTGACCCTCTTGGACTTCGCCAAGGAAGGCGCCAAGTTCGTCTTCGGCCAGGAGCTGGCATCACCGAATGGCAAGCTGGGCTTTATCTTCGTGTTCAACGTGTTGCCCATCATCGTCTTCTTCGCTGCGGTCAGCGCCTTGCTGTACCACTTTGGCGTGCTGCAGAAGATCGTGCTGGCCTTTGCCTGGCTGATGAAGCGCACCATGCGGCTGACCGGCCCCGAGAGCCTGTCGGTGGCCAGCAATGTATTCCTGGGCATGAACGAAACGCCGCTCTTGGTGAAGCCCTTCATTCCCAATATGACCCGCTCCGAGCTGATGACCATGATGACCGGTGGCCTGGCTCACTTGGCCGGTACGGTGCTGGCGGCCTATATCAGTTTCCTGGGCGGGACCGATCCGGCGGCCCAGGCTCAGTTCGCCTCCTATTTGCTGCTGTCTTCCTTGATGAACGCGCCGGCTGCCATCCTGTTCGCCAAGATGCTGCTGCCCGAGACCGAGCGCGACCCGGCGGCGCCCAGCAAGCTCGAGTACGAGCACGCCAACCATGGCCACTTCATCAACGCCATCGTGCATGGCACGGCGGATGGGGTGAAGCTGTCGGTGATCATCGGTGCCATCCTGATGACCTTTGTCTCCCTGATCGCCCTCAGCAACCATCTGCTGCATGGTCTGGGCGACTGGGTGGGCATCAATGCCTGGATTGTCAGCTCGACCAGTGGCGCCTTTGATGGCCTGTCGCTGCAGTACATGTTCGGTCAGGCCTTCCGGGTAGTGGCCTGGCTGATGGGTGTAAGCTGGAGCGAATCGCTGCATATCGGCTCGCTCCTGGGGCAGAAGATCGTGATCAACGAGTTCGTGGCCTACCTCGATATGGCACGCATGAAGTCGCAGCACCTCCTGAGCGAGCGCGGCACGGTGATCGGCACCTTCGCGCTGGCGTCCTTTGCCAACTTCAGCTCGGTGGGTATCTGCGTGGCCACTATCTCGGCCCTGGCGCCCAACCAGCACAAGAACCTGGGTGCCATCGGCATGCGCGCGCTGTTTGCCGCCATCCTGGCCGGCCTCTGCACTGCCTGTCTGGCCAATATCTTCCTTACCGGCATGTAAGCGCTGGTCGGACGGTAGAAGAAAGGCCCGCAATCGCGGGCCTTTTTCATTTAGCCATTTAGCTGCCAGGCGTATAGCGGTTGCAGAAGCGCAGCTCCGGCGGGTAGGGGTAGAAGTCCTCCACGTGACCGGCGCGGATGCGGTCCTGGCGGGCGCGCCAGAAAACCGGGTCGAGCAGGTCTCGGTGGTGCTGCAGAAAAACCCGCCGGATCTCGGTGGGGCCGAGCAGAAAGCGGGCGAACTCCTCGGGGAAGACGTCGTTACGCGCCACCGGGTACCAGGGCTCGCTTGCCATCTCCATCTCCGGCGAGGGGGCTTCGGGGATCTCGCGGAAGTGGCAGTCGGTCATGTACTCGATTTCGTCGTAGTCATAGAACACGACCCGGCCGTAGCGGGTGATGCCGAAGTTCTTGAACAGCATGTCGCCGGGGAAGATGTTGGCGGTCGCCAGCTCGCGGATGGCGTTGCCGTAGTCGATCACCGCCTGCTCGAGTTGCCCCTCGGTGGCGCGGTTGAGGTAAAGGTTGAGTGGCTCCATGCGCCGCTCGATATAGAGGTGGCGGATCACCACCTCGTGGGTGTCCTCCTCCAGGAGGCTGGGCGCCAACCGGCGCAACTCGTCCAGCAGCTCCTCGGTAAAACGGGCCTTGGGCAGGGCCACATTGCTGAACTCCAGCGTATCGGCCATGCGACCTACCCGGTCGTGCTGCTTCACCAGCTGGTACTTGTCGCGGACGATCTCCTTGGTGACCTCCTTGGTTGGCGCGATCTCGTCCTTGATCAGCTTGAACACATAGGGGAAGGAGGGCAGGGTGAACACCAGCATCACCAGGCCGCGGATGCCGGGCGCGACGATAAAGTCGTCGCGCGAGTGGCGCAGGTGGTGCATCAGGTCGCGGTAGAACACCGTCTTGCCCTGCTTGGCCAGGCCCAGCATGGTGTAGAGTTCGGCCTTGGGCTTGAAGGGCAGCATGGAGCGCAGAAAGCCTACGTAGCCCGATGGCGAGGCCATGTCGACCATGAAGTAGGCCCGGTTGAGCGAGAACAGCACGGCGATGCGACGTGGTTCCAGCAGCAGGGTATCGAGGTAGAGCCGGCCGCTGTCGTCGCGCAGCACCGGCACGGCGAAGGGGTACTCCACACTGCCGTTGACCGCCTTGCCGATGATGTAGGCCGCCTTGTTGCGGTAGAAGGCGCTGGAGAGCACCTGGATCTGGAAGTTGGCCTCGATCTCCGGCCAACTGCCGCCCAGGTGGGCGAGCGCGGTATCGATCACAAAACCGATGTCGCGGTCCAGATCGACGAATTCGCACTGCCAGCCGAAGTCCTCGACAATGCGGCGCATGCTGCCACGAAAGCCGCCCAGCCGAGGATAGTAGCTGCGGTAGGTGGGCGGGTCGGACTCGATGTACTCGGTCGAGATGGCCGGCCGCACAAAGATGAAGTCGTTATGGAAGTAGTTGCGGTGCAGGATCTTGCAGCAGACCGAATTGAAGAAGGTCTCGGCCAGCTCGGGTTGCTTGTGGTTGACCAGCATGCCGATGAACAGCAGCTTGGCTTGCTGCCAGATGTCGTCGTCCAGCCAATCGGCATGGAATTCCTCGTGCAGGCGGGCCACGCACTCATCCACCCGCTCATCGTAGAAGCGTATCCGCTCCTTGGCAGCGCGCTGCACGGCGTGCCAGTCACCGGTCTCGAAGCGCTGTTTTGCGGCCCGGCTGACCTGCTGGAAGATACCGTAGTGGCGGTCGAAGCCTTCGATCAGGGCGTGGGCGATGGCGATCGCCTTGGGGTGTTGGCCGGCGGGTATCAGCATCAGGTCCTCGGGCGGTGGCGGCGGGGAGAGGGGGTGCTTGGTGTACTGCGTGGCAGGCTGGCCATATCGATGGCCTGCCGGCGCCATTCGCCCGGCGGGAGATCGGCCAGGGTCCAGTCGCCGATCTGCACCCGTACCAGGCGCAGGGTAGGCAGCCCGATCTTGGCGGTCATGCGGCGGACCTGGCGGTTCTTGCCCTCGCGTATGGTCAGGCTGATCCAGCTGTCCGGCACGGTCTGCCGCACCCGTATGGGCGGATTGCGTGGCCACAGCTCGGGCGGCGCCATCAGACTGGCCTCGGCCGGGCGGGTATGGAAGTCGCCCAGGTCCACGCCGCGGCGCAATGCCGCCAGCGCGGCTTCATCCGGTATGCCCTCGACCTGCACCCAGTAGGTCTTGGGCAGCTTGTGCTCAGGGTCGGCAATGCGAGCCTGCAGCCTGCCCTCGTCGGTCAGCAATAAGAGGCCCTCGGAATCGGTATCCAGCCGGCCTGCCGGGTAGTAGCCCGGCGCATCGATAAAGTCCGCCAGCGTGGGGTGCTTCTCATGGCTGGAGAACTGGCTGATCACGCCGTAGGGCTTGTTGAAGAGGATGAGATCGGGCATGCAACTGGCAGAGAAGAGGGGTTTTGCCGGATAATAGCAAGCTTATGACGTCAACTTTTTACCCTGACGTTGTTCTACAACTCAAAATCTAAGCAATTCCACTAAGCCGGGTCGCCACGAGCGGCCTTATCCCCAAGCACCCTTCCATACGGAGCAGGCATGAGCACCCAATCGCATATCAAGGTTCCCGCTGGCGGCCAGAAGATCGTCCCGGGCCAGGCCATTCCCGATCAACCCATCATCCCGTTTATCGAGGGTGACGGTATCGGCATCGACATCACCCCGGTGATGAAGAAAGTGGTCGATGCAGCCGTGGCCAAGGCCTACGGTGGCAAGAAGCAGATCCACTGGATGGAAATCTACGCCGGTGAGAAGTCGACCAAGGTCTACGGCTCGGACGTGTGGCTGCCGGAAGAAACCATGGCCGCTCTGAAGGACTATGTCGTGTCCATCAAGGGCCCGATGACCACTCCGGTCGGCGGCGGCATCCGTTCGCTGAACGTGGCCCTGCGCCAGGAGCTGGACCTCTACACCTGTCTGCGCCCGGTGCGTTACTTCGCCGGCGTGCCTTCGCCGCTGAAGCGTCCGGACCTGACCGACATGGTGATCTTCCGTGAGAACACCGAAGACATCTACGCCGGTATCGAGTGGGCTTCGGAATCCGAAGGCGCCAAGAAGGTGATCGGCTTCCTGCAGACCGAAATGGGCGTCAAGAAGATCCGCTTCCCCGAGACCTCGGGCATTGGCATCAAGCCCGTTTCCAAGCAAGGTACCGAGCGTCTGGTGCGCAAGGCCATCCAGTACGCCATCGACAACGGCCGCAAGAGCGTGACCATTGTCCACAAGGGCAACATCATGAAGTTCACCGAAGGTGGCTTCCGTGACTGGGCCTATGCGCTGGCCAAGAACGAATTCGGCGGCGTCGAGATCGACGGCGGTCCGTGGCTCAAGCTGCCGAACGGCATCGTGATCAAGGACGTGATCGCTGATGCCTTCCTGCAGCAGATCCTGCTGCGCCCGGCCGAGTACGATGTGGTGGCCACCCTGAACCTGAACGGCGACTACATCTCCGACGCCCTGGCCGCCCAGGTCGGTGGTATCGGTATTGCCCCGGGTGCCAACCTGAGCGACAACGTGGCCATGTTCGAAGCCACCCACGGTACCGCCCCGAAGTACGCCGGCCAGGACAAGGTGAACCCCGGTTCACTGATCCTCTCGGCTGAAATGATGCTGCGCCACATGGGCTGGACCGAAGCCGCCGATCTGATCATCAGCTCGATGGAAAAGGCCATCAAAGACAAGCAGGTCACCTACGACTTCGCCCGCCTGATGGACGGTGCGACCGAAGTGAGCTGCTCAGCTTTCGGCGACGCCATGATCGCCCGCATGTAATACCTGTCGCCATCGCGAAGCCCCTCCCTGAAGGGGCTCGCCTGATTGGCGATGTACCAGACGAATGGCGGCCACCGCCCGTCGCCTGGACAAAGAAAAAACCCCGCTTGCGCGGGGTTTTTTCATGGCTTGATGAAACTATCGGAACGCTTAGGCGTTCTGAATGTTCGAAGCCTGCTTGCCCTTCGGACCTTGGGTCACTTCGAAGGAGACCTTTTGGCCTTCCTTCAGGGTCTTGAAGCCGCTCATGTTGATCGCCGAGAAGTGGGCGAACAGGTCTTCACCGCCGTCATCGGGGGTGATGAAACCGAAGCCCTTGGCGTCGTTAAACCATTTGACGGTACCAGTTGCCATTGTACTAATTCCTCAATTGCGGTTGCTGTGAGTAAAAGCGGCGAGCCGCTTGGATTTTGTTATGGTTCAAGGCTCGCAAGACTGGCACTTCCACGTACAACGACAACCGCGTACAGCCGACAGCCGGTACTAGCTACCAACTTGAATCCAAACGTTCGCCTTGTACCCCCGCGGCACAAGGGCCGTCAAGCGTGCCTTGCGCCGCCAGGCGAGCGCTGTCTGAGAAATACATCACTTGAAAAGCTGGCCATGCGCGCCAAAATTAGATTACCGATGCAACGCTCTTCTCACGATTCCTGAACATGGCCATACAGCACAACGACGGCACTGAGCTCGTCAAGTCACCGACACGAGTCAAGCCGCCTTCGATGTACAAGGTGCTGCTGCTTAACGACGATTTCACGCCCATGGAGTTTGTGATCATCGTCCTGCAACAGTTTTTTGCAATGGACCATGAACGTGCGAATCGTGTCATGCTCAAAGTACACACCGAGGGCAAGGGAGTCTGCGGCGTGTATGCCAAGGACGTTGCGGCGACCAAGGTCGCTCAGGTAATGGATTTTTCACGGCAGCATCAGCATCCGCTGCAGTGCGTCATGGAGGAAAACTGATGATTGCCCAGGAACTTGAAGTCAGCCTGCACACGGCTTTTGTGGAGGCGCGTCAGAAACGCCATGAGTACATCACGGTGGAGCACCTGCTGCTGGCGATGCTGGACAACCAGAGCGCAGCCGAGGTGTTGCGCGCCTGCGGTGCCAAGATCGAGCAGCTGCGTCGCGAGCTGACCGACTTCGTGGCCGAACACACGCCGTTGGTCGCAGGGACCGGCGAGGTGGAGACCCAGCCGACGATCGGCTTCCAACGGGTCATCCAGCGCGCCATCCTGCATGTGCAGTCCTCCGGCAAGAAGGAGGTCACCGGCGCCAATGTGCTGGTCGCCATCTTCGGCGAGAAGGACTCGCACGCGGTCTACTTCCTGCATCAGCAGGGCATCACCCGGCTGGACGTGGTGAACTTCATCTCGCACGGCATCAGCAAGGTGGCGCCGCAGGCTGGTGGTCAGAGCGCACCCAAGGGCGATGCCGAGCATGACAGCGAGGCCGAGCAGCAAAACCACGGCGCACTGGAGAGCTTCACGCTCAACCTCAACCAGGCCGCCGCGCAGGGCCGTATCGATCCACTCATCGGCCGTGACGCCGAGATCGAGCGCGTGATCCAGGTGCTGTGCCGCCGCCGCAAGAACAACCCGCTGCTGGTCGGCGAGGCCGGCGTGGGCAAGACCGCCATTGCCGAGGGCCTGGCCAAGCGCATTGTCGATGGCGAGGTGCCGGACATCCTGGCCGATGCCACCGTCTATTCGCTGGATATGGGCGCCCTCTTGGCCGGTACCAAGTACCGTGGCGACTTCGAGCAACGCCTCAAGGCGGTGATCAAGCAGCTGACCGAGGATCGCAACGGCATCCTGTTCATCGACGAGATCCACACCGTGGTTGGCGCCGGTGCCGCCTCCGGCGGCACGCTGGACGCGTCCAACCTGCTCAAGCCGGCGCTGTCCAACGGCTCGCTCAAGTGCATAGGCGCGACCACCTATACCGAGTTCCGCGGCATCTTCGAGAAGGATAACGCGCTGAGCCGCCGCTTCCAGAAGGTGGATGTGATCGAGCCCACCATCGAGCAGACGGTGGAGATCCTCAAGGGGCTCAAGAACCGCTTCGAGGAGCACCACGGCGTCAAGTACACCGCGGCGGCGCTGTCGACGGCGGCCGAGCTGTCGGCCAAGTACATCAACGACCGTCATCTGCCGGACAAGGCCATCGACGTGATCGACGAGGCCGGAGCCGCGCAGAAGATCCTGCCCAAGTCGCGGCAGAAGAAGACCATCGGCAAGGGGGAGGTCGAGGAGATCGTCGCCAAGATCGCCCGCATCCCGCCCAAGAACGTTTCGAGCGACGACCGCAACGCGCTCAAGACGCTGGACCGTGACCTGAAGAACGTGGTGTTCGGCCAGGACAAGGCGATCGATGCGCTGGCGGCTTCGATCAAGATGGCCCGCGCTGGCCTGGGTAACCCGCAGAAACCGATCGGCTCCTTCCTGTTCAGCGGCCCGACCGGCGTCGGCAAGACCGAGGTGGCTCGCCAGCTGGCCTATACCCTGGGCATCGAGCTGATCCGCTTCGATATGTCGGAGTACATGGAGCGCCATGCGGTGAGCCGTTTGATCGGTGCGCCCCCGGGCTATGTGGGCTTTGACCAGGGCGGTCTATTGACCGAGGCGATCACCAAGCACCCCTACGCCGTATTGCTGCTGGATGAGATCGAAAAGGCCCATCCGGATATCTTCAACGTGCTGCTGCAGGTCATGGACCATGGCACGCTGACCGATAACAACGGCCGCAAGGCGGACTTCCGCAATGTGATCATCGTGATGACCACCAATGCGGGAGCCGAGGCGCTCAACAAGAGCAGCATCGGGTTTACCTCCAGCAAGCAAAGCGGTGACGAACTGGCCGAGATCAAGCGGATGTTCACGCCGGAGTTCCGTAACCGGCTGGATGCGACCATCAGCTTTGCGCCTTTGTCCGAGGAAATCATCCTGCAGGTGGTGGACAAGTTCCTGATGCAGCTGGAGAGCCAGTTGCACGAGAAGAAGGTGGATGCCCACTTCTCCAGCGAGCTCAAGGCCTACCTTGCCAAGAAGGGTTTCGACCCGTTGATGGGTGCGCGCCCGATGGCGCGATTGATCCAGGACACGATCCGCAAGGCGTTGGCCGACGAGCTCCTGTTTGGCCGTCTGGCAGGCGGTGGCGAGGTGACCATCAGCGTCGACGCGCAGGACCAGGTGGTGCTGGACATCAAGGAAAGTTCGGACGCTGTGACTGCTTGATCGGCATTCGTGTGCAACAAAAAGCCCCGCCTAGGCGGGGCTTTTTGTTGGCGTCTGCAACTCAGCGGCGATGGATGGACAGCGCGCCCGGCGCCTGGCAGACCGGCATCATCTCGATCACGTTGATGTTGACGTGTGGCGGCAGGTGGGCGAGCCAGTGCACCGTTTCGGCGATGTCCTCAGGCGTCAGCGGTTCGGTGCCCTGGTAGACACCGGCGGCCTTGCCGTCGTCGCCCTTGAAGCGCACGTTGGAGAATTCGCTACCGCCGGCGAGGCCGGGCTCGATACAGCTGACCCGTACCGCAGTGCCCAGCAGGTCGGATTTGAGGTTGAGGCTGAACTGATGCACGAAGGCCTTGGTCGCACCGTAGACATTGCCGCCGGGGTAGGCGTAGTCACCGGCGATAGAGCCGATATTGACCACCAGGCCGCGATTGCGGGCCACCATGCCGGGCAGGATGGCGTGGGTCACGGCGGCGAGGCCCAGGCAGTTGGTCTCTATCATGGTCTGCCAATCGTCCAGGTCGGCGCCCTGGGCGGGCGCCAGGCCCAGGGCCAGGCCGGCGTTGTTGACCAGCAGGTCGATGGCGGCATAGTCCGCCGGCAGGCGCGCAGGCAGCTCGGCCACGGCTTGGCGGTCGCGCACGTCCAGTTCCAGCGGCAGGATCTGTTCCGGGAACTCTGCCGCCAATGCGGCGAGGCGATCCTGCCGGCGGGCGGTGGCGACCACGCGTAGCCCGGCTGTGGCCAGCCGGCGGGCGATGGCGAGGCCGAAGCCGGCGCTGGCGCCGGTGACGAGGGCGATACGGGATGTGGACATGCAGGTCTCCTGGTTCGGGCCGGCAAGCTGGCCGGGCTCAGCCCAGCAACTGTTCCAGCGTACGGCGGTAGATGGCCGACAGGCGCGGCAGGTCGGCGACCGCCACGCATTCATTGAGCTTGTGGATGGTGGCGTTGATGGGGCCGAACTCCACCACCTGGGGGCAGATGGCGGCGATAAAACGCCCGTCCGAAGTGCCGCCGGTGGTCGATAGTTCCGCCGCCACGCCGGTTTCGGCGGCAATGGCGGCCTGCAGTGCGCTTGAGAGCGGGCCGGGCTCGGTCAGGAAGGGGCGGCCGCCCAGCGTCCAGCGCAGGTTGTAGTCCAGGCCATGCCTTGTCAGCACTGCTTCCAGGCGCTGCTTCAGGTCTTCGGCCGTGCTGGCCGTGCCGTAGCGGAAGTTGAAGTCCACGGTCATCTCGCCGGGGATCACATTGCCGGCGCCGGTGCCCGCGTGGATGTTGGAAACCTGCCAGGTGGTGGGCGGGAAGTGGGCATTGCCCTCGTCCCAGACCATGGCCGCCAACTCCGTCAGGGCCGGTGCTGCCTGGTGTACCGGATTGCGCGCCAGGTGCGGATAGGCAATATGCCCCTGGACGCCGTAGAGCGTGAGCCGGCCCGAGAGAGAGCCGCGCCGGCCGTTCTTGATGGTGTCGCCAAAGGCGGCGCTGGAGGTGGGTTCCCCCACGATGCAGTAGTCCAGCGTCTCGCCACGCTCGGCCAGGGTCTCGACCAGGCGTACCGTGCCATCCACCGCCGGACCTTCCTCGTCCGAGGTGATCAGTAGCGCGATGGAGCCCTGGTGGTCGGGGTGGCCAGCGAGGAAGTCTTCGATGGCGGTGACGAAGGCAGCCAGCGAGGCCTTCATGTCGGCCGCGCCACGACCGTACAGCAGGCCATCGCGTATTTCCGGCGCAAACGGGGCGCTATGCCATTGCTCGTGCGGGCCGGTGGGTACCACGTCGGTATGGCCAGCGAAGCACAGCACGGGGCCTGTAGCGCCGCGGCGGGCCCAGAAATTTTCTACTTCGCCATGCCGCATGCGCTCGATGCGAAAACCGAGGGCGGCCAGCCTGGCCTTGAGCAGCTCCTGGCAGCCGGCGTCCTGCGGGGTGATGGAGTCGAGGGCGATCAGTTGCCGGGCCAACGCCAGCGTACGGTCTTCGCTCATGGCCAGCGGGTCAGGTCAGGGCGTCGTAGTAGCCGGGTTTGAAGCCGACGATCAGCTTGTCGCCATCTTCCAGTACCGGGCGCTTGATCAGCGAGGGTTGCTCCAGCATCAGCGCGATAGCGCTGGCGGCATCGACCACCTGGGCCTGGCGCGCAGCATCGAGCTTGCGCCAGGTCGTACCTTGCTTGTTGACCAGCACCTCCCAGCCCAGCCGGTCCACCCAGCCTTGCAGCAGGGCGGTGCTTACGCCCTGTTTCTTGAAGTCGTGGAAGGTGTAGGCCAGCCGGTGCTCATCCAGCCAGGTACGGGCCTTCTTGACGGTGTCGCAGTTGGGTATGCCGTGCAGTTTCATGGAGGGGTCAGTGCAGGTCGATGTCGAAGCTGATCTCGGGTTCGGGCGCGGCCTTGGCGGCCTGCTCGGCCTGTACGCGCTTCTGCGCGCGCTCGGCCTCGATCTCGGACTGGGATTGGGCGTTGTTGATCAGCCAGGCCAGGTTGGTGGCCGAATCGGCGTTGGTCATGGCCTCGTCGTAGGTGATCTCGCCATCGCGGTAGAGCTTGTAGAGCGCCTGCTCAAAGGTCTGCGAGCCCTGGTAGAGGCTCTGCTCCATGGCTTCCTTCATCTGGTCGATCTCGCCGTTCTTGATCAACTCGGCGATGCGGCTGGAGTTGACCATCACCTCCACCGCCGGGGTCAGCTGGCCCTGCTTGTTCTTGACCAGGCGCTGCGAGATCACGGCCTTCAGCGCCACGCTCAGGTCCATCAGCAGGCTTTCCCGTGCCTCGTGCGGGAAGAAGTTGATGATCCGGTTCATCGAGTGGTAGCTGTTGTTGGCGTGCAGGGTGGAGATGATCAGGTGGCCGGCCTGGGCATAGGTCAGCGCATGCTGCATGGTCATCTTGTCGCGGATCTCGCCGATCATCATCACGTCCGGCGCCTCGCGCATGGCGTTCTTCAGCGCGTCCGAGAAGCTGTGGGTATCGATGCCCACTTCGCGCTGGCTGACGATGCTCTTGCGGTGCGGGTACAGGTATTCGATCGGGTCCTCGATGGTGAGGATATGACCCGGGGTGGTGCTGTTGCGATGCTCCAGCATGGCGGTGATGGTCGAGGTCTTGCCCGAACCGGTCGAGCCGACCACGAAGATCAGGCCGCGCTTCTCCATGATCAGCTGCTTGAGCGATTCCGGCAGGCGCAGATCGTCAATGGTGGGCGACACCGCCTTGATGTAGCGCACCACGATGCCGATGTTGCCGCGCTGTTTGAAGATGTTGATACGGAAGTTACCCACACCCTCGACGAGGTGGCCGAAGTTCATTTCCCATTCGGCCTCGAAGGTGCTGCGCTGGTCCTCGGTCATCAGCTCATAGGCCAAGGCCTGCACATGAGCGTTCTGCAGCACCTGCTGGTTGACCGGGTAGAGCACGCCCTGGATCTTCACCTGCACCGGGCTACCGGCCGTGACGAAGAGGTCGCTGGCCTGGCGTTCGGCCATCATCTTGAAGAAAGGGAGCAAGTTCATGGGCTGAGGGCCGTTGGCTTCTAATGCTGCTGAGTTTAGCACGCCTGAATGCGCGAACCCGCCATGTGGCGGGTTCGCGTCAGTACGTTGGCATGCGGCGCCGGGGCGCTGGCCGGATCAGGCGGGGGTCTTGGCGACTTCCTCGTCGCGCAGTGCGCGGCGCAGGATCTTGCCCACATTGGTCTTGGGCAGCTCCTTGCGGAACTCGATAAAGCGCGGGATCTTGTAACCGGTCAGGTTCTTCTTGCAGTGCTCATGCAACTCTGCCTCGGTCAGGGCGGGGTCCTTCTTGACCACGAAGATCTTCACCACTTCGCCCGACTTTTCGTCCGGTACGCCGATACAGGCGACTTCCAGCACGCCGGGGTGCATGGCCACCACGTCCTCGACCTCGTTCGGGTAGACGTTGAAGCCTGACACCAGGACCATGTCCTTCTTGCGGTCCACTAGTTTGACGAAGCCATCCGGGTGCACCACGGCCATATCGCCGGTGGCCAACCAACCATCGGCATCGATGACCTTGGCGGTCTCTTCCGGCCGGTTCCAGTAACCCTTCATGACCTGCGGGCCCTTGACCCACAATTCGCCCGGCTCTTCGAAGCCCAGTTCGCGGCCTTCGGCGTCGCGGATCTGGATGTCGGTGGAAGGCACCGGCAGGCCGATGGCGCCGTTGTAGCCCTTGAGGTTCATGGGGTTGATGCAGGCGGCTGGCGAGGTCTCGGTCAGGCCGTAGGCCTCGATCAGCGGCACGCCGGTCATGTTCTTGAACTTGTCGGCCACGGCGCGCTGCACGGCCATGCCGCCGCCCAGGGCCAGCTTCCAGGTCTTGAAGTTGAGCTTGGGGAAGTCGGGGTTGTTCAAGAGGGCGTTGAACAGGGTGTTTACGCCGGTCATGCAGGTGATGGGGAACTTGCCCAACTCCTCGACGAAGGCTGGGATGTCGCGCGGATTGGTGATCAGCACGTTGAGGCCGCCGATCTTGCTGAACACCATGCAGTTCGCGGTCAGGCAGAAGATATGGTACAGCGGCAGGGCGCAGACGATGACCTCTTCGCCTTCCTTCACCAGCGGTACCAGCCAGGCGTGGGCCTGCTGCATATTGGCGATGATGTTGGCGTGGGTCAGCATCGCGCCCTTGGAGACGCCGGTGGTGCCGCCGGTATACTGCAGGAAGGCGATATCGTCATGGCCGACGTCGACCTTCTTGAGTTCGTGGCGGTGGCCGATGCTCAGGGCGCCGTTGAAGCTGACGGCCTGCGGCAGGTTGTAGGCCGGTACCATCTTCTTCACGTGCTTGAGCAGGAAGCTGATGACTGAGCCCTTGAAGCCCAAGAGGTCACCCATCTCGGTGACGATCACGTTCTTGATCGGGGTGCGGTCGATCACTTCGGCCAGCACATGGGCGAAGTTGGCGACGATGATGATGGTGGTGGCGCCCGAGTCTTTCAGCTGATGCTCGAGCTCACGCGGTGTGTAGAGCGGGTTGACGTTGACCACGGTCAGGCCGGCACGCAGCACGCCGAAGACGCAGATCGGGTATTGCAGCAGGTTGGGCATCATCACGGCAACGCGTTCGCCCTTGCCGAGCTTGAGTGCCTGTTGCAGATAGGCGCCCAGATCACGCGAACCCTGCTCGATTTCGCCGTAGCTCATGGTGCGGCTGGCGAACTTGATCGAATTGGCAAAGGCGGGACGATCGCGGAATTTCTGCGCGCTCTTCTCGAAAACCTCGCCGGCCGACTGGAATTCGTTGATGTCGATTTCGGCGGGTACGCCGGCCTGATACTGGTTCAACCAGACTTTTTCCATACGCTGCTGTCTCCGAGTTGCTGTCTGAGTTCCGCGTTTGCCCGCGGATGTGGCCAAGCTGACGTTGGCTTTCTGGGCACTGCACCGTGCCGGTCTGTGCTGAGGGATGGCGGAGCCAGGTCCGCTCTGCGGCACTGTACCGGAATAGGTAAATCTACGCCAAGTGCCAACCAAGCACCCGCTTGGGTAGATGCAACACGCCGTCGGGGTTCCGTTTTGCGCGCTAAGTCGCTAAAATAGCGGGGATTTCAATTCTTACAGTGATCTGGAAGTGGGCTCGAGGGCCCATTTTTCATTTCTGCGACACGCTATGGACATGCAACGCTTGCTGGACGCCACGCTCCCGGGGCTGGGTTACGAACTGGTGGATCTTGAGCTGGGCCGGGATGGCCTGGTGCGGGTATTCATCGACGCGCCGGACGGTATCACGCTCGACGACTGCGTGAAGGTGAGTAATCACCTTTCCCATTTGTTCACGGTCGAGAACGTGCCGTACGAGCGGCTGGAGATCTCCTCGCCGGGGCTGGATCGGCCCCTGAAGAAGGAGGCGGACTTCGTCCGTTTCGCCGGCCAGCAGGTGAAGATCAAGCTGCGCCTGCCGTTGGAAGGTGGCCGCAAGACCCTGCAGGGCGAATTGCGCGGCGTGGTCGACGGCAAGGTCGAAGTGCTGGTGGCGCCCGAGCAGGTCGTGGCCGTGCCGCTGAGCCAGATCGACAAGGCCCGCCTCGTGCCGGTGTTCTGATCCGATTGCTGCTGGATAGATAAAGATTTCAAGAGATTGGGGCCTTTGCCCAAAGCGATACGGTTGGAGGTATTCGAGAAATGAGTCGTGAAATCCTGTTGCTGGTCGATGCACTGGCGCGCGAGAAGAACGTTGCCCAGGACATCGTGTTCAGTGCCCTTGAAATGGCGCTGGCCTCGGCCACCAAGAAGCGTTACACCGATGATGTTGATGTGCGGGTCTCGATCGACCGCGTGAGCGGCGACTATGAGAGCTTCCGCCGCTGGGAGGTGGTCGAGGACAACGACCATGAAGAGCCGTCGCGCCAGTTTGCCATCACCGACGTGAAGGAAAAGGGCCTGGCCCTGCAGATTGGTGATTTCTACGAAGAGCCGCTCGAACCGATCGAATTTGGTCGTATTGGCGCCCAGACTGCCAAGCAGGTGATCCTGCAGCGCATCCGCGACGCCGAGCGTGAGCAGATCCTGAACGACTTCCTGGATCGCAAGGAGCACCTGGTCACCGGCACCATCAAGCGTATCGAGCGTGGCAATGCCATCGTCGAAGTGGGCAAGCTCGAAGCCAAGCTGCCGCGCGAGCACATGATCCCCAAGGAAAACCTGCGGGTGGGCGACCGCGTGCGAGCCTATCTGGTCAAGATCGACCGCGACGGCCGTGGCGCCCAGCTGATCCTGAGCCGTACCGCACCAGAATTCATTGCCAAGCTGTTCGAGTTGGAAGTGCCTGAAATCGAAGAGGGCATCATCGAGATCCGTGGTGCTGCCCGTGATCCGGGCGTACGCGCCAAGATCGCGGTCAAGTCCAACGACCCGCGTGTTGACCCGCAGGGTACTTGTATCGGTATGCGCGGTTCGCGCGTGCAGGCGGTGACCGGCGAGTTGGCCGGCGAGCGTGTGGATATCGTGCTGTGGTCGGCCGACCCTGCCCAGTTCGTGCTCGGCGCCCTGGCCCCGGCTGAAGTGCAGAAGATCATGGTGGACGAAGAGAGCCACAGCATGGACGTGGCAGTGGACGAGGAAAACCTCGCCATGGCCATTGGCCGTGGTGGCCAGAATGTGCGCCTCGCCGCCGAACTGACCGGCTGGCAGCTCAATATCATGACGCTGGAGCAGGTCGAGCAGAAGCATGAAGTCGAGTACGCCAAGGTGCGCGAACTCTTCATGGCTGCGCTCGATGTGGACGAGGAAGTCGCCGACATCCTGGTGCAGGAAGGTTTCAGCACCCTGGAAGAAGTGGCTTACGTGCCGATCGAGGAAATGCTGGATATCGACGGCTTTGACGAGAACCTGGTCAACGAGCTGCGCAGCCGTGCGCGCGATTCGCTCTTGACCCAGGCGATCGCCAAGGAAGAGCAGGTCGAGAACAGCGTTGAAGCACTGCAGGACCTGGACGGCATGAGCCCGGAGATCGCGCGCGCACTGGCCAGCAATGGTATTGCCACCCGCGACGACCTGGCCGAGCTGGCGGTCGATGAGCTGGTCGAGATGACCGGCATCGACGCCGAAGCCGCCAAGCAATTGATCATGACCGCCCGTGCCCACTGGTTTGCTGAAGACCAGTCGTCCGAGCAGAACGCCTAAGCGGCAGGGAGACGGGAATAAGGATGAATCAGATGAATGTGAGTCAATTTGCGGCTGATCTCAGGATGCCGCCGCAACACCTGCTGGACCAGCTGCGCGCCGCCGGCGTTGACAAGTCGGGCGTGGACGACGCGCTGACCGAACAGGACAAGACCAAGCTGCTGAGCTACCTGCGCAGCGTGCATGGTTCGGCCATGGACAAGCCCAAGGTCACCCTGGCGCGCAAGCAGACCAGCGAGATCAAGAAGGCCGATGCCAGCGGCAAGAACCGCACCATCCAGGTCGAGGTCAAGAAGAAGCGCGTGGTAATCGCCCCTGAGGTAAGCGCCGCTGCCGCTCAGCCCGAGCAGGTTGCTGCCGCCGCCGTGGTGGCTGAAGAGGCCGTGCTCGAGGCCGTGGCGGCCCCGGTGGAGGTCGAAGTCGTGGCCGAACCGGTGGTGGCCGAAGTGCCCGAAGTGGTGGTCGAGGCCGAGCCGGTGGTGGAAGCTGCCCCCGTTGAGGTTGAGCCGGAAGTCGCAGCACCGGTCGAGGTGGCCGAGGTCGAGGCCGAGGCTGTGGCCGATGCCGCCCCTGCTGCTGCGCCGCTGTCGCGCGCCGACGTACTGGGCCAGGCCGAACTCGACGCACGTGCGGCCCAGGCTGCGCGTCAGCGCGCCCTGTTCGAGCGCCAGGCGGCCGACATCAAGGCCAAGCAGGACCGTGAAGCTGCCCGGAAGGCTGCTCAGGAAGCCGCCGCCAAGGCCGCTGCCGAAGCCGCTGCCGCGCCCAAGCCGGCGTCGACCGAGCATACCCTGCACCGCGCTCCGAGCAAGCCGGGCGAGGCCAAGAAGGATGCCAAGCCGGCCGCCGCCGATGTGAAGAAGGCCGCCACGCCGGCCAAGGATGGTTGGGGCGATGGCGCCAAGCGCCGTGGTGGCCTCAAGACCCGCGGTGGCGATGCTGGCGCAGCCGGCAATGGCTGGAAGAGTGGCAAGAAGGGTAGCCGTAACCGCGGCGCCGACGACAATGCCCACGGCTTCCAGGCGCCGACCGAACCGATCTCCCGTGAAGTCGATGTGCCGGAGACCATCTCGGTCGCCGACCTCGCCCACAAGATGGCGGTCAAGGCTGCCGAAGTGATCAAGGTGCTCATGAAGATGGGCATGATGGTCACCATCAACCAGGTGCTGGACCAGGAAACGGCCATGATCGTGGTCGAGGAAATGGGCCACCAGGCGGTTGCTGCACGA